>JBGAGQ010000071.1:0-31471 GCA_044226625.1 Thermoanaerobaculia bacterium
GGCCGAGGTGATCGGGCCGTTCGACCACCGCGTCCTCAACGACATCCCGCCGTTCGACGTCCGGAACACGACGGCGGAGCTGATCGCTCAGTACGTCTGCGAGGAGGTCTCGAGACGTCTGGCCGAGGGAGAAGGCGCGGTAGACCGCGACGTTCGGGTGGCTCAGGTGGACGTTTGGGAGACCGACACCTCCTGTGCGATCTACACTCCAAGCCCGAAATCTCGGAGGGCAATCGCTTAAAGAACTCGGCGGGCGCTTCCCCGTATCTCCCTGCGTCACATTTTTCCCAATCCCCCATCGCCATTTCGTTTGAACCGAAGGAGATTCGACCGTGAGCCCCGAGCCGACCGCACCCAAAGCACGTCCCGACCTGTCCGCCTTGCGCATGGATCGCGCGGCCTATGAGGCCCCACCGCGGCGCCATCTGGGCTGGGTGTTCGTCGTGCTCTTGCTCGGCGGGGCGGCCGCTTGGGCCTGGCTCGCGCCGGCACCTTTTCTCCTTCCCAAGGTCGAGACGACGACCGTCCAGGTGGTGACACCGACCGAGGCTTCGACCGTTCTCACCGCCACCGGATATACCTACGCCCGAGATCGCGCCGCGGTCGGCTCGAGGGTGATCGGCCGAGTGGTCGAGCTCAAGGTCGACGAGGGAGACCAGATTTCGAAGGGCGACGTGATCGCTGTGCTTGACAGCGCCGACCTGCGCGCGCAAATCGACCAGGCCAAAGCGCGCCTGACCGAGGCGGAAGCCCGCGCGGCCGACGCCGAGCGAGAGAACGGCCGGCAGCAGCGGCTTATTGCGGAAGGGGTGGTGACCCAGGCGGCCGCCGATTCCGCGGCGACCGCCCTCGCGATCGCCAAAGCCCAGGTCGAAACCGCGAAGGCCATCCTCCGCGCCGACGTCGCCCAGCTCGATTACACGGTGATCCGGGCGCCGCTCTCCGGCGTGGTGATCGAACGCAACGTCGAGGTGGGCGAGATGGTCGCTCCCGGCGGCTTCACCAGCCAGCAGTCGACCGGCGCGATCGTGCGCATCGCGGGGCTCAATTCGCTCGAGGTCGAGGCCGACATCAATGAGAGCTACATCGCGCGGATCAAGCCGGGGCAACCCGCCGAGATCAAGATCGACGCCGTACCGGACCGGAAGTACACGGGCCACCTGCGCCAGATCGTGCCGACCGCGGACCGCCAAAAAGCGGTGGTCGAGGTGAAGGTCGCGATCGACGACGCGGACGAGCGGCTGGTTCCGGACATGAGCAGCACGGTCACCTTCCTCGGCGACGACGCGGCGCGACGGATCGCGCAGGAGAAGCCTCGGATTTACGTGCCGAAGTCGGCGGTCGGCCGCTCCGGCGCGACGCCGTTCGTCTACCGGGTCAAGGATGGCATACTCGCGCGCTTCGAGATCGCGGGCGTCGACGAGGTGGTCGACGGCAAACCGTCGGACCGCTTCGAGGTCACCTCGGGACTCTCGGGCGGCGAGACCATCATCAAGAGCGGGCTGGAAGAACTGAAGGACGGCCAGAAAGTGCGCCTCGCCACGAAATAGGCTTCGTGAAGCCGGGGCGCCCTTACATTTTCGAGGAGGGGTCGATATGACCAACGTCGTCGATCTGGAACGAGTCACCAAGAGCTATCGTCGAGACAAGTTCGACGTGGAAGTCCTGGCCGGGGTCACCTTCGAGGTGCCCGAAGGCGGTTTCGTCGCCCTGATGGGCCCCTCGGGCTCAGGCAAGAGCACGCTGCTCAACCTCCTGGCCGGGATCGATCGGCCGACTTCCGGAAGCCTCGCCGTCGCGGGCCAGGACATCGCCCGGTTGAACGAGAGCGAGCTCGCGAGCTGGCGGCATCGGCACATCGGCTTCATCTTCCAGTTCTACAACCTGATTCCGGTGCTCACTGCATTCGAGAACGTCGAGCTGCCGCTCACCCTCACGCGGCTCTCCAAGGCCGACCGCAAGCGCAAGGTGGAGACCGCCCTCGAGGTGGTCGGCCTGGGCGACCGGATGCGGCACTTCCCGCGCCAGCTTTCGGGCGGTCAAGAGCAGCGCGTGGCGATCGCCCGCGCGATCGTCACGGATCCCGACCTGCTGCTCGCCGACGAGCCGACCGGCGACCTCGACTCCAAGAGCGCGGAAGACGTGCTCGATCTCCTGGTTCAGCTGAACCAGGACTTCGGCAAGTCGATCGTCATGGTCACCCACGATCCGCGCGCCGCCGCGCGGGCAAAGACCGTGCTACACCTGGAAAAAGGGCGCCTGGTCGAAGAGCAGGCGGCCTAGACGGTCCGAGGACGACGACATGGCGATCGGCTCTCTCGCACTCAAGAATCTCAAACGCAACAAGACGCGCACCGCGCTCACCTTCCTCAGCGTGGCGTTCGGCCTTCTGTTGCTCTGCCTGCTCTGGGCGTTCCTTGCGGCCATGTCGAACGCCGAAGGCGCGGACGACACCCGCGTGGTGGTCCGCAGCGCCGTCTCGCTCGCCACCCTCCTGCCCGAGGCCTACTGGCAAAAGATCGCGACCATCCCCCACGTCCAGGCGGTCACCCCCCTCAACTGGTACCAGGGTACCTATAAGGACGACCGGCCGGAGAACTTCTTCCCGCGCTTCGCGAGCGATCCCGCGACGCTGTTCAAGGTGTTCCCCGAATACCAAATGCCGGAAGACCAGAAAACGGCCTGGGCAAGTGAGCGCGGCGCGTTCATCGCAGGCAAGGCGATCGCCGACAAATACGGATGGAAGCTCGGCACCTCGATCACGATCAAGGGGGACATCTATCCGTTCGACCTCTCGAACATCGTCCTGCGTGGCATCTTCACCGTACCCGAGACTCCGACCCAGGAGCGCCAGATCTTCTTCCACCGCAAGTACCTGGAAGAGGCGATCGGCAACCGCGGATTGATCGGAACCTACTTTCTGCGCCTGGACAGCCCCGATTCGGTCACCTCCGTGGTGTCGACGGCCGAGAAGATGTTCGAGAACTCGGATTCCCAAGTCCGGGCCGAGACCGAGAAGGCCTTCAACCTCTCCTTCCTCGAGATGATCGGCAACATTCGCTTCCTGTTCGGCGCGATCGGCCTTGCGGTCGTGATCTCGATCTTCCTGATCACGGCCAACACCATGGCGATGGCCGCCCGCGAGCGGACGGGCGAGATGGCCGTGCTGAAGACGCTCGGCTTCAACGGCGGCCAGGTGCTCACGCTCGTGGTTCTCGAGTCGCTGGCGGTGGGCGTCTTCGGCGCCCTGCTCGGATGCGGCCTCGCCGATCTGCTGGTCGGCGGTCTCGCCAAAGCCGCGGAGAAGGTCTTCCCGGTCTTCAGCACGATCACCATGACGCCGGGGATCTGGGCCATCGGCCTCGGAGTCGGGGTGGCGATCGGTCTGTTCTCCGGCCTGGTGCCGGCCATCGGCGCATCGCGCATGCGCATCGCGGACGCGCTCCGGAGGGTGTGAGGCGATGAAAATTCCGTTGAAGTACAACTTCCGCAGCCTCTTCGTCCGTCGCGCGACGACTCTGATGACGATCGGTTCGATCGCCTTCGTCGTCCTGGTCTACATCGGCGTGCTCGCCCTCGCCGGGGGCCTCAAGACGGCTTTCACGGCGAGCGGCGACGCGAGGAACGTGCTCGTGCTGCGCGACGGCGCGAAATCCGAGGTCGAGAGCTTCTTCGGCTTGGACAAGGCTCGGCTGCTTGCCGCCCTACCGGGCGTCGCGCGCAACGCCAAGGGCGAGCCGCTCGCCTCGGGCCAGACCACGGTTCTGCAAATCCTCAAGCGGGCCGACGGTAGCGAGAGCAACGTCTCGATCCGCGGCGTCGAGCCCGCGATCTTCGACATCCGGCCGCAGGTTCGATTGATCGAAGGTCGGACCTTCGAGCCGGGCCGCGCCGAGGTGATCGTCGGCAAGAAGCTCGCGGGCCGGTTCGCCGGCTTGAACGTCGGCGATCAGATGGAATTCGGACGGGTGCAGTTCCGGGTGGTCGGTATCTTCGATTCGAACGGCGGCAGCTTCAACTCCGAGATCTGGGTGCCGATCGCCGACCTGCGCGACGCTTTTCGGCGGGGCGAGAACGTGTCGACCGTCGTCCTCCAGGCCGCTTCGGCCGAGGAAGCGGTGGCCCTGGTGGATCGGATCAAGGCGAACCAGCAGCTCAAACTGCAGCCCAAGCTCGAGATCGAGTACTTCGCCGAGCAGGCGAACCAGAACTCGCGCCAGTTCGTGATCCTAGGCAACGTTCTCGCCGTCCTGATGTCTTTCGGCGCCTGTTTCGCCGCGGCGAATACGATGTACGCCCAGGTGGCGGCGCGGGCCAAGGAGCTCGGGACGCTGCGAGCGGTCGGCTTTCGTCGGCGGACGATTCTCTCCGCGTTCCTACTCGAGGCCGCTTTGCTCGGCCTCCTCGCGGGTTGCGTCGGAGCGCTGGCCGCACTCCCACTCAATAGCATCACGGCGGGAACGATGAACGGCGTGACGTTCAGCGAGATCAGCTTCAACTTGCGGACCACGCCGACGATCCTGATGAGCGGCATCCTTCTTGCTGTCTTGACGGGCGTATTGGGTGGACTTCCGCCCGCGATCGCCGCATCGCGGCGACCTATTACCCAACTGCTTCGAGAGGTATAGCGCCGTCGTTTGAGCCCAAATGACGCTCTGCGGCATAATCTGGATCTTCCGCCCCGCAGCGGATGGCTTTCATGCTCGTAGGGGCATATCCTCATCCCGTCGTTGTGTCGTCTCGTTCGGTTAGGAGAGAGACCGATGTCTCACGAAACCAAAGTCATGGAGCCGGAGTCGGGCGTCGCCCCTCCGGTGACCGCAGCCCCTCCGCCGCCGGCCCGTTTGATTCTCGAAGGCACGGAATACTCGCTCCCCGTCGTCGTGGGATCGGAGGGCGAAAAGGCGATCGACATTAGCCAGCTGCGCTCCCGTAGCGGCTACATCACGTTGGATCCCGGATACGGCAATACGGGGGCCTGCGAGAGCGAGATCACCTTCATCGATGGCGATCAGGGCATCCTTCGCTACCGCGGCTACCCGATCGAAGAGATCGCTGGCCACTCTCAGTTCACCGAGATCAGCTACCTGCTGATCTACGGCCATCTGCCCAGCGCGGACGAGCAGGCCGAGTTCCGCGAAAGGCTGACCAAACACAGCCTGATCCACGAGGACATGAAGAAGTTCTTTGAGAGCTTCCCGGCCAACGCGCATCCGATGGCGATTCTCTCGGCCATGGTCGCCTCGCTCTCGACCTACTACCGCGATAGCGAAAGCGACAAGAACTTCGACCTCAACGTCATTCGGCTGCTCGCCAAGGCGAAGACGATCGCCGCCTTCTCCTACAAGAAGAGCATCGGCCAGCCGTTCATGTACCCGAGGAACGACCTGTCCTACTGCGCGAACTTCCTGCACATGATGTTCGCGGTGCCGTCCGAGCCGTACACGCCTTCGGCGGTGCTCGAGCGCGCGCTCAACCTGCTCTTGATCCTCCATGCCGATCACGAGCAGAACTGCTCGACCTCGACCGTGCGAATGGTCGGAAGCTCGCAAGCCAACCTGTTCGCTTCCGTGTCGGCCGGGATCTGCGCCCTTTGGGGCCCCCTCCATGGCGGCGCCAACCAGGCCGTGATCGAAATGCTCGAGCGGATCCAGGCCGACGGCGGTAACTACCAGAAGTACGTCGACATGGCGAAGGACAAGGCGTCGGGATTCCGCCTCATGGGCTTCGGTCACCGGGTATACAAAAATTTCGATCCGCGCGCCAAAATTTTGAAGCACTCCTGCGACGAGGTCCTCGCCGAGCTCGGCGTCAACGACCCGCTTCTCGAGATCGCCAAGAACCTCGAAGAGGTGGCGCTCCACGACCCCTTCTTCGTCGAGCGCAAGCTCTACCCGAACGTCGATTTCTACAGCGGCATCATCTATCGCGCGATGGGCATCCCGACGAACATGTTCACCGTCATGTTCGCGCTCGGCCGGCTCCCCGGTTGGATCGCCCACCTCAAGGAGATGCGCGCGGAGGGAGCGCGCATCAACCGCCCCCGCCAGGTCTACACCGGATCGACCGCCCGGGCTTTCGTACCGCTCGGCGAACGCTGAGGCTTCGAACCGGGGGAGGCGGCCGAACGCCGCCTTCCCCGGTGTCGTAGGCCCCCTGGGTCCGCGGCCGTCGTTCGTACCAAACGGCTTGAGCCGCTGCCGCACTTCCTCTAGAGTGCACTTCGAATTTCCTTTGGCCTTGGTTTCCACGCGGAGGCTCTCTGCGCCTGCGCCCGCCCTCTGGGCCCAGGGCTGATTTTCTTCGCCGACCAGGCGCTGAACTCTTAAGGACAGGAGGCAGGGGATCATGAAACAGAAGTTCGTCATCGCCTTTGCGCTCTTGGCTCTGCTTGCGACCGCGAGCTGGGCTCAGGGCATTCCCACCGCGAAGCTTTCCGGTCGCGTCACGAACGAGGGTCAGCCGCTCTCCGGCGTCCTCGTCACGGCCACCTCGCCGAATCTCCAGGGGTCGCGCTCCGCGACCACCTCGGGCAACGGCGACTACCTTTTCGCCGCCCTTCCGGCCGGCGAGTACACGGTCAGCTTCGCTCTCGAAGGGCTCGAGACGGCCACCCGGTCGGTCCGCCTCGGCGCGGCGCAGGCCAGCGTCCTCGACGTCTCGATGGCGGTCGCTTCGATCGCCGAGGAGATCGTGGTCACCGGCCAGATGGAAGTCATCTCGCAGGGCTCCGAGAGCGCGGTCACGTTCTCGAAGAACCTGGTCGACGACCTGCCGACCGGCCGCACCGTGGACGAGATCGTCGGCCTCGCGCCCGGCGTCTCGACCACCGGCCCGGCCAAGGACGCCGGCACCGGCCAATCGAGCATCGTGATCTCCGGCGCTCCGTCCTATGAGAACCTGTTCCTGATCAACGGCGTCGTCGCCAATGAGAACATCCGCGGCCAGGCGTTCCCGCTGTTCATCGAAGACGCGGTCCAGGAAACCACCACCTCCAGCGGCTCCATCTCGGCCGAGTACGGTCGTTTCACCGGCGGCGTGGTCAACGTGATCACGAAGTCGGGCGGTAACCAGTTCACCGGTTCCTTCCGCTCCACGCTGCGCAACCAGGACTGGATCCCAAGCGTGAGCAAGAGCGCGCGCCAGAAAGACGGCGCGAGCAACTTCGTCGAGGCCAAGCACAACGACGAGATCATCCCGACCTACGAAGCGACGCTCGGCGGCCCGATCCTCAAGGACAAGATCTGGTTCTTTGCGGCCGGTCGTGACCTGAACCAGACCACCTCGTCGAATACCGCGGCGCCCACCTCGGTCCCGTTCGACGCGGTCGGCGACGAGCAGCGCTACGAGGGCAAGCTCACGATCTCGCCCACGGCGAAGCACACCTTCGTCGGCTCCTACATCAAGATCGACCGCCAGGAGGAGGGCAACTTCTTCGGCACCGTCCTCGACCTTCGCAGCCTGGTGGACCGCGAGCTGCCGCAGGAGCTCAAGGCGGTGAGCTACAGCGGCGTGCTCACCGATCGTCTCTACGTCACGGCCCAGTACAACGAGCGCACGTTCCAGTTCGTCGGCTCCGGCGCTCCGACCCAGGACTTGATCCAGGGCACGCTCCTGCTCGATCAGTCTCGGGGTAACGCGCGTTATTGGTCCCCGACCTTCTGCGGCATCTGCCGTCCGGAGGACCGGAACAACAAGAACTACCTGGGCAAGCTCTCCTACTTCTTGTCGACCGCGGGCGCCGGCAGCCATGAGATCGTCGGCGGTTACGATTCGTTCGACGACATTCGCGCGGCGGACAACCACCAGTCGGGCAGCGACTACCGCGTCTTCGGTACCGGGGCGATCATCCGCGGCTCGAACATCTTCCCGGTGTTCGACGGCAATACGGTCATCCAGTACAACCCGATCTTCGAGACCACCCAAGGCACCTCGTTTAAGACCAATTCGGTCTTCGTCAACGACGCCTGGCGCTTCAGCGATCGCCTCAGCTTCAACATCGGCTTCCGCTACGACCAGAACGACGGCAAGAACGCCCAAGGTCGCAAGGTCGCGAAGGACTCGAACTTCTCCCCCCGTGTGGCTGCGACCTGGGATCCGAAGGGCGACGGCAGCTGGATCTTCAACGCGAGCTACGGCCGTTACGTCGCGGCGATCGCCAACAGCGTCGGCGACGCCACCTCCACCGCGGGCTCCCCGGCGACCTTCCAGTGGGCGTATGGCGGCCCGAACGTCAACACCGGCAACCCGGCGAACCCGGCCGATTCGGCCGCGGCGCTCACCACGCTCTTCAACTGGTTCAACGCCAACGGCGGACCGAACGGCAACCTGCCGCTGATCGGCGTGTCGATTCCTGGCGGCAATCAGGTCATCCGCGGCTCGCTCAACTCGCCGAGCGCCGACGAGTTCTCGCTCGGCTTCTCAAAGCAGTTCGCCGGCAAGGGCATCGTCCGCGTCAACGCCATCCACCGGAAGTTCAACGACTTTTACGCCACGGTCGGCAACCTCTCGACCGGTACGATCCCCAGCCCGACCAACGGCTCGCTTCTCGACTTGCAGCTGATCAAGAACGACAACTCCGCGTTCGAGCGCACCTATGACGCCCTGCAGACGCAGTTCCAGTGGCGGTTGACCAAGAAGTTCGACCTCGGCGGCAACTGGACGCTTTCCCGCCTCGAGGGGAATTTCGACGGCGAAAACCGCAACAGCGGCCCGGTCACCGGCGACCTCACCTATCCCGAGTACAAGCTCGCCCGTTGGAACCGTCCCAGCGGCGATCTCTCGTCCGACCAGCGCCACAAGCTGGGCCTCTACGGCGTCTATCGCTTGCTCGACTCCGAGCGCCAGTCGCTCAACGTCAGCTTGTTCCAGAGCTACCAGACGGGCCTGCCCTACGGTGCGGTGCAGAACATCGTGATCAACAACACGATCCTGCCGAACCCGGGCTACCGGACCCCGCCGACTCGCGTCTCCTACTTCTTCACGGCGCGCGACGCGTATCGGACCGACAACATCCTGCGCACCGACATCTCGATGAACTACAGCTTCCGCTTCGGGAAGGTCGAGGCTTTCGTCTCGCCGGAGATCACCAACCTGTTCAACGCCGAGAACATCGACACCACGGACACCCGTGGTATCGACCAGACGGTGTTCACGGCCGCCAACACGGGAGCGACCTCCTGCAGCCAGGCGGGCCCGGGCGGCACCCCGGGTCGGTGCCAGACGTTCAACCCCTTCACCCAGACCCCGGTCGAGGGTGTCCACTGGCAGCGGGGACCGAACTTCGGTAAAGCGATCGCCCCGCTGGGCTTCCAGAACCGCCGCACCTTCCGCGTCTCGCTGGGCATCCGCTTCTAAGTCCTAGACCGAGCAGCGGGTCGTTTCCGGACGCCCGGGCCTCACGGCCCGGGCGTTTTGCTTTTTGCCCCCGCAAATCGGGCGCCGCTGTTGTAGGGTGCGCCTCGCACGAAGCTCCGTGCGCCGAACCTTCGTCGAGGATGTGATCTCGCCATGAGCGACTCCGAATCCCAAGTTTGGGATGCCCTGAAGCGCGTCAAATTCCCCGGCATGAGCCGGGATATCGTCTCTTTCGGTTTCGTCCAAAACGTCGCGGTAGAAGCCGGACGCGCGACCGTCGACCTCCACATGGCCACCCAGAATCCCGAGGCGGCCGAGAACGTCCGATCGGACGTCGAGCGCGAGATCCGCACGCTCCCCGGAATCTTGGGGGTCGACGTCCGCTTGCATTTCCAGCGCGCGCCGAGCCGCGAGGAGTCGGCCCAGCGCGCGGTGGCCCAAGACCCTGGGTTAATTCCTGGCGTCCGCCATGTCGTCGCGGTCGCGAGCGGCAAGGGTGGCGTCGGTAAATCTACTGTCGCGGCGAACCTTGCGGTCGCGCTCGGCCAGCTCGGCCATCGGGTCGGCCTGCTCGATGTCGACATCTATGGTCCTTCGGTCCCGATGATGTTCGGGATCGAGGAACGGCCCCGCCTCGACGGCAATCGCATCCTGCCGTTTGAAAAGCACGGCATCCGCGTCATGTCGCTTGGATTCCTCCTCGACATCGACACTCCGGTGATCTGGCGCGGCCCCATGGTGATGCGGGCGATCGAGCAGATGCTCGGCGACGTCGCCTGGGGCGACCTCGATCTGATGATTCTGGACATGCCGCCGGGGACCGGCGACGCCCAGCTCACCGTGACGCAGAAGGTGCCCCTGTCGGGCGCCGTGATCGTCACCACCCCCCAGGACGTCGCGCTGATCGACGCCCGCAAGGGGCTCGCCATGTTCCGCAAGGTGAACGTCCCGGTGCTCGGGATCGTCGAGAACATGTCGGTCTTCGTCTGTCCCCATTGCGGCGAATCGACCCATATCTTCCGCAAAGACGGCGGGAGGCGGACCGCCGAGCTGCTCGGCATCGACCTGCTCGGCTCGATTCCGCTCGATCCGGCGATCGTGGAAGGGGGCGACGCCGGCATGCCGATCTCGATCGCGGCGCCGGAAGGACCGCACGCCCGCGCGTTCCGCGAGGTCGCCAAGGCCGTCTACGCCGAGGCGGAACGCCAGGTTGCCGCGCGGCCGAAGCTGTCGATCGTCTGATGGCGGCTCCCGCCAGCGAACGCGTCGCGGTCGTCGCCGATTCTCATCTCGGGGGCCCCGGCGGTCCGGTAGGTCCCCTGCTCGACCAGCTTTCCTGCCTGCCCGCCGAAGGGGTCGGACGCCTGGTCCTCCTCGGGGACATCTTTCAAGCCTGGGTTGGATTGCCGCGCTTCGAAACGCCCGAGATCGCACGCTTCGTCGCCGGACTCCGCGATCTCAAGAAGCGCGGCCTTCGGGTCGACTACGTCGAAGGGAACCGGGACTTCTTCCTCGCGAAGAGTCCCTATCGGGACGCCTTCGATTCCGTCGGGCTCGAAACCTCGTTCGTGGCGGAAGGGGTCCGCTACCTCGCGGTCCACGGCGACGGTCTGAACGACCGGGACTGGCAGTACCGGACCTGGCGGCGTCTATCCAAGAGCCTGCCGGTGGAGCTCGCGATGCGCACGTTGCCTCGGCGGCTGGCGAGGCGAATGGTCACCTCCACGGACCGTCGGCTCGCGAACACCAACTTCAAGCATCGCGC
Organism: Thermoanaerobaculia bacterium; assembly: GCA_044226625.1. Taxonomy (GTDB): domain Bacteria; phylum Acidobacteriota; class Thermoanaerobaculia; order Multivoradales; family UBA5704; genus DASYKS01. Next base: position 11,123 of record JBGAGQ010000071.1, read on the forward strand.
CGCCTTGCCCGAAGAGGCGATCCGAGGGTTCGCCGGGCGGCGTCTGGCCGAAGGACACGACGTTCTCTTGCTCGGCCACTTCCATGAGCAAAGGACCTGGCCCGTCCCCGAGGGCGAGGTGCGCCTCCTCGAGGCCTGGTTCAAGAGCCGGCGGGTGGAGCGCTTCGGATAGGCAGAGGGGCAAGATGTCGGGCGACGAGCCCTTCGAGAATCCGATCGGCCGGAACGCCCCGCAGACGCCAGGCGGGCGCTTCGAGCAAGGACTCGGCAAGCGCGAGGAGGGAACGGCGCGGCAGCTCGGCGTTCTCGAGACTCGCAAGGATCGTCCCTGCCGCCGCTGCCCAGGGCTCATTCGAGCGCGGGTCGTCGAAATCGCCGGTTCCCGCAAGCAGGCTCGCCGCTGCGAGCAGATGGATCGGCGCCCGCCCCGACTCCCAGGCCGAAACGGCTGCCGCGAACGCTCTCGCCGAGCGCGCCAACGCCTCCCGGTCCGGCGGATTTGCGGGTCCGAGGAAAACCGAGAGCGAGCGACTGCGCAAGGTTGCGAGCAGGTCGAGACGCGACGGCGCGAGCAGGAAGAAATGGCGAGGCGCCGTATCGTGCGGCTCCTCGAGCACCTTGAGCAGGGCGTTTGCCGCCTCCCCCGTCAAGCTCTCCGCGCTCGCGATGACGAACACCTGGCCGCGCGCCTCGAACGGTGAGAACTGCGCCGCCTTGAGCAGCTCACGCGCGGCCTCGACCGAGGTCGAGGTCTTCGTATCGCGCTCGAGAATCTGGAAGTCGGGATGGAACGGAGCTTCGTCCCCGGCCGATTTCGGCTCGGTTTCCACGATCCGCCGGCAGTTGCGGCATTCGCCGCAAGGGCGAGCCGCCGGCTCCGCGTCGCACAAGAGAGTACGGGCGAGCTCGTAAGCCGCCTTGCGTCGCCCCTCGGCGGTCGACCCGTGGAGGATGACCGCAGGATAGAGCGTTCCGGCTCGCCCGGCGGCGAGCAGCGCCTCACGATTCACGGCTCGTCGAACCTCAGCGCGTTGGCGATCGCGCAACGCACCGCCCGTTCGGTTTGTTCGAGCGATCCCGAGGCATCGATCCAGCGGAAGCGCTCGGGCTCCGCAGCCGCAAGGGCGGCATAGGCGTCGCGTACTCGGGCGGCAAAAGCGCGGCTCTCGCCGTCCAGGCGATCGTGTCCCCCTCGCTCGTGGGCGGCCATCCGTCGCTCCGCCTCGTCCAAGGGCAGGTCGAAATAGAGCGTCAGGTCCGGGCGCCGGCCGCCGGTCGCGATCCGATCGATCTCGTCGATCCGGTCGCGTGGCACTCCGCGCCCGCCGCCCTGATACGCGAGCGTCGAATCGGTGAAGCGATCGCAGAGGACGACCTCGCCCGCCGCAAGGGCGGGATCGATCACTTCCTGGAGGTGCTGGCGCCGGCTCGCGAAGACCAGAAGCAACTCCACCGTACCGTCGACTGCACCCCAACGAGGATCGAGGAAGACGCCGCGAATCGCGTCGCCCAGCGGCGTTCCTCCCGGCTCGTGGGTGGTCCGAACCGAGACACCTCGGGTAGCGAGCCATTCGGCGGTCCGCCGCATCGACGTGGACTTGCCGCTGCCGTCGATCCCCTCGAAGGAGACGAATCGGCCGCTGGGAGTTTTCGGGGAGACTGGATCGGGCATCGGGCGCGACACGTTACCATGTGCCGCGCCGAGCCCGGATCGTCATTTCTTCAGGTGCAAACGATCGCCGAGGAAAATCGAGCCCTTCGACTCGATGATCTTCGCGAGCGACGTCCGCCGCTGGACCGACAGCACCGCGAGCTCTCCCATGACGAGCGGGGGGACGCCGGGGCGGTTCAGCCGATAGATCGTGTAGACGTCGCCCGGGGTGACGTTCTCTTCCGCGCCGCGATCGATGAACACGACGTGATCCTGGCCGAGCGTGACGATGCCGTCCTTCGCCATTACGATCGAAGGCGCCCCTTCGAGCTCTGCGGGAGTCGCCGGGAAGTTCACCGGCCGCAAGCCCGTCTTCCGGCCGAGCGGAACCGGCTCCTCCTCGAAAGGCTTGAGCGGAGTGCCGACCTCGATCGGATCGCACGACTGCACGATTTCGGCGATCGCCGACTCGTCCTGAACCGAGAGGACGCGGATCCGTCCGAGGTAGCGGTAGAAGCGTCCGAGCACGTCGCCAAACAGAGGGTGACGGACCCGCTCGCCCGGCTGGATGGCCGTGAACAGCGCGCCCGGCGCCAGACCGGCCGCGCGGCCCCCATTCAAGTAGACGACGTCCCCCACGGCCAGACCGTATTTCGCGGTGTCACCTGGGGTCACGCCGTACGAGGTGACGACCGGCGCCCTCACCTCTTCGGGCTCTTTGGCCCGGCCCGAGTTGCTCGGCGTCAGATTCTCGAACTCCGAGCCGACGACAGCGAGCGAGAACGACTCTTCCGTTTCACCGATGTAGCCGGTGCAGTAGATGTCGCTTTCGGAACCGAGCGCCTGAGGCGGGCTCGCTGCGGCAGCCGCCGTCTGGACCCCAGCCACCGGAGTGGTGTCCTCCCCTTGGGAAGCGCCTTCGTCCCCCCCGTCCCCGCCGTTCTCCTGGTAATCGGCTGTCGCCTCGGCTCCGCCTCCATCTCCTGCACCAGCCACCGCCGGGCCGATCACCAGCGGATCGCCGGGATAGATCCAGTGGGCATCCAGGATGTACTGGTTCCCTTCCCAGATCTGGGGCCAGAGGTACGGATTGCCCAGGAAGCGGTTCGCGAGATCCCAAAGGGTATCGCCGCGCACGATCGTGTAGACCTGGACTCCCTCGGGAGGAGTCGGCGGATTCCACGCCGTCCAATGGTCGCCCACCAGGTGGAGATCGCGCGGCGGCCGGTCGGCCGCAAAGGCGCTTGCGGCCGCGCAGATCCAGAGCGCGAATCCGATTCGAAAGACAGAAAACCGCTTCATTTGGGGGCCTCCTGCGACGGGGGAGAGCCGGTGTATAGTGAAATCTCTATGGCTTAGGCTACACCGATCCGCTTTCCAAGGTCAAGATTTAGCGGCCTTACCCTCAAGCGATGGTTGAGCAGCGAAGATTGAAACAGGCTTGGGGAAAGACCTTGCGCCGGCTTCGAGCCGCTTCTACTTGAGTTTGGCGAGGCGCTCCTCGGCGACCGCCCCCGCGGCGCTGCCGGGAAACCGGCGGATCACCTCCCGGTAGGTCGAGCGCGCGTCATCCTTTTGGCCGAGACCCTCCAGGCACTGGCCTGCTTTGAGCAAAGCATCCGCCACCTTGTTGCCTTGCGGGAAACTCTCGACCGTCCGGCGAAACGCCTCGAGGGCGCCCCTGAGATCGTCTCGCGCGTAACGGCATTCGCCGATCCAGTACTGGGCATTGTCGGCAAGCTCGCTCCCGGGGTTGGCTTCCAGAAACCGAGCAAAGCTGGTCTCCGCATCCGCGTAATGTCCCTGATGGTAGAGGGTATAGCCCCGATCGTAGAGCGCCTGAGTCGCGGGTTGCGGGACAGAAGTGCCCGGAAGAGAGCCTCCCGGAGCCGAGGACGGCGGGGCAGGCGCGGGTTTGGGCGGCGGGGCGGCGGCCGGAGGCGGCGTGACGGAAGGGCTCGGCGAAGGAGCACGGGGCGGAGCGGTGGTCGATGGGGTCGCGTTTGATGGGGCCGAAGCCGGGGGGGCCGACGGGCGGGGCGCCGAGGCGGCCGGCGAAGTCGACGGCCGGGCTGGCGGCGCGCCGGTGGGGGCGGAGGAGGGAGCGGCCGGAGGACCGATCGGCCGTGCGTCGAGGTCGACCTCTTCGATCTCCGCGGCGCGAGGAGGTGCCGGTTTGGACGTCGGCGCGGTCGCCGTGGGCCGTCCGGTCGCCGGAGAACCCAGCGCGCCCGCTGCTGCGGAGGTGGGAGTGCCGGCGGCCGACGGAGAGGGAGCGGCCGGCCGCGCCGGCGCGGCGGTCGCACCGGTCGCACCGGCCGCCGACCGAACACCGAGGCGCGCCTCGAGATCGGCCACCTGCTGCCTCAGCCTCGTCACCTCTACCTCGGAAACCGTCGCCTTGCGCTGCAGCTCGAGGACCCGGGCTTTGAGCTCGGCGAGCTCATCGGGCTGGGCCTCCGGCGTCCGGGACGGCGCCGAGGCGCAACCGAACGCGAGGGACGAGGCGAGAGCAAGGTGGGCAAGGACGAGGGACCGCTTTCCGATCATGAGGCCGCCTTCTGTTCCTTCGGTTTCGGGGTCTCTCGGTTCCATCGGCTGTCCGGATACTCGGATTTGAGCCGGGCGAAAGCTTTCTGTGACTCGTCCTGCTTGGCGTCTTCCGCGTAGGCGAGCCCCAGGTAATAAAGCACCTTGTCCTTGGTCGGATATTCCGGATACTCCTTGAGCAGGAACTCGAATCGGCCCGCAGCGGCCTGGGGGATGCCGTACCGCTGGTAGAACCGGCCGACCACGAACTCGTGCTCGGCCAGGTTGGCGCGGACCCGGACGATCTTCTCTTGGCTCTGGCCAGCGTAATCGCTGGTCGGGAACAGTCGGAGAAGATCCTTGTACGCCTCGAGCGCTTTGCGGGTAACCGCCTGATCGCGGTCCGGCCGCTCCATCCGCTCGGAAAGGGAGTTGGCGACCTGGAACTGTGCATAAGCCGCCTGGTCGCTGGTCGGGAATCGATTCAGGAAGTCGCGATACTTCGCTTCCGACTGGATGAAGTTGGTGTTGCTTCCCTCGAGAAAATAGGTGTCAGCCGCGAGCAGCAATGCCTCCCGACCCTGCGCCGAGTTCGGTTCCACCTCATAGGCATGGGTGAAGTAAGGACGCGCCTTCGCGTACTTCTTCTCGGCCAGCAACTGCTTGCCGGTGGTGAGCGACTCGGTCGCTGCCAGCTTGAGGATCGGATCCTGCGAGGCCCCTGAGCGGCAGCCGGACAGACCGAGCGGTGAGACGACGGCGGCGAGCGCGAGGACGAGACGAATCGATCGTTTCATGGAGGTTTCCGAGAAGAGGTTCATGGGTTCGCTTCGCGTGTCGACACGCCGTCCGCGGTCGAAACCGGAGAGGCCAGGGATCGCAACGCACCGATCGCTCCGGCGGGATCTTGCGCGCCGAACACCGAGGAGCCGGCCACCGCGAAATCGACCCCCGCCTCGGAGGCCGCTCGAATGTTATCTCGGCCTATACCGCCGTCGATTCCGATCTCGATCTGCGCCGCCCCCTCGGCTCGACCGGCCGCGGGGGCGGACAATAGGAGGCGCCGCAGCCGGCGCGCCTTCTCGAGGACGTGCGGAAGGAAAGGCTGGCCGGCGAAACCGGGGTTGACCGACATCAACAGGACGTAGTCGAGGCGCGGCAGACAGTCGATCAAGAGCTCGACCGGGGTCGCCGGGTTGATCGCTACCCCGGCGCGCGCCCCGCCCCGGCGGATTCGATCGAGAAGCCGATCCAGGTGAGGAACCACCTCCCAATGGACCGCGACGCTCTGCGCCCCCGCCGCCAGGTATTCGTCAAGGAGCTCCGCTGGGTTCGTCACCATGAGGTGCACGTCGAGCGGCAGTCGCGTTCGCCGCCTCAAGGCGGCGAGCACCGGGATGCCGAAGGACAGATTGGGCACGAAGTGGCCGTCCATCACGTCGACATGGACGAAATCCGCGCCGCCGAGCTCGCAAACTTCGAGCGCTCCGGCGAGATCGGCAAGGTCGGCGGCGAGGATCGAGGGGGCAATGCGCATCGGCGGCTCTTTAGGCTCCTGGGTTCAAGGCGTCGGCGTCTCGGGCAACCGATCGGCGGTGGCGACGACCAGAGAGATCGCTTCCTGCCGGCCGACGGGGTGCCCTGCGAGCGGAAACTGGCGCAAGATCACACCGGAGGCGACCCCTTCGTAGGGCTCGAACTTCACGCTGCCCAGACGGAATCCCTGGCGCTCGAACATGGGACGGACGTCGTCGTAGTGGCGGTAGATCAGGTCGGGCATGACGTAGCGCTCGCCCGCGCTCGGTTGCGCGACCAGGAGATCGACGGGCGTGGCCGGAGGCACCGCCGCTCCGGCAGGCGGATCCTGCTCGATCACTACGCCCGGATTTCCTCCCGCGAACACCGCGAGCGCCTGGCCGACGCCCAGCCCGACGGCTGCCAGCGTGAACTGCGCGGCCGGGAGGGCACGCCCCGTGAGGCCCGGCACGTCGACCCGCTGAGGTCCGCGCGAGGGCGTAAGCACGACCGAGCTCCCCCGCTTCACCCAGGAGCCGGCATCCGGAGACTGGACGGCGACACGGCCGGCCGGCACCTTCGGATCGTAGCGTTCCACCGGATCACGGGAAGGATGGAGCCCTTTCTCGCGAAGTAGATCCTCCGCTTCGACGAGCGTCAGACCGCTGATTTTGGGAACCGTCGTAGCGCCGCTCCGGACGAAGCCGCTGAATGCGAGATAACCGCAGACAATGAAGACCAGCGCCACCAAAAGGGCGTAGGCGACCAGACCGGCCGAGCGGAGGAATCGGCGCCACATCAGTTCGGAGTGTACCAGCCCACCGGTTTTTCGGGCTCTATCGGGGGGTCGCCCTGAGGAGGGTACAATCTGCGAATGCCCCAACTCCCTCCCTTAGGCGCCCACGTATCGACGGCCGGCGGCATGCCGCGCTCGATCGAGAACGGTACCGCGCTCGCGTGTACCGCGATCCAGATCTTCGTCAAGAATGCCAACCAGTGGCGTGGCCGGACCATCCCCCCGGAGGAAGCCGCGGCTTTCCGGACGGCACGCGCGGCGTGCTCGATCGGGCCGGTGATCGCCCACGCGAGCTATTTGATCAACCTTGCGGCGACCGACGCCGAAATCCTCGCGAAGTCCAAGGAAGCGCTCGCCGACGAGCTGGTCCGCGCGGCCGAGCTGGGCCTCGACGGAGTGGTCCTCCATCCCGGAGCCCACCTCGGCGCCGGCGAGCAGGAAGGAATCGCGCGCGCCGCGGCCTCGCTCGACGAGGTCTTCCGCGGCCTGAAAAGCCCGACCCCGCCGGTGCTGCTCGAGAACACGGCCGGTCAGGGCTCCACGATCGGCTGGCGCCTGGAGCACCTCGAGGCGATTCGCACTCGGGTCGCCCAGCCCGAGCGGACCGGCGTCTGCCTCGACACCTGCCACGCCTTCGCCGCGGGATACGCAATCCACGAGCCGGCCGGCTACGAGGAGTTCGCGGCCGAGGCGGCGGAGCGCTTCGGCTCCGCCCTCGGCGCCTTCCATTTGAACGACTCGGCGAAGCCGTTCGCCTCCCGGCGCGACCGCCACGAGCACATCGGCGAAGGACAGATCGGAACCGGGGCCTTCGCCCGTCTGCTCGCCGACCCCCGGTTCAACGCCGTCCCGATGGTCCTCGAGACCGAGCCGGGCGACGACCAGGCCGACCATCGCCGGAACCTCGAGGTGCTGCGCGGCCTCGTTGCCTAGCGAGGACGTGGAAGCCGACTCGAGCTCGGCCGGGCCCGGCTCTTCGGCCAACTACTTGCCGCCGATCGCCTCGCGGTAGAAGCGCGCGAGGTCGTCGTGCAACTTCCGGTGCTCGCTTCGTTTGACGTACATCATGTGTCCGGCCTCGTAGGTCTCGATCTTTACCCGATCGCGCAAATCGGGCGGGAGGCCGAGGTGGGTGGCGGTAAAGTACGCGTCGAAATAGGGCGTCGCGAAATCGTAGTAGCCGCTCGCGATGAGCACGTGGAGGCTTGGATTCTGGGCGATCGCTTGACGGAGCCGTTCAGCGACGTTCAGATATTCGTTCTTGTCACCCCAGCTCCAGGGGCGGACCTTGCGGGTCAGCTGTTCGTAGATCGCGTCTTCCGAATAGCCGAGGTCCCGGCGTAGATAGTCGTTGACCGCCGCGACATAGGGTCCGCCGAAGGCGACGATGGACGGGTCGAACTCGGGTTCCTCGCCCGCCGAATCGCGATCGGTCCCGGTGACGCGCGCGTCGATTCGGCCGACCGTCCGTCCCTCATCTCGAAGGAGCTCCTTGAGGAACCTGCCGAGCTCCACCCGGAGATCCGCCCGCAGGATGAAATCGGCCGACAGGCCGGTGAAGCGGGCGAGCTGCCGGGCGACCTCTCGGCGCCGTTCCTCGCTCAGGCGGTCGCCCTGGAGGAGCGCGCTCGCGTATTCCCCCAGGGCATAGCTTTCCGATTCCTTGAGCGCCGCCCGCAGGTCCTTCTGGAGATCGGGCGCGAGACGGTTGTGGTACCAGGCCGCCGCCGTATAGCTGGGCAGATGGATGATGTACGGTACGTCGTTACCCGCCGCGAACTCCTGGTTTTGCCAGTTGAGCACGGCCGACAGCAAGACCACGCCATTCAGCTGGATGCCATACCGATCGAGAAGAAAGAACGAGAGCCCGGCCGCTCGGGTGGTGCCGTAACTTTCGCCGGCCACCAGCTTGGGAGACGCCCAGCGTTGGTTGCGGGCGAGCCAGAGACGGATGAACTCGCCCACCGACTCGACGTCACCCTGATAACCGTGGAATTTCTTGGCGTCGACTCCCTCGGCAGCGCGACTCCAGCCCGTCGTCACGGGATCGATGAAAACCAGGTCGGTCACGTCCAGGATCGAGAATTCGTTGTCGACCAGACGCGCCGGCGTCGCGTAGGCGAGACCCTCCGCGTCGTTTTCGACCCTTCGCGGACCAAAAGCGCCCAGGTGGACCCAGAGCGAGGCGGCCCCCGGTCCGCCGTTGAAACAGAAGGTCACCGGACGCGAGGCGGGATCCGAGACGCCGTCCTTGACGTAGGAGACCGAGAAGATCGACGCCGAGGGCTTGCCATCTTCATCGCGTAGCACGAGCGTGCCGGCGGTTGCGGTGTAGGCCAGCCGCTGGCCGCCGAGGACGATCGAGTGGGAGGTAACCGACTTCTTCTCGACCGGCGCGGGCGGTTCGGGCGAACCTGGCTTGTCCGCCATGGAGCCGGCGGCGAGCGCGATGCGGGCGATCGAGAAGGAGAGAAGGAACGCGAGCGGCAGGCGAGGTCGGATCATGCGATCTCCTTGACGGTGAGACGGCACACTTCGGTCGGGCGGATCTCCACTTTACGGGCTGCCGGCTCTGAGGTTTGGCTTTTCGTCACACAAGATCGCGGCTTGGCCAGCCTTACCTGGATTTCGGTTCTCGAGAACTTGAAGGTTCGAACGGGAGAGTTGCGCACGTCTATGTCTGAGCGAAAGAAACTCAGATTCCGATCCGCCCCGGAATATCGGGCTCTCCCCGGCGGTTCGAACTTCCACGCGGTGCGCTCGGAGTTGCGCGCCACCATGGCAGACCTCGCACAGGGGTCCGGGAGTACCGAAGATGTCTGAACGCCTGAACCTCCCCGTTTTGCCGATGCGGGATTTCGTTCTCTTCCCGGGAGTGAGCGCGCCGATCAACGCGGGCAAGCCCGCCACGTTGCGCGCGATCGAGGCCGCGATGGCCACCAAGGAAAAGCTGGTCTTCGCCGTCTCCCAGCGAGAGGACTCGAGCGAGGTCTCGGCCGAGAACCTCTACACGATCGGCACCGTCGCCCGAATCGGCCAGATCCAGCGCGGCCTTGCTGGCATGCAGCTGCTGATCCACGGCGATCACCGCGGGATCGCGATGCGAATCTACGAGCGCGACGGACACCTCCAGGCCGTGGTCCGGGAGGCGGACGAGATGCCGCCGATCGACTCGAACAATCCGGCCTTCGTCGCCCTGTTCCGGGAAGCGCGGGAACGCGCCGCCGAGCTCGGCATGAAATCGGGCCTTCCCGAGGAGGTCGTACAGCAGGTTCTCGCCGGGGCGAACGACCCGAGCCGGCTCTCCGACTTGGTTGCGGCCTACACCGAGCTCACCCCCCAACAGCGCCAGAGCCTGCTCGAGACTCTGTCGGTCGAGGAGCGGCTGCGGCGCGTACTGGTCCACGTCCAGCGTCAGCTCTCGGTCCTCGAAGCGCAGGAGAACATCAAGTCGAAGGTCCAGGAGGAGCTCGGCGACCGGCAGAAAGAGATCATCCTGCGCGAGCAGCTCAAAGCGATCCAGAAGGAGCTGGGCGAGGGCGAAACCGGCGCCGAGGTCGACGAGCTCCGCGAGAAGCTTAAGGCGCTCGACCTGCCCGCGGGCGTGCGAAAAGAGGTCGACCGCGAGCTCGGCCGCCTCGGACGAATGGGACGCGAGGGGATGGAGTCCCAGGTGATCCGCACCTATCTAGAGACCATCGCCGAGCTCCCCTGGAACGTCCGCAGTGATGAGCACCTCGACATCCAGCACGCCTCCGAGCTCTTGGAGGAAGATCATTACGCGCTCGGCGACGTCAAGGACCGGGTGCTCGAATTCCTCGCCGTTCGCCAACTGCGCGAGGCGGCGCGGCGTACCGAGGAGGCCCAAGAGGCCGAACAGGCCGTCGCCAGCCCGGCGGGTTCCCAGAATGCCGAAAGCAACCGCGACGAAGACGAGGTCGCCGCGGCGGCGAGCGCCGCGGCGGCCCCCGAAGGCGCTCCGGCCGAGCCCAAAAGCGCCGGCGCTTCGATCGACGAGAAAGAGGCCAAGCGCAAGGCGAAGGGTCCGATCCTCCTTTTCGTCGGCCCCCCCGGGGTGGGCAAGACTTCCGTCGCCAAATCGATCGCGCGGGCGATGGGTCGCAAGTACGTCCGCATCGCGCTCGGCGGCGTGCGCGACGAGGCCGACGTGCGGGGCCATCGGCGCACTTACGTCGGCGCGATGCCGGGCCGGATCATCCAGGGCATGAAGCAGGTCGGGGTCACCAACCCGGTCTTCCTGCTCGACGAGGTCGACAAGCTCGGGACGTCGTTCCAGGGCGATCCTTCCTCGGCCTTGCTGGAAGTGCTCGATCCGGCGCAGAACGACTCGTTCACCGATCACTACCTCGGCGTGCCGTTCGATCTCTCCGAGGTGCTGTTCATCGCGACCGCAAACTTCATCCAGAACATCCCCGGACCGCTGCTCGACCGGATGGAAGTGGTCGATTTCTCGGGCTACACCGAGGCCGAGAAGAAAGAGATCGCCGAGCGCTACCTGGTGCCGCGGCAATTGGAGGCGAACGGCCTGCGAGCCGAGCAGTTCGAGCTCGCCGAGGAAGGCCTTACCACGCTGATCTCGGGCTACACCCGTGAGGCCGGAGTCCGACAGCTCGAGCGCGAGATCGGACGGCTGGCGCGCAAGGTGGCGCGCAAGATCGCGAGCGGCGAACGGGAGCGGACGACGGTCGACGCCGCGGAGGTTCGCGCTCTCCTCGGCCGGCCGAAGGTCCATCCGGAGCGGGCCTTCCGAGCCGATCAGGTGGGCGTGGCGACCGGCATGTATTACACGCCGGTGGGCGGCGACATCATGTTCGTCGAAGCTTCGACCATGAAAGGCAAGGGCGAGCTGGTGCTCACCGGACAGCTCGGCGACGTGATGAAGGAATCGGCTCGGGCCGCTTGGACCTACGCCCGTTCGCACGCCGCGAGCCTCGGGATCGACGAGGAGGCGTTCGCAACCCGCGACGTCCATGTCCACGTCCCGGCCGGCGCGATTCCGAAAGATGGCCCGTCGGCGGGCGTGGCCATGGCGACCGCCCTGGTCTCGGCGCTCTCGAACCGCCCGGCGCGCTTCGACCTCGCCATGACCGGGGAAATCACCCTCGCCGGTCGGGTGCTGCCGATCGGCGGAGTCAAGGAGAAAGTGCTCGGCGCCGTCCGCTCGGGCATCCGCTCGATCCTCCTGCCGAAGGACAACGAGGCCGACCTCGAGGATCTGCCGCGCGAGGTGCTCGATACCCTGGAGATCCATCCGGTCTCGGAGCTCGGCGATGCGCTCGCCTTCACCCTGCGCGGCGCATCGTTCCGCGAGGGACGCCTTTCGTTCGCGTCCGCGTCGGACCTTTCCGGCATCGCCGGGGCAGCCGACAGCCTGCACTGAGCCTCGGCCCACTTCTTCTCTCCGCGGCCGGCTCCGGTTTCCCGGGGCCGGCCGTTTTCGTTCGATCAGATAGCGCTCTCCGACCCCGAACACCCCTTCATCGCTTCATGCCATACTGAGATGGCTCCGGCAGGGCGGACCCGACATGTCTCCCGAGATCAAACGCTCGAACACGCTCTGCGATCGGCCCTTCACGCACCTGTACGCCGAAGCGGACGGCGAGGTGCGGCCCTGCTGCATCGCGGGGTTCTTCCCCGAAAAGCTGAGCCTCGCGGAGCGCTCGATCGAGGAGGTCTGGAACTCGGAACCGATGTGTCGGCTCCGTCGCGACATGCTCGCGGGAGTGCGGAATCCGGTTTGCGAGGTTTGCTACGAGCGAGAGGATCGCGGAGAGGTCAGCCCCCGGCTCCTGCCCGTCAACGAGGAGGCCAGCCGCGAAGCCGCCCAAATTGTGAAAAAGCCGGAGTACGCATTCGGGCTTCCCGAGCCCGACGGCAGGCTCGCCGTCGACATCCAATTCCTCGATCTCCGGTTTTCCAACCTGTGCGACCAGAAGTGCCGGATGTGCAACCACCGGTACTCCTCCAAGTGGTATGAGGATGAGATCGCGCTCTTGGGTCCCGAGAGCGAGCAGGCCCCGCGGCAGCGGCTGATCCGTCTTCCCGAGAACACGGTCGAGCAGCTGAAGCCCTACCTGGGCGGCGTCAAATCCGTCTACTTCGCGGGCGGAGAGCCGCTGCTCATGCCGGAGCACTTCCGGCTCCTCACCTGGCTCCACGAAAGCGAGAGGAAAGAGGAGATCTCGGTCTTCTACAGCACGAACCTTACGGCGATGGCGCACCGCGGCGTGCGATTCGTCGACCTCTGGCAGGATTTCCGGCTGGTGAAGTTGTCGATCTCTTGTGACGGGTTCGGCGCGGTCGGCGAATACCAGCGCACGGGCTTTCGACACGACGAGTTCTTCCGAAACCTCGAGCGGGTCGCGACCTTCGCCAACCCGATGAAGTACTCGGCCGCGAATCCCTATCCGCTCAAAGACACCCGCATCCTCTATGACATCCAGTACACGACGACCCTCTACAACGTCTTCCACGTCTTCGACTTTCTCGAGTACATGGTGGCGCGGGGTTACGTGCCCGATACGGACGCCGTCAACCTCGCGTACGCCTGGAGTCCGGCTACCGTCTCGCTCAACAACGCTAGCGACAAGGAAGCGATCGTCGCCTTCCTGGAGCGAGGAAAGGCCGGTATCCAAGCCGAAAAGACGCTCGCCGAGATCGACAACTTGATCCGCTTCACCCAGCGACACAACGACATCCCGTTCGAGGAGGTCCTACGGTGGAACGAACGGCTCGACGAGCTCCGCGGAACGCCTCGCGCGTTCAGCGCACGACTGACTCCGCCGGCGCCAACGGCCGTTTCGGATGAAGACGGTTCCCACCCGAACGTGCGTTGACAGCCCCGGCCTCCCCGGCTAGCTTCCGGCGCATCAGACCTCCGGAGGTTCTCGCCCATGAGCAGTCGCGTTCGTTTCGTCGGGTCGTTCGTCGCATTCACAATCCTCTCGGCACTCGTCTCCTTCGCCGCGGAAAAACCGATCGACCTCACGGCCGAGGCGGCCAAGGTCCTCGAAGCCGACAAGGCCTTCTGCGAGGCGGCCAAATCGGGCGACGCCAAACGGTGGAGCGCTTTCTTCGACGAGAACGGGATCATGTTCTCCGGCCCCCCGGGGGCGGTTCGGGGCCGAGCGGCGATCGAGAAGGCTCTCGCGACCTCCTTCGCCGCACCGGGCTTCAAGCTCTTGTGGTGGCCGATCCGTGCCGAGGTTTCGACCGACGGCCAGCTCGGCTACTCCTACGGCCAGTACGACCGCAAGATCGACAGCCCGGAGGGTCAGCCCGTGTCCCGCGGCGGGACCTACATCACGGTCTGGAAGAAGCAGAAGGACGGTAGCTGGAAGGTCTTGTCCAACTTCGGCACCGGCGCGGAGATGGCGACGGAACGCAAGTCGTCGTCGTAGGTCCGCGCTTTCCCCTGGGGGGTGACTTCCGGCGGCCCTGCTAAACTGCGGGGCCTTGCATTCGCCCGATCCGCAACGGATCGGGCGTTTCGACCTTCTCGCCAGGGAGCTCCCCGCAATGATCCGATCCGCTTTTCCCTCGCGGCGCAGCCGGCTGGCCCCGGCCGCCGGTCTGGCGTTGCTCACCACGTTCGCCGCGCTCGTGCCCGGCCCGGTCGCGGCCGAGGTGCCTTCGTCGCTATCGCCGCTCGAATCCGCATCGACCGGCGGCTACGCCGCGCTCGACCGCGCGCTCGCGCGCCTCGCGGTCCACGAGCGGGTGCTGGTGATCGCGGCGCATCCGGACGACGAGGACACCTCGCTGCTGACCCTGATCGCCCGAGGATACGGCGGCGAGTCGGCGTATCTTGCGCTGTCGCGCGGCGAAGGGGGACAGAACCTGATCGGGCCGGAGCTGGGGATCGGATTGGGTTTGATCCGCTCCCGCGAGCTGCTCGCCGCCCGCCGGGTCGACGGTGCGCGGCAGTTCTTCACCCGCGCTTTCGATTTCGGCTATACCCGCTCGATCGACGAGACCTTCCGATTCTGGCCGAAGGAGGCGGTGCTCGAAGACGCGGTGCGGATCGTCCGGCGGTTCCGCCCGCAGGTGATCGTGTCGATCTTTCCCGGGGTGCCGCATCCGAACCACGGGCAGCACCAGGTCGCCGGCTGGACCGCCTACCAGGCGTTCGAGGCAGCCGCCGACCCGGCATTCCATGGCCTCGACGGCGAGAACCTGGCGCCGTGGAAGCCCACCACCCTCTACCGCTCGACCTGGTTCCAGGACAAGGACGCGACGGTCAAGCTGTCGATCGCCCCGATCGATCCGGTGACGGGCAAGTCGATCCTGCAGCTGGCCGCGGCGAGCCGGAGCCAGCACCGGTCGCAGGACATGGGGCGCACCCAGGATCTCGGCGGCAGGGAGACGTCGGTCGCCTGGGTTGCGGGCGGAGGGGGCCAGCAGGGCGCGGGGCTGTTCGCGGGCGTCGACACCCATCTGGCCGCCATCGCCTCGGGCCTGCCCCAAGGGGAGACTCGGCGGAAGATCGAAGAAAAGCTCACCGCCGTCCAGGCCTCCGCCGAGCAGCTCCGGCGGACGCTCAGCCCGTCGCGGATGGCCGAGGCGGTGACGCCGCTCGCTCGAATCCTCGGCGACCTTTCGGCGGCGCGCGCTCTCTTGGGAGCGAAGCCCGACGCCCCCGCCGACCGGGCCGCCGCGGACTTCCTCGACGAGAAGATCGCGATCGCCGACGAGGCGATCGCCGCCGCCGCGGGCGTCGCTTTCGACGCCTGGACCGAGCGTGAAACCTACACGCCCGGCTCCGTGGTCGCGGTGACAGCGAACCTCTGGCCCGCCGGCGGCTCGGCGCTCGAGGGCGCTCGTGCGGCCCTTGTCTCCTCCGCTGAGTGGGGCGGCGGCGAAACGTCCGGTGAGGCGAAAGACCTTTCGGCCGGAACGCTCGGCGAATGGAAGCTCCAGAGCGCGATCCCGGAAGGCGCTCAGCCCACGGTCCCCTACTTCTTGAGAAAACCGATGCGAGGCGCCCTCTACGATTGGAGCGACGCTCCCGCCGCCGTGCGCGGCGAGCCGTTCGAGGCCGCCCCGCTCGTCGCGCGGGCGACGTTCCGCCTGGCGGGAGTCGACGTCTCGCTACAGCGCGAGGTCGTCCTGCGCGTCCGCGATCAAGCCCTCGGGGAGATCCGCCGCCCCCTCCGCGTGGTGCCGCCGGTCGAGGTCGCGATCGACCAGGACCGGCTCGTCTGGCCCCTTCCGGCGGCCTCGAAAGGAGCCCCCGCGAAAACCAAGGCTCCCGCCGTCCGCACCATCCGCGTCGAGCTCGCCTCGCGCTCCGAGAAGCCGGTCGCCGGCCAGCTGGAGGCCACCCTTCCCTCGCCGTGGAAACCGATCGCGCCGATCCCGTTCTCGCTCGCCCACGAGGGGGAAAAGCAAGTCGTCGAGGTGAAGCTGGAGATGCCGGGCGGCCTACCGGCCGGCGCCTACCCGCTCTCGCTCGCGGCACGTCTCGAAGGCGGAGCCCGCATCGACCTCGCCGTCCCGACCCTCGAATACCCGCACATCCGCCCCACCCCGATGCCTCGTCGCGCGCAGGTCGAGATCCGCGCGCTCGACCTCTCGCTGCCCCACCTCGATCGGATCGGCTACGTCCGCGGCGCGTCCGACCGGGTTCCCGAAGCGCTCACCCAGGTGGGGTTGCCGATCGAGCTGCTCGGCCCGGCCGACCTCGCCGAAGGGGACCTCTCCCGGTTCGGCGCGATCGTGATCGGGAGTCGCGCTTACGAATCGGAGCCGGCGCTCGGGGCGGCGAATCCGCGACTGCTCGATTACGCCCGAGCGGGCGGACTCCTGATCGTCCAATACCAGCAATACCCCTTCGTCGACGGCAAGTTTTCGCCGTTCCCGTTCGACATCGCGCGGCCGCACGACCGGGTGACCGACGAGACCGCGCCGGTGCGCCCGCTCGATCCCTCCCACCCCGTCTTCAACGTTCCGAACGCGATCGGCGCGGCCGACTGGGAGGGGTGGGTACAGGAGCGCGGTCTCTACTTCGCGCACACCTGGGATCCCGCCTACACGCCGCTGCTCGCCATGACCGACCCCGACCAGCCCGAGCAGCAGGGAGGCCTCCTGCTCGCCAAGCTGGGCCAAGGGACGTACGTCTATACCGGAATCGCGTTCTTCCGGGAGCTGCCGGCGGGCGTTCCGGGAGCGTACCGGCTCTTTGCCAACTTGCTCGCCCTCGGACCCGCGGGACCCCCGAGGTGAAGCCGGCCCGGCCGCACCGGCCCCCGGAGCGCGACCCGAGCTCAGATGGGGCTCGACCGGCACGACCGATCGGCGTCCTGGCTCTCCTCGCGAGCGTAATCCTGGCGCCTTTGTTCGCTTGCGCACCCGAGGAACCCGCTCTGCGCGGGGGAGCGCTGATCGCCCGGCGCGCCGCGGGGGCGCCCCAAACGATCCAGATCTTGACCGCGGGCAAGAGAACCAAGTTCCAGGTCGCCGAGCACAACCGCATTCGTCTCGGAACGAGCGACCGGGAGGCCGTGCTGACCCTTCCCGGCGTCACCTGGGAGCTCCCCCTCGGAAGCGACGCCCGCCGCCTGTCGATCGCGGTCGGTACCATCACCGATCCGCGGGCCGACTGGACGAGCCAGGCGCGCGTCGAGTTGGTCGACGGAGCGACGTCCGCCTCGCTCCTCGAAGTTTCCCCCGCAAACGGTTGGAAGAGCTATCGGCTGGTCGTCCCGGAAGGGGGGCGCTCCCGGCGCCTCGTGCTTTCGAGCGAAGGGGAGTCTCCGGTCGCCTGGGCCGAGCTCTTCGATGACCGGCCCGACGCGGCGGCCACCCAGCGACCCAATCTAGTCCTGACGATCATCGACACTGTGCGCGCCGACCACCTCTCGGCGTACGGCTATCGCCGCCCGACCAGCCCAAACCTGGCGCGCCTCGCCTCTCATGCGCTCCTGTTCCGCAACGCGTATTCGGCGTCGACCTGGACGCTCCCGTCGACCTCCAGCCTGCTCACCGGTCTCTACCCCGATCAACACGGGGTTCGGAACTTGCCGGACGTCCTCCCGCCGGAGGCGCACACGCTGGCCGAACGGCTGCGCGAGCTCGGTTACCGGACCGCCGCCTTCACCGACGGCGGTTTCGTCGATCCGCAATGGGGATTCGCCCAGGGGTTCGACCGCTACGACTCGACCCGCGGCCAGGCCTGGAACCCTAAGGACGTCCGCCGGGTGGTCGAGCCGGCCACCCGCTGGCTCAAGGAGCGATCGGAGGAGGCGAGGGCCGGCCCGACGGCTCCCTTTTTCCTGCTCCTCCACACTTACGAGGCGCATCAGCCCTATCTCAACCGGGAGGGATTCGCCGACCCGTTCTTGCCGCCCGGACCGAAACCACCGGACGAGACCTACTGGATCCGCTTCCCCGCACGCCTCGAAGGCACCGAGCTCGCCCGGGCGACCGCGCTCTACGACGGCGAGATCCGGCGCGCGGACCGCTACCTCAGCGGGATCTGGCGCGCCCTTTCGAAGAAGGAGCTCGCCTCCCGCACGGCACTCCTGGTGACCGCGGACCACGGCGAGGAGCTGATGGACCACGGCAACATGGAGCACGGCCTGGGCAAGCTCTACGACGAGAACATCCACGTCCCGTTGATCCTCAAGCTACCGGACGGTTCCCGAGGCAAGGTGACGAGCCCCGTCTCGGGCGTCGACGTCGTGCCGACGTTCCTCGATCTCGCCGGGGCGCCGCGCTCGGAAATCGAGGCACTTCCCGGCCGTTCCCTCTTGCGGCTCGCGGCCGACCCCGACACGCGTGAGGAACCGCGAGAGATCTTCGCCGAGGGACTCAACTCCTTCCATCAGCTCCACGAGCGGCGGTATCGCCTCGACCGGGGCGAGACGACCCTCGTGCTGGACGCCGTGCGGCGTCGCGCGCAGATCTTCGACCGAGCCCGCGACGCGGCGATGCGCAAGCCGCGCCCCGCGGCCGCCCGCGACGTGCGCGAGGTCGAGCGGCTGCAGACCATGCTGGCGTGGCTCGGCGGCCCTCGATCGATCCGTCTGCCGAACGATCTCACCGCCCTCGCCGTCCCTCGCGCTTCGCGGGTCGTCCCCGTGGCGGTTTGGGACGGCCTCGACGAACGGCAGCCCAGGCGCCAGGGCGAAAGCGTACCGCTCACGCCCGGGCGTCCCCATGCGCTTTCCTTCGTTCTCGCGTCGGGCAACGGCGAGATCTCGCTGCGTCTCTTTCGCCACGGGGAGGAACGTCCCGAGCTCGTCCGCCTCCAAGCCCCGGGAGCGGCCCCGAGCCGCCCGCCCTTCCTCGGCCCGCTCCCCGCCTTCGCCCAGATCCTCACTGGCTTCCGCCTGAAAACCAACGAAGAATCGAGCTTCGAAGACCTCGACGAGGAAGGCCGTGCAGAGCTCAGAGCGCTCGGGTATCTGCGGTAGGGGCGGGGACACGGGCATCGACGGCCGATCCCAGGTACGCGGCTACAGAAAGATGCCTACGGGTCGAAGAGCAAACTCTCGCCAAGGGCGGTCAGCTCGGCGATGAAACGGTCGACCGGCGGAGGATCGATCCATCGGACGAGCCGCCAATCGGCAGCGGTCACTGAACAGAGTCGGCTCGCTACCTCCGGCGGAAAGACTCCCGCCGCTTTGCCCGAGGCGCCTTCGATCGCACCTCGGATCGACAAGCCAAAGCGGCAACAGAGGCCCCAGATGTCCGCGAGATCCTTCGGCTCCTCCCGATCGAGAACCGCGGTGATCTTGTTCGCGAGGAGGTTTTCGGCGCTATCTAGACGTCCGAGAACCGGATCGATTTTCAGCTCTCCGACATGCGACGGTACATCGTTGATCAGCTCGATCTTGAGCGAAAGATCGTCTTCCGTTTCGATCCAGAGCCGTGTGAACCTGGGATCTCGCACCACGAATCGTACCCGCCACCCTTCCCGGGCCGTCCACGCCGAGGCCGCCCGGTCCACCCACAGCGAAAAGTCCCGGGAGTCGTTGGTGAAAAGATCGAGATCGTCCGAAAAGCGGTGCTGTAGATAACCGCGAGAAACGGCAGTCCCCCCTGAAAGATAGAGGCCGGTATCGACCTCTGAGAGGATCTTGAGCACCTCGTCCTGCAGCGGGTAGAGGCTGTGGAAATAGAATTCGCTATTCGGGGCCATCTGGACCGTTTCTCGGCGCCATCAGGAGCTCCGGGCGATGGGCCGGAAGCCAGCTCACCAGAAAATCAAATCCTCGGCGACGGCTTTCGGAGCGTACCTTCTCGCGCCAGGCGGGCCATCCAGAAACGATCTCAGCGAACGACAGATACTTAAGGATTTCCGAATAACTGGCATATTCGAGCAGGCGTACGGCGGCCCAAGTCCGATCGAGGCGCCCAACCCGGCGACGCCCCGAGAGCAACTCCCTAAATGCCTGTTCGTCGAGATCGTAGTCCCAAACGAAAGCAGCGCCTGCCATTGTCTGCCTCCCAACTTAGCTTTTCAGTCTAGCAGCGCCTCGAAGAAACCAGCGGTCGACTCCCTGGAAGACTACCCTTGACTCCAGCCTAAGCCGCCTGGAATCCCCTCCGCCTTCAAACGGTTAGACTTCTGCGTCACCCGAAGCGTTTCGATCGCTTTGCCCGAGGAGCTTCCCTTGATCCCCAAGACACCTCTCGCCCTGCTCCGTGCGGTGGGCGCGGCCTCGATCGCCTGCTCGTTCGCCGTTTCAATCGTTTCCCTGCAGGCCTGCTCGGGCGACGGCCGGACCCCTCTCGTCCTCTACTCCCCGCACGGCCGCGATCTCTTGTCTCTTATGGAGAAGCGCTACGAGGAGCTCCATCCCAAGATCGACGTCCGCTGGCTCGACATGGG
>JBGAGQ010000072.1:0-30900 GCA_044226625.1 Thermoanaerobaculia bacterium
GTCCCTCTTTGGCCCACCTTTGCAGCGGTTCTTCGGAGCCGCCCCCGCGCAGGTTGGCGAGGGGCCGATCCCACGGGGTCGGCCCCCCACCGTCTCTCTCCAGACCTCACTGTTCTTCCAGCTCACTCATAGCGCAAGGCGGCGGAAGGATCGAGCCGGCCGGCGCGCCAGGCGGGGACCCACGCCGCGAGAAGCGTCACCAACAACGCGAAAACGACGATCGCCGCGAGGTCGCTCGGCGCCACCCGGAACGGCACGTAGTCGATGAAGTAGATCGCCGCGATCTCGGGCTCGAAACGGATCAGGCGGAACGTCGTGAGCACCCAGCAGGCCGCCGTGCCGAGGGCGACGCCGATTCCCGTGCCCGCGAGGCCGAGTGCCGCGGCGAACAGGACGAACGTCCGCCGCATCCGTTTCGGCGCGAGGCCGAGGGCGGAAAGCGCCCCGAGGTCGCGCATCCGCTCGCGCACCAGGACGACGAGGGTCGAGGCGACGTTGAACGTCGACACCAGGACGATCAGGCCGAGCACTCCGAACAGGACGAACTGCTGCAGCCGCAAGGCGGCGAACAGCTCCTTGTTGAGCTCCTGCCAGGAGGAGACCAGGAACCCAGGCCCGAGCGCCTCTTCCACCTGGCCGGCGACCTCGCGCGCCCCGGCGGGGTCGTCCAAGGTGAGCTCCAACAGGTCGGCGGCGGCCGCGCTGCCCATGAGCTCCTCGACCACCGGACGGGCGAGCAACGCCCAGCTCTGGTCGAATTCGGCGAAGCCGGTCGCGAAGATGCCGGTGACGCGCAGGCTCCGGTACCGAAATCGAGGACGCCCCTCGCCGAGGCCGAGCGAGACGAGCCGGACGACGTCGCCTTGCCGAGCCCCAAGGCGCGCCGCGAGCTCTTTGCCGAGGACCAGGCCCGCGAGACCGTCGGGACCGGCGCCGATCTGCTGGGCGCTCGCCGCGAGCTGGCCGCCGCCCGGGTCGATGCCGCGCAGGATCACCTCGACGTCCGGTTTGGCGTCGGGCCCCCGGGGCGCGCCGCCTTCCCCTTCTCCGTCGAACGAAAGAGCCCCTTGCCCGTAGACGACCCGGCCGACCCGCCGCACGCCGGGGATTTTCAGCAGCCGGGAGATCGTGTCCGAGCGAACCCGGCCGAAACCCGCCCGGTTCTCGCCGCCCCCCGTTCCCGGCTCGGTCAGTCCACCGGTCGGATAGATGACGATCGCGGCGTTGCCTCGAACCAGCTTCCGCTGCAGATCCTCGCGATAGCCGGTCATGAGCGCCATCGCGACCACCATCGCGGTCACCCCGAGCGCCGTCGCGAGGAGCGCCGAGCGCGCCGTACCGTCGAGCAGGCGGCTCCGGTGACGGCCCTCTCCTCGCGCGCCGCGGAGGAAGCGCCAGGCGAGGAGGACCGGAAGGGGGCCGCCGAGCGGCGGCCGGGAGTTCGAATCCGCGGCGGCCGCGGGGTCAGGCGCCATGCGCCACGTCGGCGACGAAGCGGTCGAACAGCTCCGCGGCGTCGTGCGGCCCGGGGGCGGCCTCCGGGTGGTACTGGACCGAGAGGATTGGCCGGCCGGCGACCGCGAGCCCCTCGACCGTGCCGTCGTTCAGGTTCACCTTGCTCACGTGGCACCCGGCGGGCAGCGAATCGGGATCGACCGCGAAACCGTGGTTCTGGCTGGTGATCTCGACCTTCCCGGTCGCGACGTCGCGCACCGGCTGGTTGCCGCCGTGGTGGCCGAACTTGAGCTTGAAGGTCCGCGCGCCGAGCGCGAGCCCGAGCAGCTGGTGCCCGAGGCAGATGCCGAGCACCGGTTTCTCCGCCGCGAGGATGTCGCGCACCGACTGGATGACGCCCACGAGCGGCTCGGGATCGCCCGGGCCGTTCGACAGCACCACGCCATCGACCCCCAGGCCGAGCACATTGCTCGCCGGGGTCGACGCGGGGACGACCGAAAGCCGCGCGCCGAGCAGCGCCAGCGATCGCAGGATGTTCTGCTTGGTTCCGAAGTCGTAGACCGCGAGATGGCAGCGTTCGACCCCCGGAGCCCCGTCGGGACCCTCTGCCGCCAGCTCGTAAGGTTCCTCGCAGGTGACCTCTTCGACCAGCGCGCGCCCCTCCATGGTGGGGAAATCGCGCACCTCGGCGAGCAGCGCCGCCACGTCCGAGCGCTCCGAGGTCACCACGCCGCGCAGGGCGCCGCGATCGCGCAGCCGGCGCACGATCGCCCGGGTGTCGACGCCGTGGAGCGACGGCACCTCCGCCCGATCGAGATAGGGCAGCAGCCCTTCGCCCCCGAGCGTCCCGGACGGCTCACGGGTGAACTGGCGCGCGACGAATCCCTCGACCCAGGGGCGCCTCGATTCGGCGACCTCGCGGGCGGTGCCGTAGTTGCCGATGTGCGGCTGGGTCATCACCACGATCTGGCCGCGGTAGGACGGGTCGGTCAAAACCTCCTGGTATCCGGTCATCGAGGTGTTGAAAACCACCTCGCCGAAGCGGGTCCCGATGGTCGCCGCCTCCCCTTCGAACACCGAGCCGTCTTCGAGCACCAGAAGTCCTGAAACGGGCTGCATGGTCGCGGAGTTTCTCCTGGCGCCGGGAATGGCGCTTACGCCCCGGCGACCGCTTCGAGCGGGGCCATGGGCAGCCGCCGCCCGACCGCGGGGGCGAGGGTTTGCAGGTCGGCCATCAGGCGATCGAGCTCATCTGGAAGGAGCGCCTGCTCGGCGTCGGAATACGATTCTTCGGGGTGATCGTGGACCTCGACGATCAGGCCGTCCGCCCCGGCGGCGACGCCGGCCCGCGCGAGCGCGAGCACCATGTCGCGCCGTCCGGCCGCGTGGCTCGGATCGACCACGATCGGCAGGTGGCTGATCTTCTGGACCGCCGGGATCGCCGCGATGTCGAGCGTGTTCCGCGTATGGTCGGTGAAGGTCCGGATGCCGCGCTCGCAAAGGATCACCTTCTCGTTGCCCTGATCCAGGATGTATTCGGCGGCGAGCAGCAGCTCGGTCACGGTGGCCGTCATGCCCCGCTTCAAGAGGACGGGCTTGCCGCAGCGCCCCGCCTTCTTGAGCAGCGTGTAGTTCTGCATGTTGCGCGCGCCGATCTGGACCACGTCGGCGTATTCGGCGACCGGATCGAGCACGTCGATGTCGAGCGCCTCGGTCACGATGCCGAGGCCGGTCGCCTCGCGTACGCGGGCGAGGATCTGAAGCCCCTCGATGCCGAGGCCCTGAAAACTGTACGGGGAAGTTCGCGGCTTGTACGCACCACCGCGCAGGAGGCGCACCCCGGAGGCCTTCACCCGCTGGGCGATGCGCAGCATCTGCTCTTCGCTCTCGACCGAGCAGGGCCCGGCGATCAGGGCGAGGTCGGCGCCGCCGATCTGGACCCCCGCGACCTCGATTACCGTGTCGGCGGGGCGAAACTCCCGCGACACCAGCTTGAACGGATGGCTCACCCGGATGACTTCAAGCACGCCGGGCGCCGATTCGAACGTGCCGCGTTCGACCGCACCCAAATTCCCCGTGATGCCGATCGCGGTCCGCTGCGCTCCCGGGATGGGATGGGCTCGCAGGCCCTTGCGCTCGATCTTCTCCACCACCGCCCGGATCTCGTCCGGAGTGGCGTCCATCTTCATCACGATCAACATTTCGATTCGCCGCCGCCGTCTCGTCAAGCGTCCGCTCGCGACGGTATCATAGCGAGCGCGCCGGCCCTCCCCCGGAAAACCCGGCGCGAAGGAGCCTCGACATGGTCCGCCGCTCGCTCGTCTCGCTGGTCCTCCTCGGCCTTCTCTCCGTTCCGAGCTTCGCCTATACGGTGATCCTCAAAGACGGCTCCAGGATCCAGGCGAAAAAGAAATACCGCGTCGCCGGCAAGAACGCGATGATCACCCTGATCAACGGCTCCGAGAGCTTCATGCCGCTTTCGGACATCGACGTCGCCGCGACCGACAAGGCGAACCAGAACGACTACGGCGGGACCGCCGTAGTGCTCGACGAGGGCTCCCGCACCCAGACCGCGCCGCCGCCGGCCGCGCCTTCCCGAGGGGGAAGCCTCGCCGACCTGATCAAGAGCCGCGAAGTCTCGACCCGACTTCCCGAGCCGTCGGTCCGCCCGCCCAGCTCGCAACTGCCGACCGGCGGCACCACGAGCTCCCGCCCGACCCCACCCCGGGCGATCCCGGGGAGGGTCGAGACGACACCGAAGTCCAATCACCGGCCTTACCCGAACAGCGCCATCTCGGACGCGCTCGCCGCCTACTTCCGCGGCCAGGAGATCGAGGATTTCCGGCTCTTCGCGGGCTCGCGGAGCGGACGGGTCCTGGTCGAGGCGACGACGGCCTCCGAGGCGTCTGCGTTCAAGATGCTCACCGTGGCCGCGAACGCCCTCCTAGAGCTCAAGTCGCCGGAGGTCGCGGCGCTGGAGCTCCAGATGTCGACCCCCGGCGGGGAGCGGGCAGGCACCTTCCTGATCACCCCCGAGCAGGCGACGCAGCTGTCGACGAACAAGATCGAGGTCTCCGCGTTCTACGTCCAGAACGTTCAGTTCTGAGGACGTCGCCGCGCGACCGCGGCCACGAGGCGGGCGCCCCGGGCGCCCGCCCTCGTCTCTCCCATTTCCTCGAAGGAGCGTGAGCATGTCCGAATGGATCGAAGAGGGCGCGTCAGCGCCCGACTTTTCGTTGAACGCCGACGACGGTCGCGAGGTTCGCCTCTCGGCCCTGCGCGGCAAGCCGGTCGTCCTCTACTTCTACCCGAAGGACGACACGCCCGGTTGCACTAAAGAGGCCTGCGCTTTCCGCGATCGCCGAAGCGAGATCGAAGAGCGCGGGGCGGTGGTCCTCGGCGTCTCGCCCGACAGCGTCGCGAGCCACGGTAAGTTCCGCGACAAATACGGCCTCAATTTTCCCCTGCTCGCCGATCCGGGGCACGCGGTCGCCGATCTCTACGGCGCCTGGCGCGAGAAGAACATGTACGGCAAGGTGTCGATGGGGATCCAGCGCTCGACGTTCCTGATCGACGCGCAAGGGGTCGTGCGCAAGGTCTGGAAGAAAGTCTCGGTCGACGGCCACGACGAGCAGGTGCTATCCGCGCTCGCGTCGCTCTGACGCCGCGGTCGTCTGATCGAGGGGCGCGCCCCGCGCGCCCCTCACGTCCCCCCGCCAAGACCGGGCACCTGCGAGTCTGGTCTACCTCGAATCCCCCATACCCATGCCCGACATCCGGATCCGCGCCCGCGCCGCGCTCCTCTTCGCGACCCTGATCTGGGGCACGACGTTCGTCATCGTCCAACGGGCGATCGCGGACCTGCCGGTCTTCCATTTGATCTCGATCCGGTTCGCGCTCGCGCTCCTGCTCCTGTTGCCGTTCGCGCGGCGGGTGGCCTGGCGGCGAGAGACCTTTCGCCAGGGGGCGATCCTCGGCGTCCTGCTTTTCCTCGGCTTCGGGCTCCAGAACTACGGTCTGCTCGGAACCACCCCGTCCCGTTCGGCGTTCCTCACCGGGCTTTCGGTGGTCATCGTTCCGTTCCTCGGCAAGCTGCTCGGCCGAAGGATCCCGCCGGGGCCGACGATCGGCTCGATCGTGGCCGCGATCGGCCTCTGGTTCCTGTTCCGCCCGGGTGGCGACGCGGGGGCCGCAACCTTCCAATGGGGCGACGGGGTGACGCTCCTCTCCGCCGTGGTCTTCGCGGTCTACGTGCTGGCGGTCGAGACCGCCGTGGGCCGGGAGCCGCTCTTCGGTCTGGTGATCGTTCAGTTCGGCCTGATCGCCCTGCTCGCTTCCCCGTCGCTCCTGATCCAACCGCCGACCCGCGCGGAATTCACTCCCTACGCCCTGTTCGCGATCGCGCTCACGGGAGTTCTCGCGACCGCCGTCGCCTTCCTCTGCCAGCTCTACGCCCAGCAGCATCTATCGGCGGTGGAAACCGGGGTGATCTTCGCGCTGGAGCCCGTGTTCGCCGCGGCATTCTCGATCGCCGTCGGCATCGAGGCGATGAGCCGGCAGATGCTCGTGGGCGGCGCCCTGGTGGTCGCCGCGATGCTCGTCACGGAGCTGTGGGGAGGGGCGGAGGGTGCGCTTCCTCCCACCTGAGGCTTCCGCCGAAACCGTTTGTCCCCCTTCGAGGGCAGCGGATACACTCTTCCCTTCGGCTCGAACGAGTACTTCATCGCGAAACGAGGAGAGAACATGAGTCTCTTTCAGGATATGGCTGCGATGGGGCACGAGCGGGTGGTCTTCTGCTCGAATCCCGACGTCGGCTTGAAGGCGATCATCGCCGTCCATTCGACGGTTCTAGGCCCCGGGCTCGGCGGCGTCCGGATGTGGCCGTACGCCAACAGCGACGAGGCGTTGCACGACGTCCTCCGCCTCTCGCGCGGCATGACCTACAAGGCGGCGGCGGCCGGGCTCACCCTCGGCGGCGCCAAGGCGGTCATCCTGGGCGACGCCAAGAAGGAAAAGACGGAAGCGCTCCTTCGATGCTTCGGCCAGTACGTCGAGTCGCTCGGCGGCGACTACATCACGGCAGAGGACGTCGGAACCTCGGTCCGCGACATGGAGACGATCCTCGCCGAGACCCGCTGGGTGACCGGCGTCTCCGACGCGATGGGCGGCAGCGGCGATCCTTCTCCGGTCACCGCGTTCGGCGTCCTCCAGGGGATGAAAGCCGCCGCCGAAGTGGCCTACGGCGACTCCTCTCTCCAGGGCAAGAGCGTCGCGATCCAGGGGCTCGGCAACGTCGGCTTCCATCTTGCGGGATATCTCAAGGACGAAGGAGCCAAGGTCTTCGGCGCAGACGTCTATCCCCAGGCCCAGGAGCGGGCGCGGGCGGCCGGCGTGGAGGTCGTTTCGACCGACGAGATCCTGGCCGTCGATTGCGACATCGTAGCGCCCTGCGCCCTCGGCGCGACGATCAACCCGGACACGATCCCGAAGCTCAAATGCCGCATCGTCGCGGGCGCCGCGAACAACCAGCTCGCCGAGGAAGACCGCGATGGCGCCGACCTCCACGCTCGCGGCATCCTCTACGCGCCGGATTTCGTCGGCAACGCCGGGGGGCTGATCAACGTCTACAACGAGCTGATGCCGAGCTACAACCGCGAGCGAGCCAAGCGCATGACGCTCGGGATCTTCGACAATATGATGCGCGTGTTCGAGATCTCCAGGACCGAGCAAATCCCCACCCAGATCGCCGCAGAGCGTCTCGCCGAAGAGCGCATCCAGAAGATGAAAGGTCTCCGCCCGAAGCACTGGGGGCGGCTGATCCACGGCGCGCGGTAGAGGGGTTCGGAGGAGAGAACGGGCTTTGGCCTACCGGCCCAAGCCCATCTCCTCCACGGATCGCACTTCCAGGATCCGATCGACGTAGCCTCCGAGCGTCTCGATCGAATCGATCTCCTCGATCCGCCTCCGGACCGGCTGCGAAACCTCGCCGAACCGTTGCCCGAGAAGCCGGAGCAAGGTTCGCCGCAGACGTTCGGCACCTTCCTGCCGAACTTCGGCCCGGAGCTCACTTCGGACTTCGGCCTTCACCTCAGCCTGGAGCTGGTCCCGAACCTCGGCTTTCACCTCGGCCTGGATCTGGTCTCGAACCTCGGCTTTCACCTCGGCCTGGATCTGGTCTCGAACCTCGGCCTTCACCTCAGCCTGGAGCTGGTCTCGAACCTCGGCCACCACTTCGCGCCGAAGGTCCTCTCTCATCTGGTCAGCCCAGGTCAACTTCATTTTCGTCACTCTCATCGATCCAGCCTCCGAGGGGCTCAAGGCGGCGACGTGAGCATCGTACTCGTCCACCTCGTGCCCGTCCAATTGTAGGTAGGTCTCAACACAGTTCGTCAAGAGGAACTTCTCGCGATCCAGCAAGGGAGAGGCCGCGATCTTCTGAAGCAGCTCCGCTTTGAGCCGCGGCCGGTTCCGCTTCCTCGTTCGCGCCAAAGCGGCGAGTGCCCAGGCAAGGGGCTCCGGCCGGCGAAGGAAGTGTTCGGCCGGAACCTTGGCAAGTCCCAGCGCGAGGTATCGGAAGCTGTGGATCTCGCGATCGATCGCAAGCTCCTGATGCGTCGCCCACGCGGCCCCGGCCGTTCCGCCTCGGAGGAACACGACGATCGACAGTACCGGCAAGCCATGGCGCAAGAGCAGCTGGTGCGAGTATCGCCAGAGGCGGCGCCCCATGCCGCCCGTGAAGCGGCGCTCGATCTCCACGTGAATCAGCAACGGGTTGCCGGCGCGGTCGACCGCTTCGGCCGCGAGATCCGCCTCGCGGCGTTTTCCCAGAGGCAACTCGAGAAACATCTCCTTGTCGAGGAACTTGAAGGTCGGATCGGGCTCGAGCCCGGCCGGGACATCGGGCTCGACGAGGCACAGCAGATCGTAGAAGCGCGCTCGAAATAGGTCTTTGAAAAGCTGATCGTGACGGGTCACGGCGGTAGATCCCTCCTACCGCCCTAAAGACGGATTTACCCCACCGGACTCTCGATGGATCCCGCCAGACGGGTCAGCCGCCCGTCGCCGCCATCCACTCCTCCACCGCCTCGGCGAAACGCTCGGGCTCTTCGAAGAACGGTTGGTGGCCGCTCCGCTCGAAGAGGCCGACCGTGAGGTTCGGGATCCTGTCGGCTATCCCATCCCAGAGGAGCGGAGGCACGACGTAGTCGTAGCGCCCGAGGGCGAGGAAGATCGGCACGCGAAGGCTCGAGGGATCCGCCGTGACGTCCCAGGCCGGCGTGAGCACGCCGAGGACGTGGCGGATCATGTCGCCTTTCCAGATCGCCTCCACGTAGAGCGGCCCCTGGTCGAACGTCGGATCGAAGAACCGCTGCGGCGTCTGGGCCTTGAGCACTTCTAAGAAAGGCATTCCTGGAGCCAACCGAGCGCGGTTCCCTTCCCAGAGCCGTTTCCGGTCCTCCGACGCGTCCTCCTCGAAATACGCCGCCGCGCGCGCCCCCACGAACTTCATGTCGCCGGTCGGCGGGGTTCCCACGGCGATCACATGGGAAACGCTCTCTGGCCGGAGCCGGCCGTACTCGATCGCCAGAATGCCGAGGATCGAGGGCCCGAGCACGGCGACCCGCTCGACGCCGAGGTCCTTCCGTACGGCTTCGAGATCGTCGGCGATCCGTTCGAACGTGAGCCCAGCGGCCTCTCCCGTCGAAAGTCCGCTCGCGCGCAGATCGACGAAGACCAACCGCAGCCGGTCGGAGACCGGCTCCGGCATCTGCCGCTCGGTCGGATCGGTGCCGAATCCGCAGAGAACCAGGCAGGTCGGCCCCTCCCCGTGCACGGTGTAGTGGATCTCGGCGTCGCCCACCCGCACCTTCATCGCGCCTCCTCTTTCGCCAGGCTCGTCGCCGAGGTGGACACCCAGACGACCAGCCGGTTCAGCGTCAAGGGGAGGACTCCACAGATCACCACCATGACGAGCGAGAAATTGCGCACGCCGAACATCGTCTCGATCGCGTTGCCGGGGCAAGGAACCGACGTTTCGAGGCCATATCCGGCCAGCTCGAGCGGGATCATCGACACGGTTCCCCAGCCGAGTTGGTCGACCGTCGACCGGCGTCGCAACATGAGGGCGACCGGCACGACGTATCCCCAGTAGCAGGTCGCCACCTGCCACCAGTTCCGAAAGTAGGCCAGGCACAACCCGTGGCCGAGCGCGTTCATCGCCAAGCCGAGAGCCAGCGACACGGGGAGATAGATCTTCAGGGCAGGAAGGAGAGCTCGCAATCGGGAGATCATGGGGCACCGATTGTAATTCCGCGGAAGGCGACACGTCGGCGCGGCCGAGCCAAGCGAGGGGCCGCTGACGGTAGACTCTCGCGCCGCGATGCCCCTGCTTTCGATCGTCATCCCGAACCTCGACTCCCCCTGGATCGGCCGGACCCTTTCCGGCCTCCAGTCGCAGTGGAACCTCCGTCCGCCGCACGAGGTGATCGTGGTCGGAAGCGACCGGCCGGGCCGGGTCCCCCGGGACGCCTCCATTCGTTTCATCGAGACCACCGAGCGGGTGAATCCGGCCGCGGCGCGAAACCTCGGAGTCGCCCAGGCCCAGGGCGAGAAGATCCTCTTCATCGACGCCGACTGCCGCCCGTTCCCCGGCTGGGCGGAACGCCTGGCCGCGGCGCTCGACCGTTCGCCGGTCGCCGGGGGCGCGGTGACCTTTCCGCGCAGCCCCGAAGAGACGACCGTCTGGGCGCTCGCCGACAACATCGCCTCGTTCCACGAGCTGCTCGCCGACCGCCCGGCGGAGGACGACACCCGCGGCGCGATCGGCAGCCTGAACCTCGCCGTCCGTCGCGACGCCTGGGATCGGATCGGCGGCTTCGACGAGGCGCTCACGACCAGCGAGGATTTCGACTGGATCCTCCGCGCCCGAAAGGCGGGACTTCCCACCGCGTTCGTCCCCGACGCGATCGTCGAGCACGCGGCGGTCCGCGCCGACCGCGCGGCCCTCGAAGCCCACGCCACCTGGTACGGCTCGAACTTCCACCTCTTCCGGGAGCGTCACCCGGAGGCGTTCGGAACCGGAATCACCTGGAAGAGCCGAGGGATTCTCCGGGCGACCGCGCCGCTCAAAGCCTGGACGGGAGCGCTCGGGATCTTCGCCCGGCATCCTGAGTTGCGCGACTGTCGCCGCGCGTTGCCGGGTGTTGTCGCGTTTCGGCGGGCCTGGTATCGGGCGGTGATCGCGGAGTGGCCGGCCTAGCGAATCGGTCTCCGGTAGACTTGCGCTGCAAAGACCAAGGACGTTCCGACGCGGCTCAAACGAGCCTAGCTCAGGGGTGTGCTGGGTGAGTCACCGGTGACCTGGCCCAGGCCAGTAGTGGCCTGGACGAAAACGCCAGTGGTTTGGCCCAGATCAGTATTGGCCTGGACGGGATCACCAGTGGTCTGGCCCAGATCAGTAGTGGTCTGGACGGGATCACCGGTGGTCTGACCCAGATCAGTGGTGGTCTGGACGGGATCACCAGTGGTCTGGCCCAAATCAGTAGTGGTCTAGACGGGATCAGCAGTGGTCTGACCCAGATCAGAGGTGAGCTGGACGGGATCACCGGTGGCCTGGACCAGATCAGTGGTGGGCTGGACCTGGAACAACGCCATCTCGGGAGCCTGAGCGACCCGCGTCGCGGTACGGAGAACCGTTGACCACCGAAAAGCGATTCCTCTCCTCCACCCTCGCGGCCTATGGGAGCCAGATCGGCCGGGCGGTGCTGCGGGCGGGATCGGACATCCTGCTCGCGCGGCTGATCGTTCCCGGGGACTACGGGCTGTTCGAGGTGGCGCTCGGGATCGCGGTGGTCGCGGGGATCTTTCGCGATCTGGGGCTCGGGTATCACCTGATCCGCGATGAGCGGCAGCCGTACGGAACGGTGTTCGCCTGGACGGCGAGCGCGGGAGCTCTGCTCGCGGCCGGGGTGGCTCTCACGGCGCCGCTCTTCTCGGGTTTCGGGCACGGCCGGTTGCCGGCGATCCTTCCCTGGTTCGCGATCTATATCTTCCTGGACGGTCTCGCCGTAGTGCCAAAGCTCTGGTTCGAGCGGCGGCTGGAGGTGGGGCGCCTCGTCGGTCCGGAGCTGCTGCGCGGGCTCGCGATCGCGTCGGTCGGCATCGCGCTCGCCCTTTCGGGCGCCGGGGTCTGGGCGCTGGTCTGCGGCGAGCTGGCCGGCGCGGCGCTTTACGCCGCCCTGCTCTGGCGGCGAGCGTGGGGGAAGATCCCCATGCAGGTCGATCTAGCCCTCCTCCCGCGCTTGATCCGGGAGAGCGGCACGCTGTTCCTGATCGCGCTCGCCGCGTTGCCGATGCCGTATGTCGCCCGCTTCGTGCTCGGATCGCGTGGTGAGGCGGAGATCGGCTACTTCGGACGGGCGCGAGGCTGGGGCTTCCGGATTCAGGAGCTGGTGCTGCCGGCGGTCGCCCGCGTCCTCTATCCGGCGCTGGTCGAATATCGCAACGACCGGCCGCGCTTCCTGGTGGCGTTTCGGCTCGGTACGGTCTCGATCCTCGCGCTCGAGACGCTCGCGGCGTATTTCCTGTTCTTCAACGCCCATCTCGTTCTGGTGGGCATCCTGCTCGGGCCGGCATGGGAGCGGGCGGTGCCGATCCTTCAAGCGCTTTGCTTCGTGCCGCTCACGGATCCCATGTCGCGGCTCGGCGGTGAGCTGCTCAAGGTCGAGCGCGAAGATGGCGTTTGGCTTGCGATCGTCCTGCTCAATTTCGTCTCGCTTCTCGGCTTCGGCATCCCGTTCGCCCACCGCTGGGGAGGCGTCGGGGTCGCCTGGGCGCACTTCCTGCTGCTCGGCAATCTGCTGATGACCTGGCGGGTCGCGCGGATCGCGGGGCTCGAGTTCTGGCGCCTCGTGCGCGACCTCGCGTTCGTTTACCTCCTTCCGCTGCCGCTGTTCCTGGGCATCGCTTGGCTCCTCCCCGCGGGCTCGTGGGCTCGGCTCGCGGTGTCGCTCGCGGCGTGCGCGATCGCCGGGCTCGCTTACCTCGCGCGCTTCCGGCGGCCGTTTACCGACTTCTTCTTCTCGGGGGCTTCCCCCGAACGGCCCACCGCGTGAGCGGTTCGAAGCAACGCCTGAGCGACTCGCGGAAGATCGCGTTCGTGATGCCGGGCGTCGGCATCGAGAACCGCGGCGCAGAGGCGTTCGTGGTCGAGCTGGCGACGGCGCTCGCCGCGCGCGGTTTCGCTCCGGTGATCTTCTCGCGCGGAACGCCACCGCCGGCGCCGGGCGTCGCGCACGAGAGGATCCGCGCCGTCCCACGCGACGCCCGATGGCTCGATCGGACTTACCGCGCGACGCGGTTCGGCAAGAAGGTCCTCGACACGCTGTTCCTCGATCCGCTCTCGATCGAATGGGGCACCGCGGCGCTTGCCGCACGTGGCCGAATCGCGCGCGGCGGCTTCGATCTGCTGGTGATGGAAGGAGGGCTCGTCGGCGCGCGGGTCGCGCGCTGGCTCAAAGCGACGCGCGGGCTTCCTTGGATCGATCTCGCGCACGGCAACGACCCGAAATGGGAAGGGGCGTTCGCCCGGCAGAATCCCGATCGGGTGGTCTGTTTCACCGAGGCGGCGGCGCGGATGATTCGCGCGCGGGCGCCGCGGGCGAAGATTCAGGTGATCCCGCACGGCGTGGACCTCGAACGGTTCCGGTCGGACGTCCCCCCGGTGGCGCTCGACCTCGAACGCCCGGTCGTCCTCACGGCGGGAGCGATCGACGGGCACAAGCGGATGGCGCTCGCCGTCGACGCGCTCGCCCGGCTCGGCCGCGGCAGCCTGCTCGCCCTCGGCCGCGGCCCGGAGGAGGAGGCCCTCGACACGTTCGCGGCGGGCCGGCTCGGCTCGCGCCGCTATCTGCGCACGGCGGTCCCGCGCGATGAGATGCCCCGGTGGTACGCCGCCGCCGATGCTTTCACCCTCCCCTCGAAGACCGAGTCGTTCGGCCTCGCTTACCTCGAAGCGATGGCGTGCGGCAAACCGGCGGTCGCGACCGACGACGCCGTGCGCCGCGAGGTGATCGGCGAGGCGGGCCGGTTCTGCGATCCGGAGGATGCGGATGCCTACGCCCGGGCGCTCGGCGAGACGCTGGAGGCCGATTGGGGCGAAGGTTCGGCCAACGCGCCCCGACGGCAGGCCGAGAGGTTTCCGGTCGAGCGCACGATCGACGCCTACGCAGCCCTCTGCCGGGAGCTCTCCTCATAGAATCGCCAGTCGACGGTGCCGCCGGGCGGCACCCTAAGAACCGATGCCTGCCTTCCCTCCGGTCCTGATGCTCCACCACGTCGAGCCGGCGCCGCTCGCGCCGGTCCCGCTCCACGCGAATTCCTACCTGTCGCGGGGCGAATTCGCGTCGTTCCTCGATCAGCTCCGGCGCGGTGGGTTCCGGACCGTCACGCTCGCCGAGGCGTGTCTCAAGAGCGCGCTGCCGAAGAAGGCGGTGGTCCTCACATTCGACGACGGTTGCTCCTGCTTTGCGGAGCACGCCTGGCCGGAGCTTTCCGCGCGAGGGATGACCGCGACGCTGTTCGCGCTCTCCGGCGCGCTCGACCGCGGACCGGAGGCAAGTTTGGGCGGCACCAACCGGTGGGACCGGCAAGATCCGCAGGCGATGGAGCGCGAAGAGCGCCTGCTCGACGGTCCGGAGCTCGCCGCCCTGGCGCGCGCCGGGGTGGAAATCGGCAGCCACGGCGCGCTCCACCGAGACCTCACGACCTGCGCGGACGCGGATCTCGACGAAGAGGTGGCCGTCTCGCGGGAGCGCCTCGCCGGCGCGATCGGCTCGCCGGTCGCCACGTTCTGTTATCCCTATGGCCGGCTCGATCCCAGGGCTCGCGCGGCCGTCGCTCGCGCGGGGTACCTCGCCGCCGTATCGATCCATGGCGCGGCCCACGCGAACCGGGCGGATCGGCTGGCGATTCCGCGGATGATCGTGAATCCGGGCGAGAGCGACTTCGAGCGGCGGCTCAAGGCCTCGGGGCTCTATCCCCTCTGGAGCCGCCTGCCGCGCCTAGGCGTCCTGCGCGCGATTCGTGCGTTCAAGTCGGGCGTCCGGAGGTATGCCTGATGGCCTCGTCGCCCCCCCGGCAGACGGGATTCCTGCCCCGGATTCGGCGGGATTTCGCCCGCCTCGAGGCGGTGAAAGGGCGCGGTCGCCTCGCCTCGCTGATCGATGCGCTGCTGTTCGATTCCGGGTTCCAAGCGCTCCTCGCGCACCGCTTGGCGCACGCCCTCGCGGCGTCCGGCGTGCCGGTCCTTCCCGCAGTCTGCCGCCGCTGGGCGATCGCCGCCTGTGGCATCGACATCCTGCCACGCTCGGAGATCGGCGGCGGTTGTATCGTGGCGCACGGAATCGGGCTGGTGATCGGCGGCCGGACGGTGATCGGTGAGGACTGCACTCTGCTCCACGGCGTGACGCTCGGCGAAGCACGTTTCACGGAGCTCGACTGCCCGCGGATCGGCGACCGGGTCACGGTGGGAGCCGGAGCGATCGTCCTGGGGGGGATCCAGATCGGCGACGACGCGATGATCGGCGCGGGATCGGTCGTTCTGTCCGACGTGGCCGCGGGAACGACCGTTGCAGGCGTCCCGGCTCGCGCGCTGCGGCCTGCCGAGAGCCGCGAAAACCCATGAGACGACGAAACTCCCTGCTCGTTACGACGCTCCTGTCCGCCGCCCTGCCGCTCGGAGCGGCGGAGGCCCGCACGATCTGCGACGCGTCCGACGCCCTCACCGTCCTCGGCGTCGACACGGCGGCCGGGCAGACCCTGCTGACTCTGACTCCGAGGACCCAGGCTCCGGACTCTCCCGCCGCTTCGGTGATCGAGCTCGACGCCCTAGCCGAGAGGCCTCGAGCCTACGTCGATCGGCCGGACGGCCGCTTGGGGGGCTCGGTCGGCCCGGGCCCCGTGCTCGCCGTTCAGCCGTGCCCCCGCCCGGGGGGCTCCTGTCTCCAACCGGTGCGATGGAGCGAAGGCGCGTTCCGTCCTTTGGGCGAGCCGATCGTCACCCCGGCGGGCGCGACGGCCGCCGCCACTTACGACGCGAAGGGGACGCCGTGGATCGTGCTGCTCGCGCCGGCCCCGAAAGGGGCGAGCGGCGCGACCTCGGAATCGACCGATTTGAAAGCGTGGGCCTGGAGCTTCGACGGCGATTGGCGAGAACAGGGAAGCCAGATCGTCTCCGCGGTGGGCGACCTTCCCGCCGCGCCGGCTCCGGGAGCCTCAGGCGGAATCGTCGTCGGCACCGGCCGCTTCGGAGCGGGTCCTGCCACGACGTGGGCGCGCGGGGTGCCCGCGCTCCCCGCGGACCGACGGGGCCAGCTGCTCGCCCTGTCGGAGGTCGACGCCGCCTACCTCTCGGCCGACGGGGTCGTGTACGGATCGGCCGACGCCGGAGCGACCTGGAAGCGCTCGACCTGGACTCCCTGGGGGCAGGGGACGACCGGGTCCTGGCGACAGGGAACCGACTACTGGATCGACCTACCGCTCGGCGAGCGGCGGGGTTCGCTGCAGCTCGCCTGGTTCGACCGCCGGGTTCCCGATCAGGAGCGTCTGGTCCTGACGCGGCGCGAGGCCAACGGCGATTGGACCCCGCTGATCGAAGCGCCCAGCGCGATTCGTACCAAGAGCGGCGAGCGCCTCGCCGTGAGCCACGTGATCCTCCCCCAGGCGGGGAAGTGGCTTCTACTGTCGGGGTGCGTGGCGACGAAAGAGGGGTCGGGCCTCGTGGTGCGGACGTTCGACGGCCGGAAGCTCTCCGAGCCGAAGTTCGTGGCGATCGAAGGGCCGGAAACGAAATAGGGGTGGAGAATTCTCCACCCCTCGTTCCGGCCGGGTAACTTTTACCGCGGACGGATCACTTCGGCAGCGCCGGAATGCGCAGCTTCTGGCCCGGATAGATCTCGTCCGGATCCTTGAGCATGGGCCGGTTGGCCTCGAAGATCACCGGGTACTTGCTGCCGTTGCCGTAGTGGTGCGAGGCGATCTTCCACAGGGTGTCGCCCTTGACCACCTCGTAATAGGTCGCCTCGGGCTCCGGGTTCGCGACCTGCAGCTGGTCGTCCACCTGGGCGATGCCGTCGACGTTGCCGACCGCGAGCACCACCTTCTCCCTCGTCTCCTGGGTGTCCGCCTTGCCCGTGAGGGTGACCTTCTCGCCGTTCACGTCGACACCGAGATCGTCGACCTTGAAACCCATCTCCGCGATCATCTTGACCAACGCGACCTCGTGCTTCCGGTCGTTGAGCTCTTTGACCTGCTCCGGCGTCGGGCCGCCCGGCGCGGCCGGTGCCGCGGCCGCCGGGGCGTCGTCATGGATGATGTGGAGCTTCTTGCCCGCGCTCTTGAGGAAATCGATCAGACCCATCGTGTCTCTCCTTTGTCCCTGGGATCTCTGACATGGCGTCCCTCAGCCCAAAAGGCCCGAGGGATCGCGACAGAGTATGCAAAAGGATTGCCGAGATGGGAACTCCCCGTCGAGGCGACGGGAGGATCGCCGGCCGAAGCGACCTAGCGTACGTCGCCCTTGGACGCTCCCAGCTCTTTCCGCAACGCCTCGAGCTGGCCGAGGTGCCCTTTCTGATCGGCGACCACGCCCGAGAGCGCCTCGGCGGGCACCCCCTCGAGATCGCGGAGCATCTTCGGATAGAGGACGTCGTTTTCGTAGCGCTCTTCGGAGATCGCGCCCGCGACGTCGGTCTCTCCTCCCCGCACCTGCTCGGCGGCTTCGAGCAGACGAACGGCGAGGCGATCCTTCGACTCGGCGAGGTCGCGCCAACGCCGGGCGAGATTGGCCAAACCGTCGCGCTCGGCACGGCTGGCATAGGCACGAAAC
The DNA here is from genome assembly GCA_044226625.1 of Thermoanaerobaculia bacterium. GTDB lineage: Bacteria > Acidobacteriota > Thermoanaerobaculia > Multivoradales > UBA5704 > DASYKS01. The sequence continues at coordinate 17,342 of JBGAGQ010000072.1, forward strand.
CGAGCGGCGCTCGCCGCCTCGGCGTTGAATCCGGTCTTCAGGTGTTCCTGGGCACGCGGGATCCTCGACACGAGAGCCTCCTCCACTTCGAGCTAAGATGAGCGAGCCGGAGAGCGGACGTGTTCCGGCCAGGTTCCTCATTCTACGAAAGTCGCGCCTCGCGGCCAATGCGCCGCCACGTTCCGTTCCCGAGTCCGACGCGCGCTCCGGCCGTCTCCAGCCGTCGACGGGGGCGCGACGCAACCCGGCACGCGGGATGAGCGTAGGATCTCCCGGGCTCGAACATCTCTTCGCCCGCTCCCGTGAAGCCCGAAACCCGCAAACGCGCCTCCGTCGCCCTGGGCCTTTTCCTGCTCGCCGTCGTGCTGGCGGCGCTGGCCAACGCGGGAATTCCCTACGTCAGCTCGGCGGCCAAGGCGATCCTTGCCGCGGAGATCGTCCTCCTACTGGGCTGGATCGCCATCCGGGCCTACCGCGCTTTTCTCTGGCGGGTGGGCCGGCGCCTCGCCTTCTCGTACTTCCTGGTGGGGGTGCTGCCGATCCCCATGGTGCTGCTCGCCCTCGGCCTCGGCCTCTACATCCTTTCCGGCTTCTTCCTCGGCCACCTGTTTCGCGACGGCGCCCGGAAGCTCGCGTTCGAGCTGCGCCAGAGCGCCATCATCGCGTTCCACGAGATGGCTCGGGGCGAGCGGCTCTCGACCTCGAAAGGGCAGGACCTGGTCTTCGGCTACTACCGGGACGGCAAGCGCTTCGAGGGCGATCCGCGCACTCCCGCCGCCTGGCCGGGTTGGCTGGTCACGCCAAAGGCGCCGGAGCCCTCGGCGACGAGAAGCCGAGAGGAGACCAGCACCTTCGTCTCCCGTACGAACGGCGCTCCGACCTTCGCCGCCGCGGCGGGCGACGCCAAGAGCGGCGTGGTCGCCCTCTACGTCGGAGATCTCGAAGGGGAGCTCTCCGAACGCAGCGATTTGTGGGTCGAGCTCTTCCGTCCCGAGGACGAACATCAAGACGCCGGTCTGTCGATCCAGGCCGGCGGTCGGACGATCAACCTCCAGCGCCTCCGCGAAGGGCCCGCGCTCGGCGAGGCGGCGAAGTTCTTCAAGGCGCGCTCGCGGGGGGAGAAATTCTGGGACGCCCCGTTCCTTCTCTGGGGCGAGTCGGCCGGCTCGCTCTTGGATCTCGAAACGGGCGCGCGGGCGGCGGACTACGTCGCGGTCCGGCTGCGGACGACGCCGAGGCTGATCCGGCTCCACTTCTTCTCCCCTTCGGCGGAGTTCGACGCCGCGGTCTGGGGCGGCCTGGTGATCGTCTTGTTCCTCCTGTTCGACGTCTACGTGGTCGCGGCGGTGATGGCGTCGGTCCTGATCTTCGGCATTTCGCGCGCGGTCAACCGCCTCTCGCGAGCCACCGCCGCGGTGCAGCAAGGCAACTTCGCGGTCCGCATCCCGGTCAAGCGGCGCGATCAGATCGGCGCGATGCAGCGCTCGTTCAACGAGATGGCGGCGAACCTCGAGCGCCTCGTGGCGGGCGCGGCCCAGAAGGAGCTGCTCGAAAAAGAGCTGGCGATCGCGCGCGACCTACAAAAGAGCCTGCTGCCCGCGGCGCTTCCCGCGAGCCGCGGCGTCGACTTCGCCACCCTGTTCGAGCCGAGCGCGGCGATCGGCGGCGACTACTTCGACGTGCTGCCGCTCGGCAAGAACGGGGAAAACCAGCTCGCGGTGATGATCGCCGACGTTTCGGGGCACGGCCTCCACACGGGGCTCCGGATGGCGATGGTCAAGGCCGCCCTGCAGATCCTGATCGAGGAGACCGAAAAACCGGCCGAAATCATGCGCCGGCTCGACCGTGTCGTCCGAGGCGAGAGCGGCACCCGTTTCTTCGTCACCGCGACGCTCGCGCTGATCGACCTCGAAATGGGCGAAGTCCGGCTGACCAACGCGGGCCATCCGCCGACCTACCACCTGCGCAACGGCAAGGTCCGGGAGGTCGTTCTTCCGGGCTCGCCGCTCGGGGTGATGCGGCAGTCCTATGGCGCCGAAACCTTGCGGCTCGAGCCGGGCGACGTCGTGGTCTGGCTCTCAGACGGCTTGATCGAGGCCTCGAACGCGGCCGACGAGCCGTTCGGCTACGACGGCGTGGCGCGCGCCCTCTCGGGTCCGGCGAACTCCGCCTCGGAAGTCCGCAGCCGCCTGCTCGCCGCGATCGCAGCCCATACCGCCGGACATCCGGCGGAGGACGATCGCACGCTCGTCGTCTTCCGCTACGCGCCCGAGGCTTGAGCCGCTCCGATCGACCAGCGCTCCTCGGCGAGGTCGGCCACTTCGCTCGCGCATCCCCAGGAGAGGGTCATACCCGAGCCGCCGTGCCCGTAGTTGTGGATCACCGCGCGCCCTTCCCCCCGCTCTTCGATCTCGAGCCGGATCGCGGTGCGGCCGGGGCGTAGACCGACGCGGGTCGCAAGGATCCTCCCTTCCGCGAGGGCCGGAACGAGGCGCGTGCAACGGGCGAGGATCCCCTCGGTCGCTTCGGCCTCGGGAACGAGATCCTCGACTCCCGGCTCGACCGTCCCGCCGAGCACGACGTCGCGCGAGCGCGGGATCACGTAGGCGACGCCATCCGGGCCCTTTTCGTCGAGGTACCAGCTGCCGAGATCGACGTCGGTCATCAGGACCAGCTGCCCCCGCACGGGGAAGACCTCGCCGTCGTCGCACAGCTCGCGAGCGCCCAGCCCGGTGCAGTTGACCACCCGTTCGCTCTCGGCGAAAGCCTCGTCGAGCGAGGCGATCTCGCGGCGCCGGAGGCGGCCTCCGAGCGAGGCGAAGCGGCGTTCGAGATAGCCGAGATAGAGGGGCATCTCGGCGATCGGCGCGGTGAAGACCTCGCCCCGCCGGCCGGACGGAAGCTCGTCTTCGAGCGTCCCGCGCACGACGCCCACCGCGGGCCGCCAGGTGGGCTCGTCGGTGCGCTCCGGATCGCAGAGCACCCCCTCGCGCATCGTCACGCCACTCGCCGGTTCCGCGGCGATCTGTGCCAGCCGCACGTAGGTCTCGAGCGCCCAGGCGCCCACCCGATCGGCCGGGGCGGCGTGAAACGGAAACCAGACCGCGCCCGCCACCGCCGAGGTGGTCGCGGCGGGCGGGTCGCGAGCCCAGATTTCGACCTGGTAGCCGCGCTCCAGCAACTCGATGGCGACGCTCAAACCCGAGACCCCGGCGCCGAGCACCACGACGGGCGGAACGGAGGGATTCACGATCATCCGGCGATTATCTACCGCATCGTGTGCGCGCCGCCCTCCACTCCTCGATCTCTTCGGCGTCCGGGCGAACCGTCCCTTCCGCGCGCGCCGCGAGGCCGATCGCCCGGTCGAGCAGGGCGCGCCCCTCCCGCTTCCGCCTCTCCGCTCCCGCGCACAGGAGCTCGCCGAGCCGCGCCTCCGCCCGTGCGAGGTCGGGGTGCGAAGGATCGTGCACCTCCCGACGGATCGCTAGCGCGCGCCGCAGGTGGGACTCTTGGGCCGCGGGGTGTCGAAGCCTCTCCTCGATGTCGGCCAGGTCGCCATAGCTCTGGGCCACTTCCCAGTGTTTCTCTCCGCGAGTCTCCAGGCGGATCTCGAGCGCCTTCTGGTATTGGGCGCGCGCCGCCTCCGGATGACGGAGCGCGATCTCCACCGCCGCCAGGCCGCGCATGGGCCAGGCCGCGGTGGGGTGCCGCCCGTAGCGCTTGAGGGCGGCATCGACCGACTGCTGGAACGCGACCCTCGCGTCGCGTGGACGATCGAGATCCATGTAGACCCAGCCCAGGACGTTCCGGTGGATCGACTCTCCGACGTAACCCTTGCCGTGGATGCGCTCCGACAGCCGGATCGATTCTTCGACCGCGCGCAAGGCCTCCGGGAAACTCCCCTGCTTCTGGCGGATCTCGGCGAGGTTCACCAACGACGCGGCATAGCGAGCGCTCTCGCGGCCGTACGCCTTGGCGAAGACCGCCAAGGATTTCTCCGTCGCCGCGGCCGCCCCTTGCCAGTCGTCCATGCGAAACAGGAGCAGGCCGTAGTTGCCCCAGGCCTTGCCGGATTCGCCGCTCTCCGGGCCGAGGGTCCCGGCGAGGATTGAAAGGCTCTCCTCGAAGGCCTTTTTGGCGAGCGCGAACTCACCGAGAGATTTCAACGTGTTGCCGTACTGGCTGAGCATGACGCCCACCTTCGCGTGACGCGGGCCGAGGGCGATTCGCCGGGCGGGCAGCGCTTCCTCGTAGATCGCCAGCGATTCGCGATCGCGCCCCTGGGCGTGACGGATCAGCGCGAGGACCGCTTTGGCCCCCGACGTCGTCGCGTGGTTCGGCCCCAAACGCCGTTCGAGCTCGGGGATCGAAGGCTCGATCAGCTTCTCCGCCCGATCGAGATCGCCCATCTGGGTCCAGATGCCGCCGAGCAGCACGTGCATCCGCGCCCGCATCTCGGGCTCCGCCGCGAGAGCCGTCTCGACGCTCCGCGCGCCGCGCTCGAGGATCTCCGTGCCGGACAGAGGGCGGTCGGCCTGATCGGACGGATTGGCGGCATCGAAGATCGAGGCGACCAGGTCGGCGACGCGCGCAGAGGTCTCGGCCTCACGGCGCGCCTGCTGGGCCGCGGCGTTGGCGCGGTCGCGCTCACGCCCGAGCTGCCGGACATGAACCGCGAGGCCGGTGGCGGCCGACAAGGTGACGATCAAGGCCGCGAGCGAGGCGACCCGGTGGCGCTTCAGGAGCTTCGCTGCGCGGTAGGGCCAGGAGGCGGGCCGCGCCCCGACCGGACGCCCTTCGAGGTAGAGGCTCAGATCCTCGGCCAAGGCGGCCACCGACCGGTAGCGCTCCGCCGCGTCCGAGCGGAGCGCCTTCATCACGATCGCGTCCAGATCGCCCGCCACGGCGCGCGGATCGCCCCCCTCCTCGCCAGATTCTCGGAGCTTGGCGAGCGCTTCGCTCGGCGGCGCCAACTGGATCTCTCGATAACCCCGTTCGAGCTCGCCGCCGGCGGTCGAAGGCTCGTGCGGACGTTTCCCGACCAACAGCTCATAGAGCACGACGCCGAGCGAAAAGACGTCGGTCGAAGTCGTGACCCTCTCGCCGCGGATCTGCTCGGGGCTCGCATAGGCGGGGGTCAAAGCGCGCAGGAGGGTGGCGTTTTCGAGATCCGCACCCTCGAGCTCTGGGTCCAGCAGGGCGGCGATGCCGAAGTCGAGCAGCTTCGGATGGCCGGCGAGCGACACCATGATGTTCGCCGGTTTGAGATCGCGATGGACGATCAGGTTCTGGTGCGCGTAACTCACCGCGGCGAGGACCCGCAGGAAAAGGCGCAGGCGATCCGGAATCGAGGCACCTCGCCCCTGGCAATAGGTGAGTAGATCGGTCCCCTCGACGTACTCCATTGCGAGGAACGCGAACCCGCCTTCGGTTCGTCCGGCGGCGTAGAGGCGGGCGATTCCGGGGTGCTCCAGCCCGGCGAGGATCCGCTTTTCGGCCTCGAATCGCTGCAGGAACCGATTCGCCTCGACGCCGCCGATGACTTTTAGGGCGACGCGACGTTCGATCCCGTCGAGATCCTGGACGGCGAGATAGACCCACGACGAGCCGCCGCGCCCGACCAGGCGGTCCACCCGATAACCGGGAACCTCGATCCGGCCGTCGGAGACCGCGAGCGCCGCCGGAGCGTCCAACGGAGAGCGGGAACGGTCGGCGTGGCCCAACAGCACGGACAGCTCGTGGGCGAGATCCGGTTCCCCCCGGGCGAGCGCCGCGAGGCGCTCCTCCCGGGTCGCGGGATCGACCTCGGACAGCTCGTCGAAAAGGTCCCGCAGCCTCCGAAAGGAGCGCGCGGCGGTCCCTGGATCCTTCGGCTGGCGCGGATCGATCCGCAACGTAACGCCGAGGCTCATCGCCATCGACCTCCTGGAACCTCGATCGAGGGTTCTCTTCGGCAATGGCGTAAGACGCTACAACAGCGGGCCACCCAACGGCCGGTTCTGCCCGCCTCTACTCCCCGGACCGCTCCCGTTTCGGCCGCTCGATCCCCAGCGCCGCGGCTTTCTCGTGCAGGTAGGTCCGCTGGAGATCGAGCAGCTTCGCCGCCGCGGTGAAGCTCCAATCGGCGCGGCGAAGGACGGCCTCGAGGTATTCGCGTTCGGTCGCGGCTTTCCAATCGCGCCAGCGGAGGGGCGGCCATGCCTCCTGGGGACGCAGCAGCCCCGTGGGCGCCGCGCCGCCGGCCCCGGAGCCCGACCGGAGCACGGCGGGAAGCTGGTCCGGCCCGAGCGGATCCGATCCCAGGACGACCAGCCGCTCGGCCAGATTCGAAAGCTCGCGGACGTTGCCAGGCCATGAGTAGGCGCGAAGCGGCGGGTAGATCTCCGGATCGATCCGCGGCGGGCGCAGGTGGTGCCGCTCGGCGAAGCGCGAGACGAAGCGCTCGAAGAGCGCCTGCACGTCCTCCGCGCGGTCGCGCAGCGGCGGGACTTCGAGCGGCAGATGGGCGAGGCGGAAATACAGGTCCTGCCGGAAGCGCCCGGCCTCGACGTCGGTCTCCAGCGGCCGGTGGGTGGCGGCGATCACCCGCACGTCGAACGCGCGGTCGCGCGACTCTCCGAGCCGGCGGACCCGTCCGTCTTCGAGCACCCGGAGGAGCCGCCCCTGGAGCGCGAGGTCGAGATCGCCGATCTCGTCGAGGAAGAGCGTGCCGCCGTGCGCCTCCTCGAACAGCCCGGAGCGCGCGCTCTTGGCGTCCGTGAAGGCGCCCCGCGCATGACCGAACAGCTGATCCTCGATCAGATTGCCGGGGAGCGCCGCGCAGTTGACCTTGACCAGCGGCCGCTCCCGGCGGGCGCTCGCCGCGTGGATCGCCGCGGCGACCAGCTCCTTGCCGGTGCCGCTCTCGCCCCGGATCAAGACCCGCGCGTCCGTCGCCCCCACCTTGCGGATCGCGGCGCGCAGGGTCTCGATCGAGGCGGACGCGCCGAGGATCTCAGGGGCCGCGTCGATCCGCGATTCGAGTGTCGCCACCCGCGCCGAGAGCGCGGCATGGGAGAGCGCGTTCTCGATCGAACGCAGCAGTCGCTCGCGGCGAACGGGTTTCTCCAGGAAGTCGTGGACCCCAAGCCGGAGCGCCTCGACCGTCTCGCCGATCGACGCTTCGCCCGACAGCACGATGGTCGGCGGGAGCCGCCCCGCCTCGACGAGTCGACGCACGAGGGCGATGCCGCTTTCTCCCGGTAGCCGGACGTCGAGCAGCAGGAGGTCGAATCGCTCGGTTCGGCCGTCCGAATCCCCTCCGAACAGCTGGGCGACGCCCTCCTCGGCGCTCGCGCACGACGTGACGGCGAACCCCTCCGAGCGGAGCAACGAAACCAAGCTCGCGCGGATCTTCTCGTCGTCTTCGACGATCAGGAGGTGGGTCATCCTGTCTCCTCAAGGCGCGGCAGGACGAGGCGGAAGCGCGCGCCGCCCGGACCGCTTTCGACCAGCTCCAGATCGCCGCCGTGATCGAGCAGGATCTTGCGCGAAATCGCCAGGCCGAGCCCCATGCCCTCGCCCGCGGGCCGGCCCGACACATAGGGCTCGAACAGGCGCGGAACGATCTCCGGTGTGACGCCCGGACCATCGTCCGCCACGTCCACGAACGCGCCCGACGGGCCCTCGCCAACGATCCACGAGACCCGGCAGCGGCATCCGGCGCAGGGGCTCCCGACGCTGCCCACGTTCTCACCGGTCGCGGCGGTCGCGGCGGTCGCGGCGTTTTCGGCAAGATTCACCCACACCTGGCGGATCATCTCTCGATCGACGGAGACGAAGACCGGCCGGTCCGGCCGGTCGACGCGGAGGTCGAGGCTCGGCCAAGCGCGCGCGAATAGCTCGACGAATTCGGCCGCGAGCGCGCCAAGATCCTCGCGCCGAAGAGTCGGCCGAGGGATCCGGGCGAAGGCGGAGAAGCCCTCGGTGAACCGCTCGAGGCGATCGACCTCGGACTCGACGCTCGCCAAACGCGAAACCGCCTCGGGACTCTCGGCCACCCCGCGCAGCTGAGCCAGCTCCAGGCGGGCGACCGTGAGGGGAGTCCTCATCTCGTGCGCGTGGCGCCGCGCCGCCTCTTGCCAGACCGAAAGGTTTTCGAGCGAGGCGATGCGCCGGCGCGCCCGCGCCATCGTGCGGGAGATCTCCTCGACCATCCCCGCGACTCGGCCGATCGGGTCGCGGCCCGAGACGCCGACCGTGAGATCGGTGGTACCGGCGGCCAGCTCGGCAAGCGCCCCTCGAAGGCGGACGAGCCGACGCTCCTCCCGGGCCGCTCGCCAAGCTTGGGCGATTGCGAGAGCGCCGAGCGCGGCCAGGAAGAGCACCGAGAGGGCGAGCTCGTACCGGCGCGCGATCTCGCCCCGGCTCAGCTCGAGGACGCGTAAGTTGCCGAGCAGCGCCTCGATCCTCTCGAAGCGCCGCCGGAAGTCGGAGCTCCTCTCGGGCTCCGAGCGCGCCAACCGCTTCTGGTCGGCCATCGACGCCTCGAGCTCCGCGAGGACCTCCGGATGAACTCCGAACGCGAGCCACGATCCGGAGATCTCTTGCTGGAACAGGTGAAACAGGAGCAGCGCCGCGGCGGCGAGGAGCACGAACGTCGCGAGCGGCGCCTTCCAATTCACCGCGGAGCCTCCGGCTTGAAGTCCACCGTCCAATCGTAGCGGACCAGGCTTCGGCGTTTGATCGAGCTGCCGAGAAAGAGGTCGAGCACTCGGTTGGAACCCGCGTCGGTCGCGGGCTCGGCTGCCCGCCCGGGAGAGGGTAAGCCCGGCGCCGGGCGCACGGCGATCGAATCGTTGAGCCACTTCTGGGCGTCGCGCTGCTCGGACTGGGAAAACGGCACGACGGAGAGTGCGACCGCCACCCGCCAAGGACCGGCGGTACGATCGGCGGAGCCCGCCGAAGCGATGGGCAAGCGCACACCTCGCCAGGCCGCCTGTAGCTCCTCGAAGGAGCGCGCCGCGGGAGCGTAGCGGGCTCCCCCGGCGCCATAGAGCCGGATCAGATAGACCTCGTCCCACAGCTCGTAGCGGACGTCGATGCGGCCGGCGCCCCGGAAGGAACGTCCGCGCGCGTCGATCACCTCGACGTCGAGGACGAAGCTCGTCGTGAGCCCGGAGCCGAGATGCGGGCGCACCTCCTCGCGCGAGAGGATCTCGGGTAGGGCAACCAAGGTGAGCACCCCGTCGCGCGAAAGCTCGAACCGAGGAACGGCCGGAGCGCCCGCAGCGGAGGCTGCGCCTGTCCCCAGGGCGAGTAGGAAAATCGAACAGCAGGTGAGAAGGCCGGCCCCGAGCCCCCTCACGGGACGAACCCCTGCCGATGAGAGTTGTTCAAATAGAAGATAGAAAGACGGACCGAGCCTTGCGGACGGCGATAGGTGAGGCTCGTCTCGAAGCTCAGTGAGCGCTCCGATATGCCGGAATCGGTTCCTGCGTTCGAGACGAACCAGTGGGTCTCGGCGCCGAAGCGCAGATCGTTACGTGGCTCGCCCACCCGCGATCGCAAGAGATCCCAGGAGTATCCGAGGGTCGCAGACGCCGACTGGTAGGAAGCCCGGAGTCGCGATCCCTCGAACGTAGATCTGAAATCCAAATGCCCCGCGGCGATCTCCGCCCCCAGCGAATGGCCCGCAGCCAGCGGCCAGTATCGGCGCGCGAGCGCGCTCGCCGTCCATGTCCGGCTGCTCGAACCAGAGAACCTCGAGGACCCAAAGCCAGTGGAGATCGAATATCTCTCGCCTCGGGTGGGTAGCAGCGGGTCGTCCGTGGAGTCGGAAACCCATTCGAGCGAGCCGCCCCAATCGTTGAACAGGTCGGAATGAAAGTACGTCGTGGTCGCGCGAACGGACTGGCTCACACTTAGCGGCTTGCCTCCCGAGAGCGCGACGCCGATCGACCCGTCATGAGTGTCGAGGTTGGAGCTCACCGCCGCGGAGAGGAAACTCCCCGGGCCGAAGAGGTGGAACTGGGTGTAGCCCACCTGGATGTTGTCGAGACGGTCGATTGATCCAAAGGCATATCCGCCAGAGCCGACGAACTGCCGGGCTCCGATCGTGCCGAAATAGTTAAGGTCCCCTCCGCCCGGCTCACCTCGCTCCCAGCCCGTGTTGGCCGAGAGGTCGGCGAAGATCGAGGACGCCATCTCGATCCGGACCACGAGCGCGTAGCGGCCGCGCTCGCTACCCTTGCGCAAGGAGAAATCGGCGTCGACGACGAACGGCAGCCGCCGGACCCGATAGATCGCGAGGCGAAGCTGATCCTCGTCGACCGTCGATCCCGGCTCGACGCGCGTTTCCTTCGCCACGATGTCGCGCGTCGCGGCCCGTTCGATCCCCTCGACGACGATCGACTCGATGAGGAAACGGGCCGGCTCGTCGAGAGCAGGCTCTTGGGACCGACCGGCGGAAGGAATCGCCAAAAAAAGGAGAAAGAGAAGGGCGAGCCAACTCGCCGTTCGAAGCCTTCGGTCTGGAGAGGTAAAGGAGTCTTTCCGAGTCACGACGCGATCTCCCGATGTCGAATCCGCAGCGATAGGCCGCGGGTTTCACACCCTCGAGACTTCGCAACCGGGGTGCCCAACCGTTGAAACGGAGAACGATCGACCTAAGGCATTAAGAACAAGAAACTTATCTCGAAGAGGCCAAAACCCGTGGAAGGCGTGACGGAGTGTTTCGTCGGGGGAAACCGACGCCTGGCCGTCGGATAAAACCGACGCCTATCGAGGATCGGGTCACGCGCGCGCGGCGTGCCGAGCCGCCCAGGCGATCGCTCCTTCGACGATGCCGGCGACCTCCGCCGGCCGGAAGCGCGCGGAGGCGGCGATTCCGGCTCGCCGGGCGCGGAGCCAGGCGCGCCGATCCCGCAGCAGCTTCTCCGCGGCATCGGCCATCGCCCGGTCGTCTCCCGGAGCGACCAGCGCCGCGGCTCCCGTGGCGAAGCCGCGGATCGACGGAATCGCCGAAGCGACGGCCGGCGTTCCCGCCGCCATCGCCTCGAGCAGTGGCAGGCCGAAGCCTTCCCCTTCCCTGGAAGGCAGCAGGAGGAGGTCCGCCGCGCGAACTTCGGCGGCGATCTGCTCCGGGGGTACTTCGCAGAGGTAGCGGTCGGGCGCGAGCGTGTTGCGCTCGTCCTCGTTCAGGGGAAGGATCGAGAACCGGAGGAGCCGCACGGGGAGCCCTCGCTCCCGCAGACGCGCGACCGCCCCGAGCGCCGTCCTCACCCCTTTGACCGGCGCAGCGAAGATACCGGGGACGGCGACCCAGGGAACGCCGCTCGGCCCCGGGCGACGATCGGGGGTGAAGCGCGAATCGAGCGAAGGCGGAGCGATCGCCGCCTGCCGCCCGAACCGCTCACGCAGAAAAGGGGCGAGGTGCGGCGAAACGACCAACGTCGGCAGCGGCTCGCGATAGATCGCCTCGATCTCGCCGAGTCGCGGCGCGAGATGCTCGAGCGCCCCCTCGTACCCCTGGCAGAAATGGGCGACCGGACCGAGATCGAGCTCGAGGGCGGGCCGCACCGTGGTCCAGAACGTCGCCACCACGAGGTCGAAGCGATCGGCCGGCGCCTCCCCACGGGCGCGGTCGAGGTAGGCGCCGCCGTAGGCGATCCAAGCCGGCAACGCGCCCTCCGCCGAGATCGCAACCTCGTGCCCCAGCCCGCGCAAGAGCTCGGCGTGCTGGAACACGACTTTGTTCCCGCCGTTCAGCTCCGGGTGCGGGAGGACGTAGAGGAGCTTCACGCCTCGACCCCCGGCGAGATCGCCCACCGTCCGAGCTCGCGTCCCTCGTCGTCGCTGGCGAGCGCGCTCCAGGGCGCCGCGGGAAGCCGCTCCGTCACCTCCGCCGGAAGGCACCAACGTCCGCTCGGCGTTTCGATCCGTTCGGCGGCGGCGGGAAATCCCTGATAGGTGGGCGAAACCTCGATCCAGATCGCTCCGCCGTCCTTCCGCCGGGCGCAGAGATCGTCCAGGTCGATTCCTTCCGCGGACAATGTAGGGAGCGGTTCGGGCTCGGCGGAGCGAGGGGTCTGAGATGCAAGCAGGCGGGAAAACGAAATGCCGTACCACCGGTGGCGAAAGCGCTCGGCGGACTCCTCGAACCAGAGTTGGGCCGCGGGCTCCCGCAACGCGCTCTGCGCGTAGAGATGAACCGCGCGGGCGCTCGGGACCAAGCGCGACGCGAGACCGCGCTCGGTCAGTCGCATCAGCCAGTCGGTCTCCTCGAAGTAGAGCCGATAGCCCTCGTCGAACGGCCCGACCGTCTCCCATGCTTCGCGTCGAAAAGCGAGCAGTCCCCCCGACAGCCAGGGGGTCGATATCGGTTCCTTGGCGAGCCAATGCTCCCGCGCGTGCTCGCGCCAGTGACGGCGGGCGCGCGCCGCTCGGGCGGCGCCGCCTCGAGCCGCCGCGGCGCGCAGCTCGTCGCGACGGGTGCGACGCTCGGTCGGCGGAAGGCGTAGCAGCTCCCCGCGGTCCCAGAAGAACGCGGGACCGGCGACCGCCGCCCCTCGGTCGAGCTCGGAGAGGAGACCTGCCAAGCATCCGGGCCGGACGAGCACGTCGGGATTCAGGATGGCGAGCGCGTCGATCGGATCGTGGGGTGAGGCGCTTTCCAGGCAGGCCGCCACGCCCCGATTGACCCCGCCAGCGAATCCAAGATTTTCCCCCGGCTCGAGCACCTCGACGCCCACTCCTCCCAGCTCGTGGAGGAGCCGGCGCCCCGCCTCGTCGCTGCCGTTGTCGACCAGCACGATCCGGGCTTGCGACCCGGGCGAATCGGCCCGCAGAGCGGCGACGCACTCCGCCGCGAGCTCCGGCGTCCGGTAATGGACGATGACGATTCCGAGGCGCATCGGCTCAGGGGCAGCCGCTCGGGCGCGAGGAGGCGATGCCGAACGCGACCGGCTTCACGCCCGGCGCGCGAACGTGCATTTGCGGCAAATGAAGTTCGCCGGTGCCTCTTCGAGGCCGTAGATCATCCGCCGCATCTTCGCGAGCTCGGGACCGGTCAGGACCTCGAGCACTGAGCTTTCCGCGAGGTCGCCCACGATGTGGAACTCGTCGTAGTCCTCGCAGCAGAGGACCGCCTTGCCGCGCGGAGTGATGTGGAGGTGCTCGATCGGGCGCGAGCCGAGGTTGTCGCAACCGCGCAGCCGCTTGCCGTCGCGCGGCACGCCGAGGCCGATCTGCAGGTAGCCCGCGCGGTCCATCACCTCGAACGACTTGACCTCGAACCGGGTGCCGGCGAAACGCGCCGAAATCTCCGCGAAATCGCGCCGGTGCTTCTCGTCGCCGGTGCCGAGGACGATCACGTCCATCTTCTCCGCGACCGGGCGGTCTTGGGCGTACTCGAGGTTCTTGAGCACGCCCGGCAAGTGATCGCCGCCCCGCTCCTTCGCGTAGCGCTCGCGGTCGAGGGTCGACAGGTTGATCGACAGGAATCGGAGCCCGCCCATCTCGACCAACGCGTCGATCCGATCGCGCGTGAGGCCGGATCCGTTCGTGAGCACGGCCGGCGG
>JBGAGQ010000073.1:0-30130 GCA_044226625.1 Thermoanaerobaculia bacterium
AATACCGCGCGTTCCTGTTGGAATTCGGCGTGCCGTTCGATGAACGTTACGTTTGGGATTGAGGGAAAGGAAAGAAAATGGAGCGGGCTTTCAGCCCTAGAAATTTCCCTCCGCGGCTCGGTTCCTGGGGCGTTGCCCCAGGCTATTATGAATCGGGCCTTCGGCCCTTATTTCTCGGCCATCCCGGAGCGTTGGTGCGCGGTGGGCAACGGCCTGGTACGAAGTGCCCTGCGAATCCTGGACGTTTGTTTCTCGGCGGAAACACCACGACGGCATCGCCGTTCGAGCAACTTTTCTTTGTGAGCCGCGAGAGATGAGGCGGGCTTTCAGCCCTTGAAATGGAATTCCCCCGCTTTTGTGGACACCCCAGAAGGCGCGATGATGCGCCGGGAGGTGTCGAATGGCACGGAGGCAGCGGCGTCACTTTTCCCCTGATTTCAAAGCGGAGGCCGTCCGGTTGGTTGCGGCGGGCAATCGCTCGCTGAGCGCGATCGCTCGGGACCTGGACTTGGCCCCGAAGTCTCTTCGGCAGTGGAGGACCGAAGCTGAAAACGAGGCCCATCCCTCTCCGACCGGTCCTCTGACCAACGCGGAGCGCGAGGAGCTCGTGCGACTTCGCCGGGAGAACCGACGGCTGGAGATGGAGAGAGAAATTTTAAAAAAAGCGGCGGCCTTCTTCGCGAGGGAGAACGAATGAGGTATGCGTTCATCGCGGCGGAGAAGGCCTTCTTTCCGCTCGTTCTTCTCTGCTCGGTGCTCCAGGTTTCCCGCAGCGGGTACTACGCGTGGCGGCATCGCAAGGAGCCCCGGCGCCAAGCCCAGGATCGGCGCCTGGGTCTCGAGGTTGAAGCCATCTACTGCGGCTGCTTTCAGGGCTACGGCAGCCCGCGGATCCACCGCGAGCTGGCCGCTCGCGGAGTCCACGTCGGCAAGAAGCGGGTCGAGCGGTTGATGCGGGAGCGAGGCCTTGCGGCCCGGCGTCCGAAGCGGTTTCGCCGAACCACGGATTCCAACCACCAGCATCCGATTGCGAGCAATCTTCTCGAACGTAACTTCTCGGTTGCGGCTCCCAACCGAGCCTGGGTGGGTGACATCACCTACCTCTGGACCGCGGAGGGCTGGCTCTATCTGGCGGTCTTGCTGGATCTGTTTTCTCGTCGAGTGGTGGGCTGGTCGCTGAGCCCACGCTTGGAGCTGGCGGTGGCGCTCGCGCCTTTGGATCACGCGATTGCCACGCGCCAGCCGGAAGCGGGCTTGATCGTGCACCACGATCGAGGCAGCCAGTACGCGTCGACGGTCTACCAAAGCCGGCTAAGGAGCAGGGGCTATCGAGCGAGCATGAGCCGAAAAGGCGACTGCTGGGACAACGCAGCGGCCGAGAGCTTCTTTGCGACCTTGAAGAAGGAGCTGGTGCACCGAAGGCGGTGGGCGACGATGGCGCAGGCTCACCGTCAGATCGAGGATTACATCGAGAATTTCTACAACCGCCGCAGGCGCCATTCCACGCTCGGCTACCTCAGCCCCGTGGAATTCGAGCTGCGCGCTCAGGCGAGACAGGTAGGATAACCAAACTGTCCACGAAATCGGGGGAGGACCAAGGTGCGGGGGTTGGGGACCTGGGGCTGCGCCCCAGGCTATTATGGGACGCGCCTTCGGCGCTGAAGATGTGTTGGAAAGCGAGACCTGTATGGCGGCTCGATCGTTCGTACCGTTGGCGACGGTAATCGCCATCGCACCGTTGTTGTGCTGTCTCGCTGGCTGCACGACGGACGTCCTCCCGCTGCGCGACGGCCTGACCGAGAGCGAGGTGCGAAACGTCGTCGGTGTGCCGCCGGAATCGGAGGCCGAAGCGCCGTTTCCTCGCGAGGTTCAGCCGACGTGCTCGGATCGAGCGAAAAAGGCGGTGGTGTTTCTCTTGCCGCGGCCTTGGACCCAGCGGGTTCTCGAGCGCTTCTCGCGGGACGGGACCGCTTTCGAGATGAGACGGCTCGTCTTCTTCGATCGTCGGGGTCGGTTCGTCTGCGAGACGATGTCGTTTGGCTCGAGCGGAAAGCCACGATAGGGATCGCCCTACGGCGATCTCCCCAAAGCAAAACGGCGCCCGAGGTTGCCCCCGGGCGCCGTTTCGTTTGAAGCGAGGAACGATTCGTCTTAGGCCGCGCCCTTGATGCGCATGCCGTAGAACGAGCGCCAGACGAAGACGATCGAGACGAGGAAGAAGATGCCCGCGAGCAGCTGGGTGGTGCTGCTCGGCAGCTCGATCGCGAGCTCGACGGCGAGGAGGCCGAAGAGGGTCGTGAACTTGATCACCGGGTTCATCGCGACCGACGAGGTGTCCTTGAACGGATCGCCCACGGTGTCGCCCACGACGGTCGCCGCGTGGAGGTCGGTTCCCTTCTCCTTCAGCTCGACTTCGACGATCTTCTTCGCGTTGTCCCAGGCGCCGCCGGCGTTCGCCATGAAGATCGCCTGGTAGAGGCCGAAGATGGCGATCGAGATGAGGTAGCCGATGAAGAAGAACGGCTCCAAGCAGGCGAACGCGAGGGTCGAGAAGAACACCGTGAGGAAGATGTTGAACATCCCCTTCTGGGCGTACGTGGTGCAGATCTCGACGACCTTCTTCGAGTCCGAGATCGAGGCCTTCTGGACGCTCGAGTCGAGCTTGATGTTCCGTTTGATGAACTCGACCGCGCGATAGGCGCCGGTCGAGACCGCCTGGGTCGAGGCGCCGGTGAACCAGTAGATGATCGCGCCGCCGGTGACCAGGCCGAGCAGGAACGGCGGGTGGATCAGCGAGAGCTTGTCGAGGTTCTCGGTGAGCCCCTTGGTGAGCACGACGATGATCGAGAAGATCAGCGTCGTGGCGCCGACGACCGCGGTGCCGATGAGCACCGGCTTCGCCGTCGCCTTGAACGTGTTGCCCGCGCCGTCGTTCGCTTCGAGGTGGTGCTTCGCGCGATCGAAGTCGGGGGTGAAGCCGAACTCCTTCTTCACCTCGTCCTTGACGTTCGGCAGCGTCTCGATGGTCGAGAGCTCGTACACCGACTGGGCGTTGTCGGTCACCGGGCCGTAGGAGTCGACCGCGATCGTCACCGGGCCCATGCCGAGGAAGCCGAAGGCCACCAGGCCGAAGGCGAACACCGCCGGAGCGATCATCAACGCGCCGAGGCCGGAGGTCGAGACCAGGAAGGCGATCGCCATCAGGATCGCGATCGAGATGCCCATCCAATACGCCGAGAAGTTGCCCGCGATCAAGCCGGCGAGGATGTTGAGCGAGGCGCCGCCCTCGCGCGAGGCGGTGACCACTTCCTTGACGTGCGCCGATTCGGTCGAGGTGAAGACCTTGACCAGCTCGGGGATGACCGCGCCCGCGAGCGTGCCGCAGGTGATGATCGTCGAGAGCTTCCACCAGAGCGTGGTGTCGCCCGCGAGGTCGGGGATCATCAGGTAGGAGGCGAGGTAGGTGACGCCGATCGAGACGATCGAGGTGACCCAGACCAGCGAGGTGAGCGGCTTTTCGAAGTTGAACTCGTCGGCCTCGCCGTACTTGGCCTTGGCGATCGCCTCGTTCAGGAAGTAGGAGAAGCCCGAGGTGATGATCATCAGCACGCGCATGACGAAGATCCAGACCAGCAGCTGGATCTGGGTCGTCGGGTTCTGCACCGCGAGCAGGATGAAGGTGATCAGCGCGACGCCGGTGACGCCGTAGGTCTCGAAGCCGTCCGCCGTCGGTCCGACCGAGTCGCCCGCGTTGTCGCCCGTGCAGTCGGCGATGACGCCGGGGTTGCGGACGTCGTCTTCCTTGATGTTGAAGACGATCTTCATCAGGTCGGAACCGATGTCGGCGATCTTGGTGAAGATGCCGCCCGCGATGCGCAGCGCCGCGGCGCCCAGCGACTCGCCGATGGCGAAGCCGATGAAGCAGGGGCCGGCGTAATCGGACGGCACGAACAGGAGGATCATCAACATCAGGACCAGCTCGGTCGAGATCAGCAGCATGCCGATCGACATGCCGGCCTTGAGCGGGATCGCGTAGGTCGGGAACGGCTTGCCGCGCAGCGACGCGAAGGCCGAGCGCGAGTTGGCGAAGGTGTTGACGCGGATGCCGAACCAGGCGACGAGGTAGCTGCCCGCGATGCCCACCAGGCTGAACAGGAGGATCACGACCACCTTGATCGCCGGGAAGTGCCGGAGCCAGCCGAAGTAGAACACCATCACCGCGCCGATGAAGACCTCGAGCAGGAGGATGAACTTGCCCTGGGTGACGAGGTAGGTCTTGCAGGTCTCGAAGATCAGCTCCGAGATCTCGCGCATCGACTTGTGGACCGGCAGGTTCTTGAGCTGGCTGTACATCGCCAGGCCGAAGCCGATACCGAGCACGCAGACGACGAGGCCGCCGAGCAGCAGGTTGTGGCCGCTGATCCCGAGGAACGAGACCGAGCCGAGGTCCGGTAGGACGAGCTCGGCTTCGCTCGCGGCGGCGGGCGCGGCGTGGGCCAGCCCGAGGAGCGCCGTGATCGCGAAGAGGCCGAGCAGCCTCCAAACCGCGGTGCGGCGGGTGTTCGTATGAGCCATGAAATTCTCCCTCACCCGGGGTTGGTACGGCCCGAGTCGGTCGTTGATTGCCTGGGGTGGATCGCCGGGCTCTCGGTCGCACGCTACCCCGCGGATCTCCCGCGGCTTGCGGCCTCCGCAAGGCGATCGGGATTCCGAGGACAGGGCGATGCCCGACGTGTTGCGCGGATTCTAGGGTTTAGACCCTTTCCCACGCAAGGAACCCGCCCGGCGGGCGGCGCCCGGATGCACGGCAAAGACCGGGAGCGGAGGCGCATTCCGCCGGTCCGCGGGGTCCGCGGAACGGGTCGAGCCGGACCCTCCCGGCGGGCGGGGCGCCGTTTTGGTGCCGTGGTAAATAAAGCAGGTGCGATATGATTCTTTCGTGATTCCGTTGGCCCAACCTCCGGTCGCAAGCTTCTTCGACGGAAAGGGCCCGGGGCGGATGGAGATGGGCTCCAAGCTGCTCTTGGGCCTGGTCGCCGCCTCGGCGCTGGTCGCGATGCTGCTGCTCGCGCTGGCGGTGAGCGAGCTCAACGTGTCGCTCGAATCGGGCCGGCGTTCGGAGGATCTGCGGCTGGTCGGCCGGTTCCTGATCGGCGCGCTGGTCACCATCGCGATCGGCGTGGCCGCGACGCTCGTCGCGGTGCGTTGGTTCACCTCCGCGACCCGAGGTCTCAACGCGGCGCGCGACGAAATCGCGAGCGTCACCGATCGGCTGCGCCAGGAAGAGGCGATGGAACGCTCGCTCGAGGAGCGTCTGGTCGAAGCGGGCCGGCATTGGGCGGTGACCTTCGACGCGATCGACGCGGTGATCGCGGTGGTCGACCAGAACGGGCGCCTGTTGCGCGCCAACCGCTTCGCCGCGGAGCTGCTCGGCGAACGCTCGCAGGATCTGGTGGGCAAGCCGCTCTCGACCTGGGCGCGCGTCGATCCTTGGCGGCGGATGTGCGAGCTGATCGAGCCCGGGATCGGAACCGGTCCAACGCCGCTCGCCGCGTCGGCGCCTTCGGAGCACCTCTGGGCGAGCGACCAGGGGCGGTATTGGGTGATCAGCGCGAGCCATCATCCGGAGATCGGCGGCACGGTGTTCCTGGCCCGCGACGGGACGGACATGATCGAGATGCGGGCGCAGCTCGAGCGGCGCCGGCGCGACGACGAGATGGGCGCGTTCGTCGCGGGGGTCGCGCACGAGGTGAGGAACCCGCTGTTCTCGATCACCGCGAACCTCCAGGCGCTCCAGGAGGAGAGGGACAAGGCGTCGGTCTTCGACGAGTACTTCGGCTGGATCCAGAGCTCGGCGACCCGGCTCCAGGTCTTGATGCAGGACCTGCTCGATTACGCCCGGCCGCCGTCGGTGCAGCTTCGGGAGTGCGCGCTGCCGGAGGTGATCCAGTTGGCGCTCGCCGGCTACGTCGAATCCGCCCGGCGCGCGGGCATCGAGGTCCGGGTCGACGTCTCGCCCGGGCTGCCGAAGGCGTGGATGGATCCGCAGCAGATCGAGCAGGTGTTCCTGAACCTGGTCCAGAACGCGGTGGCTCTGTCGCCCCCCGGCGGCAAGGTGCGGGTCACGATCGCGCACGAGCCGGCGACGGGGCTGCTCGGATCGGTCGAGGACGACGGTCCCGGGTTTTCTCCCGAGGAGATCGAGCGCGGCTTCGAGCCGTTCTTCACCCGGAGGAAAGGGGGGACGGGGCTCGGTCTCGCCGTGGTGCGGCGCATCATGGACAGCCACGGCGGCTCGGTCGACCTCGGGAATCGGGAAGGAGGCGGGGCGCGGGTCCGACTGACTTTCCCGTTGCGGGGCGCCTCGTCGACGGGCGGCCCGGCGCGGCCGACGGAATGACGCCGGCCGACCCGGGCACCCCGCTCGGGGCCAAGCTGCTGCTGCTCGAGGACGATCCGTCGATCCGTTTTCCGATCGCCCGCCATTTCCGCGAGCGGGGGATCACGGTGGTCGAGGCGTCCAACTGCCGGGAGGCGCGCGACGCCGTCGAGGCGCTCACGCCCGAGGTGGCGGTGATCGACCTTGCGCTGCCGGACGGCGACGGCCTCGACCTGCTGCCGGAGCTCTGCGGCCGCGACGTTCCGATTCCGACCATCGTCCTCACCGCCTACGCGACGATCGAACGGGCGGTCCGCGCGATTCAGCTGGGCGCGGACCATTTCCTCACCAAGCCGGTGGAGCTCCAGGCGCTGTTCCAGGTCGTCGAACGGCTGGTGAGCGGCGCCCTGGACCGGCGCATCCACCGCGCGGTCCGGCGCAGCGCGCGCGAGGCGCCGCTCGATCCGTTCGAGGGGGAGAGCCCGGCGATGCGGGCGCTCGCGATCCAGGCGGCCCGGGTGGCCGAGGCCGACCACCCGGTGTTGATCCGCGGCGAGACGGGAACCGGCAAAGGGGTCCTCGCCCGCTGGCTCCACGCGGAAGGGCCGCGTGGCCGGGAGGCCTTCATCGACCTCAACTGCGCGGGTCTCTCCCGGGAGCTGTTCGAATCCGAGCTGTTCGGCCACGCGCGCGGCGCGTTCACCGGCGCGGTCGACGCGAAGCCCGGGCTGTTCGAGGTGGCGCACCGGGGGACGCTGTTCCTCGACGAGATCGGCGATCTCGCGCTCGAGGTCCAGCCCAAGCTGCTCAAGCTGCTCGAGGACAAGCAGTTCCGCCGGCTCGGCGAGGTGCGCGAGCGACGCTCGGACGTGCGGCTGATCGCGGCGACCCATCGCGATCTCGAGGGCGCGGTCGGGGAGCAGCGTTTCCGGCCCGATCTCTTCTATCGGATCGGCACGATCGAGCTGGTGGTGCCGCCGCTGCGCGAACGGGGAAGCGACGTGGTCGCCCTCGCGCGGCGCCTGCTGCTCGCGAGCGCGAGCGAGCTGGGCCGGCCGGCGCTCGCGCTCGAGCCCGAGGCGGAGGCGGCGATCCGCGCCCATCTTTGGCCCGGCAACATTCGCGAGCTGCGCAACGTGATCGAGCGCGCCGCCCTGTTCGCGACCGGTCCGAAGGTGACGGCCGACCAGCTCGCGATCGGCGCTCCGGCGAGCCGGCCGAGCCCGCCGAGCGGCGCGGGGCCGTCGCCCGAACGGACCCTCGACGAAGCGATGCGCGACCACATCGAGCACGTCGTGGGGCACGTCGGCGGCGACGTCCTCGCCGCGTCGAAAACCCTCGGCGTATCGCGCGCGACGCTCTACCGCTACCTGTCGCGCTATCGGATCCGGACCTGATCATCTCACGCCTGCGACGGCCCCGTCGCAGGAGCGAGAAACCGGCGCCGGACCGCGCGTTCTCGCGAGCCCCAAGTCCCGTCGATCGTGGGCGTTCGAGGGCGGCAAGGCGTTGGTGCGGCCCTTGCTCCACTCGGGTGCGTCATGCGAGCGCGGGTGCTGTTGATGGAGGACGAGACCTCGGTGGCGTTTCCGATGAGGCGCTTCCTCGCGCATCACGAGCTCGAGGTCGACTGGGCGCGCGAGCTCGAGGAGGCGCAGACGCTGCTCCGCGAGCATCCATATCCCGTGGTAATCGCCGACCTGCGGCTCGGCGGCTCGCATCACGCCGAAGGGCTCGAGCTGCTCGCCTTCGTCCATGGGCATCGGCCGGAGACGAAGGTGATCCTGCTCACGGCCTATTTCACCCCCGAGGTCGAGAAGGAGGCGCTACGCCGGGGAGCCGTGGCGGTCCTGCGCAAGCCGCAATCGCTCGGCGAAATCGCGCGGCTCGTCTTCGAGGCGTTGGGAGAACCCGAATGAGCGGCGAAAGCTGCCGGGGAAGGGATCGCGCTCGGCGCGGCTCTCACCTCGCGCGCGGATCGGCTCGAGCGCGAACTATCGGCGAACGAAGGGGCGGCGAACGAAGGGGCGGCGAACGAAGGGGCGGCGGACGAAGGGGCGGCGAACGAAGGAGCGGCGGGCGTTGACGGTCGAGGAGATCCCCGGCGAGCTGTTCTCCCGGTTTCCGCTCGGGATCGTCCTGGTCGACGAGGCCGGGACGGTGACGCGGATCAGCCGAGAGGCGAGCGAAGCGCTCGGTCACGCGCCGGGCTCGCTGGTGGGGACTTGCGTCGACGACCTGGTCGGCCGGCATCACGGGCTGGTCGAAAGCCTGAAGCGTCTTGCGCCCGGTACCGAGCGCCGGACCTCCTTCCGAGTGCGTCAGGCCAGCGGCTCGGAGCGGGAGCTGGGGCTCACCCTGGTCGCCTTCGAGACCGGCGCCCCGCCGTTCGCCTATGCGCTGATCGTGGGCGACCTCGGGCGCCTGCGTGAGGTCGAGCTCGACGTCCGGCGGTTCGAGCTCCTGGGTAGCTCGCTGCGGATCACCAGCGGCCTCGCCCACGTGCTGAGGAACCCGCTCGCGGCGATCCTCGGCTTCGCCGAGCTGCTCTCGTTCGAGCTGCCTCGCGATTCGGTGCACTGCGAGGACGCCGAGCGCATCCTCGCCATGGTCGGGCGCATCGACGGGTTGATCAGCTCGTGCATGCGGCTTTCGCCGAGCGGCGCGCGGCGGATCGAGGTCGATCCGCTCATCGTGGTCGGCGCCGCGAGCGCGGCGCTCGCGGCGCGGTTTCCCGGCCTTCCGGCTCCCGGCCTGGCGATCGACGAGCCGCCGCCGCCGCTTTTCGTCGATCGCGAGCAGGCGGTCGAGGCGCTCTCGGCCCTGTTCGAAAACGCGGTCGAGGCGGCGGGCGGCGACGGAGCCCGGTTCGAGGTCGCCATCTCGGTCGAGCGGGGCGCGAGCGGACCGCCGTACGTGCGCCTGGCCGTGCGCGACGCGGGACCGGGGTGGGACGGGCTCGATCCGGCCCGCCTGTTCGATCCGTTCTTCACCACCAAGCCCGGGCACGTCGGGCTCGGCCTGGCCGTGGCTCAGGCGCTCGCGGTCGAGAACCGGGGGTTCATCGAGGCCGCGGGCCGCCCCGGAACCACGACGTTCTCTCTCGTGCTGCCCGCCGCCGGGCCGGGAAGGACGAAAGCTCCCGGAGCGGCGGAGAGCGCGTCGCCATGAAAGGCCCGCTCCTCCTCGTCGACGACGGGCAGGCGGAGATCGCCGATCTGGTGCAGATGTACGCCCTGAGCCTCACGAGCGGCCGGCTGGAGGTCCGTGAGGGAGATTGCCGCGGAGAGATCTGGTTCGAGCGGGGGCGGATCGTCCACGCGCAGGCGGGAGATCTCGAAGGGGACGAGGCGTTCTATCTCCTGATGACCTGGAGCGCCGGTGAGGTGGCGCTCAGCCGGGACTCCGCCCGGGCACCCCGAGCGACGATCGGGACCAGCTGGCAGCATCTCCTGCTCGAGGGGGCGCGGCGGATGGACGAAGGAGGACGCGAAAGTTACGATTTGGGGGAGGATCCCGAGGAGCCCGACGATCTTTCGCTCCGGTTCGGCCGGACCGGAGCGCTCGAGCCGGCGGGCGACGCGGCGGCCTTCGATACCCTCGAAACGGGAAACGGCATGGCAAACATCGAAGAAGGACTCCAGCGGCTGGCCGAGCTGGACGGCTTCGTCGGCGCCTGCTTGGTCGACAGCCACAGCGGTACCCTGGTGGGCTCACAAGGAGGGGGAAGCTTGAGCCTGGAGGCGGCGGCCGTCGGAAATTCCAAGGTCATCCGGGCCAAGCGGCAGACGATCTCGACGCTTCACCTCAAGGATTCGATCGAGGACATCTTGATCACCCTGGGCCGGCAGTACCACCTGATCCGGCCGATCGCGACGAACGAGGAGCTCTTCCTCTATCTCGTGCTCGACAAGACGCGCGCCAACCTCGCCCTCGCGCGTCACAAGCTGGCGGACACCGAGCGGGGCTTCGCGAGGTGAGACAAAGGGGGCCGGGAACGACCCCCGTCCGTCGTCGAGTGGGCACGAATCGTGCTAACGGATTTCGCCTATCCAAGGGCACGCCTGAGTTTCTGTGCGCGCGGGGAAGTTCGGTAGGATCCCCCAGCCTACCCCTTGGGGTAGGGTAGGCGGTCGAAACGCCTCTGGTGGAGCTCGAACGACATCCAGCAAGGACCGAGGACGGGCGCATTTACAGGAGGACTGGTACACATGGCAAACATCAAAGAGAGTCTGCAGAGCCTTGCCGAAATCGAGGGTTTCATCGGCGCCTGCCTCACCGACAGCAACAGCGGCATGATGATGGGTGCCGAAGGGGGAGGCACTCTCAACATGGAAACCGCGGCCGCCGGCAATACGGAGGTCGTCCGCGCCAAGCGCAAGACGATCGCCTCGCTCGGCCTCAAGGACAACATCGAGGACATCCTGATCACGCTGGGCCGGCAATACCACCTGATCCGCCCGCTGGCCACCCGCGAGGGCCTGTTCATCTACCTCGTGCTCGACAAGGGGCGTTCGAACCTCGCCTTGGCTCGCTTGCGCCTGGCCGACGCGGAGCGTGATCTCGTCGTTTGATCCGAGTGTCCGGACGCATTCCGGACGACTTACTAGGGAGGCAGCATCGACATGGCGACTGAAAAAGACTACGCGGAGTTCTTCAACAAGATCGATGCCGAGATCTCGGGCCTGATCGCGGCTTCGGTCGTCGATCTCGAGTCGGGTATGACGCTGGCCGTCCGCTCCAATCGGCAGGATTTCGATCTCTCGACGGCGAGCGCGTACAACAGCGAGATGGTCAAGATGAAGCTCAAGACCATCCAGGCGTTGGGACTTCGATCGGCGCTCGAGGACATGCTGCTCACGCTGTCCGACCAGATCCACCTGATCCGCTTGATCTCGCCCTCCGCATTCGTCTACATCGCCGTCGACAAAGCGAAGAGCAACCTCGCCATCGTTCGCACCGTGGTGGCGAAGCACGCCACGGCTCTCGCCTGACCTGAACGGGCGCCTGGCCGAGGGTGCCGGGCGCCGCTTTTCCCTTCCTCCCATGGCGCGACTGGATTCCGAGCGAGAGTGTCTGGTCGTCCGCATCGTGTACGACGGCACGGCCTTGTCGGGCAAGACCACGACGGTCAGGGCCCTCGGCGCGAGCCTCGTCCGCGACGTCGAAACCCCGGTCGAAGAAGCCGGGCGTACGCTCTATTTCGACTGGCTCGATTACACGGGGGGGCGGTTCGACGGATTCCCGATCCGCTGCCAGATCGTCACCGTTCCCGGCCAGGCCGCGTTGGCCCGTCGTAGAGAGAAGCTGATCGAGGACGCCGACGCGGTCGTCTTCGTCGCCGACACCTCGGCCGACGGCTACGGGCCGAGCTTGGAGGCGTTGGGCGAAGCGATCGGCCACCTGGGACGGCGGAGCCCGCCGGTCGGCTTGGTCGTCCAGGCGAACCAGCGCGACCGCGCCGACGCCGTGCCGATCGAGACCGTGCGCGCCGATTGCGCAGCCCTTTCCAAGACCCTCGCGGTGACCGAATCGTCGGCGTTGACCGGATACGGGGTGCGCGAGACGTTCGTCCTCGCCGTGCGTCTGGCGCTCGACCGGGTGCGCGAGCTCAAAGGGGAGCGCCAGCTCGAGGTCGGGCGCCCGGACGTGGACGACGCGGTCCAGCTGCTCGCCGCCCTGCGGGCGGCCGATGCCTCGGCGGGCGCTTCCGACGCCCCGGGGATCGCGGAGAGGACGCCGGAGACCTGGGAGCGGCGGAAGACGCCGCGTCCGGCGTCCGAGGGGTCGTTTCCGCGCAACGCGCCATGGCCTCCCGACGCCTCCGTGCCGAGCGGCCTGATCTGGCCGCCGATGACCGGGCGGATGATCCTGCACGATTGGACCGAGCGCTCGATCGTGCCGATCCGCCTGGGCGACGGCTCCTGGGGCTACGAGGAGCCGGCCTGGCGCCTCCGTTCGGATCTCGAGGACCTGTATTTCGATTTCGACGAGGGGCGCGCCGCGCTGATCGAATGGGCCCGGCACCACGCCGCGCTCGGATCTCTCCTCTCCTCCCGTCGCGCGATCGTCCTCGCCCGTGCCGCGCCCGGTGCCTGGCGTCTTTGGCAGTTGGTCGCCCGCCTCCCCTCGCTCGAGGCGGAAGTCGCCGAGGCGATCGCGGGGGGCGCCACCCGGGCGATCGCGAGCTCCCTGCTGGGGGCCGCCAAGAAATGCCTCGATTTCGAGGGCCGGTTCGCCGGCACTCCGATCGGCGGCCGAGCCTCCC
Organism: Thermoanaerobaculia bacterium; assembly: GCA_044226625.1. Taxonomy (GTDB): domain Bacteria; phylum Acidobacteriota; class Thermoanaerobaculia; order Multivoradales; family UBA5704; genus DASYKS01. The sequence continues at coordinate 12,648 of JBGAGQ010000073.1, forward strand.
TCGCCGATGTCGTGATCGAGGACGGCACGGCGGTCTTCGGCGGCCTCTTCCCTCGCCTCGGGCAGCTCGAAGAGCGGTCGGAGACGTCGGCGGGCGAGATCCTTCGCCGCTATCTCGGCGAGATCGTGAAGCGCTTCGTCGTCGCCGCGGAGCGGGAGAAGGGTCTCGAGGTTACGGTCGGGATCCGCCGGCTCGCCGAGCAGCGCGGTTGGCCCGGTATCGGCGAAGTCCTCTGCCGCCTCTTTCCGTCCGCCTGAGGGCAACTCTTACAAACGTTCTGGGGTGGGCACGGATTTTTTGCCCCCGTCCGGCCCGGATTCGGCCCTCGTCGCGGCCGGAACCGGGGCATTTTGCCGGGCATAGAACGTGCTCTGTCGATGGGTAGCACCTTCAATGCGCTGCCGTTCGTGGTTGTGATCGCGGGGGATCTCCAGGCATGGACCCATCGGTGAAAAAGAACTGGATCGAGGTTCAGAAGCGGTACGCCTTTCCGGTCAACGCGATCGGCCTGCGGATCGATCCGAAGGACGATTTCACGATGAAGGTCTGGCGCGCCGAGGGGCTCGATCAGTATCTGAAGAAGGATTGATCGCGTCGCCGCGAGAGGTCCGAGAGAACGGAACCGAGTGGTCAAAGAGAGCGTGGGATTTCTCGAGGAGGCGGTTCAGGCCGCGAAGCGAGGCGACTCGGGCGGCGCGCGGAGCCTTCTGCTCCGGGCGAGCGAGAGCGAGCCGGACAACGAGCTGATCTGGCTCTGGCTCGCGCACCTGTCGACCTCGCCCGCCGACAAGACGAGCTACCTGCGCCGGGTCCTGGCGATCCATCCCGGCCACGAGGTCGCCCGCGCCGAGCTCGCCGACGTCCTGCGCGCCGAGGGGGTCGCCCTGGCCCGGGCGGGCTCGCGACGGCGCGCCCGCGAGCTGCTCGAAGGCTCTCTCGCGCTCGACGAGGGGAAAGAGGATTCCTGGCTCTGGCTCGCGGCGGTCGCCGAAACCCGGGAAGAGCGCCGCCGGTGCCTCAAGAAGGTGCTCGAGATCAATCCGCGCCACCGCCACGCCCTCGCCCTGCTCGATCTGCCGGAGCTGCGCGATCCCACGAAGCCGGCCGCTCCGGGCGCCGAGACGCCGAACGCCGAGCCGAGCGGGTCGGCCGCCCCGAGCGGATCGTTCGCGCCGAAACGCTGCCCGTTGTGTCGCGGCGTCGGCTTCACCGGCGAGCGCTGCTCCTGGTGTCGGGCGCATTTCTCGCTCGGCGACCTGCGCGCGTTGGTGCGCAATGCCGAGGTCGATCGCGACCTGGTGGCCGCGGGGCTCCGCCGCCTCGCCGGCCTGCCGGGGGGCGCGGAGAATTTCGACGTGCAGTTCGTCCTCGGCCTCGGGTACCTGAACCTCGGCCGGCTCGACGAGGGGATCCACGCGCTGGAAGGCGCGAGCCGGTTGCGCCCGGGGGACGGCCTGATCGCGACCCAGCTCGACGTCCTCAAGCTCTGGCGCCGGGGCAAGCCGACGTCCAAGCCCGTTCGCCGCGGCCGCGTGCTGGCGGTCGACGACAGCCCGACGGTGCTCAAGCTGGTGGCGAGCAGCCTGGAGCCGCACGGCTTCGAGGTCGAGGCGGCCGCGGCGGGCCTCGAGGCGCTCGCCCGCCTGCGCGAAGCCAAGCCGGATCTGGTCCTGCTCGACATCAACCTGCCGGGCATGGACGGCTATCAGGTCTGCAAGATCATCAAGTCCGATCCCGTCCTCAAGTCGGTGCCGGTGGTCTTCCTGTCCGGGCGCGGAGGGCTGTTCGATCGCATGCGCGGCCGGCTCGCCGGATCTTCGGACCACGTCCAGAAGCCCTTCGAGCCGCAGGCGCTGCTCGAGCTCGTCGAGCGCTTCGTCGCCGCGGGACGCGAGCCGGGCGCCGCGGGAGCCGCGCGGACGGCTTGACGCGCCGTCGCAAGAAACCGGTTACATCGCAATCGCTGCAAAAATTGAAACACGTTTCGAGAAACACGTCCGAAAGGAAAAGACCGATGCCGAGCGGAAAGATTCTGGTGGTCGAGGACAGCCCGACCGAAATGACCCTGGCCACGTCCGCGCTTCAGGGGCGCGGTTATCGGATCGCCACCGCGGCGGACGGCGAGGAGGCGCTGAAGAAGATCCAGGACGACCGGCCCGACCTGGTCCTGCTCGACGTCGTCCTGCCCGGGAAGAACGGATTTCAGATCTGCCGTGAGATCAAGTCGAAAGCCGAAACCAAGGCGATCAAGGTCGTGCTCGTGACCAGCAAGAACCAGGAGTCCGATCGGTTCTGGGGCATGAAGCAAGGGGCCGACGAATATCTGACCAAGCCGTATTCGAACGACGACCTGCTGGCCCTCGTGTCTCGGCAGATCTGATCGCGCGACGGACCGCGGCGGCGAAGGGAAAAGGATTTGGACGGCGAGCCCGGCAACGGCGATCGAACGAACGAGCCCGAAGCGGCCGAGCCGCGCGGCTCCGGGGCGGAGCCTGCCCGCGCCGTGCCGCTCGAGGAGTGGATCGGCCGCCTGGAGGCCGATCTCGAGCGCGACCGAGCGGGCTCGGCGGTGGAGCGGGGACCGGCCGCGGCGCCGCGCGCCCCGGCGCGGCGCGGCGCGAGCGCCGGGCGGTCGGTGCTCTTCGACCTCGGCGGAACGCGTTCGGCGCTCCCCATCGACCGGGTCTTCGAGGTGGGCGAGGTGCCGAAGATCACGCCGGTGCCGAACGTCCCCCGCTGGCTCGCGGGAGTCGTCAACCTGCGCGGCGACGTCCTCGCCGTGGTCGACCTGCGGGCGCTGGTGGGGCTGTCGCCGTTCGATCGCGAGAGCCGGCCGGGGCGACTCCTGGTGGTGCGCTCCGCGCCGGGCGCCGACGGCGAGGTCGCCGCGGGGCTCTGGGTCGACGCCGTGCTCGGCGTCGCCGAGCTTTCGCCCTCCGATCTCGCGCCGCCCGAAGGGCCGCTCGACGACGCGCTCGCGGCGCTGGTCGAAGGGGTGACCGTGCGCGACGGCCGGATGATCGCGGCGCTCGACCTCGACGCCCTGCTCGCGCATCCGGAGCTGGCGCGGCTGCGCTCGGAAGGCGCGCCGCGAGGCTCCTCGCGAGCGAGATTTTGAGACATGAACTCGAACGTTTCGTTTCCTGCTGGGTTGAGGCGTACCGCAGCACGCCGGACGCCGATGGAGCTTGCGTAGACCAGCCGGGTAGACCTAGGGAAGGACGGTCATGCTGAAGAATTGGAAGATTTGGCAGAAGTTGACGGCGATCGCGGTGACGATGGGTCTGATGATCCCGGTGCTGCTCTACCTCGCGGTCTCCACCCGCAACCAGGACATCGAGTTCGCGCGGAAAGAAAACGTCGGCGGCGAGTTCCTCAAGCCGCTCACCCTCCTGTTCGCCAAGCTTCCCGAACACCGCGGCCGAACGAACACGCTGCTCTCTGGCGATGCGGGCCAGCGGGAGGAGATCACCGCGGTCCGGGTGGAGATCGACCGGGATTTCGAGGCCCTGGCGGCGGTCGACCGCGTGGCGGGTAAGACGCTCGGAGCCACCGAGGCGCTCGCCACGATTCGCCAAGGGTGGGAGGCCCTCAAATCCGGCGGCGAGCGGATGACCTCGGATCAAAACTTTGCCGCCCACACCCAACTCATCGCTAAGGTCTCGACGCTGATCGAAGACGTCGGCGACAGCTCGAACATCCGGCTCGATCCGGTTCGTGACACGTACTACCTGGGTGAGATCGTCCTGCTCTGGGGGCCTCGAGCGATCGAGAACCGGGGCCAGCTGCGCGGTCGAGCCGGTGGCGTGGTGGCGCGCGGCCGGGTAACGACCGACGAGGCGGCGGAGCTCAGCTTGTTGATCGCCCAGCTGAACTCGTCGAGCGCGCCGGTCGAGCGCGCCGTCCGGTTGGTCGTCGAGGACAACCCGGACTTCGCCGAAAAGGCCAACGGCCTCGCCAAAGACGCGGAGGAAAAGACCCGGGCCTTCGCCCAAATGGTGCAGAACCGGATCCTTCGGGTCGCCGCGCCCACCGTTTCGACCAACGAGCTGTTTGCGGCCGGAAACGCCGCCGTCGACTCCCAGGCCGCTCTGTCCAACGCCATGGTCGACCGGCTCCAGATCGAGCTCGGTGACCGCGTTGCGACCCTCACTCGCGCTCGCAATCTCTTGATCGCCGGCAGCCTCGCCTCCGCGCTCCTCGCGATCTTCCTGGTCGCCTACGTGACGGGTTTGATCACGCGCCAGGTCAACGCCATCTCGAGCATGTTCCAGCACATCGGCATCGGCGATTTCGGCGCCCGCGCCCAGGCCTACTCGAACGACGAGCTGGGCGTGACGGCGGCTTCGATCAACGCCGTCTTGGACAACACGATCGCCCTGATGCAGTCGCGCGACGAGCGCGACCGGATCCAAAGCAGCATCATGAAGCTGCTCGACGAGATCAGCGGCCTGGCCGAGGGCGACCTCTCGCGCGAAGCGGAGGTCACTGCGGACCTCACCGGCGCGATCGCAGACGCGTTCAACACGGTCACCGGCCAGCTGCGCGAGATCATCGGCAACGTCCAAGAGACGACTCTCCAGGTCAGCTCGGCGGCGAGCGAGATCCAGACCACGACGGAGCATCTGGCCGACGGCTCGGAGTCGCAGTCCGGCCAGATCGTCGACACCTCCGCGGCGGTCGACGAGATCGCGCTCTCGATTCAACAGGTATCGGAGAACGCGACCTCGGCGGCGGGCGTCGCCGACCTCGCCCTTTCGGCCGCCCGGCAGGGCGCCGACGCGGTGTCCCGGACGGTCGACGGGATGAACGGCATCCGCGTGCAGGTACAGGAGTCCGCCAAGCGCATCAAGCGACTGGGCGAAAGCTCCCAGGAGATCGGCGAGATCGTCCAGCTGATCGGCGACATCGCCGACCGAACCAGCATCCTGGCGCTCAACGCCTCGATCCAGGCCGCGATGGCCGGCGAGGCGGGGCGCGGATTCGCGGTCGTCGCCGAAGAGGTCGAGCGCCTCGCGGTCCGCTCCGCCGATGCCACCAAGCGGATCGGCTCGCTGATCCGCACGGTCCAGAGCGAGACCCACGAAGCGGTGCGCGCGATGGAGGACACGACGCGCGAAGTGGTCTCGGGCTCCGGCCTCGCGAACGCCGCGGGCCAGGCGCTCGGCGAGATCCAGTCGGTCTCGGGCCGCCTCGCCGAGCTGATCCAGTCGATCTCGATGGCGGCCAAGCAGCAGGCACGCGGCTCGGATTCCGTGGCCAAAGCGATGGGCGACATCTCGGAGAACACGCAGCAGACCGCCGCGGGCACCAAGCAGGTGGCGGTGTCGATCAAGAACCTGGCCGAGCTCGCCGACAACCTGCGCGAGTCGGTGGCGGCGTTCCGCCTGCCGGCCCGGGGCTGAGGGCTAGCGGAGCAGGGGTTCGATGATGCGTGGGTCGATGGACATCGATCGGCCGGAGCTTTTGCTCCACGAGGCCGCGCTGTGGCGCTCGGCGATCGCCGGGCGCTGCGGGCTCGACTTCGGCGAGGGGCGGGAAAAGAGCCTCTCGCGCGGCCTGTGGGGCCGGGCGCGCGAGGTGGGCGTCAGCTCGTACGCCGAATACCGGCGCTACCTCGCCGCCGACGGTCGCGAGTGGCAGCGCCTGATCGAGCGGCTGGTCAATCACGAAACCCGCTTCTGGCGCCACGCGCCCTCCTTCGAATACCTCACCGAGGTGGCGCTGCCGACGCTGCGGCGGGAGCGGGCGCAGCGAGGGGATTTGCGGCCGATCGTCCTCTGGAGCGCCGGCTGCTCGACCGGCGACGAGGCGTACTCCCTCGCGATGGCGGGCCTGGCGGGGGCACCGGTTCTGGCGCCGGGAGGGAAGGCTCCTTCGTCCGGGGCGGTGCGTGTCCTCGGCACCGATCTTTCGGAAGCCGCGATCGAGCGCGCCCGCGCCGGCCGCTACGCCGAGCGTTCGGTCGCGTCGTTGCCGCCCGGCTTCGCGCGCCGATTCCTGATCGAGACGAAAGAGGCGGAAGGGGGCGATCGCCGGCGTCCTTTCGCGGTCCGCCCCGAAGTGCGCGCGGTGACCTCGTTTTGGTGCGCGAGCTTGGTCGCGTCCGGGGGAGAGGGCGTGCCGGCCGAGCCGGTCGACGTGATCTATTGCCAGAACGTCCTGCTTTATTTCCAACCCGAGGTGCGCCTCGACGTGGTTCGCCGCCTGGCGCGGCGTCTCGCGCCGGGCGGCTATCTGATTCTCGCCCCGGGCGAGATCGTCGGTCTCCGCCTGCCGGAGCTCGAAGGTCCGCGCTCCTCGTCGGCCGCGGTTTACCGGCGGGTCTCGTCGTCCGAGGCCGTACGAGCCGCGGAGGAGAGCTGATGGCGCGTCCGATCGATCCGGAAATCCTCGCCGGCTTCCTCGCCGAGGTGCGCGGCTACCTGCCGCGGATCGCGAGCGCGCTCGCCGGGGCGCGCGACGGCGACCGAGACCCCAAGGCGTTCGCCGAGGCGTATCGCCTGATGCACAGCATCAAAGGGGCGAGCTCGATGATCGGCCTCGCCGGCCTGTCGCACATCGCCTTCTACGCCGAGCAGCTGCTCGACGAGCTGCAGCTCGGCGAGCGGATCCTGGACGATCCGCTCACCCGCTTGCTCGGCGCGCTGCTCGACCGGATCGACGCCACGATCGACGGCATCGACAGCGCCGGCGGTGCGGGCGACGGCGAGCTCGCCTCGCGCGAGAGGCTCGCCGCGACGGTGGCCGAGTGCCGCCGGCTGCGCGGCCTGCCGCCGGAAGGCGACGCGGCCGAGCTCGAATCGCTGCTCGAGGCCGGGAAGGGGGCGCCGCCGGTCGAAGGTCTCTCGTCGGCGTCTCCGGCGGTCGAGGAGCCGCAAGCCGGCGGACCGAGCCCGTTCGAGGAGGAGACCCTTCCCGATCTTTCGATGCTCGACTTCGACGCCCTTCCGTCGGCCCGGGAGCCCGTCCGTGAGTCGATTCGCGAATCGAAACGACCGGCGATCGCCGCGGACCTCCTCGAGACCTTCCTCGAAGAAGCCGAGGTCCACCTCCAAGCGATCGCCGGGGCGCTGCGCGCCCTGTCGGCCGACGCCGCGGATCGCTCGGCGCTCCTGTCCGTGCGGCGCAGCGTCCATACCTTGAAAGGTGCGGCGAGCCTGGTCGGCTTCGGCGACCTGGCGCGCATCGCCCACCGCATGGAGGACCTCCTCGATTCCCTCGCGGACGGCGGCGAGGAGCCTTCGGAATCCGACCTCCAGCTCCTGTTCCGCACCACGGACGCGCTCGAAGATCTGGCGGCGGGCGGCACGCCGGCCGACCTGGCGGAGATCGCCGAGATCGCCGAGCTCGCCGGCCGCTACGACGCGCGCCTCGGAGACGGCGAGCCGTCCGCCGCGCCTGCGCCGCTACGCCTGGCTCCTCCGCTCGACCCTGGGCCCTCGTTGCGCCTCGCGAGCTTCCTCGAGCGCTCGGCTCCGGAGGAGCCCGTCGGGGATCTCGGGGATCTTAGGGATCGCGCCGATTCCTCGGGCGATTCGATGACCGCTGGGAGCAGCGATCGGTCCGCCGATCGCACGACGGACCGAATGACGGATCGAATGGCGGATCGAACCTCCGATCGCATGGCGGGGCCGACGCTCCGCGTGCCGCTCGAGCGGCTCGACGACGTCGTCCGTCTGGCGAGCGAGCTGGTGGTCCATCGCTCGGTCTTCGAGCGTCACGTGGCGGAACTGCAGCGCCGGGTCGACGAGATGATCGCGAGCCACGAGCGGCTGCGGCGTCTCGCCGGGCGGCTCGAGGCCGACTACGAGGTGCGCGCCCTTCTCGGCGTCGCGGCGGTCGGCTCCGGCGTGGCTCCGGTGGGTGTCGGCGCCTCGGGCTTCGAGGCTCCCTCCGGGTTCGATCCGCTCGAGCTCGACCGCTACACCGAGTTTCACCTGCTGTCGCGGGAGCTGGCCGAGACGGCGAGCGACCTCTCGGCGGTAGGCGTCGAGATCACGTCGTCGCTGGTCGATTTCGACGGCGACCTGACGCGTCTCGGGCGCCTTTCGAGCGACGTCCAGAACCGGCTGATGCGTCTGCGCATGGTGCCGCTCGCGCAGCTCGCCTCGCGGCTCCATCGGACGGTCCGCGTGACCGCGGAGCAGGAGGGCAAGCAGGTCGACCTGGAGATCGTGGGCGAGACGGTCGAGATCGACAAGACCGTGCTCGAAGAGCTGGCGGACCCCTTGCTTCATCTGCTGCGCAACGCGGTCGCCCACGGCATCGAGCCCGCGGCGCTGCGCAGCGCGACCGGCAAGCCCGCTCGGGGACGCATTCGCGTCCACGCGATCTACGAGGGAACGCAGGTCACCGTGCGGGTGAGCGACGACGGTGCGGGGATGGACCCGCAAGGGCTGATCGCCGCGGCGCTCGCCGCGGGACGGATCACGGAGGAGGCCGCCGCGACGCTCTCCGAAGAGCAGGCGATCGACCTCGCCTTCCTACCCGGTCTTTCGACCGCGGGCGCGCTCTCCGAGGTCTCGGGGCGCGGCGTCGGGCTCGACGTCGTGAAGGCCGGCGTCCACCGCGCCAAGGGGAACGTCTCGGTCCGCTCCGCGCCGGGGCTGGGCACGACGTTCTCGATCCGCCTGCCGATGAGCCTCGCGGTCGCGAAGGTGCTCATGGTGCGTTCGCGGGGCGAGACGTTCGCCGTGCCCCTCGCCTCGGTCGCCCAGATCCTGCGGGTCGACCGCTCGGCGGTCGAGACGTTCGGTCGCGAGCCGGTCATCTCGCTCGACGGCAAGGTCTACCCCTTCCTCGACCTCGGCGAGCGCTTGCGGCTCGGTGGCGCTCCGGAGGAGCCCGCCGCCCAGGTGCCGGTCCTGTTCCTCTCGTTGGGAGAACGCAAGGCGGCGCTCGCGGTCGATCAGGTCGGCCAGGCGCGCGAGGTGGTCGTCAAGCCGCTCGGACCGCTGCTCGGCCGGGTTCCGGGCATCTCGAGCGCCACCCTCTCGGGCGACGGCGAGGTGGTGCTGATCGTCAACCCGTCCGAGCTGGTGGGCATCGATCCGGGCGCCGGGTTCGAGGTCGACGCCACGTCCGGGCCGTCGACCGCCGCGCCGCCGCGCCCGATCGAGGTCATGGTGGTCGACGATTCGCTCTCGGTGCGGCGCGTGCTGGGCAACCTGATCCACGGCGCGGGGTGGCGCGCGGTTCCGGCCCGCGACGGCCTCGAGGCGCTCGAGCTGCTCCAGGAGGGGGACCACGATCCCGACGTGCTCCTGCTCGACATCGAGATGCCGCGGATGGACGGCTACGAGCTCACGGCGACGTTGCGCGGCATGCCGGAGTTCGCGGGTCTGCCGATCGTCATCCTGACCTCGCGGGCGGGCGAGAAGCACCGGCAGCGCGCCTTCGAGCTCGGCGCCACGGAATACCTGGTCAAGCCGTACGAGGACGCGACCCTGCTCGCGGTGGTCCGGCGGCTCGCTCGCGAGGCGCGCCCGACGTGAGCCGGCCGGCGCGGGTCCTCGTCGTCGACGATTCGCCGTTCGTCTGCCGGCTGGTCGCGGGCTACCTCGCGGCCGAGCCGGATCTCGAGGTCGCGGGCACGGCCCATTCCGGATCGCAGGCGCTCGAGCGCCTGCGCGAGCTCCGGCCGGACGTGGTCGCGCTGGATCTCGAAATGCCCGAGCTCGACGGCCTCGAGGTCGTGCGGCGCGCGATGGCCGAGCGGCCGACGGCGATCGTCGTGATCACCGGCGCGAGCGGCCGCGCGGCGACCCGGACGCTGCAATCGCTCGACGCGGGAGCGGTCGATTTCGTCCTCAAGTACGCGCCGGGCACGCGGCTCGACCCCTTGGAGCTCCGGCGCGAGATCGTGGCGAAAGTCCGCGCCGCGGCGGGCGTGCGCGTGGTCCGCTCGCTGCCGCAGCGGACCGCCTATCTGCCGCCTCCTTTCGCCGTGTCGCTCTCGGAGGGCGCCGCGCGCGCCCGGACCGCGGGACCGGGTGGCGTCGTGGTGATCGGCGCCTCGACCGGCGGACCGCTCGCGCTGCGCCAACTCCTCGCCGAGCTGCCGAGCGATTTCACCTGGCCGGTGTTGATCGTCCAGCACATCCCGGCGAGCTTCACCGGCGTCCTCGCGGCCCAGCTCGACCGTCATTCGCCGCTGCCGGTGCGGGAGGCGGAGGCGGGCGACCGCCTGGTTGCGGGATCGGTCTTCGTCGCGCCGGGCGGGCGCCATTGCCTGGTCGGCCGCGACGGCCGGATCGAGCTCTCCACCGGGCCGGAGGTCGGCGGACATCGGCCGTCGGTCGACGTCGCGCTCCAGTCGGCCGCGCAGGCTCTCGGCGGCCGCTCGATCGGCGTCCTGCTCTCCGGCATGGGCGACGACGGGGTGGAGGGGCTGCGCGCGGTGCGCGCCAAGGGGGGCCGCACGTTCGCCCAGGACGCGGCGAGCTGCGTCGTCGCCGGCATGCCGCAGCGCGCGATCGAAGCGGGCGTGGTCGATGCGGTGGCGCCGCCGTCCGAGATCGGCCGCCTGCTCGGCGCGATCGACCGGGAGCGGCCGGGCGAAGTCGGCGCCTCGGGGTCCGCGCCACCGGCACGGCGGGCCGAGGGAGGGTGACCGATGGCTCGGATCGCCCATTTCCTCCTCGGCAAGGATCGATTCGCGATCGACCTCGCGGCCCTCTCGGGGATCGAACGGACGGACCGGCTGCAGAGGGTGCCCACGGAGCCCACCGCGACCTCACACCCGTCGGCCGCCGCGCCGGTCTCGGCGATCGGCTGGCTGCTCGGTCCGCGCGAGGACCTGCCGGTCTATCGCCTGAGCCAGCTGTTGGGGGTGCCCCAACCGGAGGAGGGACCGCGGGAAGGGGTCGTCCTGGTGTGCGCGGCGACGTCGGGCGGCGCCGCCGGCTCGTTCGGCCTCCTGGTCGATGAGCTCGAGCGCTCACGGGATTCGGCCGTCGCCGTCCATGCTTTGCCCGAGCCGTTCCGGCGCGCCGGCGTGGCGGCGTTCTCCGGCGTCGTCCGATCGGCGGGCGCGCTGTCGCTCCTGGTCGATCCGGCGCGGTTGTTGTCGGACGGACGCGGCGCGGGCTCGGCGGGCGAAGAGGGCCTGTCCCGCGTCGGCGCCGTGGAGGATGTCCCCGCGCCGTGCGCCGCGGGCTCGGCGCGTCCGGCGTCGCGCGTCCTGTTGGCCGATCTTTCGGTCGAGGATCCCGTCGGTCGGCGGACCTTCGCCGCGTTGGCCGCGGGACAGGTTCGGGAGGTGACCGAGGCGCTGCCGACGCTCGCCGTGCCCGGGGCGCCCTCTCGCCTGCCGGGGTTGATCCTCTGGCGCGATCAACCGCTGCCGTTGCTGGATCTGGCGGCGGGCCTCGATGGCTGGTCTCGGCCCGCGATCCCGCGGCGGGAGCCTCGGCGTTTCGTGATCGCCGACGCGGGACGCCAGATCCTGGCGCTGCCGGTGGGCCGGGACGTGCGGTTCGAGCGCCTGCCGCTGCCCGCGACCGAGCCGATCGAGATCGAGCCCGCTCTCGTCGAACTGGGGGTCCGCGCCGGCTACGTCCAAGCAGGCTCGCTCCTGCTCGTATTCGATCTTGGGCATTCGCTCTTGCGAGGCCAGTTGACATAAGGTTCGGCGAGAATGCATCGGGTCCTCGTGATCGACGACAACCAGGACGACCTCGCGCTGGCCGATGCCGCGCTCTCCAAGGCGGGTTTCGAGGTGCTGCTGCTGGACGGGCCGCTGCGCGCCGTCGACATCGCCGCGGCGCACGCCGTGTCCGCGATCGTGCTCGACCGGCGGATGCCCGGGTCGTCCGGGATCGACGTGCTGCGCGCGATGCGCGCCGACGCCCGGACCCGACCGGTTCCGATCCTCTTCCTTTCCGCCGACGGCGACGTCCAGTCGCGCATCGAGGGGCTCGAAGAAGGGGCGGACGACTATCTCGGAAAACCGTTCCATCCGAGCGAGCTGGTCCTGCGCCTGGAGCGCCTGGTCTCGCGCGGCGCGAGCGCGGAACACAGTTTGGAAGGTCGGATCGAGGACGTCCCCCTGCCCGACGTCCTCCAGACGCTCATGCACGGCCGGCTGAGCGGCGTTCTGATCGCGGCCGGCGGCGCGATCGGTCGGATCGTGCTCCACCGTGGCGAGATTTGCGCCGCCTCCAAAGGAGACCTCTCGGGCCGGGAGGCGCTGATCGACTTGATGTCGACGCCGAAAGGGCGCTTCCGCTTCATCGCGGGCGATACCGACCGGGAGCGCTCGGAGTGCGTGGCGGAGATCGATTTGAACGGCGCGCTCCTCGACGCCGCGTGGACCTCCGACGAGCTCCAGCGGGTCGAGAAGCACCTGCCGCCCAAAGAGGGTCTGCTCTGGCTCCGCCGGACGCCGCGACCGGTCGACGCCTCGCGGCCGCTGCCGATCGACGAGGTGGCGGCCGGTTTGCGCCGGCGCCCCGGCTCGACGTTCGCCGAGCTCGCGGCCGACCTCGCGCTCGCGCCCCAACGGGTGGCGCTCACCGTGGCGACGTTGATCGCCGAAGGGAGCGTCGCGGTGGCCGGAACGTTCGCCTCGACCGCCGCCATCGCGGCCGCGGCAGCTCCCGCCATCGTCGCTCCGCCACCCGCCGAACCTGCACCGTCCGAAGGGGTCGCGGTGGCCGAGGAGCCCCGTTCTTGAGCGAGCGCGCCCGCCCTCGGCGCCCGGGCCTCGCCGCGGGGGTCGCGCTCTCCGGCGCGGTCGTCCTCGCCTTGGTTTTGGGTTTGGCGATCGCCGGGGCGGATCGGCTCGGCGCTTGGCGCCGGGCGACCCAGTTCACCCTCCGTGACGTCGACGGCACGGCGGCCCGCGGCGGTCCCCCCGAGCTGCTGGCGGCGGAGCGGGCGCTCGAGGCCATCGAGGTCGCGAGCCTCGTCGGGCTCGTGGGCCTCATCGGGGGCGCCGCGTGGCTCTTGGGGCGCCGACGGTCGGTGGACGCGCAAGAGCCCGAGCGGCAGGCGGCGGCCGATTCCCATCCCCGGACGACCCGTCCGCCGATGGACGACCTGGGCGAGACGATGCTCGAAAGCCGCGAGCTGTTCGCCCAGTCCCACGATCTGGTCTTCGTCCTCGACGCGCACGAGCGTTTCGTCGCGGTCAATCCGCGTTGGCTCGAAACCCTGGGCTATTCGCGCGAAGAGAACCTCGGGTTCCGTTTCTCCGACGTCCTGCGGCCGGACCAGGTTCCGTTCTGGCAGCAGATCTTCGCCGCCGCACGCCTCGGCGAGCGGTCGCCCAGCTTCGAGGCCGTCCTCCTCTCCAGAGGAGGCCGCGAGGTCTTGGTCGAGGGGTTCTGCTGGCCGCGGCTCGATCCGCAGGGGCATTTCGTCGAGCTGCGCGGCCTGCTGCTCGACGTCTCGGATCGCCAGCGCGCGGAGCGGGAGCAGGCGCTCGGCGAGGAACGCTTCCGCAATCTGTTCCAGCGCATCCCCTCCCCGCTGCTGATCTACGACCGCAAGTCGTACGCCCTGCTGGGCGTGAACGAGCGGGCGCTCGAGCAGTACGGGTATACGCGGTCCGAGATCCTCGCCCTGCGGGTCACCGACCTGCTCGCGGCCGAAGAGGTGGAGCGGGCCGACCGCCTGCGCGAGCAGGGCTCGGCCGCCCTCGCGGGGGAGTGGCGCCACCGCCGCTGCGACGGCGGCACGTTCGACGTCGAGGTGGTCGCCTATCCCACCGAGTTTGCCGCCCGCGAGACGTGGCTCGCCTTCGTTCGCGACACGACGGAGGAGAAGAAGACCCGCGCCGCCTTGCGCGACAGCGAAGAGCGCTACCGCGCGCTGTTCGAGAACAGCCTGGCGCTGATCTGCACCCACGATCTGGACGGCCAGGTGCTCGCGGTCAACCCCGCGGCGGCACGGCGGATCGGCCTGTCGGCCGAATCGATGGTCGGCAAGAACATCATGGACGCGCTCGCGCCGGCGTATCGCGACCGGTTCGACGGGTACATCGAGAAGATCCGGAGCGGCGGCTCGGCGGAGGGCTCGATGCACGTCCAGAGCGCCCGCGGCGAGGACTTCGTCTGGGCCTATCAGTGCATCCGGTTCGATCGGCCGGGTGCGCCGTCGTACGTGCTCGGCCACGCCTTCGACGTCACCGAGCACCGCAAGGCCGAGCAGGCGCTCGCGCGTAGCGAAAAGCGCTACCGGGAGCTGTTCGAATCCTCGGGCGACCTGATCCAGAGCGTCGACGCCCAGGGGAAGTTCAACTACGTCAATCCGAGCTGGCTCAAGGCGCTGGGCTACTCGCAGGCCGAGGTCGCCGACCTCACGCTCTTCGACGTCGTCGCGCCCGAGGAGCAACCGCATTGCCAGGCGATCTTCGACACGTTGATCTCGGGCCGGCAGCAGAACCTGCAGGTGGAGACCGTGTTCCTCACCCGCGACGATCACCGGCCGATCCAGCTCGAGGGGCTGGTCTCGTCGGTGTTCTCGCACGGTCGGTTCATGGCCACCCAGGGATTCTTCCGCGACGTCACAGACCGGCGTCGCCTCGAATCGGAGCGCCAGATCTACCTCGAGCGGATCGAGCGCCAGAAAGTCGACCTCGAGCTGCGCAACCGCGAGGTGGAGCGGGCGAACCGGCACAAGAGCGAGTTCCTCGCGACCATGAGCCATGAGCTCCGGACGCCGCTCACCGCGATCATCGGATTTTCCGACCTGCTCGCGGACGGTTTCGCGGGTGACCTGAACGAGACGCAGATCAACTACCTCGGCTTCGTGCGCAAGGGCGCGCGCCACCTCCTCCAGCTGATCAACGACGTGCTCGACATGTCGAAGATCGAGGCCGGCCGCCTGGAGCTCGATCCGGAGGAGCTGGAGGTCGACGAGGTCGTCTCGGAGGTCTGCTCGACCATCGAGCCGCTCGCGGCCGCCAAGCGCCAGAAGGTCTCCTACCAGCTCACCGAGCCGTTGATCGTGCACGCCGATCGAGTCCGTTTCAAACAGGTCCTGTTCAACCTGCTGAGCAACGCGGTGAAGTTCTCGCCCGACGGCGGGCGGGTGACGATCGAGGGCAACCGCGTCGGCCGCTTCGTCTGCCTCTCGGTACGCGACGAAGGATCGGGTATCGCGGCCGAGCATCAGGAGGCGATCTTCCAGCCGTTCCGCCAGGTGCCGACTTCCGGCCGGCGCGAGGGGACCGGCCTGGGGCTCGCGATCGTCCGCCGTCTGGTCGAGCAGCATGGCGGCCGGATTTGGGTCGAGAGCACGCCCGGCAAGGGGAGCACCTTCGCGTTCCTTCTCCCGTCGGCGAAAGCCGTGGAGGTGGCGCCGGTGCCGGCTCCCGCGCTGCGCGTCGAGGAGCGGACGCGGCCGCTGATCCTGGTGGTCGAGGACGACGCGGCCTGGCGGGAGCTCCTGGAGAGCCAGCTCGTCGCCGAGGGGTACGACGTCGTCGCGATGCCGTGGGATCCTTCGGCGGCGGCGAAGATCCGCGCCCTGTCGCCGGACCTCGTGCTGCTCGAGCCGCTCGCCGGCCAGTCGGCCGGCTGGAAGCTGCTCGAAGCGCTCGGCAGGGAGTCGGGCGGGGAGGCCCCGGCCGTCGTCGTGGTCTCGGATCTCGACGAGAGGCGGCGCGGCTTCTCGCTCGGCGCGGTCGATTTCCTGGTCAAGCCCGTAATGCGCGAGATCCTGCTCGAGGTGGTCGCGCGCCACGCGCCCCCCTCGGCCGCGGCGAAACCGGCCCCGGTTCTGCTGGTCGACCATCGGCCGGAGCGCCAACGGCTGCTCGCCGCCGCGATCCAGGACGCGGGCCTTCGGCCGCTGGTCGCGCGGGACGGCCCCGAGGCGCTCGACATCCTGGCCTGGGTCCATCCGTGTGCCTTGGTGATCTGTCTCGACCTGCCGGAGATGGACGGCTATCAGACCGTTCTGCGCCTTCGCGCCGATCCGGCTTCGACCAACCTGCCGATCCTCGCGCTGATCGCCGAGGGAACGGCGACGGACGGTCTTCGCGTCCTCTCCGGGCGCTCCCGGCTGCTCGAAGTGGCGGCCTCTCCCGATCCGCAGGCGGTCGCCTCGGAATTGCGTGCTTTGCTTGAAGTGTCCACCGCGACGCCGGTGCCGGCGGTCGCCATGTCGTCTTAGCCCCGAACTTTTGCGGGGTCTAGGAGGAGAGAACGCCGATGCAGGCGAGTTACGACCCGTTTCTCGTCACGCTGTCCTATCTGGTCTCCGTTTTCGGCGCCTTCACTTCGTTTCGGCTGGCGCTCCGGCTGAAGGATGCCGAGACGACGTCCGCTGTCGGCTGGCTCGTGGGGGGGGCCTTCGCGATGGGGGGCGGCGCCATCTGGGCGATGCACTTTATCGGCATGGTGGCCTACAACATGGACATGACGGTGCGCTACGACCTGCGGTACACCGTGGCGTCGCTGCTCCTCGCGGTGCTCATGACCGGTCTCGGCCTCTGGATCGGCGGCCGCGGCGCCGCGAGCTTGCCGCGGTTGATCGCGAGCGGCGTGTTCATGGGCTTTGGAATCGCCGGAATGCACTATCTCGGGATGGCGGCGATGCGCATGCCGGCCGACCTCGAGTACGACCCGTGGCTGGTCGCCCTCTCCCTGGTCATCGCGGTGGTCGCCGGCACGGCGGCGATCTGGCTCGCCTTCAACCTTCAGGGCGGCTGGCAGCACCTGGGCAGCGCGCCCGTGATGGCCACCGCCGTCTGCGGCATGCACTACACGGGCATGGCCGCCGCCACGATAAAGCCGAACGTGCGCGAGATGCCCCTCGATTCCGCCGCGCTCTCTCGCGACGACCTCGCCTTCTACGTCTCGCTCGCCGCCGTTACGATGCTTGCGATCCTGCTCTTTACGGCGCTTCGCGATCGGTTCCTCAGCGAGCCGCTCTACAGGAAGTGGGGCCGTTCCGCGGATCTCGGCGAAATCGACCTTCGGAAGAAATCGGCGAGTGCTCGAACCCTAACCCAGGGTGGGCCGAGAAAACGATAGTTTTTCGGAAACTTTTTTCGATCCCTCGCCGTCCGGCCGTAGGTGCAGTGTCAGGAGGTCTGGCTTTCGGGGGCCGGCTGGCCGGGTGGCGGCCCGGCCCGCCGTTCGAAGCGTAGGGCGAGGCGTAGGATCTCGCGCCGTTGCGCCTCGGCGAACTGGGAGAGTCGCTGTTCGTACGGGTCGACCGTCCCGGACGCCGCACCGTTCCGCCGGGAGCCTGCTTTCGACAGCTCGGCGAGGAACCCCTCGAGGTGGCGCAGCTCGGCCGCCGCGGCTCGGATTCCGGCGCGTGCTACGGATTCGCCGAGGACGTGAGGATCGGGCGGGGTGCCCGCTTCCCGGAGCAGCGCCTCGGCGATGAGCTCGACGATCCGCCGGAGATGGGGAAGTCCGCGGAGCCGCAGCATCACGGTCTCGCGGAACGGAGCCGTTCGCCGGCGCTCCTTTTCCAGCTTGTCGAGGTGTTTTTCGATCTTCGGGTTCATTCCTCGTCCG
>JBGAGQ010000074.1:0-30091 GCA_044226625.1 Thermoanaerobaculia bacterium
GCCGCTCGCGCCGAAACGCGGCGCCGGCAGCGACTTACGGTCGACCTTGCCGTTCGCGCTCCGCGGCAGCTTGGGCAACGGCACGAACGCGCTCGGGACCATGTAGCTCGGCAGCTTCGCCCCGAGCCGCGCCGAGAGCGACGCGGCGAAATCGCCCGCGAGCTTCTCGGCCGGAGCGACGTAGGCGACCAGCCGGCCGTCGGCCGCCACCACCACGCATTCCTCGACCTCCGGCTGCTCGAGCAAAGCCGCCTCGACCTCCCCGAGCTCGACGCGGAAGCCGCGCACCTTCACCTGGTGATCGACGCGGCCGAGGAAATCGATCTCGCCGTCGGCGCGATAGCGCGCGAGGTCGCCGGTGCGGTAGAGCCGCGCGCCCGCCTCCCCCGCCTCGGCGAACGGATCCGGGACGAACCGCTCCGCCGTCGTCGCCGGGCGATCGAGATAGCCGCGGGCGAGCCCAGTGCCCCCGAGCAGCAGCTCGCCCGGGACGCCGCGCGGCGTGGTCCGCCCCGACCGGTCGAGCAGGTAGAGGCGGGTCCCGTCGATCGGCCGCCCGATCGATGGCCGCGGCTCGCCGCGCGGGATCGCCGCGCCGGTCGAATAGGTCGTGTCCTCCGACGGCCCGTAGCAGTTCCAGACCGTCAGCTCCGGGCGCGCGCGGACCGGCCCGAACGCCGGGTCGGCCATCCGGTAGATCTTCTCGACCAGATCGCCGGGCAGCGGCTCGCCCGCGAGGACCACGGCGCGCAACGACGGGAAGGGAACCGGAAGCGGCGCGAGCACCGCCATCGCCGAAGGGACCGTATTGATCAGCGAGATCTCGGAACGCGCCGGATGCGCCGGCAGATCGAGCGCGTTGCCCGCGAGGATCACTTTGCCGCCCCAGGCCAGCGGCACGAACAGCTCGAACACCGAGAGGTCGAAGCAGATCGAGGTGACCGCGGCGACCGCGGCGAGATCCCGCTCAGAGAAGGTCCGCCTCGCCCAGTACGCGAGCTCGACCGCGCTGCGGTGCTCGATCGCGACCGCCTTCGGCACGCCGGTCGAGCCGGAGGTGTAGATCAGGTACGCGAGGTTGCCGGTTACCGCCCGAACGGCCGAGCCCGACGCGGCCTCGATACCTGCCGGAACGGGCCGGTCGAGCCGAATCGTCTCGGTCACCGATTCCGGCAGAGGGTCGGGAAGCGCTCCGAGACACGAAGCCTCGGTGAGCAGCAGCTTCGCACCCGAATCCCCGAGCATCAGCGCGAGCCGCGCCTTGGGATAGGTCGGATCGAGCGGCACGTAGGCCGAGCCCGAGCGCAGGACCGCGAGCAGGGCCACGACCAGGTTGGGGGTCCGGTCGAGGCAGACGGCGATCCGTACCTCCGCCCCGGCGCCGCGCTCCACGAGCCGGGCGGCGAGGTCGGACACCCGGCGCCCTAGCTCGCGGTAACTGAGTCGCTCCGTCGAGAAGACCAGCGCTTCGGCGTCCGGCGTTCGCTCCGCCTGGGCGAAGAAGAGGTCGGAGAGGAGCGGTCGTCCGTCCTCGGCGTCGGGTCCTCCCCAGCCGAGAGCGTTCCATTCGAGGTGGATCTGATGGCGCTCGGCTCGCGAGAGGGGCGAAAGATCGGCGAGCGGTGCCTCGGGAAAGGAGGACGCCGCTTCGAGCCGACGGGCGATCCGGTCGAGCAGGCGCGCCGCCGTCGTCCGATCGAAAAGGTCGGCGCTCGCTTCGAGGGCGAGGACGAGCCCGCGCTCCCCGGGCGCCGAGCGCAGGGTGAGGTCGAACGTCGATCGCCGTCCGGGGAGCGCGACGGAGGTGAGGGCGAGCCCGCCGAGCGTGAGCCGCGCCCCGGGAACCCCCGCCGCGAGCCGCGCGAGCGCGGCACCCGCCTGATCGTCTCCGCCCCGCGCCGTGTGATGGACGAACATCGCCTGGAAGAAGGGCGGACGCGCCGCGTCGCGCGAGGGCAGCAGGTCGGCGGCCAGGAGCGGAAACGGATCGTCGGCGTGCTCGAGGGCGGGGAGCAGCTCCTCGCGGGTCCGCTCAAGCAGGTCGCGGAACGTGGCCACACCGGCGGCCCCGGCGGCGCGCTCGCGCACGACGACCGGGTTGACGAAATAGCCGACCGTCTCCGCGAACCTCGGGCGCGCGCGGCCGGCGGTGGGTACCCCGACCGCGAACCCCTGCTGGCCCGAGGTGGCGGCCAGCTCGGCGAAGAACCCGGCGAGGAGCGCCACTTGAAGCGTCCCCCCGGCGCGGCGCGCCAACCCTTCCAACCGCTCGACGGCCTCGGGCGCCAGGGCGCCCAGAGCCGCCACGGCGCGGTAGCCGGGAGCCGCAGGGCGCGGCCGGTCGGTGGGAAGGTCGAGATCCTCGACTCCCGCACCTGCCGCTCCGAGCCGCTCGCGCCAGAACGCGCGCAGGCGCGTTCCCGTTGGACCGGCCAGGCGCGAGCGCTGCCAGGTGATCCACTCCGCGTAGGCCGCTCCAGGGCGCGGGGGCAGCGAGACTAGGTTTTCGCCCGACAGGAGGGCCGCGAGATCGCGCGCGAGCGTCCCAAGCGAGCCGAAGTCGACTACCGTGTGATGGACGACCACCAACAAGAGGTCCGGACCCTCCCCGCGAACGACCCGGGCTCTCAGCAGCGGTCCGCGCGAGAGGTCGAAAGGCCGATTCGCCTCGACCGCCAGAGCGGCGAGTGCCTGCTCCACCGTGCGACCGACGTGCTCTTCGAAAACGAAATCCAGGTCGGCGAGCCGATCGGGCGCGGCGATTCTCTGGCGCGGCCGGCCCTCCTCGACGCTCAGGCGCAGCCGAAGCGCGTCGTGGCGCGCGGCGAGCGAGGCGAGGGACGCGGCGAGACGCTCGACCCAGCCGTCCGAAGCCCCGGCCTCGACCCGAAACGCCACCGCCAGGTTGTAGGCCCCCGGGGCCAGGCGCTCCTCGATCCAGAGCCCTTCCTGGCCGAACGAGAGCGGCAGAAATTCGTCCGCGAAAGCTTCGACGGGCGACTCAGCCGCCGGGAGCGAGCCCGTCTCGAGATCCGCCGAGATCAACCGCGCCAGGTCGCCGAGCGTCGCCCCTTCGAACAAGGTGGCGAGCGGCACCGCTACGCCGAGCCGCTCCTCGACCGCGGAGCGCAGCTCTAGGGCCGCGAGCGAATCGAGGCCGTACCCAGAGAGCGGCGCGTCGGCGTCGACCCGCGAGGTGGCGACCCCCAGCGCGCGCGCCGCCCACGAGGTCAACAGCCCGACCAACGCCCGGCGTCGCGCCCCTTCGGGTAGGAGCGCGAGATCGTGGCGCGAGGGCTCGGCCGCGGCCGGCTCCCCGCCCTCCTCCCCCTCCTCGCCCTCCCGCCACGGATCGACCACGCTCCGCGCGACGACCGCAAGCGTCCCTTCGAGGTAAGCCGCGCGGCAGGCACCACGCTGCACCTTGCCCGACGAGGTCTTCGGCACGCCGCCGACCTTGACCAGTACCAGGTCGGCCACCTGCGCCTCGTGCTCGCGGGCGATCGCCACCCGCACCGCGATCGCGATCTCCTCGTGGACCTGAGGCCCCGCGCGCCGATCTACCTCGTAGACCAGGACCAGCCGCTCGGCCTCGTCCCCCTCGGCGTTCTCCCCATCCGCGCCGACCGAGAACGCCGCGCCCGCGCCGGCCCGCAGCGCGGGGTGCGACGCCTCGGCGGTCGCCTCGAGGTCCTGGGGATAGAGGTTCCGGCCGCGCAGGATGATCAAGTCCTTGATCCGGCCCGCGACGAACAGCTCGCCGCCCGAGAGGAAACCGAGGTCTCCGGTCCGGAGATAGGGCCCTACGCCGTCAGAGGTGGTGGCGGCGAAGGTCTCGGCGCTCGCCTCGGGCCTCGCCCAGTACCCGGCACCGACGTTTGGACCGCCGAGCCAGATCTCGCCGACCCGTCCGTCGGGCAGCTCGGTCCGGGTTTCCGGATCGACGATCCGCAGGCGCTCGTCGAGCCAGGGCTCGCCACACGAGACCAGCTCGGAGGCCGTGCCCGTGCCGGCGGCCGCCGCCCGTCCGTACCGCAGCTCCTCGGCGTCGAAGGCGGCCGCGCGCGCACCCGCCCCGGGCGCTCCTCCGGCGGCGAACAACGTGGCCTCGGCGAGCCCGTAGCAGGGATAGAACGCCTCGGGGGCAAAACCGCTTTCGGCGAAAGCCTCGGCGAAGCGATCGAGGGTTCCCTTGCGCACCGGCTCGGCGCCGTTGTAGGCGACCCGCCAGCTCGACAGATCGAGCCGCGCGCGATCCTCGGGCGCGATCTTGCGCACGCACAGCTCGTACGCGAAGTTCGGGCCTCCGCTGGTCGTCGCCCCGTGTTCGCTGATCGCGGCGAGCCAGCGCAGCGGCTTCTGCAGGAACGCGACAGGGGACATCAGCACGCAGCGGCCGCCGGAAAACAGCGGCTGGAGCACGTTTCCGATCAGCCCCATGTCGTGGTAGAGCGGCAGCCACCCGACCACCACCGAGCGCTCGTCCTGTCGGAATGCCGCGGCGATCATCCGCTCGTTCGCGATCAAGTTGCCGTGGGTGACCATCACCCCCTTGGGCAGCGAGGTCGAGCCCGAGGTGTACTGGAGGAATGCGAGATCGTCCGGGCGGATGCGCGGCTCCCGCCAGGATTCGGCGAGATCGGACGACGGCGAGCCAATCCTCGCAAGCTCCGGATCGGTAGAGTCCGCGTCCAGCATGACCCAGCGCGCCGCGGCAAGCTCGGGCACGTCCTCGAGCAGCGCCGGAATCCGGGGCGATAGCACGCCCTGCGCGAGAACCACCTCCGGCCGAGCGTCTCGGACGATCGCGCGCAGCCGGTCTTGCCCGCGGTTCGGCCGGGGCGGATACGAGGGGACGGCCACCACCCCCGCATAAAGGCAGCCGAAAAACGCGGCGATGAAGTCGAGCCCGGCTGGGAACAATAGAAGCGCACGGTCGCCCGGGTGGGCGATCTCGCTCAAGCGAACGGCGATCTCACGCGCCTGCCGATCGAGCTCGCTCCAGGACACACTCCCGCCGGCCGCCTCTCCATCGTCGAGAAACGTGTAGGCAGGAGCCTTACTCGGCCGGCGCGCGCGCTCGCGCAGAACCTCGACCAAGTGATTCGCCCGAGATGCGTCCAGCGCCCCCGAGAGCGCCTCCGCGTCCGGGAACCATCGTGAAGCCAAATTCCACTCTCCCCGACCCGGAGGTGCTGGGACCTCGGCAAATGGGGACAATGCGAACGGGCGAAACCGCGCGACGGCGGGAGCCCAAAAAGGAACGAGGCCCGGTCGGGCCTCGTTCCTTCGGCAAGCTTTGCTGACCTCGTGGGGATCCGGCGACGCCTAGGTTCGGCGTCGCCGGTCCAGGGGCCTAAGGGCGCTACGCGAGCCGCCTCCGCCGCAGCATCACGATCAGCGCCGCGGCCGCGAGCAACGTGGCCAGGCCTCCGAATCCGAGACCGGAGAGGGTCGGGATGTCGACCACGGAACCGGTCACCGAAAGCGGGAAGGTGCAGGTCGTGGCGGTCGTCGTGCCGTCGTCGAACGTGCAGGTCACGTTGGTGGTCCCGGTCGGGAAGATCGAGCCCGGCGGCGGAGTGCAGACGCCCGAGACCGTACCTGCGCAGTTGTCGGTGCTCGTCGGCGGGGTGAAGTTGACCGGCGAGCTTCCCGTGCCGGTGGCGTTGATCGCCGGGCAGGTCCCCGCCGTCACCGTCGGCGGCTCGACGTCGTTCACCGTCACCGTGAAGCCGCAGGACGCGCCTCCGGAATCGGAGCATGTGACGTTCGAGGTCCCGACGTTGAAGATCGAACCCGACGGGTTCACGCAGGTGACCGTGCCGCAAGCCCCCGCCGTCGTCGGCGCCGGGTACGAGACGGTCGCGTTGCACTGCCCCGGCGCGTTCGCCATGGTGACGTTGGCCGGGCAGGTCAGGGTGCAGCCCACGATGCAGGAGGTCGAGCAGACCCTGCCCGTGGTCTCGATGACCAGGGAGAAACGACGGAGGCTGCCGGTATCGCCTCCCGCACCGTCGCTCACCGTGAGCGTCCAGGTGCCGTTCGGCGCGGTGACGGTGTCGAAGCCCGATAGCGGGTTGTTCGGCGAGAAGTTGCCCGTCACCGGATTGAGCACCGTGTTCTCGATCGGCGGGAAACCTCCCTCGTCGTCGATCGTCACGGCGCAGAAGTTCTCGGCGTTCAAGCCGAACGTCGAGGCCGGGACGCCGATCCGATCGATCACCGTCACCGTCTGGCCGGTCGGCGCGCCGATCGTCGCCACGATGTCGCCCACCCAGGTGTGATCGAGGCCGGCGTTGGTGTTGCCGACCGCGTTGGTGCAGGCGCCGCCCGTGTCGAACGTGAAGTTGACATCGGTCACCTGGCTGCCCGCCGCAATGCCGGAAACCGGCAGGTTCACGGTGATCCCCGGCGCGTTGTCAGGGATCGCGACCGCCGGACCGGTGTAGCTGAAGGTGTTGGTGACCACCGGCCCGGTGAGCGTTCCAGTGATCAGGTCGTACGTGACGTTGCCCAGGTTGGTCGCGCCATCCTGGACCTGAACGGTCGCGGTGACCGTGCCGCCGCAGGCGAGCCCCGGGTCGACCGTGAAGGTGAAGTTACGGCACACCGCGGGCCCGCCGGAGACGAGCGCGCCATAGTTCTGCGCCGCGCTCGGGCTCATCACGCCGCCGGACGCCTGGAGCGTTCCGACCGTCGCCGCGGTCGTGTCCGCCGTCCCGCTGTTCATGATGCACAGGCTCATCGTGACGGTCTCGCCCGGATCGAGCACCGAGTTGGCGGGGGTGCACGATTCGGTCGAGATGGTCGCCGCGCCAGCGGAGACCGCCGGCACGCCGGTCAGGCAGACGTTCACCGTCGTGGTGCCGGCGTTGGTGACCACCGCGGGCGCGGTAGAGCCGGCGCCCGAGAGGTAGCCGGTCTTCGCCGACGTCACGGTGTAGGTGCCGGGTCCCGCCATGAAGTTGGTGACCAGGGCGCCCGAGACGGTCGTCGAGTTGACGAAGCCGCCGGTCATCGCAACCGTCGCTCCCGAGATCGGCGCTCCCGTGCCGCAGTTCGTGACGTTGACCGCGACCGTCCCCTTCTGCGGCGCCACGCACGACGGATAGACGAACTTGCCGATGCGCGTCCGCCAGTTGGCGCCCGAGGTCGCCGAGTAGTACTCCTGGGTGTACCAGAACGTGCAGTCGTCGAGCGGGTCGACCGACATCGCGCTGTAGTCGCCCCAACGGTTGGAGGTCGAAGTTTGCGAGCCCGCGGCGGCGAACATCACCGTCTCGCCCTGGACCAGCGAGCCGGGCGCGTCGGAGGCGAGCCGGCCGGCGATCATGATGTCGGCGCGGAGCGTCGTGCTCGCGCGGGAGAAGCCGACCGCGAGGTTGCCCTGGTTGTCGAGCGCCGCCGAGGCCATCCAGCGATTGCTCCCCGTGGCGCCGTTGCCCGCGTCGGGGGCGTGGGTTCCCTGGTCGAGCACGGTCGGCAGCGCCGTCCCCGCGCTCTGGAGGATGAACCAACGGGGGGCGATCTGGTACGTCGCCGCGGTGGTCGGGTTGACGCCGCTCACGTTGACCCCGAAGTTTCCGGTCCAGCGATTTTGCGGCGCGGCGAGAGTGCCGACGTTGCGGTACTGGAGCCGGTGCAGCAGCCGGTCGGAGAGCGAGTCGAGGTTCGCGCCGCCCGACTGTTCGACGTCGCCACGGCCGGTCGGCTGGCGGGCGTCGAACGCCGCGAGCGCAACGTCGGGCCGAACGGTAAGGGTCGAGGAGGCCGGCGTCACGAAGTTCGGCACGAACTCATAGATCCGGATCGCGTCGAGCGGATCGCCGAACTCGTCGGCCCGATACTCCATGACCAGTTGGTTCAGTCCCGGCGGCGGCGGCACGACGCCGTCCGCGTCGCTGGGCAGTAGACCGCCGGCATTCGGATCGATCGGGAAGATGTCGAAATAGATGTACGAGGCAGTCGGGTCGCCCGCAACCATCTTGTTGCGGTCGAAGGCGAAGATGCCGCCGCCTTCGAACGCGGTCCCCGCCGTGTTGAACTGGTTGTCGGTCATGTAATACGCGTCCGACCAGACGCCGAAGTGCGGGTAGTCGTTGAGCTTGCCGTCTCCGTCCGTCGGCATGACGAAGTCGTACGCGTAGTAGGCGCCCAGCGGGTTGCCGGTTTGGGAGATCGCGATGCACTGCCGGGTGGGCTCGGTGCCGATCACGAACTGAGAGATCATCCAGCGGTCGGCGAACGAGTCGTACAGCACGATCGGGTCGCCGTCGTCGTTCGCGGCGCAGGGGTCGCCCGCCCCAAGGGACGAGAACAGGGTCGCCATCGAGACGGCCGGAGCGAGCAACGCGCCGGTCGTCTTGTCGAACACGCCGACCGCCGTGATCGCGGTGGTCGAGGAGTTCGTGCTTTGGACGTAATGGTTCGGGCCCACGTCGCCCACCGTGTCCGGCGGGAGGATTCCGCTCGTGCTGTTGATGCCGTCGAAAGTGAGCGACGGCGCCGGGATCACCCGCAGGAAGGCCGAGGCCTTCGAGCTCGGTACGGTGGGATCGAGGAACAGCGGGCTAGATCCGGCACCGAGACCGGCGACGATCCGCTTGATCACCTCGCCGTTCTGTTCGTTGATTTCCTCTTCCTCCCCCCGCGGCTCGCCGTCCTTGTCGACGCGGAGGCTGACCACGGGCAGGCGGGCGAGCTCGCTCAAGGGAACGCGACGCGGAGGGTGGACATGGGCGGTCCTCGCCGAGAACGGGCTGCAACGGTCTGCCGGAATGGCAATACGATGATTTGAGAGGTAAGTATCACGTGGCTCGCGCCTGCGTCAACTGAAACCGAAGCCGAGTACAGCGGGTCTCAGGCACATCCCCCTCGACCCGAGGCCTCCCACCGCTGGACTCTCCCGACGATGCGATTCCGTCCCGGGAATGATCGGTGATACCGCTCGGAAAGCCGATGAACCCTCCCGAGCCTGGATAGAAGCCGCCGAGGAATTCCCTGGAATCCCTGGCGAATGGAAGGAAACCCTCCAGAAAAGCGCTCGCGGCCTCCCGAAATGCGTCGGAGTCACCGAGAAATTCACTGAGGTCGCCCACAAATGGGGTGAAGTCCCTGAGAAAATCGCTCAAGTCCCCCAGAAATTCGGAGAGGTCCCCGAGAAATGGACCGAAGTCCTCCAGAAATTCGCTGAAGTCCCCCAGCAAAACGCTGAAGTCCCTCAAAAATGCGTTGAAGTCCCCCAGGAATACCCCGAAGTCACCCAGCAAAACGCTGGAGTCCCCGATGAATTCGAATTTTCGGGGGACTCGAGCGAATTCCTGCGTGCGGTCACCGGTCGAACGGGACGTTGCCCGGTCGACTCATTCCGGGGCTTCGGGCTTCTTCGGCAAATCGGCGACGTACCAACGCCCTTCCAGCTTCACGAACTGGATCGGTTCGCCGTCCAGCATTCCGGTCGCCTTGTCGCCTTCGATCTTCAGCCCTTCGAGCTTGCCGTCCGGCACCGGCGGGCTGGGGGCCTTCTCGCCCGTCGCCTCGCCAACGCTTTCGAGCAGGGCGCCGAAATCTCCGACCATCTCGACCGCGTCGACCTTGTCGAACAACTTTTCAGGGTCCATCTCGGGGGACTCCTCGTCTTTCAGGCCTGGGAGCCCGTGCTTCTTGGCGACGACGTCATATTGCGCGGCGAGCGCGGCGAGCTTCGGATCCGGTTTCGGCGCAGGCGGAGCCGGGGTCTTGGAATCGTCTTTCGGCGCATCGCTCTCGTTCATCGCGTCGGCCATCCCCTGCGCCATGTCCTGCCCCATCTGCCCCATCGAGGTCGCCATGCCGACCATCATCGTCGCGCCGAGCCAGATCATCTGCGCGAGCTGCTTCCTCGGCTCGGGTGCGAGACACGCTGCAAGCTCACGGAAGTCCTTCTTCTCGGCCGCGGCCCGCATACGCGCGACGACTTTCTCGGGGGTCTCCGCCCCGAGCGGCGTACCGGCTCCCCGGGCGGGGACGGCGAGGGACGCGCAAAGCAGGACGGCGAGGCCGGCGGCGGAACGGCGGGGGATCGCGAACATGGAAACCTCCTCACTCCGCGCTCCGAGGCGCGGCCTGGCGGATGAATTGGGAGCGACTTGAAGTCTGAAGCCGAGGATATCTCGTTCCGGCTCGCCCCCGGAGTGCTATCGGCTCCTCCCCGGAGCCCGGCGTTACTCGAGCGGCCGGCGCCAGGTCGTACCGGCGAGCAGCTCGGCGAGGTCGACCTCCACCTGCGCCGGCCCCTGGGCCGAAACCCGATAGGGCGTCGGCGGCGGTGTCCCCGAGGCCACCGGCTTGAACAGCGCGAGCGCGGCGCTAGCGGCGAGCCCAGAGAGATCGGAGCAGCCGTCCGTCTGGCCCGCCGCGCAAGGGCCGAGCCGGCGTAGCGTTCCCCCCGAAAGATCGCCCGCAGCGGTGCGCACGACCTCCAGCTCCACCGCGAGCCGACCGCTTTTCGCGCCGGCGCCATCGAGCGGATCGAGGTCGAGCCGGTAGCGATCGACCGTCCCGGCGCGGTAGATCGAGACCTCCCATCCGGACGCTCCCGCCGCCTCGCCTCGAGCTAGCCGTGGCAGCACGCGAAACAGATGGACGTCCTCCGGACCGAAATCGCGATGGCAGGGGGCGAGCAGCGCGGCGAGGCCGCGCCCCGGCTTGGCGTCCGCCGGCCGTCCCGCGGGCCCCGCCAGGTTGTCGATCGCGAGCAGGTTCCCCGCCGGGGGATGCGCGTCGAGCGTCGGGTTGATCGACACGCGCAGCTCGCCTGCGGCGCCCGGCGCGACCGAGTCGGAGCTCAAATCGTTTCGCGTCGCGCTCAGCGAGAAAAGCTGCGGCCGGGCCGGGTTGCGCAGCAGCGTCGTCTCTTCCGGATTCGTAGAGAACGTGAGGACCGCCTCCCCCTCGGCAGTCGGCGTAGTCGCCAGGCCCGCGAAATCGCTCGAGGCCGTGAAAGACAGGGCGAGCCCGGGCGGGCGCCCGGAGCGAGGGGCGGCCACCGCGATCCGGCCCAGCAGACCGCCCAAGCGAGCGGCGTCGCAAGCGACCTCGGCCTCGTCGAGCGGCCCGGTCGGCACCGGAGGATTTCGTTCATCGTCGTCGACCAGCGTGAGAAGCGCGCTCGCGCGCCCGAGCGACGCGCCGCCCGACGGCTGCGAGAGGGTGATCCGCACGGTTTCGTTCCCCTCCGCGAGCCCATCGTCGCGAATCGCGATCGAGAACGCCTTCACCGCCCCATCGCCGTCCGCCCAGGAGAGAGTGCCCGCGACCGGTGTGAAGTCCTCCCCCGCCGATGCCGACCCCGGGCTCACGTCGTACTTGACCGCTACCGCGCCGGATACCCCGCCCGTCCGCCGCACCAGGATCGTCGTACCGCCGCTCCCCTCCCCCGCGGAGTACGCCTCGGCCGCGAGCTCCACCGTGCCCGGCGAGCCGGGCGCCACCACCTGGATCCGCCCGATCATCCCGGATCCCGGGGAGCCGTGGACGTCGCAGTAGTAGCCGACCGTTCCCGGGGTCGAGAACGTCAGCGTAAAGCTCCAGAGCGCAGCCGAGGGCTCGCCGCTCCCCCCCTGGCCGTCACACCCTTCCGCGCATCGGAACGCGCCGCCGTCCTCGATCACGTTGTGAAGCCCGCCCTGATTCTGGAAGGTCACCGTGTCGCCGACCGAGATCGTCAGGTTCGACGGCACGAACGTGAGATTCGACAGCGCCTTCACCGTGAAGTTCGCCGCTTCGGCATGACCCAACGCGAGGTGGAACAGAGAGACGGCGAGCAACGCCCGAAGAGAGAATCTGAGATTCATAGCTGACCATGCATTATAGCGGTCGTCCCGGCTCCAGGTCGAACCGGAGGTCACGCCTTTGCGGCCGTCCCAAAGAGAACCCGAGACGTTCACCGCCGCTGGAGGAACCGATGCAGCAACGACACGCCCCTTCGTTCGCCCTCATCACTCTCGTCGGCCTCGCCTTCGGATGCAGCCATTACGGCCCGTACCGGACGGCGACGGCGATCGATCGGACGCCGCAACAGACGGACCATCCGATCTGCGTCGATGACTCCAACGAAGGCACGGGTTGTCCCACAGCTTCGCTGATCCAGGCTCCTCGTTACCTCCTCGGCTTTGTCGAGTTCGACGAGCTCGGTTGGTTCTGGAACCGCAACCAGAAGGTCGCCGTCGTCGACGCGATCCGAGACGCGGCGAAGACCCATGACTTGATGATCGTCGCCTACGCCCACGGTTGGAATCACAACGCGGACGCTCGCGACGGCAACGTGAACAAATTCCGCCAGGTCCTGGATCAATTGGGCAAGCTCGAGAAGGAGTCCGCCCGCCTTCGGCATAGGCCCGAGCGCCGCATCGTCGGCGTCTACCTGGGCTGGCGGGGCGCCGCCTTCCGAGGGGCCGGGAAGGGGCTGGTCACGCTGTACAACTGGACCAGCTTCTTCAACCGGAGGGCGACGGCCCGACGCGTCGGTTCCGAGGATGCCGCAGCGCTTCTGTCGGAGCTGGACGACATTCGGAACGAAACCGACCGAACGCCGCGAACGGGAAGGGTCTCCGGATATCCCACGCGGCTCGTCGTCGTGGGGCACAGCTTCGGCGCCGCGGTGGTCTATAACGCCGTGTCGCGCATCCTCGCGGAGCGCCGGATCCACCTTTTCGCCGGAGGCGTCGACGCTGCGGCCTTCGGCGATCTCGTCGTCCTGGTGAACCCGGCGATGGAGGCGAGCCTATTGTTTCCGTTCGAGGTCGCCGCGGCTCCTTACAACTCCGCGGCAAACAAGAGCGCGGCAGAAGAGAAGAGGTTCCACCCGATTCTCGCCATTTTTGCCTCGCAAGGTGACGGTCCGAACACCTACCTCTTCCCCTTCGCGCGGCGCCTGGCGACCCTCTTCAAGAGGCATCGCCACGACAAACCGATGGGATTCTCCGTGCCGAACGAGGACGAGGTGGACCGCAGCCACTTCCAGGGGAAGGCGGATCGCACGGCCCTAGGCCATTTCGCACCCACCGTCTCCTTTCTCCTCTGCCCGCCCCACGAGACGCAGACCGACGAATGGCCCCAGCGCTGCTCACAAAAGGACCCCAGCACCGCCCGAGCGAACGAAAACGGTGAAATCCCGTGGATCAAAACCGATCTCCAGCTGTCCTGCTTGGCCGAAGCCCGAAAGCACGTCGACAAGTTTCAATCCGGTGACTTGAACGAGCTGCAGCTTTCGACGTCGAACCTGTTTCGTGTTCGACCCGGCCCGATGTCGCCTTACCCGATCGTCACCGTGGATCGACGCCTGATCCGCGATCACAACGACATCTTCACCGCGTTTTTCGCGCCTTTCCTGGTCGACTTCGTTTCGGTCTGGTCCGACAAAGGGGAGGACGGCGATTCGATCGCTCCTGCCGGAGCCTCGGAGATTCCGCCATGCACACGATGAAACGCCGGCACAGGTGGCTCCTTCTTGGATCGCTCGTCGCCTTGCCGGTCGCGATCTCGCTGGCCCACGGCTGTTGCGCCTTCAAAACGCACCACCATCGGCGGCTCAGCCCGGAAGTCTCAGTCCGGCCCGACGAGGAGCGGGAGCTGGCGGCGCAAGCCGGGTTGAGCCATGTCTTGCGCTTCGGTCCCGTCGAAAAAACGCGTCCGGCCGTCGTGCTCCTCCATGAGATCGGAGGCGCAACGCCGGAGTCCCAGGAGTTGGCCCTTCGGCTGAGCCAAGAGGGATACACCGTCTACCTTCCAGTCCTATTCGGCACCGTAGGCCAAAGAAGCGAAGGAATCGGAGCGATCTTCTCGCGCTGCACCGGCGGCGATTTTCACTGCTTCCGGAGTCGCGCAGGCGAGCTTGCTGAGAGGCTACGAACGAAGCTCGTCGAAGCCGTCGCCTTGCGACACCAGGGCGTGGGCGCCATCGGAATGTGCCTCACTGGAAGTTTTCCGCTCATCCTCGCCGAATCTTCGGACGTCAAGGCGGTCGTGGTGAGCCAACCGGCGCTCCCCACGTTTCAAGGCGGCGCGCTAGGAATCTCTGGCTCCGAATTGGATGCTGTCAAAAGATCCTTCGGAGGCGAAATCCTCTATTTCCGGTTCTCGGACGACTGCCTTTCGCCTCCGCAACGGCTCGATTCCTTCGACCGAGAGTTCCCAGGCCAAGTGCGATCGCGGGTCTTTCCTTCTTGCGATGCCGAGCATCACGCCGTTCTCACCGACTCGCTCACGGAAACGCCCGAGGCGTGGAGCTGCCTCACGGAATACTTGGCGGAGAAGCTCAAAGGGGAGATCCCGTCGCCGTCCAGCTGCCCCAGCCAAGCCGAGCTCGACCTCCATCGGCATTTGGTTCCGTGAACCGCGGAGAGATCCAGCGAGCCGAGCGGCGGCGCCGTCGGTCTATATTTGCGCTCTCCCTTGGAACGACGGAGATCTCCCGATGCTGATCCGCTACTGCCCGCGCTGCCGCTCGGAGTTTCAAATGAGGGTCCTCGAGTGCCTCGACTGCGGAGGTCCGACCGAGGTGCGAGACGACGAGGTCCCGTTCGAGGAACCGGAGGCCGCCCTGCTGCCGGTCCGCGATGAAGAGGAGGCGGAAGAGGATCACGAGGACGACGAGGAGGGCGACGACGAGGACGAACGAGACCACCAGCCGGAACCGGCGATCCCGCTGGACGCCGAGGTCGTGTCCATCTCCGAGGGCACCTACTTCTCGATGATCGAGCTCCTCGACGCCCTGGGCGAACGGGAGATCCCGGTTCGGATCGAGCAGGGATCCAGACCCGATCGGGTACGGCTCGTCGTCCGCGCCGAACATGCCGAGGCCGCGAACGCGGTCGTTCGCGAGGACTACCTCGCGGGGTTGCGCGAGGAGATCCCGGAAGCCCGGGAAGGAGCCTGCCCCGCCTGCGGCTCCGACCTCCCCGCCGATGCCACCGAATGTCCCGACTGCGGGCTGATCCTGTCGTTTCCCGCGGAACCCGGCGAAGTGGACGAATCGGAAACCCCGGCTTCCTAGCCGGCTCCTGAGAAACTCTCCGAACGTCGCAGAGTTCCCGAGGACGACCCCGAGGCTGTCCGAGCGAAGCGAGGTACGAGGGGCGCCCGGAGAGAAGCTTCCGCGACCAGGGAATTTCTCAGCCGCCCGCCAGACCTAGCTCGCCGGCTTGTCCAGCTCCTCGATCGTCGCCTCCGACGCCGGGCGCTCTTTCTGGATCCGCTGCGCCGCCGTTTCGACTTCGGAGAGGACGCGGAGCACGTTTTCGCCCGCGAGCTTCTTGATCTCGACGTCGGTCCAACCGCGCCGCAGGAGCTCGGCGAGGATCGTCGGGAAGGCGTCGACACCCGATACGTCGGCCGGGGTCGAGGTGATGCCGTCCAGATCCGAGCCGATGCCGACGTGGTCGATGCCGGCGATCTTCCGTACGTGCTCGATGTGGTCGGCGATATCGGCGATCGTGGGCCGCGGCTCGGGGTGGGCGGTCTTCCAGGCATCGAGGTCGCGTTTCACCCGGTCGGCCGATTCCGGATAGAGACCCTGGAGCCGCTTCTCCTCGCCGTCGAGAGTGGCTCCCCATTGCCGCCGCGCCTCGGCGAGGAAGGTCGGGACGAACGTCACCATCGCGACGCCGCCGTTTTTCGCCAGCATCGCGAGCACGTCGTCAGGTACGTTCCGCGGATGGTCGCACAGCGCGCGCGCCGAGGAGTGGGAAAAGATCGCGGGCGCCTCGGCGACCGCGAGCGCGTCCTTCATCGTCTCGGGCGAAACGTGCGAGAGGTCGACCAGCATGCCCAACCGGTTCATCTCGCGCACCACCGACTCGCCGAACCGGCTGAGCCCGTGCACCTTCGGCTCGTCGGTCGCCGAGTCGGCCCAGGGCGTGTTCTTCGAATGGGTGAGCGTCATGTAGCGCGCGCCCGCGGCATAGAACGCGCGCAGCAGCGGCAGGGACGAGTCGATCGCGTGCCCCCCCTCGATGCCGATCAGCGACGCGATCTTGCCCGACCGGTGGATGCGCCGGACGTCCGCCGCCGTGAATGCCATCTCCAGATCGGCCGGATAGCGCTCGGCAAGCCGCCGGACGACGTCCATCTGCTCGAAGACGGCGCGAGTCGCCTCGCCCCCTTTCATCTCGACCGGCACGTAGACCGACCAGAACTGCGCGCCGACGCCCCCTTTGCGCAGCCGCGGTAAGTCGGTATGGAGAGGAGGATCGAGCTTCGTCGAGTCGCCCGCGAGATCGAGTGCGCCCAGCTTGCGATCGAAGCGTTTCCGGTACTCCCAGGGGAGGTCGTTGTGGCCGTCGATCAGGGGCATCTCGTCGAGCAACTTCCGCGCCCGCGCCACGAGCGCCGGATCGGGAGGAGTCCAACCGGCGGCAAAAAGGGCGCCAGGGAGCAGGGCCCCGAGGAGAGCCAAGAGGAGGGCCGAGGACAGGACGCGCGATCGCGACATGGGATTCACTCCGCCGGCACCGGCCGGTACTTGCTCGGCACGTCGACGATCTTGTCCCACTCGTCGGCGGTCGAGCGGGCGACGAACGCGGTGAGAGGACCGTCGCCGATGTTGAACACCTCGTGGGGCACGCCGGGCTCGATGAAGATGAAATCGCCCGCCTCGTTCTCGACGGAATGCTCGAGGTTCGGCCCGAAGTCGTGGCGCACGCGCCCTTCGACGATGTAGAGCATCACCTCGAAGCCGTCGTGGATGTGGGCGTAGGCGATCGCCCCCGGTGGCACGGTGGCGACGTTGACCGAAAGGTTCTTCGCGCCGACGTTGCGGCCGGAGATCCCCTGTTGGTACTGGATGCCGTTCCAGCTCCTGCCGCTTCCGCCACCGCCGCGGAGGACTTGGATCCCCTCGTGGCGCTCGACCAGCTCGGGCCGGACCGATGCGTCGTCTTTCATGTCGATCTCCCTCGCAAGGCGAACGAGAGGCTGGTTCCAGGCGTTTCTCCGGGGAAGCTTACCCCGCCTCCCCCGTCGAACCGAAGGAGTATCATCCCCCCCATGGCCGCCGCGCCTCCCGAGCCGTTCCGCCCGCTCGACCACGCGACGTTTTCGCCCGACCGGATGGGCAAGGCGACGCTCTTTCAGTCGGAGCGCGTGTTGGTGGGGCTCAACACCTTCCTTCCAGGGCAGGAGCACCGGCTGCACGCTCACGCCGGGATGGACAAGGTCTACCACGTGCTCGAAGGCTCTGGGCGGTTCCTACTGGCCGACGGCGAACGGCCGCTCGCCGCGGGCGACATGCTGATCGCGCCCGCCGACGTACCGCACGGAATCCGCAACGACGGCGAGGGCAACCTGGTCGTCCTCGCGATCCTCGCCCCCGCGCCGTAACGACGCGATGCGCGGGATTTCTAGATCGTCGTTTCGCGCGACCCCGGACGCCCTACACGACTGGGTGACGCTCGTCGCGAGATTCGCGATCCTGTCGCTCGCGGCTTTCCTTGCGCTGCCCGCCACCGCCGCGAAGATTGCCGCCGTGGGCGACATCGCGTGCTCCCCGTCGGACCCGAGCTTCAACGCCGGGCTCGGCACCGCCACGGCCTGCCGGATGAAGGCGACCTCCGACCTCGCGGTCGCTGGGGGCTACGACGCCGTCCTGCCGCTCGGCGACGTCCAATACGAGGACGGCTCGTTCGCGAGCTTCATGGCCTCGTACGATCCGAGCTGGGGGCGGGTGAAGGGCGTCACCCGGCCGGTCCCTGGCAACCACGAGTACGTCACCCCGAACGGCGCGGGCTACTACCAGTACTTCGGCGCCGCAGCTGGAGATCCGGCGAAGGGCTGGTACAGCTTCGATCTCGGCAGCTGGCACCTGATCGTCCTCAACTCGAACTGCGACCTGATCGGCGGCTGCGGTCCCGGCTCGCCGCAGGAGCAGTGGCTGCGCGCCGACCTCGCCGCTCATCCGGGCGTCTGCACGCTCGCGGCCTGGCACCATCCCCGCTTCTCCTCCGGCCCGCACGGCGACGACGCGATGACCCAAGCGTTCTGGCAGGCCCTCTACGAAGCGCACGCCGACGTGATCCTGGTCGGGCACGACCACATCTACGAGCGGTTCGCGCCGCAAGGCCCGTCGGGACTCGCCGATCCGGCCCACGGCCTACGGGAGTTCGTGGTCGGCACCGGCGGCAAGATCCTCTACGCGACCGCGCCCACCCACGCGAACCGCGAGAAGCTGCAGAACACCGACTTCGGCCTACTCGAGCTGAACCTCCGGCGCACCGGCTACGATTGGAAATGGGTGGGCGTCCCCGGCGGGGCATTTACCGACATCGGCTCCGGCACCTGCCACCGGTCCGCCTCGCGCTTCCACCCGGTGACACCCTGCCGCGCGGTCGACACCCGCAACCCGAACGGCCCGTTCGGCGGGCCGGCGCTCGTGGCCAACGTCAACCGCGCCTTTTCGCTCGCGGGCCTCTGCGGCGTCCCATCGGACGCCGAATCGGTCGCTGTGAATTTGAGCGTCGTCTCGCCGACCCGTTCAGGCGACCTGCGCGCCTGGGAATCCGGCGGTCCGCTGCCGGTCGCCCAGGCGATCAGCTATACGGCGAACCGCACGCGGACCAACAACGCCATCTTGCCGCTCGCCGCAGGCTCACTCTCGGTGCGCCCCGTCCAGTCCTCGGGGACGGTTCACCTGGTGCTGGACGTCGTGGGGTACTTCCAGTAGGGATCGAGCGCATTGCAGACACCGCCAATCCACCGACCAGCGCCCATGAATAACCCAGGTCCGCTAACGTTTCCTTGGCGTGGAGGGTGACCGTTTCTAGCGGGCTTCTGAAGCCTTCCGTGGCCACGTGACCCGCCTTCCTACACCGTCGCCGAATTCCGCGCCGGGGCGCTGCCTGAGCCATCTCCACAACATCTCTTCGATTTCCGCGGCGGATGCATCCGGATTCTTGCGCCGGAGGTTTTGGCGCATCACCGTTCGCCCGAAACGAAGAGGTCGAAAGCGGTTCTCAGTCTTGCGGACGCGATCTCCTCGCCAGTCATACCAAAAAGCCTATCATGTGGCTTAAGTTGCTTCGTTCCGAGGTATCGTACGGACCAAGTCCAACCTACGGAACGGTTCCCTGCCGCCTGGAGTTAAATCCATGAGCCAATTGCCTACAGAATCCCCCGGCCGCTCCGCGCTCGCCAAGTGCGAGAAGCACGGTCTCCACTACGATCCGGCCAAGATGAGCGGCTGCGTGATCTGTCGGCGGGAGGAACGAGCCACCGCCGGCGCCACCGGGGCGACCTTCGCCGGCGCGGCCACTTCGGCCTCCTCGGGATCGGGGCGATCGGCGCTCGGTCCCTGGCTCGTCGCGGCCGGCCTCTGCTTGGTAGCGGGTCTCGTCTTCGACCAGTTCGGAGAGCGGATGTCCGATCGCCTTTTCGGCTCGCGCCCCGACGTGCTCAAGGCGCCGCGCGCCGAGCGCATCGACGAGCAGATCCGGGACCTCGCGGGCGGAACCCCTTAGAGCTACATCTCCGACGATCGGCCTCTGCTGAAGGGGTCGACGGAGTCCGTCGGGGTATCTCCCAGCGGACTTCGGCCTTCCCCTCCGTGCGACCTTCAAGAATCCCCCTACCGGCCCCGCCGACATGTTCCTCCCCGGCCTGTGGGGAAGGACCGGTGAGGGGCATCTTTGACGCACGTCATTCGATTCTTTAGAATCATCCGGTTCTTTGATTTCGAGTCAACGGCCGCGGGCCGATGCGCTTGACGAGCTCGCGAGAAAGGCGGAGACATGCCGAGCGAGCCACTCGATCTGAACTTCGATCCGGACCGGAGGGTCTTCATCAAGGGTCTGGGGGTCGTCAGCCTGGGACTGATCCTCTCTACCCTCGGCGGTTGCGAGAGCATCATCCAGAAGATCAAGAATCGACCGATCCGCCGCCGCCTGCGAACGGGCTCACCCGAGGTCGACGCCGCCATGGCGACCTACAGCCACGCCGTCGCGTTGATGAAGGCGCTGCCAAGCAGCGATCCGCGCAGTTGGGCCGCACAGGCGGCGATCCACGGCACCGTGGCCGGCGGCTTCAACTTCTGTCAGCACGGCACGGATCACTTCTTTTCCTGGCATCGCGCCTACCTGGTGTACTTCGAGCGGATTTGCCAAACGCTGACCGGCGATCCGCATTTCGGCCTGCCGTATTGGAACTGGAATCAGGATCCAGCCATCCAGGCCGCCTTCCTGGCGCCGGGCAGTCCTCTGTTCCATCCGCGGGACCGCACCACGGTGGCGGGAAACCCGGCTTTTTCCGACTCGACGCTCGACACCATCTTCGGCGACCCCAACTTCTACACTTTCAGCTCCCAGCTCGAAGGCACCCCCCACAACACGGCGCACGTCGTGGTCGGCGGCGACATGGTCACCGGGGGATCGCCTCTCGATCCGGTGTTCTGGGCCCACCACTGTATGGTCGATTACTGCTGGGCTAAATGGAACCTCGAGCTGGAGAACGACAACACCAACGATCCCGGTTGGAACGAAACGACCTGGAACCATTTCGTCGACGGCCAGGGAAATCCGGCCACGGTCTCGGCGGGCCTGACCACGATCATGCCGCTCTTCAGCTACCAGTACGAGCCGAGCACGATCGGCAGCAACGTGGCCCGGGACGTCCTCGCCGGCGCGGACTTCAAGAAACTGGAAAAGCGCGTCAAGGAAGGCGCCGAAATGCGCTTCGAGATCGAGCGTCGGATACCCATCGCGGAGAAGGCCCGACTCACGTTGGCGCGGCCTCTCTCGCTCGCCGCCCCGGTCGCGGCGCTAGATTTCGCCACGCTGCTCGAGAGCGATCGCGCCAAGGAGAGAGTCTTCGCCAGCATCCAGTGGGCCCAATTACCCCAGGCGAACGATTTCTTCGTCCGGGTCTTCGTCGACCTGCCGGGGGCCAACGCCCAGACGTCCATCGACGATCCCCACTACGCTGGAAGCTTCGCGTTCTTCGGCACGACGTCCGAGAGCCGGCATCATGGCAAGACCGACTTCCTGGTCAACGTCACCGACGCCCTGCGGCGGGTGCAGGCGCGGAGCGACGACTCCCTGTCGATTCAGCTCGTGGCGGTCCCGGCACACGACACGTTGGTCCGCGCGGAGTCGGAGCTGGTCCTGAACCGTTTCGAGCTTCTGGTCAGCCCGGTCCTGGTCCGCCGGCCGTAAGATTCCGAAGATGGAGGCTTCGAAGTCCCTGGCCCAGTGGACGCGAAACCGGCGATTTGGCGGGTTGCTCGCCGGCCTGATCGCGCTGGTGCCTTCCTTCGCCACGACGGCCGCGCAGGCGGAGCCAGGGGAACCGATGGCGGTGCCGGGAAGCTCTTTCGTGCTCGATCTAGCGAACCGCACCGCCTCCGTGCCTCTCGGCTCCGAGTTGGCCGATCCTTCCGCGGCCAAGCTCGTCGAGATCGACGTCGCCGAGGTCTCGAACCCCCGAAGGATCGGCCTCTCCTTCGAGGTCCGGACGATGCACCAAGAGGGAAAGCCCTGCTTTCTCGGCAGCTTCGCCCTCTTTCCGCCGGACCGCCCGGGCAGGTTCCTCGTCGCTACACGAGGCAGCCTGCGCCTCGGCGACGTTCTCGAGGTGTCGATGGTCGTCCTCGACGAGCCGAGCTCCGACGATCGAGTCCGCGTCGGAGTGAAACGA
The DNA here is from genome assembly GCA_044226625.1 of Thermoanaerobaculia bacterium. Classification (GTDB taxonomy): domain Bacteria; phylum Acidobacteriota; class Thermoanaerobaculia; order Multivoradales; family UBA5704; genus DASYKS01. The sequence goes on from JBGAGQ010000074.1 coordinate 21,664, forward strand.
ATCTCGCTGCGCGACGATTGAGAGGGCGGAGAGTCCAGCCGGGCGGGCGGAGGACCGGGCGCGCCGGGCGGTGATCGACCGGCCCTTCGTTCAGTACCCTTCTCCCTCCAGCGCCGCTTCCGCCCGGCCGCGGTGGATCCGGAAGAGCAGCACCAGGTAGCCGATCGCCACGACGAATCCGGCAGGCCACCAAAGGAGCCCCTTCTTCAGGCTCTCGAACGACGAGGCCGCGCCCAGCGCGGTGAGCGAGGCGGCGGGATCGAGCCCCGAGCGGATCATCACCGGATAGGACGAGACGACCGTCGCCACCAAGACGCCGAGCAGGAACGCGGCCGAGCCGAGGAACGCCGCGAGGGCCCGGCCGCGCCGTCGAGCGGCGAACGCCGTCGCGAGCCCCGCGATACCGAGGATCGCGGCGATGATGGCGAGCGGGCGTGAGGCGAGCCCCTCCAGGAGATCGGGCCGGAGGCGGAATGTGACGACGGTCGCGGCGAGCCAGGACGCCACCAGCGGAACGTAGAGCCGCGCCGCCGCCTGTTCCGACCGAGCGGCAACCGCACCGCCGGTCTTCCAAGCGAGGAAGAGGGCGCCGTGGTGCGACAGCGCGAGCCACGCGACCACCCCCGCGAGGACCGTATATCCGTCGAGCACGCCGTACGGCGCCCGCGCCGAGAAATCGGTCCAGAGCGGGAGCGAAAAATATCCCGAGGCGTCGAGCGGCACGCCGCGGATCAGATTGCCGAGCGCCGCGCCCAACAGCACCGGCGGGAGCGCGCTCGCGAGCGAGAAGACGACGTCCCAGAACCCGCGCCACATGGGGTCCTGGACGTGCGAGCGGAACTCGATCGCGATGCCGCGCAGGATCAGCGACCAGAGCAGGAAGAAGATCGGAAGGTAGAGCCCCGAGAGCCCGGCCCCCAGGACCTTCGGAAAGGCGAGGAACAGGACGCCGCCGGCGGCGAGCAGCCAGACCTCGTTGCCGTCCCAAAACGGGCCGATCGCCGCGAGCACCTGGCGCCGCTCGCGGTCGGAACGCGCCACCCAGAGGTGGAGCGCCCCGGCGCCGAAATCGAAACCGTCGAGGATCACGTAGCCGGCGACCATCACCGAGGCGAGGGCGAACCAGAGCGCGTTCAGGGTCATCTCTCTTCGTTCCCCTCTACAGGACGACCGGTGCGGGGCTTCGGTCGAGCACGTGCGGCCCGTGACCGACCTCGCGCGCGACCAGGAACAGGAACAGCAGGCCGAGCACCAGGTAGAGCCCGGCGAAGCCGATCAGGGTAAACAGCGCCGAACCTCCATGCACCGTGGGCGAGGCGCCCTCGGCCGTTCGCAGGAGGTCGTAGACCAGCCAGGGCTGGCGCCCGAGCTCCGCCGTCATCCATCCCGCCGTGGTCGCGATGTAGGGAAACGGAAAAGCGAGCATGAGCAGCCAGAGGAGGGATCGGCGCGTTTCGAGCTTGCCGCGCAGAAGTTCGAAGAAAGCGAGCGCCGCGAGGGCGATCAGCAGCGTGCCGAGCCCGACCATCACGTGGAACGAGTAGTAGAGCAGTTCGACGTTGGTCGGCCAGAGATCCTCGGGAAAGTCGTTCAGCCCCTGGACGTTCTTCGAGAAGTCGCCATAGGCGATGTAGGAAAGAACTCCGGGGATCGCCACCGGATTGTCGAGCCGCCGCTCCGCTACGTTGGGCTGGCCGATCATCGCGATCGGGGCGCGGGGACCGCTTTCGAACCGACCTTCCATCGCCGCGAGGGCGACCTTCTGATGCTTCGCGACCAGCTGCCCTTGAAGGTGGCCGGTCGGCATCGCGACCAGCAGGGAGGAAACCAACCCTGCGGCCACCCCCGTCTTGAGCGACACTCGCGCCGCCCCGAGGTGCTCGCCACGCAGGATCCAGAACGCCCCCACGGCGGCCATCACGAACGAAGCGGTCACCACGGCGGCGGTCATCGTGTGCGCGTACTGTGCGAGGGCCCAGGGATTGAGCAGGTATTCCGAGAGATCGGCGATCGCGAGCGTCCCGTCCGGAGCCTTCGCATAGCCGACCGGATTCTGCAGGAAGGCGTTCGTGGTGACGATGAAGTAGCCGGAAAGCCAGCTCCCCAGAAATAGAGCGACCGCCGCTGCGAGATGCTTCTTCGGACCGAGCCGCCGCTCGCCAAAGACGAGAAGGGCGAGGAAGCTCGATTCCAGGAAGAACGCGAAGATCCCCTCCATCGCGAGAGTTTGGCCGATCACTCCGCCCGCGAAATGGGAAAACCGAGCCCAGTTGGTGCCGAACTGGAACTCCATCGGCACGCCGGTCACGACCCCCATCGCGAAATTGAGCCCGAACAGCCGAATCCAGAACCGCGCGGCGTCGGCCCATTCGGACCGCCCCGTGCGGATCGCCTGGACCTTGAGGACCACGATCAACAGGGCGAGCCCCATCGTGAGCTGCGGAAAAAGATAGTGGTAGGCGATCGTGAAACCGAACTGCAGCCGGTGCCAGAACAGCGGGTCGCTCATCTGCCGAAGATCTCCGTTCCTAGATTATCGACCAGACCCGCCCGAGGCGCACGTCTCGGGCAACGCGCTGGGGTGGGCGGCGCGACGCGCTGGGGTGGCGGAAATGCCCCGATAGATAGCAGCGTATACAATGGCCCGATGTCGCCGCCCTCCCCCGCCGCGCCCGCCGCCTCCCTCCCGCCGCCGACGCTTGCTGGAGCCTGAGATATCGCGTGCGCGAGACGACGTTTGAGCTCGACCAGTACCTGGAGATCGCCCCCGGTTACTACGACCAGGTGGTGCGACGCGGGCGGGGAATCCAGTGGTTTTGGCACCATCATCGGCTGCGCCTGGTCGAATCGAAGCTCCCGGCCGACTGCCGTAGCCTTCTCGACCTCGGCTGCGGCCCCGGGACGTTTCTCGGCCGGCTGCAGAGGCCGATGGAGCGCGCCCTCGGCATCGATCTCGCCGGACCGCAGATCGCCTATGCACGCGAGCATTACGCGCGGCCAGGGCTCGAGTTCCAGGTGGCCGACGTCCGTTCCGCCGGGATCGAAGGACGCTTCGACGCGGCCGTCAGCATCGAGGTGATCGAGCACCTGCCGCCGGCAGAGGTCGATGGTTTCCTCAGAGACGCCTACTCGGCGCTCCGCCCCGGAGGGCATCTGATCCTCTCGACGCCGAATGTACGGAGCCTCTGGCCGGTGCTCGAATGGATCGTGAGCGTCGTCGGCCCGGTCGATTACCGCAAGCAGCATCTCGGGCTGTTCGGCCGTAAGACCCTCGCCGAGGCGGTGCGGCGCGCGGGCTTCGAGCCGGTGTCGGTCGAAACCTATTTCGTCGCAGCGCCGTTCCTCGCGCCGCTCGGGAACGGTTTCGCGGCGCGGCTGCTCGAGCTCGAACGCCGCTTCCTCCCGCCGCTCGGGGCCGAGTTGCTGCTCGTCGCGCGGCGACCGCTGTGACGCGGGAGCGCCACCACGGGCCGCCGTCGGGCGAGCCGAACCGCCGGCAGGCCGCGCTTCCGAGCCCCGGGTGGCTCCCGGCCGCGCTCACGATCGCGTTTTTCGCCGCGGGAGCGGCGATCCGTTTCGCGATCATCTTTCCGGTCACCAAGTTCCAAGCCGACGCCGACTGCATCCAGACCGGCCTGTGCGCGCTGCGCATCCTCGCGGGCGACCTCCAGGTCTTCTACAACGGCGTGCGGATCGGCGCGATCGAGTCGTATCTCCACGCGCTCGCCTTCCTGGCGCTCGGTCCAACCCGCCAAGCGATGGGTTTCGCTCCGTGGATCGCGAGCTCCCTCGGGATGGTCTTCACCTGGCTGTTCGTCCGCCGGCTCGCCGGGCCGAGAGCGGCTCTCTGGGGGCTCGCGCTCGTCGCGGTCCCTGCCCCGGCGTTCGTCTACTGGACCGTGCAGCCGAACGGCTATTCGGTCACCATGGCGCTCGCCGCGGCGACCCTTTGGCTCGCCGCTTGGGTGGCCGATGAGCCGGAGCGCCGCGGAGTGTGGTTCGGCTTCGGCTTGGTGGTCGGACTGTCATGGTGGGCGTCGCTCCAGACGCTCTGCACGACGCTCCCGGCGGCGGCCTGGCTCGCGTGGCGGCTCATGCGATCGAACCGAGGCGAGCCGACCCGGGCGCTGCTCCGGCGGACCGTGCCGCTCGCCGTACTCGCCCTCGCCGGATTCCTCGTCGGCGCCTCGCCGTGGATCGCCTTCAACGTCCGGCATCCGTTCGGCTCGTTCAACGGCGCCAACTCGGTCGCCCAGCCGGCGCGCGACCGCGAGGCGGTCGAGGACAATCTGTCGTTCCTCACCGGCTACAAGCTGCCGGAGCTGTTCGTCTCGACCGATCCCGAAGGGGGACCGAACCCACCCCGTCCGCTCACCCGCGCGCTCCACCAACCGGCGTCCGCGATCTACCTGATCGCCTTCGCCTGGTTTCTGATCCGCGGCGACCACGATGCCCCCGATGGAGGTGGCGGCACGAAGCGGCGGCGCGCGCTCGCCCTCCTGCTCCTCGCGACGACGATCGGCATCAACGTCCTCTCGGTGGCCGGCGCGAGCCGGGGCCTGACCGTGCGCTACGTGCTGCCGATCTACCTGCTCGCTCCGCTCGCCGTCGGGCTCTTCCTCGCCGCCCTGGCTCGCGCCCGGCCTCCGGCGACGGCCCTCGCCTCTGGCGCCTTGGTCGCGCTGCTCGGGGCGTTTTCAGCCTCGGTCTACTTCTGGCCGGGAAGCGTCATGCGCGAACGCCTGCACGTGGCGGCCTCGGGCGAATGGCAGACCCTCGCGCTGCTGCGGAAGAATGGCGTGGAGGTCGTGGTGGGCGACTACTGGCTCGTCTACCCGATCAACTTCGCTTCGCGGGAGTGGATTCGCGGCATCTCCTGCGACCGTCACGCCGACCTCTACCACTACGGAGACGGGCTCGCGAAAGCCCCCCAGCGATTCGCGCTCCTCAACTACTCCCCGGACGCGGTGAAGGCCCAGGCGGCGCGCGCGGGGATCTCGGGCGAGGTCACGTTCCTCGCACCGAGCTACGCGGTGCTGATCGCCGACGCTCCCGCGAGCGACGCCACGCCGCAGGAGTTCATCGACAGGGTTTGCGGCAAGAGGTTCTAGATCGCTACGGCTCGTTCTCGATGCCGTCGGCGACGGGAGGACCGACGTCGGCATCCTCGGAAAGCGGCGCCGCGGTCAGCCCTTCGTCGAGCAGCTGACGAGCCTCGTCGAGGCGCTCGGCCGGCACCTCGATCTGGACCGGCGTCATCGGGTTGAATCCAGCCGCGAACGGGAACAGCTCGCTCGCTTCCTCGCCTTCGGTCGCGAACGGGATGCCAGCCTCGGTGAGCATCTCCTCGGCCGCGGCGACCGCGGTGGGGTCGGTCGTCTCGAACGCGACATCGAGATCGGCCTCCGGCGCCTCGTCGCTCGGCGGCAGCGCGGCGACCAGCGGAACTTGGCAGTCGGTACAGGTGGTATATCCCTCGCGATATTCGGTACGGCAGCTCGGGCAGAACATGGGGAAGGGCTCCTTTCGAGAAGTCTCCGGAGCAAAGATACCTAGAGCGCCACGATCTTACCAGCGGGCGGACGATCCGAAATCGCGACAGAATGGAACCGATGACCGAGATCTCCTGGAGCGACTTCGAGCGGGTTGACCTGCGCGTCGGTACGATCGTGCGGGCCGAGCCGTTCCCCGAGGCGAAGAAGCCGGCGATCCGGCTCTGGGTCGATTTCGGCGCGCCGCTCGGGATCAAGCCGTCGAGCGCGCAGATCACCGTCCTCTACCGGCCGGAGGAGCTGATCGGCCACCAGGTGCTCGCGGTGGTGAACTTCCCGCCCAAGCGGATCGGCCCCTTCGTCTCCGAGGTCTTGGTCACCGGCTTCGAGCGCGAAGACGGCGCGATCGTCCTCGCCCGCCCGGATTTCCCGGTTCCGAACGGGCGACGCCTGGTTTAGGTCGAAGACCTTAGACCTCGACGTCGATGACCACCGGCCGGTGATCGCTCCACTGCCGCCAGCCGGCGAAGTCTCCGACTTCGGCGTGGCGCAGCCGGCCGAGCCAGGTCTTCGGCAGGAAGCAGTAGTCGAGGTGATACGGACGGTTTTCGTTCCACTGGAAGTAGAAGGTGGGCCGGGTCTCCTGGCCGTGCTCCTCGCCGAAGTAGGAGTGGTAGCCGCTTTCGAGACCGAGCTTCGCGAGCTCGCGGACCAGGGCGCCGTGGTCCTTGGCTCCGGGGCGCTTCTTGTCCCAGAAGGAATTCGAGTTGAAATCTCCCGCGATCACGGTAGGCCGCGCACGGATCCGACGGCGATAGATCTCGATCGCGCGGTGAAGGCCCCGGACGTACGGATAGTCGGGGTTCTGCAAGGCCCAAACGGCAAGGAGCTGGAACTCGACCGGGCCGGTCACCTCGAGCGGGATGCACCAGCGGGGCACGCCGGGATTTCTGCGCGCGGCGCGGACCGAAAAGCCATTCCGCGCGATCACCGCGATCCCTTTTCGCGGATCGTCGCCGAACCAGAGGCTGTCGAGCCCGGGCGCCTTCGGGCGTGCGCACTCTTGCAGGACCGCGAGGTCGGGCGCGAGTGCCTCGATCGGCGGCCTCTTCCGCTCGAGGTCCCCACGGCAGCAGTTCCAGGTCACGATCCGCATCTCCGCGCCGGATCATGTCCCGGAACTCCGAAAAACGAGCGTCGTTCCTCTACTCCGCCCGCAGCGCCTCGGCGGGATCGACTTTCGAGGCGCGCCGCGCGGGGCCGTCGGCGGCGAGCAAGGCGACCGCAAACAGGACGAGCGCCGCGAGGGCGAACGCGGACAGGTCGCCCGCTCCACTTTCGAACAGGAGGCCGGAGATCGCGCGGCGAAGCGCGAGCCCGCCGCCGAGCCCGAGCGCGATTCCGATCAGGGCGAGGAACGCCCCGCGGGAGATCGACCGGTAGAGGATCGTCCGCGGGGTGGCGCCGAGGGCGAGGCGGACGCCGAGCTCGCGCCGCCGCGCCTCGACGTCGGTCGACAGGACGCCATAGAGACCGAGCGCCGCGAGCAGGAGGGCGACGAGAGAGAAGCCTCCCGCGAGCGAGGCGGTGGTGCGCGGCGCTGCGTAGGCCTGATGAAGGGAAGCGTCCATGGTCTGGAGCTGGTCGATCACTTGGTTCGGCACCACCCGATGCACGGCGGCGCGCGCCTCGTCCGCGAGGTCTTCAGGGCGACCGGAGGCGCGGACGACGAAGTTGCCGATCGCCCAAAGGGTGTCCTCGTACACGGTGAACACCTCGGGGGGCGCCGCCTTCTGCGTCGTCTCCTGCCGAAGGTCGCCCACCACGCCGACGATCCGGTACGGGTGCCCGTCGAGTGCGAGGCTCTCGCCCACCGCGGCCTGCGGAGCTTCGCCGAAGAAGCGACGGGCGAACGCCCGGTTGACCACCGCCTCCTGTCCTGCGCTCCGGGCACCGAGGGGAGAGCCGGCGAGGAGCGGAGTGCCAACCGTTTCGAAATACCCGGCGCTCACGGCGCGCCGGGAGATCGGGGCCGTCTTCGCCCCTTGGGCGAAGGTTCGGCCGGGGAGCGCCAGCTCGCCCCCCTGGCTCTCCCCTTCGAACGGCAGCCGGTCGGCGAAGGCCGCGGACCGGGCTCCGGGCAGCGAGCCGAGCTCCTGGATCAGGTCGCGATAGGTGGCGTTGAGCTTCTCCGGACCGGTATCCCACGGGAACGCGATCCGCAGCGTGAGCAGGCGGTCCGGCGCGAACCCGAGGGGCACCGCGCGGAGGCGGAGGAGAGTCTGCGCGGTGAGACCCGCGCCGATCAGCAGAACGAGCGAGAGGGCGAGCTCGACCACGACGAGACTCGAACGGAGGAGCCCCCCCTCCCGATCTCCGACCGTCCGGCCGCGCAGGCCGGCGAACGACGAGCGGCGCGCCACGCGCCAGGCGGGCAGGGCACCGACCAAGAGGCCGCAGAGGAGCGTGAGACCGAGCGCGAGCGCAACCGTGACGCCGTCGAGGCCCCCCTCGGCGAGCAGCAGGACGTTCGGCAGATCCGCCGGGAGCCGCGTGGCGAGCAGCCGGACGAGCGGCAAGGCGATCCCCACGCCGAGCGCGCCGCCGACGGAGGCGAGCACGAGGCTTTCGGAAAGCGAGCTCTGGAGCAGGGTCCCCCGCCCGGCGCCCAGGGCGGCGCGGATCGAGCCCTCGCGGATCGCCTGCGGCGCCCGGGCGAGCAATAGGCAGGCGAGATTGACGCAGACGATCAGCAGGACGAACCCGGCGGTCGCGAGCACCATCCAGAGCCGGCCGGAGAGCGGCGTGCCGACGAGCTCGTCGGCCGCCGGCAAGAGCGCGAGGGCGAGGCCGGCGTCGGTCTCGGCGTGATCGCGCGCCATCCGCGCGGCGAGGCCAGAGAACGCCGCACGGGCCTCCGGGAGCGTGACACCCGG
>JBGAGQ010000075.1:0-29859 GCA_044226625.1 Thermoanaerobaculia bacterium
GATCTCCGTCGGGGGAGGTTCGAAATTTCCGCCGATCGGGACTTTCCCGCCGTGATTCGGGCCTGCGCGGCCAAGAACCGGCCCGGCCAGGGGGGAACCTGGATCAACCGCGAGATGATCGCCGGCTACGTCGAGCTCCACCGTCGAGGGCTCGCCCATTCGATCGAGGCGCGACGGGGAGGGACCCTCGTGGGAGGCCTGTACGGCGTCTCGCTCGGCGGCGTCTTCTTCGGCGAGTCGATGTTCGCGGATGAAACTGGGGCGTCGAAGGTCTGCTTCGCGACCCTTTTGGGGAACCTGGCCCATTGGGGTTTCCCGCTGGTCGACTGTCAGCAGGAGACCCGGCATCTTGCGAGCTTCGGCGCCGAGCCTTGGCCGCGGTCGCGCTTCCTCGCCGCGCTTCGCCGGGCCCTGGCAATGCCGGATCGGCGAGGTCCGTGGAGCTTGGACCTCGGCCCGGCCGAGGCGGCTCAGGTCCTCGCGGCCGAAGATTCGTCCGAAGCTCCGACCGACGCGTAGATAGCTCGGTGGAGGGGCGGGGTTCCGTGGCCGGGAATCTCCGGCTCCAATGGCGGCGTTACCACTTATTCAGCCACGAACGGTTCACCTGAGAAGAAAGAAGATTTGAGAGGATTCTTTCCGAATGAGCTCCTTCGGCTTTCCCCTGGTTTATATGGCCACGCTCTGGCTCGCCGCGGCGCCGCTCCACGGCCGACCGGGAGACGGCCCCCCGCCGGAAGGCTTCTCCCGGCCGCGGACCGCCCTCGGCCTGTCGCTCGATCCCGAGAGCGTGGGCTTGAGCCTGGGCGGAGCCGATGTCTTTGATGACGGCGACCGGGGCGAGGCCTCCTGGGAGGTTCAGTTTCCCAGCCGCCGCCTTCCGCTCTGGCCGCGCCGTTGGCCGGCGCCGCACCCGATCGGGGGGGTGCTCGCGACGACGGACGGATCGATCTACCCCTACCTGGGATTGGGGGTTCGGTTCCCGCTCTCCCCCCGTTTTTGGTTCACTCCGTCGGTCGCCGCGGGCGCTTACCTCGAGGGGCATCGCGTCGATCTCGGCGCTCCGATCGAGTTTCGATCGCGAGCGGAGATCGTCTACCAGATCTCGCCTCGCGCACGGCTCGGCCTGGCGTTCAGCCACCTGTCGAATGGCGGAATCCGCCGACGCAACCCGGGGACCGAGACGCTCTCGTTCACCTTCTACTCGAGCCTCAAGAGGAAGGGGTGGGGCGTCGAATAGGCGCGAGAAGGGCGTGGTATCCTCTCGGGTCGGAGAGCCCCCATGGCCGTCGATCCCGATCTGCTCGAAATCCTGGTCTGTCCCAAGACGAAGGGCCCCTTGCAAAAGGTCGAGCTGCCCGCCGCCGTCCGCGCCCAGATCGCCGAGAAGTACCGCGAGCATTTCCGCGACGAGGAGCCGGTCGTCACCGAGGGGCTGTTCGCCCCAGATTCCGGCTTGGTCTATCCGATCGTCTCGGACATCCCGATCATGTTGATCGAAGAGGCGCTCCCCGCCTCGGTTCTGGGGCGCTGAGCCACCCCACCGCCTCGCCCGAAGCAAGCCGACGCGGCCGGTTCGGCCGGTGGCTCGACCCGCGCGCGCCCGGTTTCGCCTCCCCTCTTCCCCGGGTCCTGTTCGCCGCGCACCTGTTGCTCGCCTGGAGCATCGCGGTGTCGAACGTCTTCCTGGGCGCCGCCGTGCTCGCCCTCTGGTTTCCCTTCGGTCGGGAAGGGCGCTCTCCCCTCGCGCATTGGCGAGCGACCGCCCGATCGATCCGGGAGGCGGGCGCACCGTTGCTCGCCGCGCTCGGCGCCTACATCCTCTGGCTCCTCGCCCCGACCGTCGCGTCCTACGATCCGCGCACCAGCTTGAACGGCATGGGCGAGCTGTTCAACGTCCTGGTCGTGCCGATCGCCCTCGCCGTCGTGGTCGGCGAGCGCCAGGTGCGCCGACTGGTCGATCTCCTGGTCGGCGTCGGCGCGATCCTCGCCTGCGCCGGCCTCGCGCAGTACCTGATGGGCTACGGCGATCTCGACCGGCGCATCCGCGGTCCCTTCTCGCACTACATGACGTTTTCCGGCTTTCTGCTCCTGTGCGACCTGCTGCTGATCGCGGCGCTGGTGTTCGGGCCGGAACGGAGGGAGTCCGAAGCGGACGGCCCGAAGCGGCTGGCGTTCCTGGCCGGCCGGCCGTGGCGGCTCTTCGCCCTGGCTGCGATCAACGCGGGGCTCCTCGGCAGCTATACGCGGAACGCCTGGGTGGCCCTCGCGGTCGCCGTGACCGCGCTGCTCTTGATCCGGGCGCCCCGGCTGCTTCTCGCCTACATGCCGGCCGCCCTGCTCTTCGTCTGGCTCGCGCCGACGCCGATCCTGACCCGCGCCCTGTCGATCGCCGACCTGTCCGACTCCTCGAATTACGACCGGCTCTGCATGCTGGTCGCCGGCGGCCGGATGGTCGCGGAGCGGCCGGTGTTCGGTATCGGACCCGAAATGGCCGAGCGTCGTTACGCGCTCTACCGCGTGCCGACCGCGCCGCGCTACCAGGTGCCGCACCTCCACGACAACCTGATCCAGATCGCCGCGGAGCGCGGGCTGCCGGCGCTCGCCGCCTATCTCTGGCTGATGGGGGCCGCGGCGTGGCGCGCGTTTCGTGGTCTGCGCGAGGAGGGGGGGCGGCGCGGCCCGCGGGCCGACCTCTGGCTCGGCGTGCTGCTCGCGCTGCTGGCCTTCAACGTCGCCGGGCTGTTCGAGAACAACTGGGGCGATACGGAGGTCCAGCGCCCCGTCCTCTTCCTGCTCGCCTTGCCGTTCTGTCTGGCGCGCCGGCAGGAGAGCCAGCCGGCCGGCGCTGGGTTATATTCGGCAAGCCCGGAAGTGCCTTAACCCACGGGTTTTGCCGCTCATGACGACGGTTTCCCCCAGCCACCGCCGCCCTGCCGAGATCGACGCCGCCCCGCAGCGGTCGGAAGCGCGGCTCGGGAAATCCGGGACCTGCCGATTGGACCAGCTGCTCGCCGACCGCGGCCTGTTCGCCAGCCGCGAGCAGGCACGCCGGGCGGTGATGGCGGGCGCGGTCGAGGTCGCCGGGCGGAAGGTCGACAAGCCGGGGACGGCGGTCGCGCAAGACGTCGAGCTCTCGGTCCTCGCGGGAGAGCCGTTCGTCTCGCGCGCCGGCCGCAAGCTCGCGGGAGCCCTCGACGATTTCGCGCTCGATCCGGCGGGATGGACCTGCCTGGACGTCGGCGCATCGACGGGCGGCTTCACCGACTGCCTGCTCCAGCGCGGAGCCTCCCGGGTCTACGCGATCGACGTGGGATACGGCCAGTTGGACGAGCGCTTGCGCCGCGACCCCCGGGTCGTGGTGATGGAGCGCGTCAACGCGCGCAACCTCGCGCCGGACGCCCTGCCGGAGCGGGCTCACCTCGCGGTCTTCGACGTCTCGTTCATCTCGCTCGCCAAGGTCGTGCCCGCGGTCCTGCCGCACCTCCTGCCTGGGGCGCGCTTGCTCGCGTTGATCAAGCCGCAGTTCGAGGCCGGCCGCGGGGCGGTGGGCAAAGGGGGCATCCTGCGCGACGAATCGGTGCGCCGGGCCGCGATCGACCGATGCGTCGCCGCCCTCGCCGAGCTTGGGCTCGAACCGCTGGGGCAGGTCGAATCCCGCGTAGCCGGGACCGGGGGAAACCGCGAGGCGTTCGGCCTCTTCGCCGTTCCGGGAGGTCCCGCCGAACGCCGCGAGACCGAGCGGGCCGAGGAGCGGCGGTGAGGCGAGAGCGGATCCGCTCGGTCGGCATCGTCACCAAGGAGGGGAGCCGTGAGGCGACGGAGCTCGCCTACGAGCTCGCCGAATGGCTTCGCCGCCGCGGCATCGACGCCTTGTATGGGAACTCGTTCGATCCGGCGAACCCGGGCGATCTCGTGGTCGCCCTGGGCGGCGACGGCACCCTCCTCTCGGTCGCCCGCGGGCTCGACGCGGAGGTCCCGGTCTTCGGGGTGAACCTCGGAACCCTCGGTTTCCTCACGGAGATCCAGCGCGCGGAGCTCTATCCCTCCCTGGTGGAGGTGCTCGACGGCGAGTGGGAGGCCGAGCCGCGCGCCCTCTTCGACGTCGAGATCTTCCGGCGCGGCGAGGGGGAACCGGAGCATCGCTTCCGCGCGCTCAACGACGCCGTGATCACCAAGAGCGCCCGCGCCCGCATCATCGAGCTGACCTTACGGGTCGACGCCCAGGTGGTGGCCAACTTCCGATCCGACGGGTTGATCATCTCCACCCCGACCGGCTCGACCGCCTACAACCTGTCGGCCGGCGGCCCGATCCTCGACCCCCGCCTGGGCGTCGCCGTCCTCACGCCGATCTGCCCGCACGCCCTGTCGTTGCGCCCGATCGTGGTTCCCGACTCGACGCGGATCGAGGTGACCCTCGAAAGCGACCGAGGCGACAAGGTCTACGTCACGCTGGACGGCAACGAGGGGGCGTCGCTCGGCCCGGGCGACTTCGTTCGGGCGACGCGCAGCGCCCGGTCGATCCACCTGGTCAAGGTGAGCGGCCGCAGCTTCTACGACAGCCTGCGCGCCAAGCTCCGCTGGGGCGGTCTCGCGCTCTCGGAAGGCGGCGGTGAAACGCCGAGCGCCCCCATTCGTGAGGCAGCCCGCGAGGCGCGCCGCGCGGGCTCCGGCGGGGCACCGGAAGGTTCTTCGGGGTGAGCGCCGTCGAGGATCGATCCCTTCCGGCTTCGGGCGGCGGGGACGAGGTCCCCCCCTCTCCCAAGCCGGCCCAAAAACGGCCGAAACCGACCCGCCCCGGCCGCCTGCGGCGGTTCGTGCTCCGGCCGCTGATCTGGGGCAGCGCGCTGTTCCTCTTCCTCCTCGCCGGTGTGCTCCAATTCAGCGAGAGCTCGTTCGCCCGCTCGCGCCTCGCGGCGCTGGTCAAAGCGCGCCTGTCCGAGGCGCTGGGGCGCCCGGTCCGCCTGGGCGAGGCGCGGCTCGGTCTCCTGCCGCTCGAGCTCACGCTCCGCGACCTGGTGATTCCCGGCCCGCGCCCGAAGGATTCTCCGTTCGCCGAGGTACCTCGGCTTCGGGTGCAGATCTCTTGGCGGGCGCTGCGCCAGAGGGTGCTCGACCTCGAGCAGATCGAGGCGGAGCGGCCGATCGTCCGCCTCGTCTTCAACCCGGACGGGTCGACCAACCTGCCTAGCTTCGGCGGCGGAGCGTCCGGAGGGGGCCGATCCCGATTTCGCCTCTCGATCGACCGAGTGCTGGTCGAGCGGGGAACCCTCGTCCTCGACGAGCGGTCGGTTCCCTTCTCCTTCGACGCGCGTGGCGTCTGGGGACGCCTTTCCGGACCCGACCCCGACCGCCTGGCGGCGCTCGCCACGGTGCAGGAGCTCGAGCTGCGGCTCCCCGACGCCCGCCCGTACCTCCTGGCGGCCTCGGTCAAGGGAGTCCTCGAGCCCTCGCAGGTGACGATCTCCAGCTATCGGCTGGCCGGTCCGGACCTATTGGCGCGGGGCGCCGGGAGCTACGTCTGGAAAGGCCGGAAGGACGCGCTCGATCTCGGGGTCGAAGGGGAGGGCGACGCGGCGTTGGTGGGACGACTCGGTTATCTCGCCGAGCCGCTGTCCGGTCGCTTCACCTTCGCCGGCAAGGTAGGGACCGGAGAGGTCGTCGGCAAGGCCTGGGGCTTCGACGTAGCGGTCCAGGCGCCGCGGGTCCTCTACGGGACGGGCAAGGCCGCGGGCCAGCCGCGCGAGATCCAGAACGCGACCCTGCGCGCCACGGGTGGACCGAAGAGCGTCGACGTCGCGATCGAGCAGGCGTCCTACGCCGGAGGGAAGGTCGCCGGCCGGGTCGAGGTCGATCTCACCACGCGAGGGGCGAATAAACCGGTGGCGATCGACCTCGATTTCGACCAGCTCGACGTCGCGCGCTTCCTCGCCGCCGAGGGACTCGACCTCGCGATCGCGAGCCGCGGCACCGGATCCTTCGCCTACCGCGCGCGGGCCAACGAGCTGCTCGCCGGCAGCGGGGAGATCGGGGTACGGCTCGCCGCCGTGCCGCAGGGGGGGCCGCGCGGCCCGCTTCCGGTCGCCGGCGACCTTCCGCTCGCGATCGAACGGGGGATTCTGTCGTCGCCTGGATTCCAGCTCACCGCGCCGTCGGTCGCCGCGACCGGGACGGCGAGCTACGACCTCGAGCGATCGACCGGAAAGGTCTCGGCGCGGCTGTCGACCGCTGATCTCGCCGCGGCGGCGCGCCTCATTCCTCCTACCGCCGAGACCCCCGAGGTCTGGCGTCCGACCGCGGGGCGTGGCGACGCGCGGCTCGAGCTCGAGCTCGCCGGCGGGCGGACCCGAGCGGCGGTCGCGTTCGACCTCGCCCAGGTGGCCGCGCCGGCGCTCGAGGCCGACACGCTTTCGGGGGCCTTGACCTGGGCGGCGGATGGGAACGGCGCGAACGCGCGGATCGAGAACCTCGCCGCAGAGGCTCGACGGGGCGGCGCGCGCCTCGCCGCGAGCGGGACGATCCCTCTCGGCTCCGCGGCGAGCGGTACCCCCCTCGCCCTCGCCGTCGAGGCCGAGTCGTGGCCTGCCGCGGAGCTCGCGCGGCTCGGCCCGGAGCTCGGAGCCCCGACTCTGCCGAAGCTCGAAGGGCGGGTGAGCGGTCGCCTCAATCTGGGTGGGAGCTTCGCCGCGCCGACCGGTCGGACCGATCTCGCGATCGCCGACCTCGCCGTAGCCGGTCGTCCCATCGGCCGGGCGGAGGCCGGCGTGGCCTTCGGGGTCGAGGCGATCGAGATCGAGCGGCTGCTCCTCACCACCCCGGCGGGAGAGCTGACGGGCGGCGGCCGGATCGACCGCCGATCCGAGGCGATCCAACTGGCTGCCGCCGCCCGTTCGCTCGACCTCGCCGCCGAGCCGTTCGCGAGCCTGCTCGGCGACACCGGACTCGCCGGCCGCGGCTCGGTGAACGCCTCGGTCACGGGCACGCTCGCCTATCCGGAAGCCGTGCTCACCACCCGGGCCGAATCGCTCACGCTGGACGGCAAGCCGCTCGCCAGGGGAGGCTCGAGCGAGCTCGTGGCCCACTGGGACGGCGAGACCGTCGAGGCTCACGGCTCCCTGCTCGGCCTCGCGACGTTCGCGGGGGGAGGGCGGCTCGACACCCGGGGCGCCGACGTCGATCTCTCGATCGAGAGCGCAAACTTGAAGGCCGTGGCCGAGATCGCGGGAGACGACGCCGCGCTTCCCGCGATCTCGGGCAGCGCCTCGGGGCGCTTGCGCCTCGGCGCCGATTTCGCCTCGGGCGCGATGCGCGCCGAGGTCGACCTGCCGAAGCTCGACGCGCAGATCGCGGGCCACCGGGTCAAAAACCTCGAGCCGATCGTCGCGCGCTTCGACGGGCAGCGCGTGGAGATCGCGTCGCTCTACCTGGGCGAGGCGGCGTCCGGCAGCGATCTGTTCGCCGCGGGGACGATCGGTTTGACCGCGGATCGGCCGCTCGACCTCAAACTGCAGAGCACGCTCGCGGCCGATTGGCTCGCGCTGTTTTCCCCCGGCCTCGACCTCACAGGTTACGTCGACGCGATCGCCACGGTCCGCGGCACGCTCGACCGCCCGGCGATCCGCGGTGAGGGCGAGATCCGCGACGCACGGCTGATCCTTCAGGCGCAGGGGATCGGCCTCGAGCAGATGGCGGGCACGATCCTGTTCAACCGCGACCAGATCGTCCTCGACAATCTGCGCGCGCAGGTGGGCGCGGGCACTCTCCGCGCCTCGGGCCGGGTCTCCGTTCCGGCGGCGGGCTCGGAGCTCTCCTACTCCTTTCAAGGGGTGGCGAACCGCATCTCCCTCCGCTTTCCCGAAGGGTTCCTCTCGCGCGGCGACGCGCAGTTTTCGGTCGCTTCGACCCGGGAAGGGCGCCAGGTCTCGGGCGAGATCCGGCTAGACCGCGCCTTTTATCTCGACGACGTCGCGGTGGGCACGCTCGACCTGCTCGCGAGCGCTTTTCGCCGCAGTCGCCTGGAGGTCGAAGAGGCCGATCCGCTGCTCGCCTCGACCGCGCTCAATCTGCGGGTGGTGGGCCCCGGCGCCCTGCGAGTCCGCAACAACGTGGCCGACCTGCGCGGCGACGTCGACCTGTCGATCCGGGGCAACGCGGCGCGCCCCGTGGTCTTCGGCGCGGTCGAGATCGCGGAGGGAGGAAAGCTCGTCTACGCCGACAACGAATACCGGGTCGAGCGCGGCCGCGTGACCTTCGACAATCCGAACCGGATCGACCCGGTGATCGACCTCACCGCGAAGACCGAGGTGCGCAGCTACGAGATCGCGCTCGACCTGTCCGGAACCGTCGATCGCCTGACCGCGCATTTCCGAAGCGAGGACGGGCTCGCCGACCTGGACATCCTCTCGCTGCTCGCGACCGGCCGTGAGATCGATCCGGGCTCGCGCGAGATCGGCCTGAGCGCCGAGACCAACACGGCCACTCCGGGGCAGAGCTTCGCCGCCGAATTTCTCGCTTCTCAGGCCGCGTCGGCCGTTTCTAAACGGGTGCGGAACCTGTTCGGATTCGACCGTTTCCGCATCGATCCGCTCGCTGGCGGCAGCGGGTCGATCTCGAACGTGCAGCTGACGGTCGGCAAGCGCCTGTCGAAGAAGCTGTTCGTCACCTACACCACGACCCCGTCGGCCTCCGAGACGACCGTGCTCCAGGCCGAATGGCAGGTCGGCCAGAACGTGGTCGTCCTGTTTACCAGCAACGGCAGCGACCGTTACTCGGTGGACGTCCAATGGGAGAAACGGCGTTGAGCGGCTCGCGCACGCGCCGCGTGGGACTCGCCGGGAGCCTGCCGATCCTTGCGGTCGGGGCATGCCTCGCACTGCTCTTAAGCGGATTGTCGGGCGTTGCCCAGGCGCAGCCCGCACCACGCGTGGAAGAGGTGTCTGCGGCGCGGACCGCCGCCGCGGGGTCGGGCACCTCTGCCGCACCGGAGACTCCGGAGCTGCCGGCGGCCACCGGGCCGATCGTCCGCGCGATCGAGATCCGGAGCGAGACCCCCCTCGAGCGTCCCGAGGAGATCGAGGCGCTGCTCGCGACCGAGGTCGGCCAGCCGCTGTCGGACCTCGCGATCCGCCGCACCCTCGCCAATCTCCAGGCGAGCGGCGCGATCGCCCACGCGGCCATCTATTCGCGCCCGGCCAACAGATCCCGAGGCGGTGATGGAAACGCCGCGGGCGGCGACCCGAGCATCCCGGAGGGCGAAGGGGTCGTAGCGATCGTCGCCCTCTGGCAGAGCGTGCGGGTCGAGTCGGTGCGCCTGGAAGGCAAGCTCGGCTTGAAGGCGGCCGACCTCCGGGGCCAGGTGGTTCAGCGCGAGGCCGAGCCGCTCTCCGAAGGTGCGGTCGTTCGCGGCGTCTACCGGTTGGAGGATTACCTGGTCGGCCAGGGCTTTCGAACCCCGAGCGTCCGCGTCCGCGTGGCGCTGCCGAACGCCGGGACGGCGAACGTCGTCTATCAGATCGACGCCGGCCCTCGGACGGAGGTGTCCACGGTCGATTTCGACGGCCCCCTGGGACCGTGGAAAGGGGACGACCTGCGCGCCCAGCTGCGCACCCGCGCGGGCGAGCCCTACCGCCCGTCGAGCTTGGACGACGACGTGGAGCGGCTGCAGCGGTATCTCGCCCGCGGACGGTACGGCCGTGCGCGACTGGGGACGCCCAGGGTGGAGGACCTTCCAGCGAAGGCCGCTTCCCCCGCCGTGGGCACGAAGGTGACCGCCAGCGAGAGCGGAAAAGAACGCGGAAAGCCGAAGGAGGACGACGGGCCGCCCGCCCCGGAAGTCCGCGTCGTCTTTCCTCTCGACGTCGGGCCAAAAATCGAGGTCGAGGTGGCCGGCGGGGATCTCACGAAGCTCAAGAACAAAGGGCTCCTCCCGTTTCTCGGCGAGACCGGCTATGACGAGGCTCTGGTCCTCACCTCGGTCGCCAAGATCAAAGACGAGTACCAGCGGCAGGGGCATTACCACGTCAAGGTCGAGCACGACGAAAAGCTCGAGGGCGACCGCTACGTGTTGCGCCTCACGATCGAGCCGGGCCCCGTCTATACGTTGCGCGACGTCCGGTTCACGGGGAATGCCGCGTTTCCCGCCAAGGACCTCGACGAGCTCACGGTCGTTTCGAAGCGCCGGCTGCTCGCGATCGGCAGCGGCCGTCTGATCGAGTCGGAGCTCGCCCAGGACGTTCGCAACGTGCGCGCCTTTTATCTGCTGCAGGGATTTCCCAACGCCGAGGTCGGCCCGCCGAAGATCGAGGAGCAGGGTGAAAATCTCTCGGTCGAGATCCCGATCCGCGAGGGGCGTCGCGAGCGCATCGGCGCGGTGACGTACACCGGGTTCGATCCCGAGCACCTCGAACCCGGACGGCTCTCCCCCCCGCTCAAGCTCGGCGAAGGGGACCCCTACCACCCTCAGATCGTCGAGGCCGCGGTGGAGCGGTTGCGGGGCGAGCTTTCGGCCGCGGGCTTTTCCGAAGCGCGGGTCTCGGCCGAGGAGATCTGGAACCCCGAGCACGATCGCGTCGACCTCGAGATCTCCGCGCTCGAAGGGCCGCGCGTCACGGTGGATCGGATCATCGTCCGCGGCAATCGCCACACCGACTCCGAGGTGATCCGCCGCACCCTGGGTTTGAAATCCGGCGACGCCGTGAGCGACGCGAAGCTGCTCGAGGTCGAGCGCACGCTCTACAAGCTCAACATCTTCTCGCGGGTCGAGGTCGAGCGCGTCCGCTCGGCGCTCGACGACACGACCCGAGACGTTCTGGTCCGCGTCCAGGAGGGCAAGCCGATCACTCTGACGTACGGTTTCGGCTACGACTCGGACGACGGCTGGCGCGGACTGCTCGGCTTCAACCACTCGAACGTCGGCGGCCAGGCCTATGCGCTACGGAGCGACTTTCGGCTCTCGAGTACCTCCAGCCGATTCCGGCTGCTGTTCGACCAGCCGTACGTCTTCCATCTCGCCCAGCCGCTCACGACCTCGGTCTTCTACGAGAGGGGTCTCGCCGCGCAGAAGGCGTTCGAGCTCACCCGCTACGGCGCGCGGACAGAGACAACCGACGCGGTCGGCAAACACGGTCGATTCGCGCTCGGTCTCGACTACCGCGTGGTCGAGGTCGACAAGCTCGCCGCCGGGGTGGGGCTCTCCGACCTCGAGCGCGACGCCCAACCGGTGCAGCTCGCGAACCTCTATCCGAGCTTCCTCTATGATCGCCGCGACGACCCGGTCCTGCCGTCCCGCGGCTTCTCGAGCCTCGCGCAGCTCCAGTATTCGTTCCCCCTGCTCGGTGCGCAGGGAGACTTCCTCAAGGTCTTCCTCCAGCACACCCAGCTTTTCCCTTGGCACGTCGGCAAGCGAGGACGCGAGCTAGTGGTCGCCGCCTCGGTTCGCGCGGGAGGGATCGAAGCGTTCCGAGAGCTCGCCTCGGCCGATCTCTCGAGCGATCTGGCGAGCCGGAACATCTTCATCTCCGAGCGGTTCTTCTCGGGCGGCTCGACCACCCACCGCGCCTTCTCGCGCGACGAGCTCGGCATCCCGGGCGAGACCTTGATCCTGCCCGAAGGGAAGAGCTCCTACGTCCCGATCGGCGGCAACGGGCTGCTGCTCGCCAACCTGGAGCTCCGTTTTCCGCTCGCCGGCGCGCTGGGCGGCGTGGTCTTTGCCGACAGTGGGAACGTCTGGGCCGACTGGCGCGACATCGATCCGTCAGAGGTGCGCAATGGCGTGGGCGTCGGCCTCCGGTACCTCTCGCCGATTGGCCCGTTGCGCATCGACTTCGGTTGGAAGCTCGACCGCGAGCCGCGCGAAAAGAAGGGGGTCCAAGTATCCTTCACCTTCGGCAATCCGTTCTGAGGCGGCCGCCGAGGGACTCGCAAACCATCTCGCAACAGGCCTCGCGATAGGCCTCTCGCAAGGCCTTGGACGAGGGTGCGCCCTCAGGGCTCGGACCTGCGCTATCGTTCGCGCGCCCATGAGAGACCTCACCCCGCAAGCTTTCGCCTCCGCCCTTCTCGGCGCCGGCCTCCGCCGCGCTTTCCTCGTCTGGGACGCCGCTTCCGGAACGGTCCGCGCGTCCCATCCGCTGCTCGAACCGCTCGCCCGGATGCTCGCCGACGACCGTCGCGACTTCGATCACCACGAGGGGATCTTCCTCGAGGTCGCTCCAGAAACCGGAGCGCTCCTGGCCGCGTTCGTCCATCGGACCTGCCGCGGCCAGGGGTCCGGTGGGCTCCGGTTCTGGCGCTACGACACGATCGAGGATTTCCTCCGCGACGGCTTGCGCCTGTCCCGTGGGATGACCCACAAGAACGCCCTCGCCGGCATCTGGTGGGGAGGGGGCAAAGGGGTGATCGCGCGCGAGACCGGCCGAGCGGAGGATCCCGCCGCGCGGCGGCGGCTCTTCGAGGAGTACGGCGCGTTCGTGACCAGCCTGCGCGGCTGCTACATCACCGCGGAAGACGTGGGCACGGTTCCGGCCGACATCGCGACGGTCTTTTCCGCCAGCCGCTTCGTCACTTGCATCCCCCCGGCGGTTGGCGGGAGCGGCAACCCGTCCGCCCCGACCGCCCGCGGCGTCGTCCGCGGCATGGAGGCCGCCCTGGCGCATCTCGGGCTCGGCTCGCTGTCGGGCAAGAGCGTCGCCGTCCAGGGTCTCGGCCACGTCGGAGACGCCCTGATCGGGTTCCTCGCCGAGCGCGGCGTCCGTCGCATCGTCGGCTCGGACGTCTCGGCGGAACGGGTGACGGCGCTGGTCGAGAAAACCGCCGGCCATCCGGACCTGGAGCTCGATCTCCGGGTGGTTGAGCGCGGGGACGACTCGATTCTCGCCGCCGAGGCCGACGTGTTGGCTCCGTGCGCGACGGGAGGGGTTCTGGGCCCCCGCACCATCCCGACGATCCGGGCGAAGGTGGTCTGCGGCGCCGCCAACAACCAGCTCGAAGATCCGGAGCGCGACGACCTCGCGCTCGCCGAGCGGGGGATCCTCTACCTTCCCGATTTCCTGGTGAATCGCATGGGGATCGTCAACTGCGCCGACGAGGCGTTCGGCTCTCTCCCTCACGACCCGCGGATCGAGGCGCACCTGGGCGACGCCTGGGACAACAGCATCTACAACCTCTCGCTCGCGGTCCTCAAAGAGGCGAACGCCAGCGGCAAGACGCCCGCCCGCGTGGCGCTCGAGCTGGCCGAAAAGCGCTCCTTCGAGCTCCATCCGATCTGGGGCCACCGCGGCGCCCAGATCGTCGCGAGCCTGGTCGCCGACGGCTGGGCCGGTTAGCGCGTCCCGGTCCCCGGCGTCCTGCGCCGGGTTCGTCAGGTATGCCGTACGCGGAAGAGGAAGAGATGCTGGGTCGGCAGCGTCTCGATCCGCTCGACCAGCTCGAAGCCGGCGGGCTGCCATTCCCGCAGCACTTGCTCGACCGACATCCGGTGATCGAGATAGATGTTCTTCGCCGAAGTTCCTTCGAGCCGGTACTCGACCAGCGCCACCCGCCCCCCCGGGGCGAGCGCGCGGCGCAGGTGGGCGAGCATCTGCTGCGGCTTCTGGAACTCGTGGTAGACGTCGACCAAGAGGATCAGGTCGATCCCGCCGGCCGGCAGCTTCGGATCGGTCTCCGTCCCCAAAATCGTCCGGATGTTGGTGATTCCGTCCTCCGCGGCGCGCGCCTTCACCCGTTCGAGCATCTGCGGCTGGATGTCCTCGGCATAGACCACGCCGCGCGGTGCCACCCGCCCCGCCATCCGCCGGGCGAAGTAACCCGTCCCGCACCCCACGTCGGCCACTCGGTCGCCGTCCTTGAGCGCGAGGATCTCGAGCAGCTCGTCCGGCCGCTCTTCCGCCTCCCGGCTCTCCCGTTCGAGCCATTCCTGCCCGGTATAGACCTGGGCCGGCTTTCGATGGGGAATCGAGCGCTCCGCGCAGCCGCCGCACGCGACCAGCAACGAAGAGAGCAGGAGGACGAAAACGGCAGCCGAACGGGAGGCGAAAGGGAAAGAGCGGCGCACGTCCATGCAAGGAGTGTACTCGGCCGGGGGTAGCGCGCCGATCGCGAGTACCTCGCGAGGCGAGAGGGGAAGCGTCCGCCGCGAGAACCGAAGCGCCGCCTTGGAGGTACTGTATCGGCCATGAAGACCGCGATCGCCCTGCTCTGGCTCGGCTCCCTCCCTCTGGAGGCCGCCACCGACCGGGACCGCCTCGTCGGCACCTGGCTGTTCGAAAAGGAGGTCGACCGCCGCGCCGACGGCTCGCCCGCTCCGGCCGGGACGTCGGCACCCGCGTATGACGGTTTCCTCACCTACACGGCGGACGGCTACGTCTCGGCGGTCATCATGCCCAAGGGCCGAACATGGGATACCGACCGGGCGACGCTCGAGGAGCTTCGCGACACGGTCTCGAACGGCACCGCATACGCCGGGCGTTACGAGGTGGACGAGGCGAAGCACACGGTGACGCACATTCCGTCGGTCAGCCTGGAGTCCTATTACGAAGGAAAGCGGCTGGTCCGAACCTACGAGCTGAGCGGCGACAAGCTCAGGATCTCGGGGACTTTCGATTACCAAGGCGAGACGATTCGCTTCGAGATCACCTGGGCTCGGCCCACGAAGCCGTAGAACCGATCGGTCACGAGGCTCGCACGGATCTTACGGTCGGCGGGAGCAGGAGCCGTTCAAAAGGATTCTCTCGTGCGCCCCGGCCTTTGGAGAGCCGGGCATCCATCCTGCACAGCCGGGCGGCATGAAAGACAAACTCCAGCGGTTCTACGACATGGTAGAAGACATCGAGACGGCGATGTTCACGACGCGCCGTCGGGACGGCCTGCTGGTCTCGCGTCCGATGGCCAATCAGGCGGCGGCAAGCGGTGCCGATCTCTGGTTCGTGACCTCCAAGGGCTCCTCAAAACTTGCCGATCTGGAAGGCGATCCGCACGTCAATCTCTCGTACTACAAGGACCGGACGAAGGAGTGGGTTTCCGTCTCCGGCGTCGCGACGGTCTCCACGGATCGCGACAAGATCCGCGAGCTCTATCGGCCGGATTGGAAAATTTGGTTCGGCGACGAGGGAAACGAGAAGGACGGCACCGCCGAGGATCCGCGGATGGTCCTGATCGGAGTCGAGATCGAGCTGGCCTCCTTCATGGAGGTGACGAAGCCGCAGCCCGTGGTCCTCTACGAGATGATCAAGGGACTGATCACCGGGGACGCGCCCGATCTGGGAAAAACCGAAGTTCTGAGCGAAGTCGAAACGGGACGACGGCCGACCGGCTAGGGCGTTCGGTGGGCAGCTGAGCGCCGACTTCACGGCGCTCACCCTGGCGCCGGTGAACTCTCTCGGCTGGTTCGTGAATCGGATGGGGGGAGCGAGCCGTGGAAAGCCGGCGAGCGGAAGCCTGTTGCGCTCGCCGGCGGACAGCCTAACTTAGTTTGCGTGGGTGCACCCCGAAGCTACGCAGCTCGGGCCGTTCGTTTGGCTGCAGTCCAGCGTGCAGGGGCAGGTGGCGAAAGTTCCCCCGCAACCGGCGGTCAATGCGCCGGCCACGCGAGTGAAGTTCGCATCGCTCAAGAGCACCAAGGTCTCTTTTCCGAGTTGAAGTTTCTTTCCGTTCCTTTTCAAGGGGGTCCTCCTCCTGGAAGTGGGTTGAACCAGCGGGTCGACCTGCTGCGACAGATCTACTCGAGATCACTTTCCCTTTGCCAGAACCGGCACGGCCCCCGCACAGGGAGAGCCGCCGATTGCCAGGTTCGCGCTCTGCTCGGTACCGCCCCAGGTGCTCAGGTTCTCGTTGCACTGCCCCGTGTCGCCGCAGGTGCCGGACACGATCTCCCCCCAGCAGCCGCCGCCATATTCCCAGAGCCCCGGGCCGCCGCGCCCCTCGACGCAGTGCTCGCAGGTCCACCAGCAGGGGTAATACGCCTGGCAGAGCCCGCAAGGCTCGGCCGAGGCAGCTTGAGCCAACAAGAATGCCACGCCCACGATCACTCCCACGCACAGCTTCTTCATGGCACACCTCTCCCTCTCCCCGTGCCCCCTGGAGCGAGGGCACCGGCCTCCTGTTTCCTGAAGGGACCTCCTACCCTGGTACGGTGCAAATCAGGGCCGCCGCGGGACAAACCGAAAAAGAAAGGGGTGAGGCCCGCGACGCCTCACCCTCAATGCTTTCTTCGACCTTTACCTTTCAAACCCTCGTCGGGTCCGCCGTGCCTGCAATCCGTGGGAGCTCCCCGGGACGGTGCGCACGGCGCGCCCTACGAGGTTACGACTGCGCCGGAAGGGGCTTCGACTTCGACTTCCGGCCGCGCTTCGAGCGGTGTTCGGACCGGATGTTGAAGGACTCGATCATCGGGTTGTCGAAGCCATACTTCGCTCGCACGACGGCCGCGAGCTGGCGCAGCGCGATGCTCGCCTCCCGGTTCCGGTCTTGGCGAACGACGACCGCGTCGGTCAACTGACCGCGCAGCGCCTGCACGTTCTCCTGGGAAGCCCGGAGCGCCTCGACCCGCTGCCGCACGTCGGCGACATAGGTTTCGGCGCCCGGAATGTTGGGCAGCTCGGGCGCGAGGCTCTGCAGCGTGAGCTCGCAACGGTTGATCTTGTCGGCGAAACTGGTGTCTTTCATGGCGTGACTCCTTGGTTGTGAGGCGGGACGCGTCATGCGGCCCGGTACGACTTTGTTTTGATCGGTTCGATTCTCACGTCGAATGTCAGCCCAGATCCGAACGGTGGTCCACGGGGTTTTCCGGACGAGCGGAGCGCTTTTCTCAGCGCCGAATTCGCTTTGCGGAGGAAAACCTCGTGTTCTCGTCGAGCTGAGGGGTTTTCTCGTCCAGCGAAGGGGTTTTCGCGGAGAGCCGAGAGGTCTTCCCAAACGGAAAACCCCTCGCGCCCCTCGCGAAACCCCTTGGCCGGTCGCCCCGCGGCTTCCGCGGTCCCGAAAACGAATTCGGCGTTCAGAAAAGCGCTCCGCTCGGTGAGCCGAGCGAATTCGGCATCCGAAGAACCCATCGCGGCACCCGAGCGCTGGAGTCTCGAGGTCATCCGGAAGGAGAGCGCGATCGTCGCGTCGTTCATCACGGGAGAAACCCTACAGAACGAGACGATGCGATTTCCAGTGCGTTTTCGAGCATAGGCCCTTTGCTCGTTTTTGCCCTGGATTTGCCACGACGCTTTCGTGTAGGCTTCGCAGCTTTTCAAATCGGGCCTGGCAATGAGCGATTCGGCGCCGCCGTCGCGGGCCGTCCGGACGCCAAAGTGAACGGCCGTCGGGGCTTGCGCCGTCGCCTCGGTGACGAAGAGGAGAGCAGGCCTCCGCCCGCCGAGGCTGCAAATCCGGTCGGAGCCAAGCTCTGCGCCACAAAAAGCTCAGAATATTTCGAAGACGGGAAGGGGCCGCCGACCGCCCGGTCAGGCACAACTCAGTTCCTACGGCGTCGCCCCGCCGCTCGAAAGGCAAGTCATCCGAGCGGCCTGATCCGCGATCGTCCGAGCCTTTTCGTTCGCGTCTTTCCCCGGTGGGACCGCCTGAACCACACAAATGCCCTCGTCCGAGATCTTGGCGACGACCAGGAAGGACGTCTTCTTCCCCTCCGCGTCGGAAGCGTCGAAGCGGACGATCAGAGCAATCGGATCTCCGGAGGGTGAGATCCGCCACTCCGCTTTGCGTCCCAAGCTCGAGAACCCGGTGCTCACCGTGCTCCAAAGCTCCAACGAGTGCTCCTTCCCCGCGGGATCCTCGACCGTGACGCTCATACCAGAGTCGTCGTCGAGCACCTGCAACCGATACCCCGCCACGCCGGGGCAACGCTGCTGGGAGTAGGCGCCTTCCTCCCCGGACACCAGGGTCTGGCACTTGTCTTCGGCGAGGTCCGAGAAGACGCTGGTCGGTGATTTTGCCGAGGCGGCACGGCTTGGGCTGGCGGCGAACGGTAGGAGGAGCACCGGCACGATGGCGGCGAGCTTGAGGGCTCGGCGTGGAATGAGCCAGGGATTCATCAGGGTGCCCATCGTAGTTTTTCGAACGTGTGAGCTACGTTTAGGCCACCTACGAATCCAGCGATCGCGTTTGCGCATGCTGAGCGGAAGGCGGCAGGCGCTACGGATTCCACCGTAGAGATCAGCACCGCCGGCGAGGATTCGGGATCTCACAGTGGCAGAGGCAGGCGAGTGTGCTCTGACAGACCGAAACACACGGCGCCGGTCCGCAGTCACACTTGGCCACGCACTGGGCCAAGGTGCAGGAAGTTGCGAAGAATAGCGATTCGGCCGGCGGCAGGTCGGCCGGGGTGAGAGTTGCCAAGAATCCAACCAGCTCGGAAGTGGCCTGTGAGGTCTTGGGCAGAGCCGGAGGTGCGGCCTGAAGAGTTGAGCCGACGGCCGCCAGGATGCTCAGAAGGCAGAAGACGCAAACCCAATGCTTTTTCATGAGCGTGATCCTCCCGAAGATTTCTGGTAGCACCAGCGCCGGTGTTCTCATCGCCGCCGAGTGGCGGAAGCGCATGGGAATCGAACCCACCCCCGACGCCGAAACCGGCGCCGGACAACGGTTTTGAAGACCGCAGAAGGCACCAGCCCCCGAGCGCTTCCGGACGGGATCTTATCGAAGGGCGCGGTCCATCGGCGAGGTGATGTCGCAGTAGCCGCCGGCTGGCGACTCAAAGGATTCGGCGCCGCTTGCCCCCTGAGGCTCTGCTCAATCCGGTCGACAGATCGGAGCATCCGCTCGGCAAAAATCGCCGACGAGTGCGCGAAACGCTTCCTCCGCGAACGGCATCTGCCTTGCAAAGTCGAGGGGGCGTCCAAGAGGTGAGTCACACACCATTGGGATTACATCTAGGAGACTCGACATGGCGACGACAACGACCACAACGACCGACGTAGACGCCCTCAACTCTCTGCTGCGGGGCGAGATGTCTGCCATCGAAACCTATCGGCAAGCCCTGGCGAAAGCCGAATCCGGGACCGGGGACCTCCAACGGTTCGCAAAGGACCATCGCGACGCGGCCGACCAACTTTGGCAGCACGTCGAGCGACACGGCGGCAAGCCGTCGGAAGGCTCCGGAGCCTGGGGCTCGTGGGCTCAGGCGGTGGAGGGCACGGCGAAGCTGTTCGGCACCGCCGCCGCGCTCAAGGCTCTCAAGGAAGGCGAGGAGCACGGGCTCAAGGAGTACGAGAGCGCTCTCGAGAACAAGGAGATGGCCCCCGAGTGTCTGACGCTCCTCCGCGACTTGGCGGCCAAGCAGCGCGAGCACATCAGCGGTCTGGATCGGATGATTGCGCAGGCTTGACGGGCGGCGGCGGAATCTTCCGGATCCGCTGTAAATCGGAGCAGCGATTGGGCGAAAGAGCCGGCCGTTCAAAGAAACGTGCCGGCTTCGATCCGGTTTTCGTCCGTGGAGCCGTCTTCGAGCTTTCGGCGTCAGCGCGGAGGATGCCGAAGGCGGTAGGCGGGATCGAGATCAGAGACTTCGCCGCAGGCTTCAGCCTGCTAGGACTACGAAGTCAGCCACCTTGGCTCCTGCCTTCTCAAAAGTGGCAACAGTCGCCGCACCGGTTCGGAGATAGTTTCGCTGGATGACTCGGTCGATAAATCCGGGTTTGGCGGATTCGAGGTTTGGGGTGGCCAGGACTTCCACCATTTCTCGGGAGCCGTCAACGCCTGGTGTGCTGAGAAAATCTCGGAAGGCCTCTAAAGCCTCTTTCTTGGATACTCCATAGTGGTGCTGAAGAGCGAAGTAGGCCTCAAGGATGACGAGATCGGATACGAGCACCCGATCACCCGCTAGCCGCCTGTCGAGCAGGAAACGCAGCGCCTCCCTAGCGAGGTCCTCGGGATCTCCCGAGAGCAGGCGCACGAGGACCGAAGTATCAAGGCCTATGTTCAAAGACCGAGGTCCTTGGCGATTCCTGCTGCAACACTTTTGCGGATCGACTCCATGTCATGTACTGGAACCTTGTCGGCGTATTTTTTGAAAACACCGAACCAAGTGGGCGTCGGCTCGTCCTGGGAAGAACGAACCTTCTTTTCTGACTCGGCCTCCACTTCGTCGGATCCGACGTAGCGTCGAAAGAGCGCCTCCGTCACCTCCCTGACGGGCCGACCTTCTAGAGCGCTCTTCGCCTTAACTTGTCGGTAGAGATCGTCGGGAATCTCGATCGTTGCTTTCATGAGCCCAGTTAACCGTATTCCTGTATTGCCGTCAACTTGCCGCGTGAGTTAGGCAGCGTTAGCCTCCACTACTCTCGCCGCCCGTGCCTCGATCGCATCCCCCAGCCGATCGAAATCCGCCAGATCGTTGTAGATCTGAGCGGCGATGCGGATGAAAAGCCGGCCGTTCAGGGAGAACGGGGGCACCTCGATTCGGTCTTCGTAGAGAAGCGCATCTTTGAGCCCTCCGGCGTCGGCTCGGGTGCTGCCGAGGGGGGCGGGGAGCGGGAT
This sequence comes from Thermoanaerobaculia bacterium, assembly GCA_044226625.1. Classification (GTDB taxonomy): domain Bacteria; phylum Acidobacteriota; class Thermoanaerobaculia; order Multivoradales; family UBA5704; genus DASYKS01. The sequence goes on from JBGAGQ010000075.1 coordinate 20,476, forward strand.
CGAGATCATCGAGCCGATCATCGACTCGGGCGTGCTCACCTCGACGCCCCAGCGCTGGGCGAGGCGGTGGCCGCCCTTCCAGGCGAGGTCGTGGATGTAGGTCTGGACCGCTTCGACGCCCAGATCGCGCAGGAAGGCGATTCCTTCCGGCGCCGCGAGATAGGGCGTGGGATCGTGGGTTGGGATCCACTCGAACTCCTTGCGGAATCCTTGCTCGAAGCCCCACGAGGTGACCGACGGCCGGAGACCCTCCTGCCGATCCGGCGCGGCCCAGAGGATCGCGGAGCTGCGGGGTGCGAAGGCCCATTTGTGCAGGTTGGCGACGTACCAATCGACGCCCAGCGAGGGGATGTCGACCGGAATCGCCCCTGGGGCGTGGGCTGCGTCCACCAGCACCGCGACGCCGCGCGAATGGAGCGCCTTGGCTATCTCGCGGACGGGGAGGATGAGGGCGGTCTCCGCCGTGATCGCATCGACCACCGCCAGGCGGGTGCGCGGGCCGACCGCGGAGAGGAAGGCGTTCAGGATCGGCTCGGGTCCCGTAACGGGGAACGGCAGGTCGACCGGACGGACCATCGCCCCGCGCTCGTGGGCGACGAATTGCGCCGTGCGCGCGACGGCGCCGTAGGCGAGGTTCGCGACCAGGATCTCGTCGCCCGGACGGAAGTCGAAGGAGCGGAGCACGGCGTTGATGCCGGTGGTCGCGTTTTGGACGAACACCAGATCGGACGGCGAGGCTCCGACGAATTCCGCAATCGGCTCGAGCGCCGTTTCGAGCCGCGATTGGGCCAGGTCGTGCCGTCCGCTCGATGAGGAAAGCTCTCGCAGGACGAACCGGGCGGGCTGGCGCTCCATCTCGTCGCGGAGCTTTTGTTGGACGTCGAGCACCCGCCGCGGGGTCGCGCCGACGGTGCCGTGATTCAGGTAGGTGATCTCGGGATCGAGGAGCCAATGCGACAGGTAGGACCGGCCGAAGGGTGGGGTCGCGCTCATGGGGCGCGACGATAGCGCAGGGCGGGTGGATCGGGCGGGCCTTGGTTCCCAGGGAACCAGGCGGGCGGTCGGCGCGCGACGGATGACGACAGTGGAGTCGCCCCGGCGACGGGGCGGCGGTTCAGGATGGGTCGGGCCTTCAGCCCTTGGAAACTAGATCGCCGCTTCTTCCTAGGGCGTTGCCCTAGGCTATTATGGGTCGCGCCTTTGGCGCTAAATATTTGGTTTCAAAGGGCCAAGGGCCCGAGGCAGTAGCAACGTCTCAGGCGACTGGCGCCAACCTGGGCTCGACGGGGGCGTTCTCGGCCCGCAGGGTCGCTCCGGCGACCGGGCGGTGGTTCGGATGGGGCGGGCTTTCAGCCCTTGGACATCGAGAACGGCGCTTGTTCCTAGGGCGTTGCCCTAGGCTATTAAGGGCCGCGCCTTTGGCGCTAAGCATCTGGTTTTAAAGGGCCAAAGGCCCGACGCAATAATAGCCTGGGGCAACGCCCCAGGCTATCGAGCCAACCTCACGGGAAGGGCTGAAGGCCCGCCCTATAAAGCCTCTCGGCCTTACCGAACGTGTACGGGCGGCGCCTCCGGTGCTTCGGGGGCCTCTTCCGGTTCGGGAAGGTCGGCGACGGCCGGCGGATCGGGAACCGGGGTCGGCAAAGCCCTCGGAGCGCGTGCGGGCCGGGGGAGGGGAGCCGGCGTGCCCGGGGTGGGAGCGACCATCGGCGCGGGTGCGCCCGGCGCGAGTGCGGGTCGCGCCGGAAGGGCCGGAGTACCCGGAGCAGGGGTGGGCAAAGCCCGAGGAGCCATCGGCGGCATGGGTGCCATGGGGGCGAGGGCGGCGCGGGGTGACGGGGCTGGAGAGCCCGGGAGAGCGGGAGGCTCGGGCGTCGGCGCGAGCGCCGGGCGCGGGGAACGGGGCGGGCGTGGGGTTCGTGGAGTCCGAGGGCGGTGAGCCTGGTCGCGAAGCCCTTGCTCCTCGCCTTCTAGGCTCCGCTCGATGTCTTCCCGCAGCCGCTCCCGCATCTCCTCGAGCTGTTGGCGCATCTCGCGCTGGGCCTTCTCGATCTCGCCGCGATGCTCCTCGACGATCCGTCGCGCTTCCCGCTCGTATTCGCGGGAACGCTCCTTGATGGTCCGGAGCTCCTCGTCGCTCGGCCGGTGCGCTTCGGCGTAACGCTTCGCGTCCTCGGCCATCCGGCGGATCTCTTCAGCTCGGGGCGCGAGCTCACGGGCGCGCTCGGTGAGCTTGCGGATCTCCTCCTCGCTGGGCCGGATGCCGGCGACCAGGCGGCCGACCTCGGCCGAGATTCGCTCGCGCTCCTCGCGGGAGAGGCCCGGATCGGCGAGCCGGGAGGTCGCCGCAGTCAGTCGAGCGAGCGACTGCGGATCGGGCACCGTGCGGGCGACCAGGGCGTCGATCTCCCCTTCGAGCTTCGCGCGATCCGCCTCCGGCAGCTCGAACCCCTTGAAGCTCTCGGTGAGCTTCTCCATCTCGGCCTCGAACTTTTCGGAGTCCCACTCCTTGCCCATCCGGGCGAAATCGGCCGCCAGATCTTCGGCGTGCTCGCCGAGCTCCCGCTCTTCGTCTTCGGTGAGAGGCGGGATCTCGTCGGCGCTCGGAGTTTCATGGACGTAGGTGTCGGCCGGCTGCGAGCTTCGATAGCTCTCGCGATCGGCGCGCCCCGCCTCGGCGGAATCCGCCTCGGTCGCTTCGGGAGCGGAGACCGCGGCGTCCGGCTCTTGCCGGCTGCGGGCGGAAATCGCTGGGGCGACCGCGGCGAACGCTACCAGGACGACGCCGCAGGCCGGGAGCGCCCAGGCCGGCAGGCGACGCGACGGGCGGATCTCGCCGAGCAGTCGGCGGATGCGGTGGCCGAGCGGCGAGGAGGCCTCGGCCATGCTCGGCACCGGCAGGCGGCGCTCGGGCATCGACCAGCAAGCGACTTCGGCGAGGCAACGGGCGAGCGAAAGCGGGCGGCCGGTTCGGCCGATCGCCCAATCGTCGGCGAGCAGCTCGGACAGGTCGTAGAGCTTCCGCCGCGCGACCCAAACCAGCGGTTGGATGAAGAAGAGGCTTGCGGCGATCTGGGTCAGGTTGAGCGCCGCAGGATCCCGCCGCGCGAGATGAGCGAGCTCGTGGGCGAGCAGGCTCTCGGCCTCGCGCTCGTCGAGGTGCGAGAGCGCGCGCGGCGGCACGCAGATCTCCGGCCGGGTGTGTCCGAGGGCGATCGGCACCGACAGGCGATGCGCGCAGGTGAGGCGGACGTTGGGGTCGAAGCCGGCCTCCCCGCGCAGGCGGCGGAGGGTGCGGAAGAGCGTCCCGTCGACCACTTCCAACCGCGGCCGCAGGCGCCGCGACAGGGCGGCGTGGGCGGCCCCCCAGCGCAGCAGGAGCGCGGCGGCCCCGGCGCCCCAGAAGAGAGCGATCCACGGCCAGACCGGCGGCTTGGCCGATCGGGTCGAGGCGGTGGTCACCGCGGAAGACACCTGAGAGGAGGGCGGCACGAACGCGATGGCCGCCGGTAACGTCGACCGGCCAATGTCGGGGGTTGCTTCGGTGGCGCCGACCGGGGTGGACGCTGCGACCAGCTCGACGTTTGCCGCGGGTTCCGTGGCGGGACCGGCCGTTCCGGAAAAGACGGCGAAAGCTCCGCCGAGGGGCTGCCATCCGGTAACGAGTTGGAGGGTCGCGGTGAGGATCGATCCGAACAAGGCCGTGCGCCAGATCGCCTGCTCGGCGAGCGGGTGACGTCCGCGCAGCCGTGCCGAGATCGCCCAGGCGAGACCGAGCAGCAAGGTGCTGTGGAGGAGGTAGGTCGCGAGCCAGGAGAAGAGCCCGGCGGAGGCCGCGGTGACTGCGGACGACGAAGCCGGATCCAGTTGGAACGGATTCATCGGGCGTCCTCCTCGTGGGAGCGCGCGGCGATCAGGCCCTGGAGCTCGGCGAGCTCGTCGGCCGAGATCGGATGCTCGGCGAGGAGATGATGGACCAGGGCGCCGACTTCTCCCTGGAAGAGCTGCGAGGTGAGGCCGGCCACCATCGAGCGGCGCACCTCTCCTTCGCTCACCTTCGGCTCGTAGATGAAGCGGCGGCCCTCGCTCCGGTGGGCGACGATCCCCTTCTTCTCAAGCTTCGTGAGCATCGTGGCGATGGTCGTTGGAGCGAGCCCGCGCTCTGCCTCGAGCGCTTCGTGGACGTCGGTCACGGTCGCCTCGCCGTGCGCCCACAGGACGCGCAAGATCGCGAGCTGCAGGTCTCCGAGTTTCTGGGGTGATTCCATGGACGATCCTCCTCGTTGCCGCCTACTACCGAAATAGTACTACCGCGGTAGTAGATGTCAACCCCCAGCTCGCATCCGTGTTTCGGTCGCGGGACCTCCCGCTAGATTACGCGAGATCGAGGAACAGGTTCTCCATCCGCCGGGCGATCGCCGCCCAGGAATACGCCTCGCTCCGCTCCCGGGCGGCCCGGGAGAGGCGCTCGCGCTCCCCCTCGTCCGTTAAGAGTCGGGATATAGCCGATGCGAGGGGCTCCGGCTCAGGCGCCGTCGAGATCCCCTCCCCCCCGTCGCGGACCAGCTCGGGAAGGGCGCTTTCCGGCGATTCGCAATAGACCACCGGCAGGCCCGCCGCCATCGCCTCGAGCGGAAAGAGGCCGAACCCCTCGCGGGAGGAAGGCTGGACCGCGATCTTCGCCCGCCCCAGCTCGCGCCAGACGTCGGCGCTGGTCGGCAGGTGGCCGCGAAAGACGACCCGGTCGGTCAACCCGACCTCCCCGACCTGCCGCTCCAGCCGCTCGCGCTCCGGTCCGGTGCCGAGGATCGAAAGCCAGGGGCCCTGGGACGGGAGCGCCTTCCGATCGACCCGCGCGAGCGCCTCGACCAGCAGGTCGACCCGCTTCTCCTTGAGCAGCCGGCCGGCGTAGAGGAGCGGCGCCGCCGGGGGCGCGTCCGGTTCGGCCGGCGAGGCGGCCGCGGCACGGATCGCTTCGATCGGTATGCCCACCGGCACGACCGGCACCGCCTCCCCGCGGCGCGCCTCGACCCGCTCGGCGGCGAGGCGGCTGTCCGCGATCGCCCTCCGGCCGAGCGGGACGGCGAGGCGCTCGATCGCCCTGTAGGGCAGCGCGCGGAGAGGGCCGAAATACTCGCGCCAGTAGGGTCCCCAGTATTCGTACCAGGTGACCAAGAGCGGCTTTCCCGCGAGGCGGCAGCGTAGCGCGAGCGGAAAGAGGTGGACGTAGGGGATGTTCGCGGTCTCGACCAGGTCGTACGGGGAGAGGTCGAGCGAGGCGACCTTCGCCGCGAAACGCAGCGCTTGGCCGGTGCTCCGTTTGCCGCCCTCGGTGTAGAGCTGGCCGCGTGGGCCGAGCGGGAGGATCGTCATCCCCATCGCGGGAGGGGCGGTCGGCACGGTGAAGCCAGCGAGCGTCACCTCGTGGCCGCGGACGGCGAGCGCACGGGCCAGCTCGTAGTTGCGGTGCTCTACACCGCCGACCGAGCCGGGGTAGATGCAGTCGTAAAGGAGGAGGATCGAGAGCGGCCGAGGGCTTGGGGCGCACGCATCCGCTCGATCGCTTCGCCCGTCCGGGGCGCTCATCGGCCCGGCTCCTCAGCCCCCTCCCGGGCTGCCGCAACGGCGGTCGGATCGGCGGGGACGGCCGAATCGGCCTCCGGCGCCATGTTCGCCGTGGCGAGCGCGGGAATCCCCCGCCGCTTGAGCAGGGCGAAACAGACCGCGCCGACGGCGACCTGGCCGGCGAGGCCGAGCGCGTGGTGGACCAGGCTGAAGCCGAGCAGGGTGGCCGAGCGGGCCGCCGGGGTGGCGGCGTGGACGAACGGGGCGAACAGGAGCACCTGAAGCGCCTGCGCGGTGCCGAGACCGGACGGGGTGATCGGCAGCGCGGCGATCAGGACCACCGCGGGCAGCGCGGCGAGCCCGACACCGAGGGGGACCTCGATCCCCCAAACCCGGAACGACCCCCAGAGAACGAGCAGCAGGACCGCGACGTGGGGAACCCGCGCGGCGGTCGCCTTCAAGTGCCCGAGCAGCCCGGCACGGGCGAGCGTCGCGACCGGCTCCTTTTCGAGGTGGGTCGCGATCCAGCGCCCGAAGCGGGTGCGGGAGAAGATCCCCCGCGCGGCGAGCGCGGTGAGGTAGGTCTTCACGCCGTAGAGCACGACGCCGATCGCGATCGCCGCGCGCGCGTCGGTCCTCTGGGCAAAGGGGTGCGCCGCGGCGGCGACCAAGGTGAGCGAGATCGCGTTCGTCGCGAGCAGGAGCAGGACGATCCCCGCGCTGCGGGCGGCGCCCACGCCGGTTCGCGCGAGGTAGACGCCGAGCCCCCCTTGGCCCACCGCGTAGCTCAGCACGTTCAGCAGATAGGTCGAGCCGCGGACCAGGAACAGCTCGGAGAACGGCCGTTTCACCCCGGCGGCCGAGAGCGTGACCTGGGTCGCCCAGGCGTCGGCGGGAAGGACGGCGATCGCCTCGAACAGGGCGTAGAGGGCGAGCCACGCGACGGGACCGCGGCCGACGGCGGCGAGCACCTCGTCGAGCGGGATGCGCCAGAGCAGCAGCGCGAGGACCACGACGGCTGCGAGCCAGGGGAGCCAACGCAGCCAGCGGTTCGGAGCGGGGCGCGACGCTTTCGTCGAGGGCTCGATTTCGACCTCGGTCTACCGGCGTTGGATCAACATCAGGCTGACGAGGAACGAAGCGAAAATCGCCTGCGCGCCGATCACCATGGCGGTCATGCCGAGCGCGACGCCGCGCACCGCCATCAACGGGCCGCGGCCGGTGCTCCACCACTGGGCGACGATCTCGACCTCGGTACCCAGGCCGATCAGGAAGAGGAGGCCGCCCACCAGCAGGCCCTTTTCGAGCGAGAACCAGCGGGGGAGCTTGGCGAGCCACTGCCCGGGCCGGGCGAAACCCGCGCCCATCGAGAAGGTCTTCGCGATCACGTCGAACGTCACCAGGCTCGTCCCGAGGATCAGGGCGAGCGCGCCGAACAGGAGGACGTGGAAATCCCAGGTTCGGCCGAACAGCTCGCGCGGCCCGCCGGCGAGCCAGGCGACCAGCGTGCCGCCCAGGAGCATCAGGACGAAGCCGGGGAGCTGGAACAGGTAGGACGGGGAGAACATCAGCATGAACCGGACGTGGCGCCAGGCGTCGCGCACGCCGTTGAGCTTCGACTCGCCGATCCGCGGGTGGTAGGTGATCGGGATCTCTTCGATCTTGAGCTGCTCGCGCAGCGCGTTGACCACCAGCTCGGAGGCGAACTCCATGCCGGTCGTCCGCAGGTGCATCCGGTCGTAGGCCTCGCGCGTGAACGAGCGCATGCCGCAGTGCGAATCCGAGATGCGAGTGCGGAACAGGATCTTGAGCATCCCCGAGAGGATCGGGTTGCCGATCCAGCGGTGGCTCCAGGGCATCGCTCCGGGGAGGATCTTGCCGCCGAGCCGCGTGCCCATGACGAGATCCTTCCCCTTTCGGAGCGGCTCGATGAAGCGCGCGATGTCGAGGAAGTCGTACGAGTCGTCTGAGTCGCCCATTACCAGGTAGCGCCCGCGCGCCTCGGCGAAGCCGCGCAGATAGGCCGACCCGTATCCTCGCCGCGACTCGCGCACCACCCGAGCGCCGGCCTTCTCAGCGATCTCCGGCGATCCGTCGGTCGAGCCGTTGTCGACCACGACCACCTCGCCGGACGCCCCCATCGCGGCGAGCGCCCGGAGCGCCTTCTCGACACAGATTCCGACCGATCCCGCCTCGTTCAAGCAGGGCATGACGACGGAAATCTCGGGGGCTTCGGAGAGAGATGCCACGGGAAAAGGCCTCAGGGTTAGGTGCTCAAAAGCGGGCGGATGATAGCACTCCCCGAACCTCTCCTCGGCGCGTTTCTCCCGGGCGCGCCCCGAGGAAGGTCAGGCGAGTGGACGGACGCCGGAGAGCTCGGCGAACAGCGCCTCGTAGCGGCTCGCGATCGCCTCCCAGGTGAAGCACTCTTCGACCAGCGTCCGGCCGCGGCGGCCGGTTTCGGCCAGGCGGGCGTGGTCCCGGATCAGATCGAGGAGGGCGGCGCCGAGCGCCTCGGGGTCGGCGGGAGGAACGAGGACTCCCGAGCTCGCCCGGTCGATGTCGCGGGACATGCCGACCACCGGGGTGGTGAGAACGGGCCGGCCGCAAGCCATCGCCTCGAGCAGGACGAGGCCGAAACCCTCCTGGCTGCCGTCGGTCGAGGGAAGCGCAAACAGGTGGCAAGCGCGGAAGAAGTCGACCAACTCGGCGTGCGGTATGAAGCCGAGGAAATCGACCCGGTCGGCGACGCCCAGCTCGGCGGCGAGCGCGCGATAACGGGGTAGCTCCTCGCCGGAGCCTCCGACCCGGAGACGGATCGGCGGATCCGTGGGGGCGCTTCCCTTCTTGGCGAGGGCCAGCGCCTGGAGCAGCTCGTCGAGCCCCTTGTAGCGATGGTGGCGGTCGAGCAGCGCGAGAAAGCCGACGATTCGCTCGGGACCTTCGGGGAAAGGGGCCGGGGAGAACAGCTCGGCGTCCACCCCCCAGGGGATGTGCTCGACTTTCGAGCGGAACGGCCGGAGGTGCAGGGAGAAATCGCCGTAGCCGGGGTTCGAAGTGACGATCCGGGCCGAACGCCGGAGCAGCCCCGGCAGGAAGAGCCGATTGTAAGCCGCGCCGATCAGGCCCTTGATCCCCGGCCCGACCAGGTCGTTGTTATAGGAAAAAACTAGCGGAATCCCCTTCTCCTCGGCGACGATCCCCGCGGCGTCGGCAAACCAGGCGGTCGGCATGTGGGTATGGATGACGTCCGCCTCCTCGCGCCGGAGCGCTTCGAGCAGGCCCCAGGAGAGGTTGGTGTTGCCGATCTTTCCTCGATACGGCAGGCGCACGACCTCAATCCCTTCCACCTCCGCCGGTCCGCCAGCCGGCTCGTCGGCGCAGACGACCCTGACGCGGTGCCCACGGCTCACCAGTTCGCGGCTCAAATGGAGGACGGTATTCTCGACCCCGCCCACGTACGGGAAGAACCGGACCGCGACCTCGAGGACCCGGAGAGGCGTCTCGGGCCTTCGGAGCCCCTCAGCCGCCATAGACGATCCAGACGACCGCGAGCCCCCAGAGCGCGATGTTGATCAGGAAGGGCGGGTCGCGCAGGATCGCATCGGTCGGGCTCCGCCGGTCGGCGAGCTGGTACATCAGGTAGAGGTAGCGGAAGATCCCGAACAGCACGAGCGGCACGGTGTAGACCAGGTGCTCGGAGTGGTACTTCTCGACCGTCTCGGGCGCCACGGCATAGAGCGCGTAGGAGACGACGGTCGAGGCGGTGACCACGTTGATCATCTGATCGAGGAACGCCGGGCTGTACTGGTCGAGCAC
>JBGAGQ010000002.1:0-237085 GCA_044226625.1 Thermoanaerobaculia bacterium
GATTTCGCCTGGAGCGACGACGCCTCGACCCCCCGGGTCGCGATCCTGAGCGAGACCGCGGCGCGGCGCTTCTTCCCGAACGGCCCGGCGCTCGGACGTCGGCTCCGGGTGCTGGAAGGCGACAGCCCGTGGATCACCGTCGTGGGCGTCGTGGGCGACGTGCGGTACCGGGAGCGCGAAGCGGTGCGGCCGGACGTCTACATGCCGTTCCTCCAGGAGCCCTTCTGGGCGATGGACCTGATTCTGCGCACGAGCGGCGAGCCGCGCGACCTCGTCCCCGCCGTGCGGCGGGCGATCTTCGAGCTCGATCGAGGACTGCCGATCTTCCGCGTCCAGACGATGACCGACGCCGTCGCCGAATCGGTCGCCCGGCCGCGGCTCCGCACGCTCCTGCTCACACTGTTTGCCAGCCTGGCCCTCACTCTCTCCGGGCTCGGCCTCGCCTCGCTTCTCTTCTACCTGGTAGCGGAGCGGCGGCGCGAGCTCGCGGTCCGCCTCGTCCTCGGCGCGGGGCGCCGCGATCTCCTCTGCTTGATTGTCGGCCGCGGGATGTCGCTTGCTTTGGCCGGAGTGGCGCTCGGCCTGCTCGGCGCGCTGTCGGCCGCGGCTTCCCGCATCTTCGACGGGCTCCTGTTCGGCCTCGAAGCGTTCGACCTTTCGACCTACGCCTCGGTCTCCGGCTTTCTCCTGCTCGTCGCGCTGGCCGCCTCGATCCTGCCGGCCGGCCGCGCGACCGAGGTCGAGCCGAGCGCGACGCTCAAAGAAGGGTAGAGGGAGAGGGTTGGGCGAAGGCGCCGAAACTGTTCGCGCTAATATCCGACGGTCATGGACACTTCCGATCTGCTGGCGAAGCTGAGCCGCCAGGCCGAGGACCTCCCGGAGATCGCCCTCGCGGTCGCGTTCGGCTCGACCGTGCGCGGAACCGCGCATCGCGGCAGCGACGTCGACCTCGGTTTGATCCTCGACCCCGACAGCTCAAGAGCGCGTCAGCGCGTCGAGGTCGATCTCGGCCGCGCCGCCGGTCGGCCGGTCGACCTGATCTTCCTCGGCGAGGCACCGCCGCTCCTGCGTTTCGAGATCGCACGCGACGGCCATGTGCTCGTCGAGCGGCGCCCGTACCTCTGGTCCGATTTCAAGGCTCGGGCGATGCGCGATTGGTGGGATTGGGCTCCCTACGCCCGACGCATCCAAACCGCCGCGATCGCCCGCTTGCGCGCGGAGGCATCGCGTGGTCCGGCCTGACGTCGCCGCGGTTAAGCTGGCCCGGGCCCGCGGTTGGCTGGCCGAGGCCGAGGAGTTGATCGCCCGCGAAGAGCGCCGCGAACGCGACCTCGGCGCCTTCTATCTGTTCCTCTCCATCCAGGAGTGCATCGACCTCGCGACCCACTGGGTCGCCGACGCAGGTTGGCCGGTCCCGGACGACGCCGGAGCTTCGTTCGACCTGCTCGCGGATCGAGGGGCTCTCGATCGAAACGTCGCCGCCGGGATGCGCTCCGCGGTCGGCCTGCGCAACCGGATCGGCCACGGCTACGCGGCGATCGATCACGATCGAATCGGACGGGAGCTGGGGGAGGGCGCGTCGACTCTACGAGCCTTTCTCTCGGCGGTAGCCGCCGAGGCCGGACTTTAGGAGGTTCGGGGCCGAGCCTTCGAAGAGCACTCCCGAAATCCGGTACGGGTTTCCCGATTTTGCTTAAGTTCTCGCCGGGTTCCCGGTTCAGATTTCCCGCCCTCTGAAACCTATACTGCGGTCTGCGCGGAGCGTCCGATCCGCTGGGGTGGTTCTTGCCGATCGGGATCTGGCTTTCGTCCACGCGGAAGCCTCAAGGGATTCTCGGGAGCGCTCTTCCGACGATGTGGGGATCCCTCTCGATTCTTCGTTTGGATACCCGTTTGCGCAGCTTTCGTCCTGACGAGAGGCGGATGAGAGGCGCTGTTCTCCGCGACTGGCGCCCTAGTTTGCACGTTGAGTGTTACGCTTGCTGATGCTTTCCTGAAGAGTGTTCGATACCGCCCAACTCTAGATTCGCAGCCCTGAGGAATATCAATGACCCCACCGGAGCGCGTCCTTGTGATGAAGGAGGCAGCGTCCCTTCTTGTCCTTCAGGTCGGCGCCGCCATTCCCTGCAGCAATTCAAGTCGCGAGCACCACTATGGGTGATCTCCATGAGCTACTTGTTGAAGCAGATCGAACTAATAGCCTGCTTCAGGCGATCCATCAGGCGATCTCTCTAGATCCGGCCGAGCGGAAGGCGCTTGCCTCTAACCTTGCATCACTTCATAACGAAGGGACTATCAACCTAATTGCGACCTTCACCAGGCTGCCGGGGGCAGAGGAGTCTGGTCCTAATTTTTTTGAGCTGCGTCACGTATTCGAGGAAGTTCTGCCGGAGATCGAGGCACCAGTGGCTCAGGTCGCGCATTGCGTGCAGCGACTCTTTCGTGAAGCGGGCTCTGATTTGGCGGCTGGCACGGTCCTCGACGCTTTCCGCGATTTCTGCGCCAAACGGCCTGACCGCATACAAGCTGCACTTACGGCGATCGAAGCTGCCCCGGAAGAGCTTTCCAATCTCGTAGTAGCGACACTGGTTGCCGGTTCGATTATCGATTCAGCAGTCTATGCTGACGAGGCTATTCGACTCTCTAGGCACACGAACCCTGAGTTGCGCAGCCGAGCCATATTTGCCATCGGCCGTTTGAATTTTGGCACGGCTACCGGTAGGCGCGAGCAGGCCATCGCGGCGATCGAGGATGCGGTTGGCTCAGGGGACGATGATCTGATTCTTGCAAGTGCTGTCAAGTCTGCATTCGCGGTCTCCCGGGCCGAGATGGAATCCGCGGACCGGCTGACAGCCACAATTGCGACAGCACTCTCGCGAGGGGGGGATGTTACGCTGCATGCCGCGTCGGAGGTCTTCGCCTTCTACACCAACGGCATCCGAACCGACCTCCTCGAACTACTTTTAGAGAGCTTGGTGCAGGTTAATGTCTCGAACAAAGGGACGCTCGATAACATTGACTATGGAGTAGCCCATCTCCTCAAAGGCAAAGACATAGCCGGAGGGCTTCGCTTTCTGGAGGCACTCCTTACCACCAGGTCAGGCGAACTCGATTTCTCGACCTTCGACGACACGGCGCGGACGATTCGCGAGACGCCAGCCCTGCTCAGTAAAGTCGCAACCCGGTGGCTTCTCGGAGGAAAGTCTGAACTATGCCACAGCGTCACGGCGATTGTAGATTCCCCGGGAGTCGAGCCTCTGGAGATTGAGGCGGACACTGAGATGGAGAGCCCGGACCCGTTTCGGCTTCTCTTTGGAGCACGGAAGGCGATTGGCAATCTGTTCCACAGGCCGATCTCAGCGACCTCGTTTGTTGTGTCTTTGCTACGGCAGGGTGCTGCGGATAGTTCGTTGCGGGAAGCGTTTGAGGCGCTGTTGGTGAACCCGCTTCTAGTTAACTACAGTGGAGAGGTGGCCGAATATCTGGGTCGCCGTGCTGAAATCGAGGATGAACCCGTCAAGGCGGTTCTCCATAGGTCTTTAGCCGCCCTAGAAGTGTACTTGGCCGGCCTGAGGTCGGTCGGTGAGATCGCGGCCCTTCATCCCAGTTTGGAGCAGTGCGACGCCTACTGGCGCCACATCACCGGCGAGATGGCACGATCCCTCAACAACGTGAAGGCCGAGTCCTTACTCATGCAGCTGGTTCATAAAGACGTCCTGCTCTACGGACGAAAGGCGATCCACCACTTCTTCGGTCCCGAGGGCGAGATCAAACGCATTGAGACCCATCTTCAGTCCCATGGAACGCAGATCGAAATGCCGCGCCTGACCATCGTTGATCCTCATGGTCTCGACTACATGCTCCGGGTTTTTCGGAGCGAGAGACTCAAATCGTGAATCTGGTGATTCGCCAGTACTTGGCTTCGCTCCGCGAACGAGAGGAGTTGGATGCCGTTCTGCCGGACCTACTGAGTCAGATGGGGCTGACGGTCTTCTCTCGGCCACGCCGAGGTCCTCGCGAGGATGGCGTCGACGTTGGGGCTGTGGGAAGCATCGACGGGGGGGAAGAGTCCGTCTATCTTTTCACGATCAAAGCTGGTGATCTGACAAGAAGTGACTGGGATGGCAATGCCCAGGCGCTTCGCTCCTCCCTGAATCAGATCGTCGGCCCCTACATCCGGAATCGATTGCCGGTTGAGCATCGGGGCAAACGAGTCGTTGTGTGTGTTTGCCTCGGCGGGGATGTGCGAGTGGAGGTTCGGCCGGACTTGGTTGCCTACTTCGAGAGCCAAAAGGAGGTCGTATCCTTCGAGGAGTGGAATGGCGACCGGCTCTCGAAAGAAATCCAGAAACACCTCCTTCGCGAGGAACTCCTAACTAAAGATGCGAGGTCCGGCCTGCGAAAGGCACTAGCGCTACTCGATCAGCCGAACAGTTCCTTCGGCCATTTCAAAGGGCTCGTAAAGGCGCTGGACCCAGGTCCGGACGCTACAGAGGCTGCAAAGGTGACGGCGATCCGGCAACTGGGGATTTGTCTAAGGATTCTCTTCGTGTGGTGCCGCGATGCGGGTAACATCGAGGCTGCTTACCTTGCAGGCGAGGTAGCACTCCTTCACGGCTGGACTAGCTTCAAGGATTTTGCGGACAAGGAGTCAAAGGCGGCGTCGGCAGCCTGCGACGCCTTTCTGTCCATCTTTGAAGCTTATCAGGAGATCTGTGGACACTTCCTCCAAAATGCGGTTCTGCCTCACGCGAATACGCTTCATGGCCTCTCAACCGGAGTAAGAAGTTCCTGCAGCCTGGACGTGAACCTAAAGCTATTTGACTTGATTGGTCGAGTTGGTGTGACTGGCCTTTGGACGTACTGGACTGCCACCAGAGCGCGTGAAGATCAGGCGCAGATTGTCGAGGAGGCGCGGAAACTTCGTCAGGCTATGAAGGCGATGATTATCAACAACCCGACATTGTTCTTACCGGCGTCCGAGGATCAATCCATTGACCTGGCGCTCGCACTTTTCTTTCTGGCGACGGACGGGGCGGAACTGGACGAGATCCGAAGCTGGCTGCGGGAGCTGTTCAAACGCTCCGCGTTTGCTCTTCGCAGTCACGGTAAATACCCCTGTAGTCCGCGCGATTACAGTGCGCTCCTTGAACACCCTCGACGGAGGGATGACGAGTACCGGCGCGAGGCGACGGCTGGAAGCGTGCTCTTCCCGCTGCTCGCCGCCTGGGCCGCGCTCTTGGGGGATGGTGAGCTGTATAGGAACATCGCGCTTCTCAAGGAACAGGTGCTCAGCCACTGCACCTTTCAGTACTGGTTTCCCGACGAAGCGACAGAGGAATACTTCTTTACGGGCAGAGGCCCTCATGGCGCGACACTGACCGATGTCTGCGTTGACAGACCAGAGTCCGACCTCCTGAATCAGCTCTTCTCGGAGTGCGACGCTACACCGCACTTCAATGAGCTTTCTGCCGTCAGGTTTGGCTGGTGGCCTCTGGTTGCCGTCGCATGTCGTCGTCATCGCCTACCGCTCCCGCTTCACTTCCTGAAGGAGCTGCGACAGTCGCTGGCCCCTGCCCTTGACCAAGGCAACGGGGCGTCGGCATCTGAGCGATGAAGCTGTGGGGCGCCAACGTGCCTGCACAAGGCGCTCCAAACCTGCTGAATTCTCGAGTTGCACGGTTCGCACTGTTGCCGATAAAACCGTAACTCAGCCGAGGCGAGCCATCGGCTGGTGAACCGATGACACCGCACCAAACCGTCTGCCACCTCCCGGTCTACCCGCCCTCCCAGTGGCCTCCTGCCCGCCTTCACGCTCGCTTACGATGCGCGTCGGTTGATCGAGAGGCATGGCTCGGGCGGCCGTGGAGGCTTCTTGATCGGCAGAACCTCTACCCCGGAGCCATTCCACTGCTCACCAGATCCGGCAGATCTCCTCGGGCTTCTTGACCATCGGCTGGCCGGCCTTGCACGAGAACGCCTGGGCGAACTCGGGCATGTTCACGACCACGCCGTTGATCCGATAGCGGCCAGGGGAGTGCGGATCGGTCTTCGCCCGGAGGCGGAGGTTCTCGGGCCGATCGTTGTTGCAGACCCATTGGGCGAAGCCGACGAAAAAGCGCTGGTCGGGCGTTAGGCCCTCGATCGGCTGAAGCTTCTTGTCCTTCGTCGCGTCCTTCCAGGCGGCGTAGGCGAGGATCTCGCCCCCCAGGTCGGCCACGTCCTCGCCGAGTGTCAACCGGCTGTTGATTTTGATGTCGTCGACGATCGTGTACTTGGCGTACTGGTCGGCGACGCAGCTCGCGCGCTTCTCGAACTCCTTGGCATCGGCGGCGGTCCACCAATCGCGCAGGTTGCCGTTGGCGTCGAACTGCCGCCCCTCGTCGTCAAAGCCGTGGGTGAGCTCATGGCCGATCGTGCCACCGGTATTGCCGTAGTTCGGTGCGTCGTCCGACTTCAGATCGAACAGGGGAGGGAGCAGGACCCCTGCCGGGAAGTTCATGTCGTTGAGCTGCGGATCGTAATAGGCGTTGACCGTCGGCGCGGACATGCTCCATTCGCCGCGATCGACCGGCTTGCCGATCTTCGCCAGATCCCGCCGCGTCTCGAAGGCATAGGAGCGGGCGACGTTGCCGAGATATGCGCCGCGCTCGACCGTGAGGCCGGAATAGTCGCGCCAGGCATCCGGGTAGCCGATCTTGTTGCGCATGCCGTGGAGCTTCGCAAGCGCCTGCTTCTTGGTCTCCTCGCCCATCCACGGGAGCGCCACGATCCGATCGGCCATCGCCTTCTCGATCCGCAGCGTCATGTCGAGCGTGCTCGCCTTGATCTCGGGCGAGAACGCCTTGGCGACGAAGACCTGGCCGAGCGCCTGGTCGAGATCGCGATCGACGCCGTTGACGCACGTCTTCCAGCGAGGCGGAATCGTCTCGACTCCGCGGAGCGTCTTGCTGTAGAAGTCGAACGAGGCGTTGCGGAACGCTTCGGCCAGATACGGGGCGCGCGCGTTCAGGACCTGCCAGGAGAGGTAGGTCCGCCAGTCGGCGAGGCTCGTCGTGCCGAGCAGCTGCTCGACCCTTTCGAAGAACTTCGGCTCGGTGACGTTCAGATCGGCGACCTTCGGCGCGCCGACGGCGGCGAGATAAGCCGACCAATCGAACGAGGGCGTAATCTTCTCTAGGTCGGCGAGCTGAGTCCGGTGCCAGGTCTTGTACGGGTCGCGACGTTCGACGCGCGAAAGCGAGGCGTCCGCGAGCGCGTTCTCGAGCTTGAGCACGCTTTGCGCCTTGGCCGTGGCGACCTCTTGCGAGTCGCCCGTGAGAGCGAAGACGCGGGCCACGTAGGCGACGTAGGCGTCGCGGATCGAACGGGTCTTTTCGTCGTTCTCGAGGTAGTAGGAACGGTCGGGTAGGGACAAGCCGCCGGCCGTGATGCCCGGCATGACCCGGTTCGCGTCTTCGGCGTCCTGGGTCGAGCCGAAGGCGAACAGCAGACGGCGATTGAGTCCGGTCGGATGAAGCTTGCCCAGCAGAGGGGCGATCTGCCGGGTGGACTCGAGTCCGGCGACGGCCTCGAGGTCCGCCGCAACCGGCGCGAGGCCGCGCGCTTCGATGCCGGGAAGGTCCATGCAGGCCGCGAAGTAGTCGCCGATCCGCTGCTCGTTCGCCGAACGCCCTGGAGTCTCCTTGGCCAGAGATTCGAGGAGGCCCCAGAGGAACCGCTGGTTGTCCTGCCCGACCTTTGCGTAGACGCTCCAGTTCCCCTGGTCGGGCGGGATCGGGTTGCTCTTCTCCCAGCCGCCGCACGAGTAGGCGTAGAAATCGACGCAAGGATCGACCGACTTGTCCATCGACGCGACGGAAAGCGAGGGCGAGTAGGGTAGCGCCGGCAGCGGCATTTCGCCGCCGCGCACCGGGGCGGACGCGCTCGAGAGGGCGAGGGCTGCGAGCAGGAAGGCGGAAGCTGGTTTCATCGAGAGGCTCCGAAGTGGCGGTGGATGGGGTCCACGGAAGGGCAACCCATAGATACGAATGGGGCGACGAAAAGTTCTGCCCCCGAGCTCGAGCCTCGCGCCGAGCGGCTCTCGAAGCAGGAGACGTGCTCCCGTAAACCTAGGTCTCGAGCGTTCCGCCAGGGTCGTGAAAAGCCGGTGCTTTACAGGGCCTGGGTGAGCGGGATCCCCACGAGCAGGAGCGCGACGCCCGCCCACTGCCAGGGGGCGACCTTTTCGCGCAGGAAGATCCCGGCGAGCACCACCGTGACGGCGGAGAACATCGAGGTCAGGATCGTGGTGACCGTCACGTCGCCCCGCGCGAGGCCCCAGGTCGAGGCGAGGAAGGCGCCGGTATCGAACACGCCGACGATGGCGAGCAGCCCCCAGAGCTTCGTCGGGGGGAGATCGAGCTTGTGGCGCAACGGTACGGCGAGCAGCGCGAGGACGAACGGCGTCACCAGGCGGAACATCCAGACCGGCAGGATCGGACCGAACTCCGGGGTGATGCGGAAGCCGAGGAGCCAGAATAGGACGCCGAACGTAGCCGAGCCGGCGAGCGCCCAGGCGACCCCGGGGGGGAGGCGGCGCCAGGGATGGGCTGCCCCCTCCTCCGTCGGGCCGATCGAGGCGAGGACGACGCCGGCGAGCACGACCGCGACCGCGACGGTCTTGCCACCCCCCAGACGCTCGCCCGAAAGGAAGGCGAGCGCTCCGGTGAGTGCTCCATAGGAGGCGGCGATCGGCGAGACCAAAGTGAGCAGGCCGATCTCGAACGACCGGAACAACGCGAACGAAGCAAAGATGTTGAGGGCGCACCCGAGCGCCATCCATCCCCAGGCGGCCGGGCCGGCCGCGGCGAGCCCGGCGATCTCGCCGGTCCAGAACAGATAGACCGAGATGGCGCCGAGCCCCAAGAACTGGAAGTAGAACAGGCTCCGGAACGCGCCGATCTCCCGTGTAACGAAGCGGGAAAGAAAATCGCCCACACCCCAACCGAAGGCGGCGGTAAGCCCCGGGAGCGCGGTCAAGAGAAGGCTCTCGAACGACGTGGAGTAGGGAGAGACCGGAGCGAGACCATGGGCGGCAGATCCTATCTCGATGCGGAGACTTTCCTCGGGCGTACCTCGGGAGGCCCTTCCGGACCCCTTCGTCGCGCGGCGACCGGTCTGGTCGCCTTGGCCATAGTCGGCGCCCTCTATGGCGTCGCGCGGCCGGCCGAGCTGTCCCAGGCCGATCGAAACGCTCTCGCCCGTAGGTTCTCCTTCGTCGCAACGGAGCTCGCCTTGCCGCCCGGAGCCGGGCCGTTGCGCAACGTCCGGTCGGTACAGGCGAGCCTTCGGGGCCCCGTGTCCTGGGCGTCGGCGGTCGGTGCGGCGGTGGCGCTCGCCGACCTGGACGCCGACGGCTTGCCGAACGACCTGTGCACCGTCGATCCGCGCGTCGACCGGGTGATCGTCGAGCCGGTCCCCGGAACGGGCGCGCGCTATGCGCCGTTCTTCCTCGATCCCCTTACCCTGCCGTACGACGCGGCGACGATGGCGCCGATGGGTTGCCTCCCGGGCGATTTCAACGAGGACGGGCGCCGCGATCTGCTGGTCTATTACTGGAGCCGCCCGCCGATCGCTTTCCTGCGCCGGCCCGGTACCGTGGGCACGAGCGCGCTCGATCGCGAGCGCTTCGTGGCGGTCGAGGTGGCGCCCCCGGCGCAGCGAAGCGAGCGCTGGTACACGAACGCGCTCACCAGCGCGGATGTCGACGGCGACGGACACCTCGACTTGATCGTGGGGAACTATTTCGAGGACGGCAGCCGTCTTCTCGATCCGCGTGCCCCCGGAATGCAGCACCTGCACCAGTCGATGTCGCGCGCCGAAAACGGCGGCCGCGACCGCCTCCTCCTGTTCGCCGCGGGCGCCAGCGGCGACGTTCCGAGCATCGCCTACCGGGATGCGTCCGAGGCGATCCCCGAGAACGTGGCCAGGGGCTGGACGCTCGCCTTGGGCGCGGCGGACATGGACGGCGACCTCCTGCCGGAAATCTACTTCGCGAACGACTTCGGCCCCGACCGGCTGCTGCGGAACCTCTCGACCCCCGGGCGGCCGCGCTTCGCGCTGCTCGAAGGGCGGAAGCACCTCACCACACCCAGCTCCAAAGTGCTCGGGCGCGATTCGTTCAAAGGGATGGGGCTGGATTTCGCCGACCTGAACGGCGACGGCCGGCCCGATTTTTTCGTCTCGAACATCGCCGCCGAGTTCGCTCTGCTCGAGAGTCATTTCGTTTGGATCTCTCGAGGCGACCTTTCCGCCGCGCGGGCGGAGATGGCGCGCGGGATCGCCCCCTACGAGGACGAGAGCGAGCCGCTCGGCCTGTCGCGAAGCGGTTGGGGATGGGACGCGCGATTCGCCGACTTCGACGACGACGGCGTTCCCGAGGCCGTCCAAGCGACCGGGTTTCTGGCCGGAGGGACCAACCGCTGGCCGGAGATGCACGAGACCGCGATGGCGAACGACGAGCTGCTCGCGAACCCCCTCAATTGGCTCAACCTCCGTCCAGGGGACGACTTGTCGGGGCGTCTTCCGACGCCGTTCTTCGTCCGCGCGAAGTCCGGCCGTCACGCCGGCCGCTACTTCGACCTCTCGCGTGAGGTCGGCAACGGTGACATCCAGGTTTCGCGCGGCATCGCGATCGCCGACGTCGACGGCGACGGTCGCCTCGATTACGCGGTCGCGAACCAGTGGCAGCCGTCGCGGTTCTACCGCAACCAAGCGCCCGCGCCGGGCCGCTTCCTAGAGCTCGACCTCCTGCTGCCTCCAGCGGGCAAGAAGGGCCCGTCGACGGACGCGGTCGGTTCTCCCGCGATCGGCGCGCGCGTCACCGTCGAGCTGCCGGACGACCGAAGGTTGGTGTCCCAGGTCGACGGCGGCACCGGTCACTCGGGCAAGCGCGATCCGGAGGTCCATTTCGGTCTGGGCCGGATCCCGGCCGGCGTTTCTCTGCCGGTCGAGATCGTCTGGCGCGATCGGATGGGGAAGATCGCGAGCCGCCGGTTCGATCTGGCGCCGGGCCGGCACCGAATCGTCCTCGATCGGCGGGTCACGGCGGACGAGGAGGTCCTTCGATGAGTGGCCGCGCCCTGGCTCCCTCGGGCGGTTTCGACGCGCGCGACCTGCGCCTTCCCGCGCTGCGGCGCTTCGCTTTCGCGATCACGCTGCTCAACCTGGTGGGGCACCTCTATCTCGGTTTCGAGCCGTCGTACGCGCAGCCCCTCGTGGCGCTCGGCACCGCCTACTCGCTCGAGCTGCTGCTCGAATGGGTCGACTCACGCGCCCGGCATCGCGCGCCGCGCTATGCCGGCGGTCCGGCCGCGCTGGCGAGCTTCCTGCTCCCCGCCCACATCAGCGCGCTCGCGGTCGCGATGCTCACCTACGCGAACGATCGGCTATGGCCGGTCATGTTCGCGTCGGCTCTCGCGATCGGCAGCAAACACGTTTTCCGTGTCATGACCGCTTCCGGACGGAGCGTCCACGTCTTCAACCCGTCGAACTTCGGGATCTCCGCGACGCTGCTCGCGATCCCTTCGGTCGGGATCTCTCAGCCCTATATGTTCACCGAGAACCTCGGGCCAGTGGGCGACGTCGTCCTGCCGATCGTCATGGTGACCGCGGGGAGCTTCCTGAACGTCCGGCTCACGAAGAAGGTGCCGCTGATCCTCTCCTGGCTCGTCGGCTTCGCCCTTCAGGCGATCGTCCGCACGGCTCTGGTCGGCCATGCGCTGCGCTCGGAGCTGATGCCCTTTACCGGCCTCGCCTTCCTCCTCTTTACCTTCTACATGATCACCGACCCGGCGACGACGCCGGCCTCGCCGAGCGGGCAGATCGCGTTCGGGCTCGCGGTCGCGGGTACTTACGCCGTGCTCGTCGTCTGCCACGTCGTGTTCGGGCTTTTCTTCGCCCTGTCGCTGGTCTGCGCCGGCCGGGGAATCCTGCTCTTCGTGCGGGCGCGGCTCGCGGAGCGGGACCGCGCGCGGGCGATCGAACCGGCGCTCGCGGCGCCTTAGGATCCGCTTTCGAGGGAGGGTCGATCCGACCCTTGGCCGATCAGAAACGTCTCGGCCCCTACCACCTCCGGGTCGAGCGCGAACTCCCAGAGATCGAGCCCGCCGAAGAGCGCTTTGACGTTCTCCCATCCGGCCGCCTTCATGTGCCGCGCGCCGTCGATCGCGATCGAGCCGTCGTCGTCGAACAGGACCACTTCGCGATCGCGCGGCGGCTCCCACGCGGGCCCGGGGTAGGGGATCGCGCCGCGAAGCGTCCGGGCACTGGGCTCCGGACGGACGTCGATCAGGAGGGGAGCGTTACCGTCGGCGAGCCGGCGGAACACGTGATAGGGGGAGATCTCGAGCGCCGGATCGAAGTGGATGATCGGGGTCGAGTCGTCGAGGAGTTGCGCGGGCACGGGCGGATGCTAGCACCCGCCCGTGCCGCGGCTCGTGGGGCTCAGAGCAGCCGCGAGTCGTGGTCCGCCCAGACGAGACCGGACATCACCTTCGGCAGGAACCGGGTCGACTTGGGCGGCAGCATCTCGCCGTGCTCGATGGCCAACGCGAACGCGGCGGGTGTCATCGGGGGGAGCCAGATGCCGGTGCCGGCCTCGCCGTTTTCGACCATGCCCCAGAGGACGTCCGGATCGGAGCGATAGGTGGTCGTGCCGTCGATCGCCGCCGCCGGGGCGAGGCCGAGCGCCGGATAGACGATCTCGTGCAGCAGGACGACGGCGACGTGGCGCGCCCCGGGGGAGAGGCTCGCCGGGGCGCGCTCGGGGTCGAGGGTCCAGATCTCCGCCGGGCGCCCCTTCACCTTGAGGCCGATCGCCATGTCGCCGGCCGCCGCGACCGCCTGGGCGAACGCCGTGCCGGAGGAGGATTCAACGGTCTGCCGATTCGCGCCTTCGACGCCCGAGGTCCGGGCGATCGCGTCGAGGTCGATCGCCTGGCCCAACGCGCGGTGGATCGGGTCGATGGTCAGGGCGGGGGAGGAAAGGCTGGTGACGATCGCGAGCTTCGCGGAAGCCGCAGTTCCCGGCGTCGCCCCGTGCTCCCGGGCGAAATGACCGGCGACCTTGTAACGATGGTGGCCGTCGGCGATCGCGGCCGGACCGGCGGTAGCCTCTCGGTAGAGGGCGATCCGCGCCGGGTCGTCCACCTTGAACAGAAGGTGGCGATGGCCGTCGGGATCGAGGTGGTCCACGAGCGGTGCTTGGCCCGCCACGTCCTCCGCGACCAGGGCGTCGAGGCGGCCGCCGTCCTCGGAAAGGAACAAGGCCGGCTCGAGGTCGACCCGGGTCGCCGCGAGGAGAGCGGTGCGATCGGCGATCGCCTTTTCGAGCGTCTGCTCGTGCGGGCGAATGGTCGCCGCGTCGGCGATCTCGACGAGAGCCGCGATGCCGAGCCGCCGGCCGCCCCCCGCGAGGTCGATGACGTAGGGGTAGATGGCCGGCTTCTCGTCGCGGACGACGTGACCCTGGGCGATCCACGCGCCATGGAGCGCCGCGGCGTGATCGTACGGATTCTTTCCGTCGGCCTCGATCGGGCAGGTCAAGTGGACGAACTGGAACGGCGACTCCGCCTGGTAGCGGTCGCGAAGCGCCGGGTTGATCTGGTCGTACGGCAGCGCCGCGAGCGGGCCGGGGTCTCCGGCCGGGGCACCGTAGCGGAGCCCTGAAAAAGCGAATACGCGCATCTTGCCTCCGGTGGGAATGAATCGCAGAGAACGAAGATTCTAACCCGGGCCGGCGTCCCCCCATCCGTCTTCCGGCGCGAGGGAACGACCTCGATCCCGGAGCCGTACGAATCGACCGCCTTCGGCTCAGCGCTTGCATGAGCCGAGTCTCAAAAATTGCCGAGCCGGATCCCAGCGTAGAAGCGAGTCCCAAGAACTAGACGAAGAGCTAGCCCGAGACCAGATCGCGCCAAAAGATAGAATCATGGCGATAGTCAAAAAACGACAACTGCGCGGACAACTTTTGTCCACTGGCTGCCGATTCGCCCGGAGGTTTTGATGCGGAATAGCCCGAACGCCCCCCTCCTCGCCCTTCTTGCCCTCGTCGTCGGAAGCGGCCTGCCGCTGCGCGCCGCCACCCCGATCTCCGTCGACCTCGCGGCGCCTACGCTCGGCGAGCGGATCGCGGCGGACAACGGAGCCGTGGCCGAGCTGTTCGCCTTCGAACGGTCCTTCGTCGAGCGGCTGGCGTCGGCCCCGGTCGAGCGCGAGCTCGCGGTCGCGGCGTTTCCGGTCGCCCCGGGGCTCCGCGCCGACGCGATCCTCACCCGGCACGAGGTCTACGCGCCGGACGCGAGGATTCTGCGCGTCGACGAGAACGGCACGAGCGAGGTACCGCGCTCGCGGTGGATCTTCTATTGGGGGAGCGTCGCGGCGGACGCCTCGACCCGCCTCTTCCTGTCCCTCGATCCCGACCGCGGCGAGGTGCGTGGATTCGCCACCGGGCCGAAGGGAACGTGGGATTTCGAGCCCTATACCAAGGCCGGCGCGGGACGGAGCCTGCTCGCGCCCCCGGAGTTCTTCCAGCCCGGGAAAGACGCGAGCGAACCGTCGTGGGCTTGCGGGGAAGAGGAAGGTCCGGGATTCCTTGCCTTCCCGCCGACGCCCTCGAAGACGGCGGGCTCGGCGGCCTCGATGGACGTCGAACCGGACGCGATCACGACCCTTCACTCGATGACGTTGGCGGTCGATACCGACAACGAGTTCATGCTCAACAAGGCGAGCAACAACGCGACCACCGCGAACAACTACCTCGCGAGCCTGATCGGCGCGATGAGCGCGATCTACGAGCGCGACCTGCTCGTTCGGCTCCTCCAGGGGACGACGATCCTCCGCTTCTCGTCGACCGCCGATCCCTACGCCCAGAACTCGAACGGCAACGCCTCGTCGGCCGAGCTCAACGAGTTCTCGAACTACTGGAGCGCGAACCAAGCCGGCGTCACGCGCGGCCTCGCGATGTTGATCTCGGGCAAGCAGCCGCAGAGCAACTCCGCCTCCGGGATCGCCTGGCTGAACGGACTGTGCAGCACGAGCATCGGCTATAGCTTCAGCAAGGTCTTCGGACCGGCGTTCGCGGTCTCGAACGACGCCAAGCTGGTGGGGCACGAGCTCGGACACAACTTCGGCTCGCCCCATACTCACTGCTACTCACCGCCGATCGACAACTGTTTCAACGGTGAGGGCGGCTGCTACGCCGGAGGCACCAGCTGCCCCGCAGCGACGACGATCAACGGCGTCACCAACGTCCGCGGCACCATCATGAGCTACTGCCACCTGCTCGGCGGCTGCTCGTCGTCCTCGGTGTTCCATCCGACCTCGGTGGCGCTCATCGCGCCGCTGATCCAGAACCGGGTGAACGTCTGCATCTTCCCCGGCACGGGAGGGAGCGGTGGCACGGTGAGTGGGGTCTCGCCCCGCTCCGGCTCGGTGGTGGGAGGCACGCCCGTGACGATCACCGGCTCGGGATTCCTCGCCGGGGCGACCGTGACCTTCGGCGGTACCGCGGCGACCGCCGTGGTCGTCGTCAATTCCTCGACCATCACGGCGGTCACGCCCGCGAAACCGACCGGCAAGGTGAGCGTCGCGGTGACGAATCCGGGAGGATCGCCGCTCACCCTGAACGACGCGTTCTTCTACATGCCGGTCGACGCGGCGCGGAGCTTCTTCACGGTGTCCCCCTGCCGGGTGCTCGACACGCGCACGACCGGCGGTGCGCTCGCCGGGACCTCGACGCGGTCGGTGCAGGTAACGGGGGCCTGCGGTATCCCCAGCACGGCCAAGGCGATTTCGGCGAACGTCTCGGTCGTGACCGCCGGCGGATCCGGGTTCTTCGGCGCGTTCCCGGGCAACGGCTTTCCGACCGGGACGACGATCATGAGCTTCGGGGCGGGGCAGACGCGGACCAACAACGCCGTGATCCTGCTTTCCACGGACGGCGCGGGGACGGCGCTGTTCCAGAACGGCGCTACTCAACCCGCGCATCTGGTGCTCGACGTGAACGGGTACTTCCAGTAGAGGGGGATCCCGCGGCTTGAATTCACTCGAGGGCGGTCCCATGGGCCGCCCTCGATCTGGTTCAAGGGGAGCTCAGCGATCGGTGACGGCGGCAATCGCCTGCTTGCGCGCCGCCTCGAACTCGTCGCCCGGGGTCCAGGTGGGCATCGCCTCTTGGTTGGCGATCGAGAGCGCCGACCAGAAACCGATCCGGGCGTCCTCGATCATGCCGTCGTAGTTCCAGTCGGCGGCGATCTCGTCGCTCGGCTGGTGGTAGGTGGTCTCCTCCCATTTCTCCTGAACTTCTTTGCCCCATCCTTCGGGCTTGCCGCGGAAGTTCCGTCCGGCATCCAGGTAGATCGCGGGCACGCCGATCTTCGCGAAGCTGAACTGGTCGGAACGGTAGAAGAAACCGCGGTCCGGCGCCTGGTCGGGGAGGACCTCGCGTCCCTGCTCGGCGGCGAGCTGTTTGACCAGATCGTCGAGCGAGCTCTTACCGAGGCCGATATAGGTGATGTCCGTGGTGCGGCCCCAGATGTTGCCGCCGTCGAAGTTCACGTTCGCCGCGATCCGTCCGGGCGCGAAGGTCGGATGCTCGGCGTAATACTTCGAGCCGAGCAACCCCTGCTCCTCGGCCGCGACGAACGCGAACAGGATCGACCGGCGCGGGCGCTCGGGAAGGCGCGCGAAGGCCTTGGCGATCGCCAGGATCTGGGCGCAGCCGGCGGCGTTGTCGACCGCGCCGTTGTAGATCGTGTCCCCCTCCTTGTCGGGCTCGCCGACGCCCAGATGGTCGTGATGGGCGGACAGAACCACGACCTCGCGGGCGAGCTTCGGATCACGGCCCGGGAGCAACCCGAGGACGTTGCCGGTCGAGGTCTTCTCCAGCTTGTTCTGGAGCACGAGAGAGGTGCGGCTCTTCAACGAGATCGGCCGAAAGTCGCGCCGCTGCGCATCCGCGATCATCTGGTCGAAATTGAGCCCGGCCGCGGAGACCAGCCGGCGCGTCGCCTCCTCGGTCGCCCAGGCCGCCACTTGGAGCCGTGGCTCGGCGCCCGCGGGGAGCTCGAACTGTTCGCCGGTCCAGGAGGTCTGGACGACCTGCCAGGGATAGCCGGCCGACGGGGTGGTGTGGACGATGATCGCCCCCGCCGCCCCCTGGCGGGCGGCGCTCTCGTATTTATAGTCCCAACGACCGTAGTAGAGGCGGCGTTTGCCGGCGAACAGGTCGTCGGAGTCCTGCGGATCGTTGTTGAGCATCAGCAGGACCTTGCCCTTCAGGCTCATCCCCTTGAAGTCGTCCCAGCGATACTCCGGGGCCTGGATGCCGTAGCCCACGAAGACGATCTCGGCGTCCTTGAGCTCCGCCCGCTCCGCCTGGACGCCGGAGGTCGCGATGTAGTCGTCGCTGCGTTTCCACTCGACGTCGCGACTCCCCGTCGCGCTGCTGACCGAGAGGCGCCAGGTCGGGGGCATCTCGGCGGTATTGCCGACGATCTCGAAGGTCTGCTGCCATCCGCCGTCGGGACCTCCGGGTTTGAGGCCCAGGGCTTCGAGCTCGCTCGCCAGGTAGAGCCGCGCGAGCTGGTCGCCGCGGCTCGACGGTCCGCGGCCTTCGAGCGCGTCGGAGGCGAGGAAACGGATCGGCGCGGCGAGGCTCGCGGCGTCGATGGTCAAGGCGGCCTGCTCCGCGTTCGAGGGCAGGGCGAGGTCGGCGGAGCTCGCCGCGACGGCTGAAACGAACAAAGCGAGGATGGCAATGCCTGGGGTCAGGCGTCGGGATCGCTGCATGGTCGACTCCTTTGAGGATGGGGGCGCGGAGGGGGGAACGACCGGGGCCAGGATGAGCATGATGCGGCCGCGACTGTAACAAATCGCCGGGACCGAGCGTTCGCGGGAGTGTTGCCCGGGAACCCCGCCCCGAGCTAAGTTGTCGCACGCCGTTGCCCTCTCTGAAAGCGGAGGTCCGACCTCTCTTGCGTGCGCTTCGAGAATGAAGATCGAAACCGAGATCCGCGACGGCCTGGTGCTGAACTGGGCGCTGCCGAGCGAGACCTTGCCGGATCCGCCTCGGGGGCTCCGGTATCAGATCCAGACCGACGAAGGGCAAAACCGGGTTTTCGTCTCGGCGCTCCTGTTCCATCAGGAGCGGCTGCGCTGGTCGAGCCTCCCTCGCATGAGCTTCGCGTGGCCGCAGATGAATTTGAGGATCTGCGTGCTCGACGAGGAGGACGTTCCTTCGCTTCTGATGCGGCGGATCTTCCTACCGCGCTGGGCCTATCCCGGAGCGCGGCTGTTCGCCGGACCGCCGGTTGCCTCCGCTCGGCTGGCGTTTCCGCGCCCCTCGGCTCGGGCGGAGATCGGGGAGTGGACCTGGATCGCGGCGAGCAACCGGCGATTCGAGGTCAAGGCGTGCGTGGCGGCACCGGACGTCGGACCCGGCCCGCGACTCGGATCTTGGGAGCGGACCGTGCGTTACTTCCACGACCGGCCGCGCGCGTATACCGCCACGCCCGAAGGCCTGCGGCGCATCGCGTTGAAACCGCCAGCGGTCGAGGTCTGGCCGATGCGGGCCGTGGTCGGAGCGGCCGACCTCCTGGTGTCGAGCCTGGGGCTCGGCGCAACGGGCTTGCCCCCCGTGTACTCTTCCTGGTTGATCCCTGAGGCGCGCCTCTCGTTCGAGCTGGCTTTCACCCCGCGGCTCGCGGTTCCCGCGGGGGTGCCGCATCCGGCCGCGAGCCGCGCCGCGCTCCGCGAGTCGGTCCGAGAGGCGGCGCGCGAGCGGACCTGAACCAGGCTCGTTCGAATTGGAGATGCGATGGCGATCGAGCGCGTACGAACCGGAGCGCCCTGGGAGTCGGTCGTCGGCTATTGCCGGGCGACTAGGGTCGGAAACCAGATTTTCGTCTCGGGGACGGCGCCGGTCGACGAGGACGGCTCGACGTTCGCGCCCGGGGACGCCTATGCCCAGGCGAGGAAGTGTCTGGACATCGCCCTCGGCGCGATCGCGCGCCTCGGCGCCGATGCGTCTCACGTCGTGCGGACGCGGATGTTCGTCACCGACATTTCGCGCTGGGAGGAGTACGGCCGCGCGCACGGCGAGATCTTCAGGAATCATCCGCCGGCGACCTCGATGGTCGAGGTGCGCCGCCTGATCGATTCCGACATGTTGATCGAGATCGAGCTCGACGCGGTCCTGTCTTGACCGTGGGCGGCCCCCCGGGACGCCGCCGGGCTTCAGATGACCTCGAAGGTTCGGCGACTGGGGTCCTGCTCGGATCCGGCGTCGCGATCGCCAGCGCGCTCGGCATTCGCGTCGCCATGGCGCGCGGGCTCGGGACGGACGACCTCGGCGCGGTTCTGCTCGCGATCGCAGTCGCATCGTTCACCGGGATGGTGGCATCCGGCGGCCTCCGGTCCGCCACCGCGCGCCGGGTGGCCGAGCGGCTCGCGCTCGGAAAGGTGGACCAAAGCGAGTCGACGGCGCGGACGGCGCTCACGGCCGCGTGCCTCTCCGGTCTCGTGTCGGCGGCGCTGATTCCGTTTCTGCCACGCCTCGGCCTGGGTCGCCTCGCCTTCCTCTCCCCGGTCGTGCTCGCCGCGGTCGCGCCCGCGGCCTTCGGCTTGAGCGTCGGCCTCGCGACGTGGGGAATCTCGCAGGGGCGCGGGGACACCCGGGGCCGCGCGCTCTTTCGCGACGCGGGGGGAAGCCTGCTCCGCTTGGCCGGGGTCGCGATCGCCGCGACCCTGCAGGTCGGAGCCGCGGGTTTCGCGCTCGCCTGGGGCACGGGCTCGCTGGTGGGGGAGCTTTCGTTCGTCGGGTACGGGATCCGTCAGGGTTGGCTCCGGCGGTCGGCGCCCGAATCCTCGGACCTCGATCGGGGCCTGCTTCGCTCGCTGCCGCCGTTTCTCGGGGTTACCTGGATCAATCAGACGGCCACCTGGCTCGACATCGTCTTGCTGGGGGCGCTCGCGCCGCTGGCGGTGGTGGGGGTTTACGGCGCCGCCCAAGGGCTCGGCCGCGTCCTGGGCCAGGTGAGCGACAGCGCCTCCCATCGATTTCTGCCCCTCGCCTCGGCGGCCGTCACGGCGGGGGACCCAGAGAGCCTCGCCCTCGGCTATCGGCGGTCCCGCGAGCTGGCATTTTCGTATCTCTGGCCCGTGCTCGGACCTTGCCTTCTCTGTCCGACCGCTCTCGCTCGGATCGCGTTCGGTGCACGGTACGAAGCCGCCGCGCCGTCGCTCGCATTTCTCGCCGCCGGGTGGCTGGTCCGGTCCCTCGCGGGTTATACCGAAGAGTCGCTCATCGCGCGCGGACGTGCCTCCTGGGTGTTCTCGCTCACGCTCGCGAGCACGGTGGCGACCGCCGCTTCGTTCGTCCTCTTCGTTCCCCGTTTCGGCGCGGTCGGAGCGGCTGCCGCGGTGGCCCTCGGCCAGACGATCCGCGGCGGCGTGGGGGTCGCTTTGCTCGGCCCGGCGCTCCGCCGCGCGATCCTCTTGCCCGCCGACTTCGCGAAGCTCCTGCGCCTCACCGCTCCGGCCTTTCTTGTCGCTTTGGCTTTTTCCACGCCCGGGCTCGAGAACGTTCCCTTGGCGTTAGCGCTCGGCGCGGTCGTGGGCGCCGCCAGCCTCCCCGCTCTCGTCCCTGCCCGGGCTGCGCTCCGCGCCTTGCTCCGGCCACGGCCGAGGGAGGGCCGCGACGAGGAGGCGCGCGAGGGTTCCGACGTTCGGGGGATTCAACATCTGGATGTGATCTCCGGGCACGTCCGCGATCGTGAGAGGACCCGAGAGCCGGCGACTCCACCCGTTGTCCCGAGCGACCAGCCGATTCCATAGGCGGGCGCTTCCGGCTCCCGGATTGGCCCGCAGCAGCCAAACGGAAGTGCCGCCCCCTTCGATCGGCGGGCCGAACTGGAACCTGCGCCGGGCCGCGGTCGAGACCCGACGAACCCGATGGATCTCGTGCTCGACGAGAGATTTTCCTCCTCGCCG
This sequence comes from Thermoanaerobaculia bacterium, assembly GCA_044226625.1. Taxonomy (GTDB): domain Bacteria; phylum Acidobacteriota; class Thermoanaerobaculia; order Multivoradales; family UBA5704; genus DASYKS01. The sequence goes on from JBGAGQ010000002.1 coordinate 21,034, forward strand.
CTTGAAGGCGCGGCGCGCCATGTGGACGATGGCCCTCAGGGCGGCGATCGGCCGGCCGCCGCTCGAGCGCCAGATCCGCCGCGCCGCGAGCGCCAGCGACTCGACGGCGCGCACGCCGCGCGCGGCGAACGGCACCGCGTCGGGCGTGTGGGAATCGCACATGACCAAGAGGGGAACCTTTTCGCCCGCGGCGATCAGCCTTCGGGTCATCTCGTAAGCGACGAGGCCGCCGTAGGAGTGGCCGAGCAGAAGGTAGGGTCCCCTCGGCTGCGCCCCTCGTAGCCGACCGATGAGCGCATCGGCGAGGGCCTCGACCGTCGGCAAGGGATCGCCGTCACCATCGAGACCTGGAAACTGGAGCACGGTGAGCGAGATCGAGCCCGCGAGCTCGGCAGCGAGCGGCCGATAGACGAACGCGTAGCCATCGACCGCGGGGATACAGAAGAGCCGAGGCCTCCCTTCCGATCGCCGGACGTCGAGCGACAGGAACGGGCTGGCGGCGTCCCGCCGCACGCCCTCGCGCAGATGCTCCGCCTGAGCCCGCACCGTCTGGGCGGAGAACACTCGCGAGAGAGGCAGCGCGGTTCCGAAACGCTTCTCGATCTCGGAGAACAGCGCGACAGCCGCGCGCGAGTCGCCCCCGAGGTCGAAGAAGCTCTCGTCGATCCCCACCAGATCGAGGCCGAGCACCTCGCACCAGAGCGCCGAGAGACGGGTCTCGATGGGATCGCGCGGGTACGTGAGCAACCGTTCGGCGGGAAGCTCGCGGGAGACGAGAGCCGGCAGCGCGCGCCGGTCGAGCTTGCCGTTGGCGGTCATCGGTAGTCGCTCGACGACACGGAACCTCGCCGGGACCATCGGCTGGGGAAGGACTTCCGCGAGCTCCCGCCGCAGACCGGCGTGGGTGAGGGAAGCGCCGTTCGCCGCCACCAGATAGGCCGTTAGGATCGGGTCGTCGGTCTCTGAAGCGTCCGAGCCTCCGCGAGGAACCGCATCCACGACGGAGACCGCGGCCTCGGCCACTCCCGGAACCTCGCCGAGCGCCCGTTCGACCTCCGCGAAGTCGATGCGAAGACCGCGAATCTTGACCTGGGAATCGGCCCGCCCCAGGTATTCGAGCCCCTCCGCTCCGTGCCGCGCAAGATCGCCGGTTCGATAGACGGCGGGCCGATGCGCAATCTCCGATTCCCGGCCTTGGGTACCGTCCCAATACGCGCTGATCACGTCGGTTCCGGAGACCGCGATCTCCCCCACGGTGCCGGGGGGGACGGGTGCGCCGGCCGCGTCCAGGAGCTCGATCTTCACCCCTTCGGCCGGGCGGCCGAGGACGACGGCGCGAGGCAGAGGCTCGTCGTAGCCATAAGCGCAGGTGGTCACGGTGCCCGTCTCGGTCGTACCGAGACCGAAGACGAGGCGCGCGGGAGGGGCGAACAGGCGACGGAAGGTCTCGATCTCCCGCCTTCCGATGGGCTCCCCGCCAAGGCGGACGCCGCGCACCTCGGGAAATCTCGTCTCCGTCGAAAGGGACGCGGCGAGCTGGCGGAAGAGGGTCACCCCAGAGCTGTAGATCGTCAGCCCCTCCCGGGCTATCCAAGCGCCGAGCGCCTCCACCCCTTCCCGGGTCACGAGGTGGGGAAGGACTTCGGCGCCCGAGAGGAGAGCGGTGCCCAGGTCCCGAAGCGCCGGGTTGACGCTCGGCGGATAGAGCAAGGTGCATCGGTCGGTCGGTCCGACGCGCAACGCCGTGCGGTTGATCGCGACGTTGCGCAGCACGGCCCCGTGGGTCTGCACGACTCCCTTGGGTAGACCCGTCGATCCCGAGGTGAAAGTCAGCGCCGCGATCGACGTACGTTCCGTCCGCGTTGGCGCGGGGAGGGAGGCCTCTCGTCCTCCCACCGCGGCGAGCCATTCGCCAGGCTCGAGCGGGATGTGGACACGGATCGCCTTCCCGCGCGCGCCGCCGGACTCCAGCTCCCGGAGGAGCGGTGCGGTTTCGATCCCCGTGCCGGCGATCATTACCTCGGCGGCCGCGTCGTCCGCGATGCGCGCGTTGCGGCCGACGGGAGCCACCGGATCGAGCGCGACGAAAAAACGCCCGGCCCGCCAGACGCCGAGCATCGCCGCCGTGAGGCGCAATCCCGGCTCGGCGACCAGGAGCACCGGCCGGTCGAAAGGCGCTTCGGCGGCGGCCAGGTGGGCAGCGACCCCGGCGGCCAGCCGGTCGAGATCGCCGTAGCTCGCGCTGCCGTCGGCGGCCCGCACGGCGGGGCGTTCCGGCTGCCGCGCCGCGACCGCGGAAAACGCCGCGGCGACGTTCCGGTCTTCTTCGAGAGCCGTCGGCATGTCTCGTTCCCGTTCGGAAGCTCAGGAACGCCCGCGAGCCGGGCGGCGGATCATCCGTAGCGCCTCTAGGACCGGCAACCGGATCGCGGCGGCGAGGATGCTCTTGATGCCGAACCTCGGAACGGCGCTGGCTACCGAGAAGCGCGGGTCGTCTTCCAGATGAAGGGCACGGAGGGCGTTCTTCCACAAGATCCGATCGAGAACCGCGGGGCGCCACCCTTGGAGCAGGAACCGGTCGACCGTGCGGCGGAGCCCGCCGCAGAGCGGGAAGGCGCTGCCGAACAGGAACTGGTCCGCGATCTGCCCCCGGTTCACGGCGTAGACCCACTCTCCACCGCTGGGGGTAAAGAGATAAAGATCCGGAGAGGGGAAGACGTTCGGCCGACGGACGGCGACCGCGATCATCTCCCTGACGTAAGGATAGGCGCCGTGGCCGCAGATCAGATGGAGGTCAGGGAAATCGTGCGCCACCCGGTCGATCCAGCGCGGATGGGCGTGATCGAGGTTCTCGCCGCCCCAGATCCCGGAGGTCTGGAGAAAGAGCGCGACCCTTAGCTCCTGCGCCCTCTCGTACAACGGATAGAGACGGCGGTCGGCAACGGTCTCGGCGGAGAACGGCGCGCGACCCGGCTCGATCGCGATCCGTTGGAGGCCGAGGCGGGTCGACACCCGCTCGAGCTCTTCGAGGGGATCGTGGCGCGTCCCCGAAACGTCGATTCCCGCGGCCCCGAGAAATCGGCCGGGGAAGCGAGCTTCCAACGCCGCGAGGTCGTCGTTGTTCGTCCGCCGCGGCGGCAGCTCGCGCCGGCCGAGCTTCAGTCCGTCGTTGTTTCCCGACACCGAAACCGCAGTCCGGACCCCCGCCCGATCCAGCTCGGCGAGGAAGCCCTCCGGATCCAGGCCGATCCACGGGGCGAAGCGCGCACCGTCCGGCCGGCGGGAAAGGTAGGCCCCGTCCGAGGCGGACGGCAGGCGGCAGCGGACGTCGAGAATCACCCCTGGTAAACCCCCATCGTCCTCGGTCTGGTTCGCGGGAAGAACTCAGATTCTACTCGACGGAACGGGGGCGCGGCTCCCGGCTTGGGGCTCGCTCGGGAGACGGGATTCAGGGTCGTGGGCCTCCCTTTCCGACCGGGGGGCCGGCCGAACCCCATGTGCTACCATCCGCCCGCCGCGTTCGTCACAGTTCCGTAAAACTCCTGAAACAACTGCCTTTGCGGTTCGAAAGGCGGAGGAAGCCTATGAAGGCCGACGCGATCATCAAGTGGTTCATGCCCAAGGAGGAGCGCTTCCACGAGTTGCTCGGGCGGGGAGCGGTCAACCTGGGGGAAGCCGCCAAAGTGTTCGCTTCGATCGCCCACTCCGAGGATTTCACCGCTCGGAAGGCGCATACGCAGCGTCTCCGCGAGATCGAAAAGGTGGGCGACGGCATCACCCGCGAGATCTTCGACGCGCTCAACTCGACGTTCATCACGCCGTTCGATCGCGAGGACATCCGCTCGATCGCGGTCGACATGGACGACATCCTCGACTACCTCGAGGCGGCGGCGAACGCGCTGATCCTCTTCGAGCTCGCCGAGGCGCCGGAGCCGCTCCGGCAATTCGCCGACATCCTGGCCGACATGGTGACCGAGGTGATCCGCATCACCGACTTGGTGTGGGACGCCAAGAACCAGGCGCGCATCCATGAGGCCATCGTCCGCGTGTCCGATCTCGAAAACCGCGCCGACGACCTGTTCAATCGGGTGATCGCGGAGCTGTTCCGGGCCGACAGCTCGCGGGCGATCGAGATCCTCAAGTGGAAAGAGGTCTACCAGGTGCTCGAGGACGGTTGCGACGCCTGCAAGGACTACACGCACATCATCGGCAACGTCCTGGTCAAGAACGCCTGAGGCCGCCGAACCGTGGGTGCAACCGAGCTCGCTCTCGTCGGCATCATCCTCGTCGCGTTGACGTTCGACTTCCTGAACGGCTTCCACGACGCGGCCAACTCGATCGCCACCGTCGTCTCGACGCGCGTCCTCACGCCGCAGCAGGCGGTCGTCTGGGCGGCGTTCTTCAACTTCGTCGCCGCCTTCGTCCTCGGAACCCACGTTGCGAAGACGATCGGCAAAGGGATGATCAACCTCGACGTCGTCTCGGCGGACGTGATCCTCGCGGGGCTCCTCGGGGCGATCTTTTGGAACCTGTTCACCTGGTACTACGGCCTGCCCGTCTCCTCGTCGCACGCGCTGATCGGCGGCTACGCCGGCGCTGCCGTCGCCAAGGCCGGCTTCGGCGCGCTATTGCTTTCGGGATGGACGAAGACCCTGATCTTCATCGTCCTCGCCCCGGTGATCGGCGCGCTGGTGGCGTTCATCCTCTCGATCGCCGTCACTTGGATCTTCCGGCGCTACGCGCCGTCCAAGCTCGATCGGCTATTCCGACGGCTGCAGCTCCTGTCGGCCGCGGCCTACAGCCTCGGCCACGGCGGCAATGACGCCCAGAAGACGATGGGCATCATCACCGGCCTCCTCGTCGCCTCGGGAAAGCTCAAGGAATTCGCGGTCCCCCTCTGGGTCATCCTGCTTTCTCATGCGGCGATCGCCTTCGGCACCCTGTTCGGCGGCTGGCGGATCGTCAAGACGATGGGCGCGAAGATCACCAAGCTCCAGCCGTTCGGCGGATTCTGCGCCGAAACTGCGGGCGCGATCACCCTGGTGGGAGCGACCATGGCGGGCATCCCCGTCTCGACCACCCACACCATCACCGGCGCGATCATCGGCGTCGGCTCGACCCGCCGCCTCTCGGCGGTCAAGTGGGGGGTGGCGGGCAAGATCGTCTGGGCGTGGGTGCTGACGATTCCGATCGCGGCGGTGGTCGCGGCGTTCGCGTACCACGTGATCCGGACGTTTGGGGGGTAGGTCAAGGAACGTCGTTAGACCAGGATTTGAAGTCTGCGCATGCCCAATGCAGGATGGGGCTGGTGCCGCAATCCATCGGTCGCCGTCGTGTGCTGAAATCGCGATTCGCGGCTGGACGACGCCTTGTAGCTTGTACGTCAACTACGGAAAGACAGGCGGGCCTGCCGCAAGAGCGAGTCCTAGCGCCCTCCCCAAAATCTTGGGGATCGAGCCTAGCAAGGATTCCTTAAACGCAGCCGCAGGTTTGCCCGCTGCAGATGGTTCCAGCGCAGCTAGGGCAATTTGTGAGCACCGTAAGACATGTTGCATCGGAAGTGCAGAAGTCCCAGCACGAATACACATCCGACGGAGTACAGAAGCGAGACAAACCGCCACCAACACGAGAGGGACGATCCAAGTGGCTCAAAGTTTCGACTTTCAAGGTTAGCTTCTTTTTTCGCACGGCATAGACCTCGCCTTGGGTCGAAGGTAATACGACTCTTATATTATCACTGCGCAGCTCAAGACTGCAAGATGCTTTTGACTTATGCGAAGGCGTTCCAGGGCGAGTGATCTGCAGACTTAGTGTCCGTTCCCCGCAAAACTCGGCTAGCTTGACATGGGAGCATTGAGCTCCGATTGGCCAAGAAACTGGGGCTAGCGCTGGGCTGTCTGAGGGGCGGACTTGGGAGATCCTTTTCGGTTGCGATCAGCTTTCTCAAGCTGGGCAGCCGGGGCTTCCCCAGAAAGGACGATCACTCTCGTCGTTCGTAGGTCAACGGCGCACTCTCTCATGAGTTGATTCCAGCGAGACTCCGGCTGGATACGAGAAGTCTCGTAAATCACATAGATAAAGTGTGCCCATTCTCTGGAATGGTAACCCCTCGTATCGGCCAAGATCTCCTCGGAAATTGCCGCAAGTTGATCCTGTGACGACAAGAACTTGTATTCGATCAGAGTTTGAATTGAAGGAATTCCTGTGTCGGGTTCGAATTGTTTGATCGGTTTTGTGATTCGAGGCTTATGTTGGAGGTCTGGAAAAAAGCACCTAAGGATTCCCTCCATCCGTAGATGAAGAGTGGCCTCATTACATGGAGGCGCATCAAAAATTTTCTTGTCACAGAGTGAGTAGGTTGCTGCGCGTAAGATCGAGTCGAGATCCTTGGTTACCGTTCGCGACGGTTCGACACCAAATGTGGTTTGTAGTCCTTTCAAGTATCGGCGGACGGGGACTGCCCACTTCAAATGGGCGCTAAAGGAGCGCTCATCGGAAACGTCGGAGAGAAAGCCTTCCGTTCTTGCCATCGAGAGGTCACTGCGAACTTCCCGTCTAAGATGTGGGAGATTTTGGGCCTCGACGAGAATTAGGAGTTGGGTGTAGGCATTCTGTAAGTGATATTCTGCATCGTCGCCGCAGTATTGATCTCCTTCTTGGAAGTCACTAAAGGCTGATTCCGCCAACGAAGTACTTTCAGCGATAGCATCTAACGCAGCTGCAATCTGATAGGTCCGTAGTCTCGGTTCCATAAACAATCTCAACGCCGGGCCTTCTCCAGCTGCTCAGCTTCTCGCAACGCACGATTCAGCAGATCGACCGTCGCGCGGTCCAGCTGCGCCGCCTGATCGAGGAGAATGACGGAGGCTAGCGCCTCGCGCTCGATGCCGAGAGCGAGAAAGGCCGAAAGCGCTTCGGAGACAGCAGCGCGAAGCTCCTCGGTCTGTCGCGCGTGGAGCCAGATGGCGCAGAGTTCAAGATTCACGAGGGCGACGTAATAGGGCATTCTCTCGTCGGCGAACGCGCGTCGTATTTCGCGGAGGGACCGCTCAGCTTGGTGATGGCGGCCAGCGGCGCGGGCGATTTTCGCTTCGACCCACCGAACCTTGAGCTGGTCGACGACGCCGCCGATTTCATCAAGCAGCGGCCGCGAGCTGGCGAGTAGCACTTCGGCCCGGTCTAGCTCGTTCAGGTCGATGAGCGCGCCAACAGTGTTGAGGATTGCGGTGCGGAAGAGTTGCGGTTCCTGCTCGCGGTCGATTCGGCAGAGAGCGAGGCCGAAGAAGGATGCGGCGGCTTCGAACTTCTGTGAGTATGCTGCGACGAGGCCACGTTGAATGAGCGCCTTTGCCACTCTGGCCTCGTGCCCGGCCTTCTCGTAGAGAATGCAAGCTAGAGTTAGGGATTCGTCGGCGCGGCAGAAGTTGCGTTCTGCAATCGAAAGAGAGGCGACGAGGTCCAAGAGTACGGCGTGAAGTCCAGCATCACCGGTGCCCCGACTGGCGTACCTCATCGCCTCGCGGAACGCCTGTTCGGCGAGGAGAAATCTCCCGAGGCGGCGCCGAGCATTACCAACCTCTCCCCAAGCGGCAGCAACGAGATCGGCGTCCTCCCGCTCCTGGCGGTTTCGATGCCTCTCCCCATTCTTCCAGGGAGGTTCTGGAGACTCGAAGCCAAGTAGCGCCTCGGCCAGGGTGACAGCATAGAGCGCACCCTGTTCGTAGCGTTCCGGGTCTCTGCTCCGAAGCGCGCGGGTGGCATCGAGCCAGGCTGCGGCGTGGCTTCGCCGTACGGTGGGTTCCGGGAGACTAGTCGGGAGGCGTGCGCTTTCGAGGAGGGTCGCCGCCTCCGCGGCAGCTCGTCCTCGTGCCTTCACGTGATGGCGGGCGATCTTGAATGCGCGATTGAGCGGCTGATCGTACTCCGCGGCCGGACCGCGGCTCCGCGGAAGCGATTCGAAGTCCTTAGCGAAGGCGGCGCCAATCCACGGGGCCATCCGCTCGCGGCAGCGCTCGCAATTGGTAATGAGGTGCCGCACCACGCAGACGCGCTCAGCGGGTGCGAGCGTTCCGTGGACGAACGCGACAAGTGACGCGAGCTTCGGATGCTGCAAATGGCGCGAGCGTTTCGCCGGCATGAAGCCCTCCCCGCGAGATGCTGCAGATGTCACAACTTCAGGGCATATTCTCGCACGAGCGCGGCGCTGGAAATACTGGAGTTGCGTCGAATGCCCTGTGCTCGAGACGTCGAGGTGCGCCAACGGGTCGCCGCCGTTCCCAGCGTTGACGACGCGTCGGCGCTATCCGAACGCAGGTGGCTGTCTCCGAAGCCGAGAAGTAGAAGGCGGCGAGACGGCGCTCGCGCACTCCAGAACGATCCTTCTACAGGTCGTGACCTTCCCTGGCGACAGGCACCGAAGGTGTAGGGGCCTTGCCGTTTGGGTCGATATAAGAGCCTTCCTGGCTGAATAGACCCCTAGTCCGGGGCGTCAGCGGCTGAGTCTGGGCAGGCCTTCCATTGGGGTCAATGTACGCCCCTTCAAAGCCAAACAGCCCCGCAATCCTCGCGATCGGTCCGCTCAACCAGCGGCCCCAACCGACTTCACCCGGCATGGCGTGGGCGGGGGAGGCGGCGAGGGTACAGACCGCTGCGAAGGCGAAAGCGGCCGCGAATCGAAGAGGTTTGCGGTAGCTCGGACGGTTCCTGCGATCGCTTCTGGATGAATGGGGCACGGGGCTCCTCCTCGGGTCCCGCGGGGCTGCGCGGCGCCGGTATGGCCCCCGCGCCCGCGGGGGCAACGCACGGGGGCGTTGCGTGCTCTGCCTAGCATGCGCGAAATGCCAAAGATCTTTCACTTTTTCCGCCGGGGCTCCTGACGGCGGGTGAGATCGGTGTAACCGAGAACGAGAACTTTAGACCATCAAGAGAAAAAGTTTTCAGGATCGGTGTGGTCGTTCATGGCGATTCTTGATTGCCGCGCAGTCAATACGCTCTTCCCGCGGGTCGGCTTGAAGTGAAAATCAAGGTCATGCCGATAAAGATCAAAATGAGAAAGAAATTCCGTTGACTTGCGCGAATTCAGGGCCTACGATCCCGGCCCATGAATCGGTTTAAAAACGATAGCGGACAAGTTAGCGGCGATGCGGTCAAAGCCGACGCGATCCTCGCGAGACGGCTTGGAACGCGGATTCGCCTGCTTCGAATTGAGGCGGGGTGGTCGCAGGTCGAGCTGGCCGAGCGGCTGGGTGTTTGCCGTGAAATGGCGGCCCGCTACGAAAAGGGACTGAACTGCCCGCGCATCGATACCCTTCTGCGGCTCTGCTCCCTCTTTGGCGTCCTCCCCGAACGCCTCTTCGTCGGTCTCGTTCCCGACGTCGTGTCACCCCTCCCCTCGGTCGGGCTCCCTTCCTCTCGACGTGAAACGGCGACCGCCCGGCTCGTGCGCGAAGGGGTGCGCGGATGAGCGCCTCGGTCTGGAGGCGAACGTTCGCCTGCCCCTCTTCCAGCCCGAGATCGGGAGCACGGCGCGAAACCCTGACTGTCCTTGAGCTTCACTCGGCCGGTGCCACCTTCGGCGCCCGGACCGTTCGCAGTACGAAAGGAGTTCGTCATGACCGAAACGCAGAACCGAAACCCGGGAAGCGCACCCGCCGGCTCGTCGGCGAAACCAGCCTTGGCTTCGGCCAGCGCCGGATGGCCGTCGCTCAAGTCCGAGAGGATTCAGCTCGCCCTGCTCGGCCTGCCCGGCTGGCAGCTCGCGGCCGACGAGCGGTCGATCCGCTTCGCGGTGCGCTACGCCGAGCCGGCGATGGCTCTCGCGTACGCGCAGTTCGCCTTCACCGTCGGGCGCCGGATGGCGCATTTCCCCGAGCTGCGGTTGGTCGGCGGCTCGCTCGAAATCGTCGCCTGGACGGCGGAGTCGGACGGCGTGACCGAGCAGGACTTGGAGCTCGCCCGGATGCTCTCGCCGGGAGCCGAGAAACCTTCTTAGCCTCGCCAAATGTTGAGCGGGAAAGGATTTGCGACCGAATGGCCGGGCTCGTCGGGCCGGCGTGGGCCACCGATTCTCCGCCGCCGGTCGGCGATTCTCTCGAGCCCGCCTTCGATTCTTCCGAACCCGACGAGGATTCTCGGGAGGTAGCCGCCGGTTCTCCCGAGAGATTCGTCGGTTCTCTCGAGCCCGGCGGCGATTCTTGTGGAGCCGACGAGAGTTCTTGTGGAGCCGACGAAGATTCTCTCCCGCCCGGCGTCGTTTCTCCCGCACCCGACGCGGTTTCTTCTCTGCCCGACGCGGATTCTTCCGTTTCCGGCGGGGATTCCTTCGAACCCACCGACGGCGGCGAGCCGCCGTCTCGCGAAAACCTTCAACCCGGAGGCATCATGCCGACCTTTACCTTGGCGCAACGCGCCCGCATGTGGGAACAGCTCACCAGCCGGCTGAATCCCGACACGCCCGATCTCGGGCACACCAAGAAGGACCATGCCCTGTTGACCGCCAAGCTGGCGGAAATCAAGGCGATGGACGACGAGCAGGAGGCGCTCCGCGGTCAGCGGGCCTCGACCGTCGACCGGCGCCAGATCCTGGAGCTGGAAGCCGGACAGGTCTACAGCCGGCTCGCCTCCGCGCTCAAAGCGCATTTCGGCCCGACCAACGAGCTGCTGCGGGAATTCGGTCTCACCCCCCGGCAGAAGGGCCGTAAAGCGATCGCCGCGGAAGCGGCGGCGGAAGTCCCCTCCAACTCGGTCGCCGCGGCGCTCCAAGCGGAGGCGGCGGCCAAGAGCGCGGCCAAGTCCTGAAGTCCTAACCGGGGTCCGCGGCGCGTCGCGGGCTCCGGCGTTGTGGGCTGTTTCCAAGCGCGGAGAGGCAGGGGAAGCGGAAAAAGGGGAAGCGGGATAAACTTGCCCCTCATCAACCTTGCGCTGAGAACCTGGCCATGAAAGATCTGGAACGACGCTGTCTAGACCTCCTGAATCTGGTTCTCGATCAGTCGCGTCATCGGCGCAAGGAAGTAGACGACCACGGCGGTTATTGCCGCGGCACGACGAGCCAGATCTTGATGGGAAAGATCGAGCTCAAGCTGCGCCACATTCTGGATATCTTGGAGGTCTGCGAAGTCGAGCCCCGCGTCTTCTTTCGCGCGGTGACGGCCGACTTCGATCATTCGGTGGCGGGGCTTCCCCCGCTGGAGGAGCAGATCCGAGAGGCCGCGCGAAGCTACGGCCTCGATCCGAAAACGGCGATCGCTGAGGCGGATCGCCGCTTAGGGACAGGGACGGGTACGGAAATTCCGATCGAGGATCTGGTCGCCATGGTGAGCCGCCACGTCGCTCTCGCGCTCGAAGACAAGCGGGTCGAAGAGGAGAAAGGGCGCAAGGCATCGAAACGCTCCGCCACGAAACGTGCGCCGATGGCCCGCAAAGCGGGGAAGTAGGATCACGCGATGTCTACGGCACCTCCGGCATTCGAAAAGCGGCGCGTCGACGGCTTCATCGTGACGACCGATCCCGGGCGCTTCGACCTCGACGCAATCCACGGTTTTCTCTCCGGCTCCTATTGGGCGGAAGGGATTCCGCGCGAAACGGTCGCGGCTTCGATCCGTGGCTCGCTCGGCTTTGGGCTGTTCGATCCGGAGGGGCGGCAGGTGGGCTTCGCCCGGGCGATCACGGACGGGGCGACGTTCGCCTATCTGGCCGACGTCTACGTTCTCGAAGAGCTGCGCGGGCGTGGGCTCGGGACCTTTCTCATGGAGTGCGTGATGGAGCATCCGTCGCTTCAAGGGCTCCGCCGATGGGCGCTCGTCACCCGGGACGCTCATGCGCTGTACCGGCGATTTGGCTTCTCGGACCTGGCGCGCCCCGAGGGGTGGATGGAGATCGCGCGGCCGGGCATTTACCGGCGCGAGGGGGGCGAGCGATGAGGGTCCTCGAACCGGTCGTCCTGCGCGGCCGCTCGATTCGCCTCGAGCCGCTGACTCTCGACCACGCCCCGGCACTCTTCCGGCATGCGAGCGCGGAGATCTTCGAGTGGATGATCGATTGGCCGCTCGACGAGAGCTACGAGGCGTACCTCGAATGGGAGCGCCGGGGGCTCGAGATCCCGAGCTCGCTGCTGTTCGCGATGGTGCTCGAAGCGACCGGCGAGCCGATCGGCTCGACCGCCTTCCTGGACGCGCGCCCGTCGAACCGGGCGATCGAGATCGGCCGCACGTGGATCGGCAAGGACCGCCAGGGCGCGAGCGCGAACCCGGAGAGCAAGCTCCTCCTGCTCACTCACGCTTTCGAGACGTACGGCGCGCTCCGGGTCCAGATGAAGACGGATTCCCGCAATCTCCATAGCCAGCGCGCGATCGCCAAGCTGGGCGCGGTCCGGGAAGGGACTCTCCGGAACTACCAGATCCGTGCCGACGACACGCCGCGCGACACGGTGATGTACTCGGTCACCGCGGCGGAATGGCCCGCGGTGAAGGCCGGGCTCGAACGGCGCGTTTCGACCCTCGCGAGAGCCGGTTCGGCCGCGGAGTAGTACCGCTCGAATCTCCCTCCGCCTACCGTCGTGCACCCCGGCTAGAATAGGCGCCCATGAGCCCTACCGCGCCGACCGTCGACGCCCCCGTTTCCACCTCTCACCGTCCTCGCACCGTCCGCGCCCCTCGGGGAGCGGAGATCTCCTGCCGCGGCTGGCAGCAGGAGGCGGCGCTCCGCATGCTGATGAACAACCTCGATCCCGAGGTGGCGGAGCGGCCGGACGAGCTGGTGGTCTACGGCGGCTCGGGCAAGGCCGCGCGCAACTGGGAGTGCTTCGCCGCGATCGTGGCGACGCTTCGGAGACTCGGCAACGACGAGACGATGTTGGTCCAGTCGGGCAAGCCGGTCGCGGTCTTCAAGTCGCACGAGGACGCGCCGCGGGTCCTGATCGCGAACTCGAACCTGGTGCCGCACTGGGCAACCGCGGACGAGTTCCGCCGGCTCGAAGGGCTCGGCCTCACGATGTACGGCCAGATGACCGCCGGCTCGTGGATCTACATCGGAACGCAGGGCATCCTCCAAGGGACGTTCGAGACCCTGGCCGAGGCGGCGCGGCAGCATTTCGGCGGCTCGCTCGCGGGACGCCTCACGGTGACCGCCGGGCTCGGCGGCATGGGGGGCGCGCAGCCGCTCGCCGTGACCATGAACGAGGGGACATGCCTGGTCGCCGAGGTTGACCGGACGCGCATCGAGCGGCGCCTGGAGACGCGCTATCTTGATGAGGTGGCGCCCGATCTCGAAAGCGGCATCCGCCGCGCGCTCGAAGCGCGCGACCGGCGCGAAGCGGTGTCGATCGCGGTCGAGGCGAACGCCGTGGATCTCCTGGAGCGATTGCTCGCCGAGGGGATCGTCCCGGACGCGCTCACCGATCAGACCTCGGCGCACGACGCTCTGCTTGGCTACGTGCCGCAAGGGATGACCTTCGCCGAGGCTGTCGAACGGCGGAAGACGGAGCCGGAGCGCTACGTCGAGCGCTCGCTCTCGACCATGGTCGCCCACGTGCGGGCGATGCTCGCGCTCCAGGAGCGGGGCGCCGTGACGTTCGACTACGGCAACAACCTGCGGGGCCAGGCGCTCGCGGCGGGGGAGAAGCGGGCGTTCGAGATCGGCGGCTTCGTGCCGATGTTCATCCGGCCGCTCTTCTGCGAAGGGAAGGGCCCGTTCCGCTGGGCGGTCCTCTCCGGAGATCCGGAAGACCTGGCGGCGACCGACCGGGCGATTCTGGAGACTTTCCCGGAAGACAAGGCGCTCGCGCGCTGGATCACGCTCGCGCGCGAGCGGGTGGCATTTCAGGGACTGCCGGCGCGCATCTGCTGGCTCGGCTACGGCGAGCGGACGAAAGCCGGCCGCGTGTTCAACGAGCTGGTCGCCTCGGGTAAGGTCAAGGCGCCGATCGTGATCGGCCGCGATCACCTGGATTGCGGCTCGGTCGCCTCGCCGAACCGTGAGACGGAAGGGATGCGCGACGGCTCGGACGCGATCGCCGATTGGCCGATCCTCAACGCGCTGATCAACGCGGTGAACGGCGCGACCTGGGTGTCGCTCCACCATGGCGGCGGGGTGGGCATCGGCTACTCCCAGCATGCCGGCATGGTGATCGTCGCCGATGGCTCCGCGGAGGCCGCCCGACGGATCGAGCGGGTCCTCACGAGCGATCCCGGCATGGGCGTCGTACGCCACGCCGACGCGGGGTATCCCGAGGCGATCCAGGTCGCCCGCGAGCGCGGCGTCGACCTGCCGATGTCGTGAGGCGGTCGCCCGCGAGCGCGGTCCGTTTCGTCCTTCTCTTCGTGGGCCTCGCCGCCCCGCTCCTTCCTCCTTTCGTCGCGGCGTTGGTGCTCGGCGTTCTCGCCGCGGGGGGCCTCCTCGCTCTCCGGCCGCCGGCCCGGGAGCGGTGGATCAGTCTCGCCGCCTCCGCGCTCGCGGTCTCCGCTCTGGTCTGGCAAGGATGGATCGACCGTGGCGCCGACCTGCCGGACGAGGCGGTGCGCGCCCGGGCGTCGCGGGCGTTCGCGCGGCTGTTCGAGGACCTAGACCGGGAAGCGACGGAGGCGGTCGGATCGCTCGTGGGGGCGGACACCGACGCCCGGCGCTTCGCCGCCCTCGCCGCCCTGGCGCGTCGCGAGGCGGGGTGGCGCGGCGAGCTCGAGCGCGCCCTGGGGGGCTGGGACAAGGGGCGCCGATCGATTCTACTGCTCGATCCCGACGGACAGGCGGTCGCCTGGGCGGGGGACGGGCTGCTGCACGAGCTCGCGCCGGAGGCCTATCCGAGACGCGGACGCCGCGCGGCGGCGAGCTTCGGCTCGGCCACTCTCTTCTCGATCCTGCCGCTCGACGGCGCGTCGCGGCCTTGGCGCGTGGTGGTCGGCGCGAGCTTCCCGACAGACGAGCTGCCGTTCCACCGCTCCTGGCGAGAGCGGCGGTGGGCAGTGATCGGCGCGGACACGTCCGTTTCGAGAGAGCGCGCCACGCCGCTCGAATTGCCGACCGGATCGCCTCACCTCGCGATGGAGCTCGCGGGCTCGAGCCACGTGCCCTCGCCGCGTCACGGGCTCTCGCCCGGCGCGCGGATCGCCTGGGGGGCGATCGGCCTTTCGATCCTGGCGCTCGCCGTGCTGCGCAGTTCGGGTCGGGCGCTGCCGAGCGCGACCGCGGCGATCGAGATCTCGCGCCGTCCGGTGGTTCCGCTCGCGCTCGGCGGCGCGCTCGCCCTGGCGGCGGCGGCGGGCGCCGACCGCACGGCGATCGCGCTCCTGGCCGTGGGACTGCTGGCGGCGACGCTCGGCTTGGCGCTCGGTGCGAGACGAAGTCCGCCGTCCCCGCTCGTCCTCGAGTGGAACCGTCAAGTACCCGGTCTGCCTCGATTCGTCGGGGCTCTCGCCGGAGCGGCGAGCGTCTTTCTACTCATCGTCGCGGCGCTCCTCGCGCAACGCTACGCCGGGCCGATGGAGCTCGGGACGAGCCTGCTCGGAGGCGCGAGCTCCACCTCCTGGCGCGTCGCCCTGGCGCTCGCCACGCTCGGCCTCCTCTTCGCCGCGGGTCGGCTCGCGGCGGGCGGGCCGGAGCGCCAGCGCTGGGGGTGGATCGCCTTCGCTCTCGCGCTCGCGAGCGGCGCGGCGGCGGATTCCGCGGGACTCGCCGTTCCCGGCCTCGCCGCGGCGGGGGCCGCCGCCGCGCTGTGGGCGGGACCGCGGGGCGGCGCCCGCGGCGACTCGAGAGGGGATGACGGACGGCCGCGATGGGGAGCGCTCGCGGGGCTCGTCGCCCTGTCCGCCTTGATCGCGGGCGGCGTCGGGGAGGTCGCCCATCGCGCGCGCCAGCGCGCCCAGCTCGGCGACGAGCTGCCGGCCCGCCTCGCACCGCCACGTCCCGCGGAGATCTCGGCGCTCCGGCGCCGGATCGAGGAAGAATTGCGCTCGGCCGACCTCGATCGTCTCGCCCTCTCCGGCCCCTCGCGTCTCGAACGGGAAGATCTCGCCTTCGCGCTCTGGCGCAGTTCGCCGCTCGCGCGGCGCGGCGCTCTTTCAGCCCTCTCGATCGAGCCGCTCGACCGCTCGCCCAGGTCGGTCTTCGCGTTCGGTCTGCCCCTCGACGGGGATCAGCGCCTCGATCGGTCGAGCGAACGGTGGCGCTCGCTCGATCTTCCACCCTGGCGAGAGAGCCTGATCGAAGGAGAGGTGAAACTCTCCTGGGGGGGGACGCGCTGGGCCCGGGCGCGCTATACGTTCCTGCCGCGCCCCGGCTTCGAGCGAGCCGACGAACGGCCGCTCGGAGAGATCGACGCCGGCTTGCTGCGCGGCGGCCCCGCCGCGGCGACGGTCGCCCACCTTCCCGCGCCGGTCGAGTTCGCTCTCTACGACGCGAGCGGCAAGGCGCTGGTTTCTCCCTGGGATTCCTCGCCTCCTCTGCCCGTTCCGTTGCGCGCCGCCCACGAGACGCTCGCGCCGCGCGTCGCGACGCCCCGCGGCCCCGCGCTCGGTTTGGTCCGACCGGCGGACGGCCGGGCCGGCGGTTGGTCGGTCCTCTATCTTCCCCGGCTCGGCCCGGCGGCGGCGCTCGAACGGGTGGGCAACGCCGCAGTCGGCGTGCTGCTCCTTTTCGCGGGCGCGGGGTTGATCGCCCTCGTCGTAGTCCTGCCGCGTGCCGCGGTGCGGGAGCTCCTGGCGCGCACGGTGCGGTCGTATTCGCGCCGGCTGCTTCTGGTTTACGGCGTCCTCCTGCTCCTGCCCCTCGTTCTGTTGAACGCCGTGCTCGTGCAGGGGGTCGAGCGGCGCCTCGCCGAGCAGCAACGGGCGGCAGGAGAAGCCGCGCTAGCGTCGGCCCAAAGCCTCCTCGCCGAGGTGCTCGCCTCGCTCGCGACCGGCTTTTCGGTCGAGACGACGCTCGACGACCGCCAGCTCGGCCGCATCGCGGGCCTGGTCCATCACGAGGTGAACCTCTATTGGGTGGCCAAGGTTTACGCCTCGAGCAAGCATGAGCTGTTCACGGCCGGCCTCTTGCCGGAGCGCATCCCGGGCGACATCTACGCCGCGCTCGCGCTCGGCGGGGACGGGGTTTCGTCGCGCGTCAACCGAGCGTCGGGCAGCGCCCAATACCTGGAGATCTACGCCCCGGTCCGGCCGCCCGGCGGCACGGCGGCGGCTGCGCCGCGTCTCTTCCTCTCCGCGCCGCTGCTGGCCCAGCAGGAAGAGGCCGCGGCAGAGGTCGAACGGCTGCGGCGACGCGCGCTGCTGGTCACCGCGGCGCTGATCGGCCTGATGATCGCCGTCGGCTCCCGCCTAGCTCAAAGTTTCACCCACCCGATTCGCGAGCTGGTAGCCGGCACCGCGCGCATCGCGGCCGGGGCGCCCACGCTCGGTTACGCCCCGGCGGAGCTTGAGCTCGCGGCGCTCGCTCGGGCGATCGACGAGATGGCGCGCCGGATCGCCGAAGCGCGCGAAGGCCTCGTGCGGGAAAAACAGGTGGTCGAGCGGATGATCGAAAACATCACCTCGGGCGTGGTGTCCCTCGACTCGGCGGGACGGGTCTTGCTGCACAACCGGGTGGCGGCGGACCTTCTGGGCGTCGCCGTGGGGGAGCGGCTCGAGCGCTCGCTCCGCGCCGAACGGCTGGCGCCGGTGCGCGCGTTCCTACGCGAGACCCGGGTGGGCGAGGCGGCGCGGCGGACGATCCGGTTGGCGCCTCCGCCGGCCGCGCCTTCGCCCGTTGGGGCCGACGAGCGGACGCCGCGCGATCCGTCGTCCGCCGGCACCGCCGACGCGACAGGCGAGCGCGAATGGACGATCCTTCGCGTTCCGGTGCCCGGCCTCGGCGAGCCGACCGAGCTGCTCGTCGTGGAGGACGCGACCGAGGAGCTGCGTGCCCAGCGACTGCTCGCCTGGGCCGAGATGGCCCGAATCATCGCCCACGAGATCAAGAACCCGCTGACGCCGATCCGCCTTTCGACCGAGCACCTGCGCGAGGTCTGGCGCCGCGATCCCGACCATTTCGAGCCGGTGTTCGAGCGCTGCACCACGAACATCCTCGCCCAGGTGGACGAGCTGCGGCAGATCGCCCTGGAGTTTTCGACCTACAGCTCGATCCCGCGCATCGATCCGTCGCCGGCCGACCTCGTCGCCGCGATGGGGGAGCTGATCGAGGGGTACCGAGCGGCGCCGCCGCCAGGGGTCGAGGTGGTGTTCGATCCGCGCGTTCCGAGCCTACCTGCGCGCGTCGACTCGCGGCTGCTCGGTCGGGCGGTGCGCAACCTGATCGAGAACGCGATCCGCGCCTCGGCGGGAGGGGGGAAGGTGACGCTGCGGCTCGAGGCCGAGAGCTCGCGGACGGGGCCGCAAGCGAAGATCGCCGTGCTGGACGAAGGGTCGGGGGTGGAACCGGATCTTCTGCCGCGGATCTTCGATCCGTATTTCTCCACCCACGACACCGGCACCGGGCTCGGTTTGCCGATCGCCCGCCGGATCGCCGAGGAGCACGGCGGCGAGATCGCGGCGCGGAACCGCCACGATCCTTCCGGCAATCGGTGTGGCCTCGAGGTCGTGATCACCCTTCCCGCGTCGACTGCGGACTGATCAGGGGAGCAGATAACCCCAGGGCCCGCGCCAGAACCGCCGGATCGAGAACGGTCGGCGGTCGCGCCGGACCTCGATGCGGTGAGCGCCCGCCGGCACCTCGAGGCCGAGGAACAGCACGTCGGCGCGGAACGAGCGGGCGGGCCGCCCGTCGACGAGCACGCGCCAGCGCGAGGTGTAGAGGTCGGTGAGCACCAGCCAGCCGCCGCCCGGGCTGGTGACGTCGGCCACCAACGCGTTGGGAGCGACCTGGCGGAGGACGACGGCTCCCCCTTCCGGCCGGCGCTCTTCGCCCTTCTCCTTCGCCGTTCCGATCCGCAGCAGCGTCGACCTCGGGTCGAAGCCGGGGGCGACGAGCGCCGCCGTCTCCTCGTGGAGCGAGCCCAGCGAGATCCTTCGGCTCACCAGCACTGCGGCCGGCAGCGGTTGGGGAAGGGAGGGGGCGGCCGGGGCCGCGCGGAGTTGGAACAGCCCCGGTCCGAACGCGGGCTCGGTGAGGAGGCCCTGGCGCGCGAGCGCCGCCCGAGTCTCCTCCTTCGGGCAGTAGCAGACGAGCGGCGTGCCCCGGGCGACCAGCTCGTCGCGGGCTCCGAGGCGGAACGGCTCCCCTCCCGAGAGATGACGGCGGAGCCGATCGGTGAGGAGCGGCACCGCGAGCCCCGCCTGGGGGACCGCCGCGAGCCGCAGGGCGCCGTCTTTCCTTCGCCAGATTTGGTACTGCAACGCCATGCTGCGCGGATAGTCGAACGAGACGAGGACGGCGTTCGACGGCACCGCGTCGACGACCGCGGCGGTCTCGCGCTCGATCGCCGGGCTCTCGCGGGGAGGAATCGCCGCGCCGAACAGAACCGGAGAGATTGCCACGGCCGCCGCCGCCAGCGGGGAGAAAGCGCGCGAGGGGATGCGCTCGAGGCTTCGGTGCAGGCCGAGCGCGAGGGTCAGCCCGATCCCGAGGTGCACCGGCAGCAGAAACACGTCGAGGTCGGGCACGGTGTAGAACCAGGTGAACCCGAGGTTTCCCGCGAGCAGGACCGCGATCGCCAACCGGTTCCGCCGATTCCCCCGGGCGGCGAACCCGAGCAGTGCGAGCGCCAGCAGCCAGCCCTCGTTGTGCCAGAGATTCCGGGCGGTCCACGGGAGCCTCTCGCGGACGATCGTCTCGAGCTTGGGGAGCCCGACGTTCGCGCGATGTTGCGCGCCGGAGAGTCCGTCCCAGAGCTGCGCCGCGGAGCTCGCTTGCATCTCGATCGCCGAGGTGGCGGGGGCGTAGGTGCGCCAGACGACATAAGCGAACGGGGCGAGCGCGAGGACGGCGAACAGAGGAAGCCAGACGAGGAGACGGCGCCACGGGAGTGTTCGGAAGCCCGCGAGGAGGAGCAGGGCGGGAAAGCTGCAGACGATCGTCGGATGATGCGACAGGCCGAGCGACCCGAACGCACAAGCAGCCACCAACCAGGCCACCTTTCGATCGGCGCGAAACCGCAACAGGCAGAACAGGGCGCCCGCGATCCATTGCAGATGCAGCGGGTAGACCTCCGCCTCGGAGGCCGCGTTGCGGATCGCCGGCAGCATGCCGAACGC
Organism: Thermoanaerobaculia bacterium; assembly: GCA_044226625.1. Classification (GTDB taxonomy): domain Bacteria; phylum Acidobacteriota; class Thermoanaerobaculia; order Multivoradales; family UBA5704; genus DASYKS01. The sequence continues at coordinate 41,208 of JBGAGQ010000002.1, forward strand.
GGTGGCCGCCGCGAAGGTGGGGAGGCGGGCGGCGCCCATCGCCTCGGCCGAGCGGGCGAGAAGCGCAACCGTCGCCGCGATCGCGAGGGCGGAGACCAGGTTCGCCGATGCCGCCCAGGAAAGGAAGGGAAGGAGGCGGGACGCGAGGTGGAGCAGCAGGACGTAGACGGGGTAGCCGGGCGCATGCGCCGTTCCGAGCGTGGCCCCGATCAGCTGGAATTTCGCGGTGTCGGCGAGCCCCACGCCCGATTCGAGGCTCGCCCCGTAGACCCCGAAGCACAGGACGCCCGCGGCGAGAGGCGCGAGCCATGGGCCGCGCGAAAAGGGCTCGCCTGGAGTCGTGGGGGAGGGGTCGGACATGGGGCGGGAGTGTACAGCGCCCCTGTGCTGCGAACCGAGTCCGATGGTTCGTGGTTCGATCAGGCGATTCACGCCCTTCTGGTAAAGAATGCGGGCCATGCTCTCTCGAACCCTGTCGGTCCTCTTCCCGTGGCTCCTCGTCGGCGCGATCGGCCTGCAGGCCGACGAGCCGCGGAGTCCTCGCCTCCAAGATCTTCAGAAAGCGATCGCCGCGGGTGATCCCTCGGCGCTCGCCCGGTTCTGGGCCCAAGTCGGCAAAGAGGGAACGCCTCTCGTGGAGCCCGCCGAAAGGGTTACCGGCGCAAGCTGGGAAGAGGAGCTGCTCGTCACCTATCTCTATCGCGGTGGTGACGAGACGAGGAACGTCGTGCTCGTCGCCTCCGCCGCGGACCTCGCCACGGCCGAGGGGATCGACGCCGCCCGGCTCGAGCGGATGGCCTTGACCGATCTCTGGTTCCTTTCGCGAAGGATGGGAAGCGATGCGCGCTTCGATTACTCCTTCTCGGTGAACGACAGCCTCGAGCCCTTGAGCCGCGCGACCCCGGAACAGGAGGAAGCGCGATTCGCCACGCTGATCCCCGATCCGTTGAACCCTCGACGGTCGGTCGATCCGCAGTCTTCCCTGGTCGAGCTGCCGAAGGCGCCGCCGCAGCCCTGGACCGAAGTCCGACCGGGAACGCCCAGGGGTGGCCTGGAGGAACGGACCCTCCGAAGCACCTGGCTCGACAACGAGCGGATCGTGCGGGTCTACACTCCTCCCGGCTACGACCCGAAGGGAGCCCCTTACCCGCTCGTGGTGTTCTTCGACGGCCGCACCTATACCGACGCGATCCCTACGCCGACGATTCTCGACAATCTCTTGGCCGCGCGGCGAATCGAGCCGCTCGTCGCGGTCTTCGTCGGAAATCCGAGCGCCGAGGCCCGTACCAACGAGCTATCCTGCAACCCTTGGTTCACGATGTTCTTACTCGACGATCTGGAACCTTTGATCCGGCAGGGCTGGAACGTCCAGATCGACCCCGCGCGCAGGGCGGTCGTCGGATCGAGTCTCGGAGGTCTGGCGGCCGCCTGCATGGCCTTCTTCTCTCCGGGCGACTTCGGGAACGTGCTCACGATGTCGGGCTCGTTTTATTGGCAGTTTCTCGGCGAAGCCGAGCCCGAAAGTCTTGTCCGCAGGGTCGCGCAAGCGGGGAAAGAGAGAGTCCGCTTCTACATCGAAGCGGGGAAGATGGAAGACCGCCCGCGGCCGAACAGCCCGAGCCTTCTCACCTCGAACCGTCATCTGCGCGACGTCCTGATCGCGAAGGGATACTCGGTCGAGTATCACGAGTTCAACGGCGGCCATTCGATCCTCAATTGGCGGGGGTCGGTCGCGAATGGGCTCGAAGCGCTGTTTCCCGCGCGCGACCGGCCGGTCACCCCCTAGCTCCACCCCCAGCTTTCGGGGCGCACGGAAAGAAGAAGTTTCATGCGCTCCCAATCGTGCAGGCTTTGTGATCCATTTTCCCGCCGCTTCTCGCCTTGGGACTCAATGGGGTTTCACATCGAGACCGTCTCTCGAGGGAAGGATCCAATGCGTTCGATGGGATCGGCTGGGGTTCGATCGTTTTTGACGTTGTGCTGTCTCTTCGTGGCGACGGCCCTTTCGGGCCAGTCGGTCGCTTTCCTCGACGCACAGGGACTGCCGTTCACGGCGCCCTATCTCGAAGGGTCGCGCGCCTATCTTCGGGTGGTCGATCCGGGTGCTTCCGGCACGGTGGCGCTCTCGGTTTCGGCGGTCCGCTCCGGTGACTTCGAGCCCGTGCTGCTCGGCGAGACCGGCCTCGGCACGGGGGTGTTCGAAGGCTGGATCTCCCTCTCGATCGGCGCGCCGGCCGCGGACGGACTGCTCCAAACCTCGCGCGACGCGAGCCAGTATCCATGGACCTTCGACGACCTCGTCGCCACCTACGGCGGATCGAGCGCGGGCGCGGCGACGGTCGGCTCGACCGTGGTGACGCTCGATGGGGGCGGGGCGACGGTCGCGAGCTTCCGGGTCGGCGAGCTGATCTACGTGCGGGTCGCCGACGCTTTGCGCGACTCGACCCCCGGAAACGACACCGCCGTCGTGACGCTCTCGACCACCGTCGGCTCGTGGAGCGAGTACGAGGATCTCGTCCTCACCGAGAGCGGCGGCGACACCGGGATCTTCGTCGGGGCGATCCAGACCGCCCCTGGCGATCAGCCGGTACAGAACGACGGCACCTTGGTGGTCCGTCCGGGCGCCGCAGTTTGGGTTCAGCACGACGACGCGAACGGCGAGACCTACTCCGCGCTCCAGCTTTCGATTCTGCCGAATGAACCGCTCACTCTCTCGTTCGTCGACGCCCCGGGCCAGCCGGCCGGGACGTTTCAGGAGTTCGGCCCGGTCGAGCTCCGGGCGACCGACAGCGATCTGGCGGGGCAGTGGTGGGGAGTCACGGTACGGACCTCTTCCGACCTGCGCGGCGACGAGGAGTTCGTGGAGCTCCACGAAGAACCCTTCTTCTCCGGGATCTTTCGCGGCGTGGTGACGCTCGGAGGGCGCCTCGCCGGAGCGCCGACGGCGAACGACGGCTTGCTCGAAGTGACGGAGATCGCCGGCACTTCCGTTCAGCGCGACACGATTCGCGCCGAGCTGCTCGATTGCTCGGCGCCTCCTTGCCCGACCGCGACCGCATCGATGACCGGAAGCTCGCTGCGGATCTCCGACGCCCTGGGCGCCGACCTCGATTCGATCGTCCCGCCGCGCTCGATCACGTTCGAAGCGCGCGACCGTTCGGTGCCGTTCGACGCGCCGGTCACGGCGACGATTTCAAGCCAGGGCGATTCCGAGACGTTGAACCTGGTGCCCGCCTGGCAAGATCCCGTGGCACCGCAACTAGGCCGGTTTCGCGGCAGCTTGCAGGTCGAGATCGGGAGCGCCGTGCCGGGCGACGGCCGCCTTCAAGTCTTGGCCGAAGACGTCGTCCTCGCGAGTCGGCCCGACCCGCTCGGTCTGACCGTGGCGACCGACCAAGCGGTCGTGGCCGCGGGCGGCGAGAATCAGCCTCCCGTTGCGACGGGCGACTTCGCGATCACCGACGAGGACACGGTGCTCACGATCTCTCTGCTCGGCAACGACCTCGACCCCGAAGGGCAGCCGATCACGCTCGACGCGCTGTTCCCGCCGAGCCGCGGTACCGCGACGATCGTCGACCCCGCGGCGGGGACCGTGCTCTACACACCGGACCCGAACGCCAACGGACTCGATTCTTTCGTCTATCGGATCCGGGATTCCGAAGGAGCGACCGGCCTCGGCTACGTCGACGTCACGATCCGGTCGGTGAACGATCCGCCGGTCGCGTCGAACGACGCGGTCACGACGGCCGAGGACACGCTGGTGTCGGTCTACCCGCTCGCAAACGACGCCGACCCGGAAGGAGACACGCTCTGGATCTCCTCGGTCCAGCAGGGCGCCCACGGCCAAGTCGGCGCGACGGCGACGATGTTCAACTACCTGCCCGCCGCCAACTACAACGGCACCGAAACCTTGACGTACACCATGAACGACGGTAACGGCGGAACCTCCTCGGCGACAGTGACGATCACGATCACGCCGGTGCCCGATCCTCCGGTCGCGGTCGTCGACAACGTAACGTTTGCCGAGGATACGGTCGCGACGATCAGTCCGTTGCTGAACGACCTCGATCCGGACGGCGACTCGATCGTCCTCCTTTCGGTGACGACCGCGTTCCATGGCACGCTCGCGCTTACCGGCATTGGGACGGTGACCTACACGCCGGTCGCGAACTACAGCGGCACCGATCGTTTCGATTACACGATCCAGGATTCGACCGGTCGAACCGCGACCGCTCGGGTGAACCTCACCCTCACGCCGGTGAACGATCCGCCCGACGCGGTGAACGACAGCGTGAGCGTGAACGAGGACGGCTCGACGACGGTGTTCGTGAAGAGCAACGACACGGATCCGGACGGCGATCTCACGTTCATCCAGAGCGTCACCCAGGGAGCCCACGGCGCGGTCGTGCTTTCGGGCGGCCTGCCGGTCTATACCCCGACGCCAAACTATTTCGGGCCGGATGCCTTCACCTACACCTTGAGCGACGGCAAGGGAGGGACCGACGCCGCGACGGTCTCGGTCACGGTAAATCCCGTTCCCGACGGGCCGATCGGCGTGGCCGACGCGGCCTCGACTCCGGAAGACACGTCCGTGGTGGTGAACGTGCTCGCGAACGACAGCGACGCGGACGGCAACACCCTCACGGTATTTGGCGTCACGCAGCCCGCCCACGGTTCGGCGAACTTCACATCGAGCAGCGTCCGCTACGTCCCGAGCGCCAACTACAGCGGACCGGACACGTTCACCTATTCGATCAACGACGGGACCGGACGCTCGTACCTCGGCATTACCGTGTCGATCACCGTGACGCCGGTGAACGACCCGCCGATCGCGGGGAACGATGCCGCGTCGGTGGCCGAGGATGGTTCCGTGGGCGTACCGGTGCTAGCAAACGATAGCGATCTCGACGGCGACACGCTCGTCGTGACCGCCGTGACGCAGGGCGCGCACGGTACGGTGAGCTTTGCGGGCGGCTCGGTGACGTATGTCCCTTCGGCGAACTACAGCGGTGGGGATTCGTTCGCCTACACGATCGGCGACGGCAACGGTGGGAGCGGGACGGCGACGGTTTCGGTGACGGTGACCGCGGTGAACGACTCACCGAATGGAGGGGACGATTTCGCATCGGTCGCCGAGGATGGCTCCACGAGCGTCTCCGTGCTCGCGAACGATTCGGACGCTGACGGCGACACGCTCGTGGTGACCGCCGTGACGCAGGGCGTGCACGGTACGGTGAGCTTTACGGGCGCCTCGGTGACTTATATCCCTTCGGCGAATTACAACGGTGGGGATACGTTCACCTACACGATCGTCGACGGGAACGGTGGGAGCGCGACGGCGACGGTCTCGGTGACAGTGACCGCCGTGAACGACTCACCGAATGGAGGGGACGATTTCGTGTCGGTGGCCGAGGATGGTTCCGCCAGCGTTTCGGTGCTCGGGAACGATTCGGACCCCGACGGCGACACGCTGGTGGTGACCGCTGTGACGCAGAGCGCGCACGGTACGGTGAGCTTTGCGGGCGGCTTGGTCACCTATATCCCTTCGGCGAACTACAACGGCTCGGATTCGTTCACCTACACGATAAGCGACGGCAATGGTGGTGCTTCGACGGCGACGGTGTCGATCATGGTGACCGCGGCAAACGACGCACCGCTTGCAGGGAATGACGTGGCCTCAGTGGTAGAAGACGGCTCGGTCAACGTCGCCGTTCTTGCGAACGACTCGGATTTAGAGGGCGATTCGCTCACGATGACCGCGGTCTCGCAGCCCGCGCACGGCACGGTGAGCTTTGCGGGCGGCTCGGTGACCTACGTCCCGTCGGCGAACTACAACGGCTCGGATTCGTTTACCTACACGATTTCCGATGGCCAGGGCGGAGCGGCGAACGGCACGGTTTCGGTGACGGTCAGCTCCGTGAACGACCCGCCGGATGCGGTGAACGATTCGGCGACGCTCAACGAGGCGAGCGGGGGTATTGCGCTGGCGGTGCTCGCGAACGATTCCGATCTCGACGGGGCTTTGACGGTGGTGAGCGTTTCGACCCCCGCCCATGGAACCGCGACGCGCAACGCGGACAACACGATCACCTACGTGCCGGTCGCGAGCTACAGCGGCCCGGACGTCTTCACCTACACGGTCAGCGATAGATTCGTGACGGACACGGCGACGGTGGCGATCCAGGTCAAGGACGTGATCGGTCGAGTCGCGCTGCTCGCGACCCACAGCGTGTGGATGCAGATCGGTTCGGATTTGCTGTCCGGGGACATCGTCGCCAACGAGGTCGGGGCCGCGCCGTTCTTGAACGTTACGGAGGTGAGCATCGCCGGGAGCGCGACGACCGCGGCCGGCTGGGACGTGATCGGCAACCGGGTAACGATCGCGGCTGGAGCCACGGTGGCGAGCGACGTCTACTCGAACCAGCTGTTCAATACCGGGACGGTGAACGGCTCGCTCTACTCGCCGCCGGCGCTGCCGGTTTTCGTTCCGCTTCCGTCTTTCCAAGCCTCGAGCCCTGGCACGACCGACGTGAGCGTCGCAACGAACGGCACGCGCACGCTCGCGCCGGGGAGCTACCGCGATTTGATCGTGGGCAAGCGCGGGACCGTCACGTTCACCGGCGGTATCTACCACTTCAGGAACATCACCCTGTCGGGAAGTGAGGCGAAGCTCTACTTCTCCGCTGCGAGCGAGGTACGGGTCCAGAACAAGATCAGCACGAACAGCCTAGCGGTCATCAAGCCGGCGACCGGGGCCCCGATCACCGCCTCCTCGATCGTCTTTTACGTCGGGGGTATCAACGGGACCGCAGGCGGTCTCACCGAGGCCCCGAAAGCGGTGGAGATCGGGATCGACAGCCTCTTCTCGGCCAACCTCTATGTACCGAACGGCTCGATCTGGCTCAAGGACCGGACGCTCGCGACCGGCGCCTTCGTTGGCAAGGACGTTCGAGTGGGGCCGGATGTCCAGGTGACGTTGAACAGCGCCTGGTAGCGGCCTTCGGGGGTGCGGGCCGTCGAAGAGCCCGGACCGCCATCCTGGGCAGATTTGAGGGTCCGACGTCGGGCCACCTCTTCCTCGGAGGTGGCCCGGTGGGGCGAATCTCACACCCCTCCTCGCGTTCGGTGTCCCATCCATCAAGGCGAACCTCCTCGCACCGTCTGGGTTGAATCTCGGCGCATGCGAAGGTGGCACGAATTGGGCAAGAATTCGATAGCAATCGAATTCCTCGTCGAGGTACCGTCGGGTCTTCTTTGTCGTATTGGAGGGTGTCTTAGATGCCGGGGAGTGGGGCGTGGTCATTCGCGGGCCGTCACTTCGGGAGGACGGCGCTGTTCATTCTCGGTTCGGCAAGGATCTTTATGGGAGTCGGTGCGTCAGCCCAGACGGTCTCACTCCCCGCGACGGCCGACACCTATCTGCGCCAGAGCGCGGCGAACCAGAACCAGGGCCAGGACGTCCTGCTGCACATCCAGCAGAGCGGACACAACCGGACGCTCGTGGCGATGGACCCCGCTGCGATCGCGGCGGCGGTGGGTACGGGCCATTTGGCCTCGGCGACGCTCGAGCTCTACGTCACCGACAGTACGGCCTGGGGGACGGCGGGCCGCACGGTCGAGCTCCATCGGATGACGGCGTCTTGGACCGAGAACGGCGCGACCTGGAACTGCGCGGTCGACACGAATCCCGCCAACGGCGCGCCGAACTGCTCGACGCAGTGGGATGGCGGGACGTTCGACGACGAGCCGACCGATTCGGTCCTCCACGTCAATACGACGAGCGGCTACGTCGCCTGGAACGTGACGGAGGACGTTCGGTCGTTCCTCGCCGGGACGCCGAACTACGGCTGGCTCGCCAAGCTCTCGGACGAAACGCTCGGTGGCAACGTGGATTACGCGTCGCGGCAGGGGAGCGTGGCCGTCCAGCGTCCGCGGTTGGTGCTGGTGGTCGAAAGCCCTGCTTTCGATCAGGTGCCGCCCACGATCGCGATCGAGAGCCCTGTCCATCCCTTCGTGATCAACGACACGACGCCCGCGATCTCGATCGCCTACGCCGATTTCGGCAGCGGACTCGCGCTCACGACTCTCGACGTGAAGGTGGACGGCGTGGCGGCGGTTTGCACGGCGGGCGCTTCGTCGGCGAGCTGCGAGCCGGCGACGCTCGGCGAGGGAGCGCACACGATCGTCGCCACGGTGCGCGACGTGGCGGGGAACGAAGCGACCGCGACGCGCGGCTTCACCCTGCTGATCGGTCCCGGTCTGCGGACGGCGACGTTTGTCGCGACGGCCGACACGACGCTCAAGAAGAGCTCGGCGAACCAGAACTACGGAGATGAGCCGACGCTGCGGCTGCGGCAGAGCGGCAAGAACCGTTCGATCGTGCGATTCGGGACGGCCGAGGTGTTGCAGCTGGTGAACCAGGGGACGCTTCGCTCGGCGAGCCTCGAGCTTTTTCTCGGCGTAAGCAGCGGCTGGGGCAAGAGCGGCCGAAACGTCGATGCCCACCGGCTGACCGCGGATTGGAGCGAGGGGGGAGCGACCTGGAACTGCGCGATCGATTCGATCCCGAGCAACGGCGCGCCGAACTGCGCGACGCAATGGGTCGGTGGCACGTTCGCCGCGGCGCCGACGGCGACGGTACTGCACACCAACGGCCAGTCCGGAACCGTCTCTTTCGACGTCACCGCGGATCTCGCGGCGGTCGTGGCGGGAGGAACCGACTTCGGCTGGTTGGTGAAGAAGACCGACGAGACGAAGAGCGGCAAGGCGGATTACGCGTCGCGGGAAGCGGGAGCCGCGACCGCGCCCCGGCTGGTGGTGCTGTTCGAGGTGCCGTCCGGGGGCGACGCCACGCCGCCCGACATCGCGATCGTGCGCCCGGCCGGTACGGTTTACAACCAGCATCCGGTGGTCGTCGGCCTGCGCCTCGCCGACGCGGGGTCGGGGATCGACTTCGAAAGTCTCACGGTATCCGTGGGTGGAGTCGACGTCTCGTCGTACTGCGGTGGCACGGCAGAGGGCTCGGAGTGTCGGTTCTCCGCTCCGGCGCCGGGTCCTCTCGAAATCGCGGCGAGCGTTCGCGATCGAGCCGGCAACTCGGCTTCGGCTTCGGCCACGTTCGATCTGGTCGACGACCCGAGCCCTCCGGCGATAGACGTCGTCTCGCCGCTTTCGACTTCCCTCACCGAGGGGGAGATTCCCGCGACGTTCGAGGTGAGCCTCGACGACGCCGGTTCGGGGATCGCACCGGGAAGTTTCGTGGTCACGCTCGATGGCTCCGACCTCTCGGGGTGCACCCTCGAAACCGCCGGTGCCTCCTGCGCTTTGCCGTCGAATCTCGGCTTGGGAGGGCATCCGCTCGAAGCTTTCGTCCGCGACCGCGCCGACAACCAATCCTCCGTCTTCCTGGAGCTCAACGTCGGACCCGAGCCCCACGCGCCAGAGATCGCGGTGACCGGTCCCACCGGGGATCTGATCCACGGACGGACGTTGCCGGAGCTGGTCATCGAGTACGCAGACGCGCAGAGCGGCATCGACCCCACCTCGTTCCGCCTCGAAGTGGACGGCGTCGAGGCGACCGCCGGATGCGCGGCCGGTCCGACGTCGGCGACCTGCCCGTCGCGACCGCTCGATCCAGGTCGCCATTCGATCGTCGCCGCGATCTCCGATCACCGCGGCAACGTGGGCTCCGCGAATCGACAGCTGGAGCTCTCGATCGAGCTTGCGGTTTCGATCACCGAACCGTCGGAAGCGATGTTGGTCCGCAGCGAGACCGTTCGCTTGGCGGGAACCGTCTCGCCGCTCGCCACGTCGGTGACGGTCGGCTCGATCCCGGCGAGCCTGTCCGGCGGTACCTGGGTGGTCGAGAACCTGCCGTTGCGGGAAGGGGGCAACACTCTCACGGTCGTCGCCCGCTCTCCCGCGGGCGGGATCGGATCGGCGACGGCGACGGTGGTCCGAGATACCGAGGCGCCGCGGGTGGTCATCCAGTCGCCTGCGGACGGCTCGATCTCGTCGGCAGCCGAGGTCTTCGTGAGTGGCGAGGTCATCGATCCCGCTTCGAGCAACGTCGAGCATCCGCCGCTCACCGTGACGGTCAACGGCGAGCCCGCGACGGTCGACCTGCGAAGCTTCGTCCTGCCCGAGGAGCTGCTTCATCCGGGCGAGAATCGGATCGAGGTCGAGGCGACGGACACGGCGGGAAACGTCGGCCGGGCTTCCGTCACGGTCTCTTATCTGGCGGACGCTCCTGCGCACGTCGAGCCGATCTCGGGAAATTTTCAGGACGCGGAGATCCGACAGGCCGTTCCCGAGCCTCTGGTGGTTCGGGTCGCGGACGCCTTCGGTCGCTCGTTGCCCGGCCGCTCGGTCGAGTTTCGGGTGTCGCGCGGGGACGGTTCGGTCGTTTCGTACCCCGACCGAGGCCGGAAGCTGTCGGTGCTCACCGACGAAAACGGTCTGGCCGAGGTGCGCTTCGAGCTCGGCTCCCGTGCGGGCGCCGGAAACCACGAGGTCACGGTGACCCTGCCCGGAATCCCGGGGGCGGCGGTCTTCTGCGCTTCGGCGCGGGCCGCGAAGGCGAAATGGATCCAGCCGATCGTCGGCAACGACTTCTCTGGAGAGCGGACCGGCACCGCCGGACGGCCGCTTCCGAAGCCCTTGCTGGTTCAGGTTTTCGACGAGCGTGGCAATCCGGTCTCGGGAGTCGAGGCCACGTTCGACGCGATCGCCGGTGGGGGGAGCTTCGACGGTCTGCCGCAGGTGCGCCGGGTCACCGATCGCGAAGGGAAGGCGAGCGCGGTCTATATCCTCGGCCCAGGCGAAGGGACGAACAACAACGTGGTCTCGGCGACGTTTGCGACGAACGAGGCGGCGCCCGCGGTCTTCAGGATCAGCGGCCGCGTGCCGGGACCTGCCGAGCAGACCTCCGTCTCGGGCATCCTGCTCGATCCGGAGGACGGCCCGATCCCGGGCGCGCGAATTCACGTCGGGACTCTCGAAACCCGGACCGACGCCGAAGGGCGTTTTCACCTGACGGGGGTGCCGGTGGGCACCATCCATCTGGAGATCGACGGCTCGACGGTCACCCGGCCGGGCACTTGGCCGCCGCTCGGCTACGAGCTGGTCACGGTCGCGGGGCGGGACAACGGGGTCGGCAAGCCGCTTCGCTTGCCGCAGATCGACAGCGCGGGCAAGATGCGGGTCGGCGGCGACCATGACGTGACGATCCCGATCCGCGGGGTGGCGGGAGCGACACTCACGGTCTTCGCCCATTCGGTGACGTTTCCGGATGGCAGCCACGAGGGCGACGTGGCGTTCACGCAGGTGCCGGCGCAGAAGGTGCCGATGATCGCGCCGATGAACGCCGGATTCATGTTGGCCTGGACGATCCAGCCGGCGGGCGTCCGCTTCGAACCTCCCGCCCAGGTCTCGATCCCGAATTTCGGTCTCCCCGGAGGAGGCGCCAACGTGCCCGGGATGACCGGCGAGATCTTCTCTTTCGACCACGATCTCGGAGAGTTCGTGAGCGCGGGCACCGCGTCGATCACCGAGGATGGCCGGATGATGCGCTCGAATCCTGGCATGGGGATCACTAAGACCGGCTGGGGTGGCTGCCCGCATCCTCCGGCACCGCCCGCGAGCGCCTGCGGCGAGGGTACCTGCAACGACTGTCTCGGAAACCAGCCGATCGCGAAGGCAAAGCTCGGACCCGTCGTGGCCAGGGCCAACGGGCGGGACATGCCGAGGTTGGTCCGGAAAGGTGAGCCGGTCAGCTTCACCCTCGACGTCACGAACCCGCCGTCCTGCGCGCTCGACGTGACGTGGACCTTCGGCGAAGGCTCGCCCGTGAAAGGGGATCCCGGGAGCCCTTACTCCGCGAGCCACACCTTCGCGAAGGAAGGCGCTTTCACCGTCCAGGTGGAAGCGAAGTGTCCGGAATGCGACGACGGGCCGCAGATCGACACGATCGATCTGGGAGTAATCGACCCGGCGCCGAGCGAGCTCACGTTCAAAGGAGCCGGTTTCCACGAAGTCCTCCAAGACACCGGGGCCGGAGCCTATAAAGCGCCTCACTGGAAGGACATGAGCAGCCCGCCGAACGGCACCGCCGAGGACATGGGAGATCACCGCTTTCCGGTCATCTATAAGCGGGGCAGCATGCCGATCGTGGACTTGAAGGTGGACGCCAAAGCGGCGGGACTGACCGCGACTCTGGTCGCGGACGTGCGGATCCGCGGCGGCGTGACGAGCCCCGCGCTCCATTTCCCCGCGAAGAAGGTCTCTCTCGAAGGCCGGCTGCTCACGTTGAAAGACCTGGCCTCGGATGCCGCGCTTCCCAACGCGATCGACCGGCTGGATCCGTTCGAGATCTCCTGGGAGATCTCGTTCGATGCCGGAAACAGCTGGGAAGATCTGGGCAAGACTTCGAATCGAATCTACGTCACCCTCGACGACCCCCTCCCAGCCGCGGCGGCTTCGCTGTACGAGACGGTGGTCGACATCGGCAGCCGTAATGCGGCCCACCAGAGCTCGCCCGGTTCGGCGGTCACTGCGATTTTCGAAGATTTCATGGACCGCGTCGTGACTCGAAAGGAACGCGACGGCTTCAACAGGCCCGACGGCAAGACGATGCAATATTGGTCGACCGACCGCGACCTCAATGAAGTGATTCGGACCGGGGGTTGCCAGCTGCTCTCGAGGATGATCAATCCCAAGAGCGGCGCCGCCGCGAATCTCAACGGAATCGGAACCTGCCAGGCCTGGGCGGCGCTGCTGCACAGGTCGATCCAAGCGATGGGCATCGAAGGCTCCCAAGTCTTCGAGGTCAAGCCCGACGTGACCAAGGTACCGAAAGCGTCGTCGATGCTCATCAGCAAGTGGCTGTTCGCGCCGTTGGTTCGGCCGGGAGCGAACAGGACGCTCGATTCGGAGCCCGACGTATCCCGGGACGAGGTCGATTGCAGCCATGGTCAAACCGGAATCAACCCCGACAAGGTCTGTATCTATCCCGGAGAGGATCGCGCCATCGACTCGAACGTCCTGCCGGACGACGTCGTCTCGGACCTTGGGGCGCATCCCGGCGAGCCCTATCCGTACCGGCTCTTCGATCGAGTCATCTATCGAAAGGGCGATGTGTTCGATCTCGGGAACCATGCGGCGCAAGGAACCGCGGACTCTCCGAGCATCTTCGACAATCACTTCATCATGACGTTCCAGACCCAGGGCGTTTACGACCCGTCGTACGGCCGATGGTTCGCCGATCCGGTGGAGTTCGGCAACCAGTCCGTCGACGGTTTCATCATGGAACAGAAAACCCCGGGGCTGCCCACGAGCGCGCGGAAGAAGAGCCAAACCGACAACGAGCTTCTCTTCGTTCCACAGGGCTTCTGACGCGATGGGTCCCTCCATGATCGCCTGTTATTTCGCGGCCCTGCTGATCCTCGCGCCTCCGGCTCCGGCCGGGGCCACGAGAGAGCCGGAGATTCTCTCCAGCCAAAGCGCAGGCGCCGAGGGGAAGGTTTGGGTGCTGGAGCTTCGCGAAAGCCGGGAATCGGGCTCCCGATTCGAGCTTTTCCAGCGTTTCCGGAACGGCAAGAAATCGCCGACGTTGTGGTCGAAAGAGGTCTCCGTCATGACCCGGCCGTACGTCGAATATTGGCGTGCGACCTTTGCCGTAAACCCGGACGGCGGGTCGGCTTGGGTCGCCTCCCTCCGCTCGACGAGCGGGACGTTGGCGATCGATCTGGATCTCCTCGTCTCGGGCGGTTCTCCGACGGCAACTCGCCGCATCGACATCCGTCGTGCGAGCTCCGGCGTTTGTCGTCCCGAGCTCTTTTCGATCGTCGCGACCGGTGAGGAGGCGCTGATCGGGCTTCGCTGCGGTGGACCGACGCGATGGATCGGATATTCGGAGCGAGAGCACGACTGGTTCCAGCTGGGTCCGGAGCGACGAAAGGTTGCGGGCCGTTCCGGCAGCGGCAAACTGGTCGACGGTTGGCCGAAGGATGACGGCGTGCCCATCGATCCCAACGCCGACTGGCCGCCGCCGAAGATCGCCATCGTCGAGCCGTCGCGGGAAGTCGTTTCCGATCCGAATTTCTCGAGCGTCGTCCTGTCTTATGAGGATCCCGACGATCCGATCGATCCTTCGTCGCTCAAGGTCGGAATCGACGGCGTTCCTCTGTCCTGCACCTTCGGCTTCGCCAAGATCACCTGCGCCGTCGAGAACCTCGAAGAGGGCTTTCACACCCTCTCGGCGGAGATCCGTAGCCGATCCGATTATTGGGCCACTACGGCGTTCAACTTCATCTATCGACCGGACGCGGGGTCTCCGCCGTCGGCGGTCGGTGGCGGACCGCCGGTTGGAACGGTTCCTTGACCCCTCGCTCGCTGCCGCCGTGGTCGTCCTCGACCGTACCGATCGGCGCCGTATGACACCGATCAAGATTTCGATAGCCCCGTGGCGAGGTGTAGGGCTACCTTCCATGCTCGGTCTGTCGGTCTTGGGAGGGCGTCCTATGGCGGGTTCCGGATTGCGAAGGGCGGTGGGTCTTCTTGCGGCCGCGGTGGCCCTCCTCGCGGGCGGGAGGGCGTCGGCTCAAACGGTCTCGATCCCCGCGACGGCTGATACCTACCTGCGCCAAAGCTCGGCGAATCAAAACCAAGGCCAAGACGTCCTGCTGCACATCCAGCAGAGCGGCCACAACCGGACGCTCGTGGCGATGGACCCCGCGGCGATCGCTTCCGCCGTGGGGACCGGGCACCTGGCCTCGGCGACGCTCGAGCTCTACGTCACCGACAGCACGGCGTGGGGGACGGCGGGCCGCACGGTCGACCTCCACCGGATGACGGCGCCTTGGACCGAGAACGGCGCGACCTGGAACTGCGCGGTCGACACGAATCCCGCCAACGGCTCTCCGAATTGCGCGACGCAGTGGGACGGCGGAACGTTCGACGACGAGCCGAGCGACTCGGTCCTCCACCTGAATACGACGAGCGGCTACGTCGCCTGGAACGTGACGGAGGACGTTCGGTCGTTCCTCGCCGGGACGCCGAACTACGGCTGGCTCGCGAAGCTCTCGGACGAGACGCTCGGTGGCAATGTGGATTACGCGTCGCGGCAGGGGAGCGTGGCCGTCCAGCGTCCGCGGTTGGTGCTGGTGGTCGAAAGCCCTACTTTCGATCAGGTGCCGCCCACGATCGCGATCGAGAGCCCCGACCATCCGTTCGTGATCAACGATGCGACGCCCGCGATCTCGATCGCCTACGCCGATTTCGGCAGCGGACTCGCGCTTACGACGCTCGACGTGAAGGTGGACGGCATGGCGGCGGTTTGCACGGCGGGCGCTTCGTCGGCGACGTGTGAGCCGGCGGCGCTCGGCGAAGGCACGCATACGATCGTCGCCAAGGTGCGCGACGCAGCGGGGAACGAAGCGACCGCGACGCGCGGCTTCACCCTTCTGATCGGTCCGGGTCTGCGGACGGCGACGTTCGTCGCGACGGCCGACACGACCCTCAAGAAGAGCTCGGCGAACCAGAACTACGGCGGCGAGGCGACGTTGCGGCTGCGGCAGAGCGGCAAGAACCGTTCGCTCGTGCGTTTCAATACGACCGAGGTCTTACAGCTGGTTAGCCAGGGCACGCTCCGCTCTGCGTTTTTGGAGCTGACGCTCCAGGTGAGCAGCGGATGGGGGACGGCGGGGCGGCCGATCGACGTGCACCGGCTGACCGGGGACTGGAATGAGGCGGGCGCGACCTGGAACTGCGGGATCGACTCGATCCCGACCAACGGCGCGCCGAACTGCGCAACCCAGTGGGCGGGCGGTACGTTCGCCACACCGACGGCGACGGTGGTGCACAGGAACGGGCAGCTGGGGACCGTATCGTTCGACGTGACCTCGGACCTCGCGGCCATCGTGGCGGGGGGGAGCGACTACGGCTGGTTGGTGAAAAAGACGGACGAGACGAAGAGCGGGCGGGCGGACTACGCATCGCGCGAGACTGGAGCGGCGAACGCGCCGCGCCTGGTCGTGGTGGTCGACGTGCCGGACGGCGGGGGCGATACGACGCCGCCGACGATCGCGATTACGGCGCCAACGTCGGCGCTGATCTTCAACGTTTCGACCCCGGAGATTCGAGTGGAGTACTCCGATGTGGGTTCGGGGCTCGCCCTGGCGAGCCTGCGCGTCTCGATCGACGGCTCGGTCCTCACGGGCTGCTCGGTCGGTGCCGCGGCCGCGACCTGCGCGCCGAGCTCCTTGGCGGACGGTAGCCACCTCGTCGAGGCCGAGATCGCCGACGCGGCCGGAAACCGTGGCTCGGCTGGTGCGAGCTTCACGATCACGCGGGACGACGATCCGCCGACGATCGACATCGTGGCGCCGGAAGGAACGCTTTTCAACCCCTCCGCGACCGAGATCAGCGTCGAATTCACCGACGAGCTATCGGGGATCGACGTTGGCGGTCTCGCCGTCTCGATCGACGGCGCGACGCTCGGGGGGTGCGCCGTCACCGAGTCGACCGCGACTTGCGCCGCGGGATCGCTCGCCGCGGGTACCCACGTGATCCGCGCCGAAGTTCACGATGGCGCCGGTAACCTCGCGAGCGCGGTCGAGAACGTGGAGATCGTGCGCGATACGGAGGCTCCAATCCTTGCGATCACGTCGCCGCCTGTGGCTGGGAGCACCGCCGGTGCCGTGAGCGACCTCGAGGTCACGTTCGCCGACGCGGGCTCTGGGGTGGCGATCGAGACGTTCCGCGCGACCGTGGACGGCGTCGTGCTGTCGAGCTGCGCCACGTCGCTCAGCGGTGCGGCCTGTACGCTTTCGAGCCTCGGACCGGGCAGCCATTCGATCGCGGTCGAGATCGCAGACCAGGCGGGCAATCATGGAACCGCCAGTCGTGACCTCTCGGTGGCGCCGGAGCGGGTCGCGCCGTTCCTGCGGATTCTCGCGCCGACGGGAGCTCCCATCGACGGTGGACAGATCCCCGCCATCGAGCTCGCCTACGGCGATGCGCAAAGCGGTATCGATTCCGCCTCGCTCCGCGTCACGCTCGACGAGCGGGACGTCACCTCGTCTTGCCAGGCGGGGTTGACCTCGGCCCACTGTGGCCCGCAATTCGTTGGTTCCGGCGCGCATACGATCGTCGCCGAAATCTCCGACACGTTGGGAAATCCGGCGCGGGCGCTGCTCGACGTGACCACTTCCTTGGCGCTTTCGCTCGCGATCACCGCGCCGGAAAGCGGTGCGATCGTTCGAGAACCGACAGTTCGTCTGGCAGGGACCGTTTCGCCGCAGGCGACATCCGTGTCAGTGGGCGACGTACCGGCGCAGGTGAGCGGAGGCCTTTGGGTCCTACCGGCGATGCCGATCCGCGAGGGGGGCAATACCCTCACCGTCGTCGCTCGGTCGCCACAGGGAGGCGTCGGAACCGCGACCGTCGCGATCATCCGCGACTCCGAAGCACCTCGGGTAGCGATCCTCACTCCACGCGACGGTTTCGTCACCAGCGCCTCGCAGATCGTCGTCTCGGGCGATCTGGTCGACGCGGTCTCGACTTCGTCGAAACAGCGCGCGCTCAAGGTTCTGGTCAACGAGCGCGAGGCGACGGTCGAGCGGAAGAGCTTCGTGCTCACCGACCACTTGCTGCTGCCGGGTGAGAATCGGATCGAGGTGACGGCGGAAGACGAGGCGGGCAACGTCGGCCGCTCGGCGGTCACGGTGCGCTACGTGCCCGATGCGCTGGCGCGGATCGAGGAGATCTCCGGCAATTTCCAGGAGGCCGAGAGCCGCGACACGCTCGACCAACCGCTGGTGGTGCGGGTGGTCGACTTCCTCGGGCGTCCGCTCGCGGGGCGGACGGTCGATTTCGCGGTCACGCGAGGCGACGGCGCGGTGCTGTCGTTCCCGGACGCCGCGCGCCGGCTCTCGGCGGTGACCGACGAAGAAGGGCTCGCGGCGATGCGCTTCGCGCTCGGCACGCGGGCCGGCGCGGGCAACCACGAGGTGACGGTGAGCTCGGTGGGGATTCCGGGCTCGGTGCTGTTTTGCGCCTCGGCGCGGCCGAAAGCGGCCAAGGACATCCACCCGATCGTTGCGACCGACTTCCAGGGGGCAAAGACGGGCCCGGCGGGGCAGGCTCTGCCGAAGCCGCTGTTCGTCCAAGTGTTTGACGGCTTCGGCAATCCGGTGGCGGGGCAGGCGGTGGTGTTCCGTTCGGTCGAAGGGGGCGGCACGTTCGCCGGCGCCTCCGAGCTGCGGGCGACGACCGATGACGAAGGCAAGGCCGGAGCGGTGCTCACGCTCGGTCCCGACGAGGGGATCAACAACAACCGGGTGGAAGCGAGCCTGGAGGGCTCGACGGTGCTGCCGGCGGCGTTCGTGATCAGCGGCATGATTCCAGGGCCGGCGGAGCTGACCGCGCTTTCCGGGATCGTTCTCGATCCGAGCGACGCGCCGGTGCCCGGAGCGCGGATCCACATCGGCTCGAACGTGACGCTCACGGACGCCGAAGGGCGGTTTCGCTTGAACGGCGTGCCGGTGGGCACGGTGCACGTCGAGATCGACGGCTCGACGGTGACGCGTCCGGGGACCTGGCCGCCGCTCGGCTACGAGCTGGTGATGATCTCCGGGCGGGTGAACGACCTGGGCAAGCCGATGCGTCTGCCGCAGATCGACGACGCGGGAAAGAAACGTGTCGGCGGCGACCAGGACGTGACGATTCCTATCCAAGGCGTGGCGGGCGCGACGCTCACGGTTTACGCCCACTCGGTTACGTTCCCGGACGGGAGCCACGAAGGGGACGTGGCGTTCACCCAGGTGCCTGCGCAAAAGGTGCCGATGGTGGCGCCGCAGGACGCGGGATTCATGTTGGCTTGGACGATTCAACCGGCGGGGGTTCGTTTCGATCCGCCGGCGCGGGTGTCGATCCCGAACTTCGGGGCTCCGGGAGGCGGCGGCAATCCGCCGGGATTGACCGGAGAGATCTTCTCGTTCGATCACGATCTCGGGGAGTTCATCAGCGCGGGGACGGCTTCGATCACGGAAGACGGCCGGATGATGATGTCGAACCCGGGAATGGGGATCTCGAAGACGGGCTGGGGGGGCTGTCCGCATCCGCCGGCGCCGCCGGCGCAGGCCTGCGGCTCGGGAACCTGCACGATCTGCCCCGCGGATGGCGGTCCGCCGGTATCGAACTGCGGGGCCTGTCAGGTATGCACGGATCAAGGCTGTCGAGATCGCAAGATCGACAGCGTCACCGCCGAAGGTGAACCGATCGATCCGGACGCGCCGGCCGGTGCCTCTTTACTTCAGCCGAACGACGGTGGCGGAGACGGCCAGGCGCAGGAGCCGGTCTATGTCGGGGAAGGGGAGCCTCTGCGTCTGCTGTCGGACCGGCTCCGAGGCGATTGCCCTTCCGGGCAGATCAACGCGACTTGGTCGTTCGGCGACGGTTCCGAACCCAAGGATGGGCGAACGGTCGAGCACACCTATGACGAAGAGGGCGAACACATGGCCGAAGTGCGCCTGGAGTGCGTCTGCCCCACGACGCTCAAGGCGGCTGGGCCTCCGGTGACCGACTCGATCGGCATTCAGGTCGTCAAAGCGATGGATGGCTTCTACAAAATGATCGAGAAGGAAGAGAAGCTCACCATCGTCGACAAGGACGAGGACGGAGACGGCAAGAAGGACAACTTCTTCCGGGTCCTGGGGGGCGCGCGGTTGCGTCTCGAGCTCAATCCGCCGGCCGTACTTCAGGCGCAGGTTACGGAGTACCGGTGGCAGGTCGACGAAGAAGACGGTCACGGCGGCTTCTACGACGGCTACAGCCCTAATGCCAACGGGCTGCATGACGAGCAGCTCAAGGGACCGGACTTGCGCCAAATCTACTGGCAATCGCCGGATGGCGTGAACAAAGACTTTTTCATCGACGTGTACCTCAAGCTGCGCGATGTCGAGGCTCCTCTGCACCTTCGCCGCCGGGTCAAGACGCGCGTTCTAGCGGCCGGCGTCGAAGATGGCGACGATGTGAAGATGCTTCAATCGCAACTGCGTCTCTTCGGCTTCACCGGCGGCACGACGCCCGGCTATGCGGGAACGCCGATCAACCCGGACGGCAACTTCGGCGGAAAGACGACGCGCGGCGTGATGCGCTTTCAAGACGTCGATGATCTCGCGACTTCCGGCGTGGTGATGGATGACACGTTGATCCAGCTCGCTCGGCACTGGCGGGATTTCTACTATGCCTATGAAGCGTTTCCCAACGATCCGAGGATCGACAAGTTCCATTCGGACTTCGAAACTTGGGTGACCGCCGCCGCGGACGATCTCGCCATGACCTACACCGACGCCGTGGTCCAGATTCTGCGTCCTGGAACGGCGGGGGACGACGGGCGCAAGGACTTGATCCGGGCGTGGGCAAGGCAGGAGTCCGACCAGGGTCAGTGGGGCTACGGCGGTCACAACTTCCGTATCACCATGGGGGCCGCGGACGAGGAAGGAAGTATCGGGTTCGATCAGATCGTCAACACCCACAAGTACGGAACGCTTAACATTGCCTCGATCGAGGATCTGAACCTCTACCACCCGAAGGACAACGTTCGGGGGTTCGCCGTCTTCTCTGCCGACCACGATGCCGAGGCCAAGAGCGGCGGGGGATTCCACAAAGGTTTCGGCGACGGCAGCTACACGACCAGCGGCCATCCGACGGACTATCCCCGGCTTGCGAACTACACCGACGATACCAGGGCGATCCTGTTGAAATCGGTGATGGCGTACAACCGCGGGTCGGGGGACAGCGCCGCACTGCGTGAACCGTGGGCGGACATGTTGAGGAACTACGACGCCTTGCCGGCGAACACGAAGATGCACGGCCGGCGGTCGGCGATGCGTTACGCGCTGGACGTGACCGCGAGAGGCGGCGTGGGCCACGGTTGTTTCAACTGGATCGAGAAGGTGATCACCACCGGCCCCGACGACAAGTGCGACTCGACCCGAGCCGGCTCGGACGTCAGCGTGGCGACCCTGCAACCTGGAGTGAAAAATCAGGTCTGCATCTATCCGGGAGTTCAAACTCTCAACCTTGGCAACCGCCAGCACGACGTCCGGCGCATCGCCAACCTCCATTCTGCGGCCGACGCCAACGACCACATGACGACATGGACCTACTCCTATTGCGAATCGGAATGGCTCGCGCTGACGACCTGGGAAGTCCGTCGCTTGCAACAACTTCCCGCCATCTTGCCGTGAGGAAACGATGATGATCCCCGGTCTCCGAATGCTCGCTTCCGGGCTCGTGCTGGCGGTCGCGCCGGCTGTCGTGGCTCCGGCGCCTCAAAGCGATAGTGGTTACTCCTTGCCGCGGGTCGCAGAGACCTCTGCGTCACGCGGCAACGCGAGCCCCCCTTCCGTCGCGGCGATCCACCCCGCTACCGATTCGGTCGCATCGATCGAGATTCTCAATCCCGCCGCCGGACGGTGGCGGCTGGTCCTTCGATCAGGCCAGACCGAGAGCGTTCTGAGCGAGGTTCCAAAGGACGAGGCGGAATACGTGGTGTCGGGGCCTTTTCTCGCCAGCTTTCCGGTCGGTCCCTCGTCCGGCCTGGAGGCCTTCGTCTGGCAGTACGTGGTCGGATCGGGATTGCGTTACGAGGATTACCGCACGACCTACCTCGTGCTGTGCTTGCTGGATCGCGGCCACCCGATCGGTTCGTGCCAGACGCAGAAAGTGGCCGAAACATCGATCCATAAGGAAGTCCACTCTCAGCCGGAGGACGTCTGGCTGTATTGGTCGGCGGATGCGGATCGGCCCACGCGGGCGACCGAAAGTGACGTCCGGCTTCTCGTGCGCGACGGCGACGGCGACGGATTCGACGACCTCGTGATCTGGCGGCGAACGTGCGGCGCGCTCGCGATCGCCGACTCGGCCGCGCGCGAGCGCGACCCCAAGACGTTCGAGGGCAAAGTCGAGTGCAACCTCGATTTCGTCCTCGAACGCGACGAACGACTTTGGATGCGTTTCGATCCGACCCACCGGACGTTCGAGGCGCCGACTTTGAACGACAAGCTGCCGGTTCCGAACCGCGATCTCTGGAATCGGCTGCCGAACGTCGGACACCTTTCGGTGCGGTGATGACCTGCTTGGGGTCTGTCGGTCGGAGGCGAACACGCCTACGCCTACGTTCGATCTCAACGCCGGGTCCCTGGTGAGGGTCGAATGGGAACGTGCTGGCGGTGGCGAGCCGTAGTTGGGCGGGAGCGTTCTCGCAGTCGAAATTCTTTGGCGTGTTGCGTGATGGAGGATTGATCGTGGACAAGTCGACGACGAGAGTGGATGCGATCGCGAGAGCTGGGGCCCGGTGGGCGACGAGCCTGCTGGTCCTATTCGGCCTTTCTTTCCCCGCCGCCGCCCAGCTCGGCACCGCCTGCACCGCCGAGGTGCTGAGCCGCACCGTTCGCGTCAACGCCGACGGCTCGTTCTTCTTCTCGAACCTGCCCACGGAGGACGGCAACTTCCGCGTCCGCCTCACCTGCACGCCCGACGGATCGCCGGTGGTCCACGGCGCCACGCCATTCTTCCAACTGGTCGCGAACCAGACCGTTGCGGTCGGCCCGGTCGCCTTCGGCGCGGTGCCGCCGATCCCGGCGGTGCTCGAGCTGAACCTGGAGAAGACGAAACTCACCGAAAAGGGGGAGCGCCTTTTCCTCGGCACGACGGGGATCCTGGGCGACGGCACGGAGCTCGACTTCTCGCCGGTCGAGATGGGAACCGAGTTTTGGTCGAGCGATCCGCGGCTCGCCAACATCGAGCTGATCCCCGTGGCGCCCGGACGGACCGTCGCCTACCTCAAGGCCAACGAGCGCGGCCGTGTGCTGATCGCCGCGCGGGTCGAAGGGGTGTTGACCGCCGTCGAGATCGATCTCGAGCTGCCGAACGACGCCGACCGCGACGGCATGACCGACGAGTACGAGATCGCCAAGGGGTTCAACCCGAACAATCCGGCCGACGCGCTCGAGGATCCGGACGGTGACAACCTCTCGAACCTCCAGGAGTTCGAGCTCGGAACCGACCCGAGGAATACGGACACCGACGCCGACGGCCTGGCCGACGATCGCGAGATCGAGCTGGGCACGCTCCCGACGAATCCCGACAGCGACGGCGACGGCTTCGTCGACAGCCAGGAGATCGACCACGGCACCAACCCGTTGCTCGGCGACAGCGACGGCGACGGACTGCTCGACGGGCTGGAGATCGCCATCGAGAGCGATCCGCTGGTGGCCAACCTCACCACCGTGGTCGTCGGCCGGGTCGTCGATTCGGAGGGGGTGGCGGTCCAGGGGGCGGCCGCGGCGGCGTATGGCCGCATCGTCGGCACAACGGATCGGGGAGGAGCGTTCACGCTCGGCCGGGTGCCGGCCGACCGCGGACCGATCGCGGTCTTCGCGCGCGCTCTTCGTGGCGGTTCGGCGCTCGAAGGCAACTCGGCACCCACCGCGCCAATCGCCGGCGCGACGACCGACGTCGGAACCATCCAGGTCGTTCCGATGAGCTCTCGCGTTTCGGGACGCGTTCTCGACGCGTTCGGCCGCAACGCGGTGCCGGGGGTGCGCGTGGTCGCGCGTTCGACGTTCGACGTGCGCCAGACCAACACCGACGCGACGGGCGTCTTCACGTTCGATCGCATGGTGCCCGGGATGATCCGCATCGAGGCGACCGATCCCCGCACCGGTCTTCGCGGCCGCGCCGACGTCCATCTGGAGCCCGACGGCGAAGCGGTCGCGACGATCGTCCTCGGCAGCTTCGGCTCGATCGAGGGGCGCGCGCTCGGACGCGACGCCGTCACCCCGGCCGGGCCGGGGGTGATCGTCCGCCGGATGATCGGCGTGAACGTGGCAGAGACGACGACCACCGGCGCCGACTCGACGTATCGCTTCGCCTTCGTGCCCCTCGGCGGCTACACGGTCGAGACGTCGAACAGCCAGGGCGACCGCGGGCGGACTCCCGTGATCATTCAGGCGACCTCGCAAACCGTGGTCGCCGACATCGCCTTCCTCGGCCGCGGTACCGTCAACGGCGTCGTCGAGACCGAGACCGGCCAGCCGGTTCCGGGAGCGCCGGTCGAGCTGTCCGGCAATTCGATCTTCGAGCAGCGCCTCTCGACCTTCAGCGCGGCGGACGGCACGTTCTCCCTGTCGGGTGTCTTCGTCGGCAGGTTCGCCGTGTCGGCGACGAATCCGGCCAATGGGCTCGCGGGTACCGCCTCGGGCGAAATCCGCAACGAGGCCGATCACGACGCGGTGACGATCGTCGTCCGGGCGACTGGGACGCTGGTCGGCACGGTCTTCGATTTCGACGGGACGACCCCGGTCGCCGGCGCCTCGGTGAGCGTGGGCATCCGCTCGACCACGACCGATGCGTCGGGGAATTACCGCCTCGAGCTCCTGCCGCTGCGTGGCTACACCGTCTCGGCGAGCCATCCGACATTGCCGAGCTGCGGCTCGGCCTCGACCGCGCTCACCGAACCGAACCAGACCGTCCAACGAGACATCACACTGCGCGGCACGGCGGACCTGCGCGTCCACGTCGTCTATGCCGACGGCTCGCCCGCTTCGGCGGCGGCCCTCTCTCTGGGCGGAGGCTTCTGCACCGTCGAGCGCCACGGCACGGCGGACGCCCAGGGCGAGATCGTGTTCGCGCCATTGCCGGTCGGCTCGTTTTCCGTCGAGGCGCTCGGGCCGATCGGCTCGGTCCGGGGCTCGGTGAGCACGGAGCTCCTACCGGGCGAGCACGGCGAGGTCACGATCGAGCTCGAACCGGTCGGAACGATCGCGGGTCACGTGTTCCAATCCGACGGCGTCACCCCGGTGGCGGGGATGACTGTGAACCTGGTCGGCGGCGGTCGATCCCAACGCTCCGCCGCGGACGGCTCGTTCCGCTTCGATTTAGTGAAGGTCGCCGGGAGCCCGTATACCCTCCAAGCCCTCGACGCCCAGAACGTCGTGCTCGCCGAGGAGACCGGCGTCGTCCTTCATCGCCAGGGTGAGCTCGTGGAGCGCAACCTCGTGCTGATTCCGTTGGGGACCGTCACCGGTACTGTCTACGGCGTCGACGGCGTGCCCAAAGGAGGCGTCGTGGTGGGGGTGAGCGGTGCGCTCGGACGGATTCCGACCCGCTTCGCGACCTCGGACGTCAACGGCATCTATCGCGCGACGCGGGTGGCGGCGGTCGGAGCGGTGACCGCCTCGGCGCGCGACGCGCTCGGCTTCACCGGCTCGGGCACCGGCACGCTCGTCGGCGAGAACGCGGTCGCGACGGTCGACGTCCATTTGAACGGCGAGGCGCTCGTCGCCGAGCTCTACGACGCCAACAACTACGTCTACCCGATCGAATTCCCGAACGGCGGCGTGCGCGACGGCGAGCTCGGCCTGTTCAACGTCGACCGCAAGGATGAAAGGGGGGGATTGCGCCTCGAGCTCGGGACCGGCGGCTCGTTCCACCGTTTCCTCGGCAACCGCACGCTGGTAACCCTGGACCGGCACGAGGCGATCGTCGAAGGGGACGACGCGGCGACCGGCCTCCACGTGAAGCGCCGCGCCCGCGTGCCGCAGGACGGCTATTTCGTTCGCTATATCGAGGAGCTTTCGAACCCGACCGCGCAGCCGATCACCGTCGATCTGCGCCTCGCGACGTACATGCGCTTCGTCGCGAATACCCGCGGCAGCGGGCGCTTCTTCGATCCGCAGGCGATCACCGCGACCTCCTCAGGTGACGCCGAGCTCGCAGTGGGCGGCGCGAGCCCGGATCGCTGGGTGGCGTTCGACGTCAACCTGAGCGGCCGCGCTTACTTCGACGAGGTCTATCCGAGCTTCGGCCACGTTTTCGACGGGCCGGGTGGACGGGTCGCCGTGTCGACCTCGAGCTACGACTTCCTGTTCGGCGCGAACAATCCGATCGGCACCGAGTCGTACACCCGGCTCCTCGAGCGGTGGTCGAACTTGACCATTCCGCCGGGCGAGCGCGCCCTGTTGCTCCACTTCGGCATCCAGGAGACGGGGCCTCAAGCGGTACGGACCGCCGCCGAGCGGCTGGTCCAGCTGCCGCCGGAGGCGTATGAAGGGCTCGACGCCTCCGATCTCGAACGGGTCATGAACTTCGCGATGAATCCGGCGGGAACGAGCACCCTGCCCGCCTTGCCGCCGCTCGACGGCGTCATCGCCGGCCGCGTGCTCGAAGGCGATCATGCGACGCCCGTTCCAGGGGCCGCGATCACCTACCAGAGCGAGCATCCGCTGTTCCAGAGGAAATACGTCGTCGGCGCCGACAGCGCGGGCGCTTATCGCGTAGCCGGCACGGCGGTGAACCTGGGCGGCCGCCGCGTGGTGCCGCGCACGTCGTTCATGGAGATCGCCCGAAATACCCGGACGCAGCAGTTCACGCCGACCTTGCGCGGCGAGTTCCCGGGCGGCGCTCCGAGCGTCAATCTCGACCTCGTCTTCACCGGCACCGGCTCGGTGATCGGGACGGTCAAGCGCACGGACGGCAACGTGGTGAGCTTCGGCGACGTCGTGATCCGTGCCCGGCAGCAGCTGATCAACCTTTCGGCCGGCCTGCCGGCCGCCGGGACCTTCCGCTTCCTGGGCCTGCCGCCCGACGTCTACTCGTTGGTCGCGACCCAGCCCCACCCGCAGGGGACCGGCTTGAAGGGCGCCGCCTCGGCGCGCATCACCGGCGACGGCAGCGAGGTGCTCGCCAACATCACCCTCGATCCGGTCGGCGGCGTCTTCGGCACGGTGCGGGCCGGCGACGGCAACGTCGCGCCGAACCTCGAAGTCATGATGACCTCGCCGACGGCTCCTGAGTTCCTGCGGATGGTGCGCACCGACACGGGAGGGGCGTACCGCTTCTTCGACGCCCCGGTGGGCAGCTACGTCCTCACCGTGGTCGAGCCGATCACCCACATCCCTAGCCGGGTCGGCGTAACCATCCCGGAGAACCAGAACGTCGCGCAGGACATCGAGCTGTTCGGGATCGGCGATATCCAGGTCGTCGCCCGGTACAGCGACGGCACCCCCGTGCCCCAGGGCCTCGTGCGCCTCCAAGTCGCGCCGCTCGGGCCGAACCCGGTACCGGTCGGCAAGACCGACGCCTCCGGCCGGTTGCTGATCGAAGACGTGCCGACGGGAGCCTTCGGCATCGAGGTGCGGCATCCGCGCACACCGGAGTCAGCGGGCAGCGCGAGCGGCAACCTGCTCCACGGCGGCGACCTCGTGACGGTCGAGATCACCGTCCCGGTCGACCACGCGCCGACCGTCGAGATGGTGAGCCCCCTTCCGGGACTGCAGGTCGTTCGCGGCCAGAGCGTCCTGATTCAGGCCAACGCCCTCGACGACTTCAAGGTCGCGAGCGTCGAGTTCGCGATCAACGGCGTCAAGGTCGGCGCGGTCGGCACCTCGCCGTATCGCGTGACCGTGCCGATCGACGCGCCCGCGGGGAGCCCGGCCGAGGTGCGCGCGACGGCGATCGACAGCGGCGGCAATCGGACCACGGCGGCCGTGACCATCCAAGTCGTCGCCGACACCCATCCGCCCACCGTCTCGATCACCCGACCGCTCTCCGGCACCTCGGCGGTCGAGGGGACGCCGGTGCTCGTCGAGGCGGCGCCCGCCGACGACATCCGCGTCGCCCGGGTCGAGCTGCGGGCGAATGGCGCGCTGATCAAGACGCTCCAGGGCCCTCCCTATCAGGCTACCTACGACGTGCCGTCCGACCTGGCGCCGACCGCCACGGTGCTGGTGCCGATCGCGGCGACGGTTTACGACGGCGCGGGCAACCAGCAGACCGCCTCGGTGATCCTGCGGGTGCTGCCCGACCGCGCGCCGACGATCACCGTGACCGACGCGCCGGCCGACAACGTCGAGCTGCCGGAGGGGGCCACGATCCACTTCGCCGCGACGGCCACCGACGACGTGAGGGTGGAGGTCGACCTCTATCTGAACGGCCAGAAGATCCAGACCCGAGGCG
Organism: Thermoanaerobaculia bacterium; assembly: GCA_044226625.1. Lineage (GTDB taxonomy): Bacteria > Acidobacteriota > Thermoanaerobaculia > Multivoradales > UBA5704 > DASYKS01. Next base: position 69,231 of record JBGAGQ010000002.1, read on the forward strand.
GCGCGCCGTTCGCGTTCAACGCGAAGCTACCGAGCCTCTCGGCCGGCGCGCCGAATCCGGTCACCTATCAGTTGATCGCCCGCGACTCCCAGGGGCAGACCACGGCCGCGCCGGCGATCCACGTCCGGATCAAGGCCGACGCGCCGCCCACGATCTCGCTCACCGCGCCGGCGGACGGTGCCGACGTGATCGAGGGATCGACCGTCGCAATCGACGCCGCCGCGACCGACGACGTCTCGCTCGCCAAGGTCGAGCTGTACGTCGCGGACGAGAAGATCGCCTCGCTCGTCGCGCCGCCCTACCACGCGGCGTTCCAGGTCGCTTCCGGCATCGAAGGATCGCGGCTGGAGATCCGCGCCGTCGCGACCGACGCCTCGGGACAGACCGCCGAGGCGACCGCGACGCTCACGCGGCGCGACGACGCTACGCCTCCCGCCGTGTCCATCACCTCGCCGGCCGACGGCGCGAGCGTTGCGCTCGGCGCCACCGATGTGATCCTGGCGATCGACAACTCGTCGGCGAGTAGCGTTACGACCGGGGTCGACTACACCGGCGACGGCACGGCGGAGACGATCTTGGGAGCCGAGATCTATGCCGCGCGCCAGGTGCTCGCGCGGTTGACTCCGACCGTATCGCGCGTGGCGATCGTGCGGGCCGGGGTTCCGGCCTCGGCCTATCTGGGGCTCACCGCCGACTTCGAGCTGGTCGATCAGCGGCTCGGCGATCTGCTCGCCGGCGGCACTTCCGGCGGCTCGAACCTCGACACGACGCTCGCGGTCTGCTGGGGAGAGCTCGGAAGCATTCGCGCCCGGCGGACGGCGAGCCCGCTCACGATCCTGTTCGCGACCGGCGGCAGCGCCGCTTCCGAGGCGGAGCTCGGCCGGGCGGTCGACGCGGGAGAGCGGATCCACGCGCTCGATTTCGGCGCGATCGCCAGCCCGAACCTCGTCGCGATCGCGACCGCGACCGGCGGTGCCTCGGCGCGCGTGCGGAGCGTGGCGGACCTCGGCAACGCCCTGCCGCTCATCCTTTCCTCCGGCGACCAGATCGCGATCAGCGCCGACGCGACGGACGACGTGGCGGTGCGTGCGGTGACGTTCTCGATCGTTTCGGCCGACGGTAGCTTCGACCGGACGTTCGTCGACGAGGCCCCGCCGTTCGCGGCGAGCTTCACCGCGCCCACGATCCAACAGCCGCTCGGCCTTACGGTCACAGCGACGGCGCGCGATTTCGGCGGCAACGACGTGAGCTCCCCGCCGGTCTCGGTGACGCTCGCGCCGGGCGTCGCCTCGCCGCAGCTCGTTCGGCTTCAGCCGGCGGCGGGCACGATCGGGACGACGGTCCAGGTGATCGGCCGCGCGTTCGCCCCGAATCCGGCGGACGATGCGGTGCGCTTCGCCGGCGGCACTTCGGGCGTGCCGGCGACGGTCTCCTCGGGTAACAAGTTCTCGCTCACCGTCACCGTTCCGGCCGGCGCCGCGAGCGGTCCGGTGACCGTCACCGTCGACGGCGAGACCAGCAACGGTGTCGCCTTCTCGCTCGACAGCGACGGCGACGGGTTGACCGACGAGCAGGAGGTCGCGCTCGGCACGAATCCGAACGATCGCGACACCGACGACGACGGCCTCGAAGACGGTGCCGAGGTGAACGCGCATCACACGAACCCGCTGCTCGCCGACAGCGATGGCGATGGTTTGAACGACGGCTTCGAGGTCCGGAACGGCTTCGATCCGCTGGCGGGCGGCGAGCAAGGGCTCGATCCGGACGCCGATGGGCTCACCAACCTCGAAGAGCAGACGGCGGGGACCGATCCGAACCGCGCCGACACCGACCACGACGGCCTCACCGATGGTGCCGAGGTCCATACCCACCACACCAACCCGACGCTCTTCGACACCGATACCGGAGGCGTCGACGACGGAACCGAGATCCAGAACGGCACGAACCCGCTCGACTCGACCGACGACGCGGTCAGCTTGCCGCGGACGCTCCGCGACGGCGCGGGTGTCGATTGGCAGGTCCGCGAGCACATGGGGAGCCAGGGCGATCCGGGCGACGGCGGCTTCGCCATCTACTCGAGCGGCTTCTTCGTCCGGGGCGCGTTCGACCTGATCACCGACGACCTCACGAACAATCGACCGCGCCTGCTGTTCGGCAGCAATACCCTCAACCGGGCGATCCCGGAGGACGGCGGTCGCGAGCTCCGGCTCGGGCCGGTCGTCCGTTCGGGCTTGAACGTTTCACGAAAGATCTTCGTCCCGTCCGACGACTCCTTCGTCCGCTATCTGGAGATCTTCGAGAATCCGACCGAAAACCCGGTTCCGGTACGCGCTGAGATCACGAGCAAGGTCGGCACCGAGGCGAAGACCGAGGTCGTCGCCACCAGCTCGGGCGGGACCACGTTCGGGCTCCACGACCGCTTCATCGTCACCGACGATGCGGACGGCACGGGTCACGCGGCGGTCGCCCACGTCATCGCGGGCCCGAACGCCAAGTCGCTTCCGGCCGAGGTCTACTCGACGCGCCTGGAGTCGGCGGAGCCGGGGGACGACGTCATCGACTACGCCTATCGGTTCGTCGTGCCGCCGGGCGAAACCCGGGCGATCCTGCACTTCGGGGTGAAGAATCCGACGCGCGCCGCGGTGCGGACGAAGGTCGATCAGCTGCTCACGCTGTCCGGCCGCGCGCTCTCGGGCCTTTCGGCGTCCGAGCAGGCGGCGGTGATCAACTTCTTCGCCTACGCCGACGCCGACCAGGACGGCCTCGCCGACTCCGACGAGGCGGCCCACGGCGCGGATCCGGGTGATTCGGACAGCGACGACGACGAGCTCTCGGACGGCTTCGAGGTCCGATACGGGTTCGATCCGGCCGCGGCGGGCGAGCAGCATCTGGATCCGGACGGCGACGGGCTCGACAACCTCGCCGAGCAGGACGCGCTCGCCGATCCGACGAAGGCCGACACCGACGGCGATGGACTCACCGACGCCGCAGAGGTTGCGGCCGGCACCGAAGCTTCGCTCGCCGACAGCGACTTCGACGATCTCTCCGACAGCGCGGAGATCTCGACCCACGGCACCGATCCGAAGCGTCACGACAGCGACGGCGGTGGCGTGCCCGACGGTCCGGAGATCGTGGGCGCGACGGATCCCCAGGATCCGGAGGACGACCGGCGCGTGATCGTTCCGCCGGTCGAAACCGACGGCGCCCGGTGGCGCTGGGACCTCACGTCTGACGCGCGGTTCCGCAACGGCTCCGACGGCGCCTTCGCCGACTCCGGCTCGGTGGGATTCTCGGGAGGCTTCGAGAGCTCGATCGACGGTCTGCGCCACCCCTCCGAGAGCGGCGACCAGATCTACGGTGAGGACGGGGTGCGCGAGATCGTCTACGCGAAAACGGGTTACATCCAGCCGAAGCGCACGGCCCTGTGGACGCGGAAGATCTTCATTCCCAAGGACGACTCCTTCGCTCGCATCCTCGACATCTTCGAGCCCCCGTTTGCGGCACCGGTGGACGTGGAGCTCGAGGTCCGCTCGACCCTCGGCTCGGGCTCGAGCACGGTGTTGGTCAAGACCGGCAGCGGCGACCTCCAGTTCCTTCCCGACGACGATTGGATCGTCACCGACGATCTCGACGCCGTCGGTCGGCCGGCGATCGCCCACGTGCTCGCCGGACCGACGGGCGACCTCCGTCCGGAGTTGGTGTCGACCTCGGCTCCGGGCGGCGGCCAGGTGCGGTGGACCTATCGCCTGCACATCCCCGCGGGGGAGAGGCGCGCCCTGCTCTCCTTCGGCGTGCAGCGCAAGACCCGCGCCGAGGCGCTGGCGGTGGCCGACCGCCTCGCCCGGCTCGCTCCGCAGGCGCCGTTCGGCCTCGCGGCCCTGTCCGGTCTCTCGCCCGCGGAGCAGGGCGAGATCGTCAACTTCTTCGCCTATCCCGACGCCGATCTCGACCGCCTCTCGGACGCGGACGAGGCGCGGCTCGGCACCGATCCGAATGATCCCGACACCGACGGTGACGGTATGACCGACGGCTTCGAGGTCTCGGGAGGTCTCGATCCGACGAGCCCCGGTGACGCTCACGCCGATCCGGACGGCGACGGTCTCGACAACCTCGGCGAGTTCGCCGCGCATTCGCTTCCGAACGATCCCGACACGGACGACGACGGGCTATCGGACGGCGACGAGGTGCTCACCTACCACTCGAACCCGATCGTCGGCGACACCGACGGCGACGGCCTCGTCGACGGCGTGGAGGTCCATACTCATCACACGAGCCCGACGCTCGCCGACACCGACGGCGGCGGCCGCAGCGACGGCGACGAAGTGCGCGACGGCACCGATCCGCTGAACCCGGCGGACGACTTCGGTTCTCGAGCGCTCCCGACCGAGATGCTCGATCGCGACGGCTTCCGCTGGGATGTCCAGAAGAACGGCTCGATCCTTGCTGGCAGCCTCGCGTTCTCCGGCGCGGCACGTCTCGAGGTCAACGGCCTTGCGTTCCCCGAGTTCGCCGACGCGCGAACCGAGCCGGGCGGACGTGAGCTGCTGATCGGTCCATGGCGGCCCACCTCCGGCGTGAACCAGGGTCTCCAAGTGACGCGCAAGGTCTTCGTGCCGAGCGACGACACCTTCGCCCGGTACCTCGAATCGATCGAGAACACGACCGACGCGCCGGTCGTCGCCCGACTCGTCGTGCGCACCCAGGAGCGGGGGGCTGTCCAGGTCCTCACGACCTCGTCCGGCGACACGACGTTCGATCGGGCGGACCGATGGCTCTCGCTCGACGACGACGACGGCGGATCGGGGGACCTCCAACCGCCGGTCGCCCTCGCGCTCGCCGGCCCCGCGGCGCGGCTCCGTCCGGACGAGGCGTCGCAGTCGCCCGCCCTCTCGACCTTCGCCTATGAGGTGCGGATCCCGCCCCACAGCCGCGCGATCGTGATGCATTTCCTCACCCAGCAGGGGAGCCGGGAGGAGGCGGCGGCCAAGGGCGCCGACCTCGAGCACCTGCGCGGCTCGGCTCGCGCCGGCCTCGAGCCCGACGAGCCGGCCGAGATCGAGAACTTCTTCGCCTTCGCGGATCTCGATTTCGACGGTCTCGCCGATACCGACGAGGCGACCGCGGGCACCGATCCCGCGAATCCCGACGGCGACGGCGACGGATTGCTCGACGGATTCGAGGCGCGATATGGATTCGACCCGCTCACGGCGGGGGAGCAGCATCAAGATCCGGACGGCGACGGCCTCGACAACCTTGCCGAGCAGTCGGCCGGGACCGACCCCAGCCTCGCCGACACCGACGGCGACGGGCTGTCGGACGGCGCCGAGGTCTCGGTCCATCACACCGATCCCCTCGACGACGATTCCGACGAAGGGGGTCGCGGCGACGCGACCGAGATCCAGGTCGACGGCACCGACCCAGCCGACGGGGCGGACGATCTCCGGCCCGCCACGCCCACGGCCTTCGGTACCGCCGACGGCCTCGGTTATCGCTGGATCCTGTCGGAAACGCAGGGCTACGTTTTCACCGGGCCGACGAACGTCTTCTCTCCGGGCTCCCAGCTCGAAGTGGACAATCAGTCGTTCTACGAGCCCGTAAAGAAGCCGCTCGGCTCGCCGGACCAGCGCCTCTGGTCGTTCGGGCCGATCGACCTTTCGTCGGGACTGCTCGCGTCGCGCAAGGTCTACGTGCCGGGGGACAGCGGCTTCGCCCGCTACGTCGAGGTTTTGGAAAACCCCACCGCCGGGCCGATCTCCGCGGTCGTCCAGGTGAACGACCAGTTTTCGGTCGGCTACTCCTACCTCGGCACTAGCAGCGGCGACGCAGCGCTCGACGCGGGAGACTCCTGGGCGTTGTTCGACGATGGTGACGGCAGCGGGGCTCCCGCCTATCTCTCCCTCTTCGCCGGTCCGGGCGGCAAGGTGAAGCCGTTGTTCGCGCGCACCGACGTGCCCGGCGGAAGCCAGAACCAGTTCTACTACCGGATCACCATACCGCCGGGAGGAAAGGCCGCGCTGCTGCATTTCCTCTTGCTGCGTGGCAGCCGGTCCGACGCGGCGACCGCCGCGTCCGACCTCTCGCGGCTGCCGCAGACCGCCCTCGCGCACCTCACGGCGGTCGACCAGGCGGCGATCGCCAACTTCTTCGCCTATCTGGACAGCGACGGCGACCTCCTGTCCGACGATGACGAGGCGCGGCTGGGCACCGATCCGAACCGCGCGGATACCGACGGCGACGGCATCACCGACGGTTACGAGGTGGCGCATGGGCTCAATCCGCTGTCGGCGGCCGACGGCGCGGCCGATCCCGACGGCGACGGCCTCGCAAACCTCGAGGAGGCGACCGCCCGGACCGATCCCCACGTCGCCGACACCGACGGCGACGGTCTCTTGGACGGCGCCGAGGTCCATACCCATGCGACCGATCCGACGAAAGCCGACACCGACACGGACGGTCTCCGCGATGGGCGCGAGATCGAGCTCGGCACGAACCCGAAGCTCGCCGACACCGACGGCGGCGGGGCGACCGACGGCGAAGAGATCGAGGACGGCACCGATCCCCTGGTCGCCGCCGACGACGCGGGCGCGATCGTGCTCGATCCGGACGTCGCCGATCCGATCGCGCAAGGAGCGTCCGCCGCGGTCGACCGCGACAGAAACGTGCATCTGATCTGGCACGACCAGAACTCCTGCGCCTTCCGGTATTCGCTGCGCGACCGCCTCGGCCGGGCGAAGATCGCCGCCACCACGCTGACCCAGACGTGCAACGGGAGCAAGCCGTCGTTAGCGATCGACGGCCGCGGGGTCGTCCACCTCACCTGGTCGGAAGACGACGGCGGAGGCACCGCGCGTCTCTGGTACGCCCGGGTCGACCCCTCGCGCGACGACCGCGACGGCTCGGCCGCGGACCCGGCGGCGATCCTCACGATCGCGCCCCGCTGGGTCGCGGCCGCCCCGGCCGCGACGAGCAGCGACCTGCGACCGATCGTGGTCGCCGACGACGTCGGCGTATCCCACGTCGCTTGGTTCGAAGAGCGGAGGGAGCGCAACGCCGAGGGAAGCTTCCTCACCCGGGACTTCCTCCACGCGACGCGGATCTCCGCGGGCACGAGGCTAGAGATCTCCGACCGTCTCCTGGACGTCGCGCCCTATTTCGATACCGCTCGCTTCGCTGCGGCTCTGGACGACGGCGGCGACCTGCATCTCGCGACCGGTTCCTATCGCGCTCCGGACTCGCAGGAGGCGATGCCAGGACTTTGGTACTGGATGCTGGACGGCCGGTCCAACGAGCTCAAGATCGCCGCGACCCGGCTCGTCGTTGAAGACACGCCGGCGGGCCTCGCGCGGCTTCTCGCGCGCGGCGACCGAGTGAGCGCGGTCTTCCGCTCCGGCTCGGACTCCCGGCAGGTCCTGCGCGTCGAGGTCGAGCCGGGACGCGACGATCGGAGCGGCGACGCCGCGGATCCCAGCGTGATCGTCGTCTCTGGCCCCACCGAGCTGCCGAGTCCCGAGCCGGGACCGACGACGGCCGGCACGGGCCTCGCCGGCGCGGCGTTCGACCGCGACGGCGCGGCGTACCTCGCGTTCAATTCCTCCGACCTTTTCGACAACAGTTCTGTCGACCTCCTGGCCGAGGCGCTCGGGAGCGACGGCTCGACGCTGTTCCCGGCACGCTCGGTCCGTCGCCGCGCGGTCTATCTCGGGGGCGAGGAGATCTCCGGCGCGGCGGTGGCGGGGACCTGTTACGTACCGTGGGTCCGCCGCGAGCCGACGTTCGAGAACCGGCTGGTCCTCTCGGTGGTGAACCCCGATGCCGACGGCGACGGCCTCGCGAACCTCGGCGAAGAAACCGCGGGGACCGACCCGCGCGCGGTAGACACCGATCACGACGGCCTACGCGACGGTTTCGAGGTCCGCTACGCCTTCAACCCGCTCGCCGCGGGGGAGGCCGGTGGGGATCCCGACGCCGACGCGCTCACCAACGCCCAGGAGCAGGCGGCCGGCACGGATCCGCGCCGCGCCGACACGGACGGCGACGGCCTCTCGGACGGCCAGGAGGTCAATGTCCTCCACACCGATCCGACCCGGCGCGATACCGACCGCGACGGGCTGGACGACCGCGACGAGACTTTGCGCGGGAGCGATCCGAACGACGTCGACAGCGACGGCGACGGACTTCCCGACGGCGTGGAGGTCGAGCGCGGAACGAATCCGACTTCGCCCGCCGACGGCGCCTTCGACGAGGACGGCGACGGCCTCTCGGCAGGGGAGGAGTACGCCGCCGGGACCGATCCGACGGCCCCCGACACGGACCACGACGGTCTCTCGGACGGCGACGAGGTCCACGTCCATCACACCGATCCGACGCTCGACGACAGCGACCGCGACGGCCTCGCGGACGCCTATGAGATCGCGACGTCCCACACCGACCCGAACCTCTGGGACGGCGACGGCGGGGGCCGGAGCGACGGGCAGGAAGTCCGCTTCGACGGCACGAATCCGAGCGTCGCGGGCGACGACCTCGCGGCGACTTGGATCAACGAGTATCCGTACGTCTATGGCCAGACCGTCGAGCGCGACGCCGCGGGTAACAGCCACGTCTTCTGGCTCGGCGGCGACTATGGGGAGCTCACATACTCGATGATCTCTCCTTCGGGCGCGACGTTGATCAACGACACCGAGCTGTTCGACACCCAGGCCTTCCCCGACCGGCCGAAGTCGGCTGTCGGTCCGGACGGACGGCTCCACCTCGTTTGGTTCGAGCAGGAGGCGCTCCACCACCTGGCGATCGATCCGTCGCTCGACGACCGCGACGGCTCGGCGGCCGACCCGGCGACGATCCGGGTCCAGGGGCCGACGACGATCGGCGATCCCGCGAGCACCTTCGAGCGGGTCGACGAGGAGATCGCGGTCGGTCCCGACGGTCGGGTCCATCTCGCCTGGGTCGAGCTCGCCACCCGCGGTTGCTGCGGTAACAGCGAGGCGTTCGACCAGATCCATTACCAGCAGCTCGACGCGGCGGGCAACGTCCGCCTAGCCGACCGCGCGGTGTACGAGTGCAAGGCTGTGAGGCAACAGGGAAGCGAGCAGCTCGCGCCCACGGTGGCGCCGCGAAGCCATTTTGCAAGCGGTAGTCCGACGCTTCCGAACCTGGCCGTGGCCGCCGACGGTTCGGTTCACCTTCTCTTCACCTGCGAAGGACCGACCGACGGCCAGGGTCTCCATGAGTTGATGCTCGACGGGGCGACCGGCGCCGTGAGGATCGGCGCCACGAACTTGGTGCCCGCGAGCGGCGAGAACGTCGTGCGCGCCCGGGCTCGAGTCGCCGCCGACGGTTCGGTCGTGGTGACGTTCGACCGCGGTACGACCTCTCGCGAGGTCCAGTTGATCCGCTTCCAGCCGGCGCTCGACGATCGCGACGGCTCGCCGGCGAACCCAGCGACGATCGTCACCCTGGGACCGGTGACAGTGACGCCTCGGGATGAAATTCCCTCCGACCACTCCGACCTAGCGCTCGACGCCACGGGCCGTCCGATCGTCACCTTCTTCGAGCATCCTTTCTATCGCCTGGACTCCGGCTTGCCCAAGCTCGTGGTCGCGGAAACGAACGGAGTTCCGCTCGCGCCGCCGATCGACCTCAGCTCGAGGCAACTCGTCGAAACCGTAAGCACCGAGGTGCTGCCGGTCTCGGCCGGCGGCTCGGGGATCTCGACCGCCATCCTCGGCTACGATCCGGACACGTTCGAGAGCCGGATCCTATTGCTGCGGTTTACCCCCTGATTTGCCTTCGTGGGCCGGGCCACCGCCCGGCTCACCTTGGCGCAAAGGGGGGCGGGGTCAGGGACAGGGAACGTTGACGTTGAACGGTTCCCACTCCTGTGCGACGAGCAGGGAGTCCTTTTCCGTACTGCCGTTGGCGAACGTTGCGCCGCCGCCCAGGCTGAGATGATAGAGGCCGGATCCGCTCGGCAAGGAATCACGAAAGACCACAAGGGAGATCTGGCCGCAGGCATTCGCGGGGAAATTGCACTGCGCCGCTCCCGCCGTGGTCTGGCAGAACTCCGGTTGGGTGACGCTGGCGATGTGAAGCGTCAGATGCCCGGAAGCCGTGGTCGCCGAAACGATGCCCTCCGGAATGACCACGATGTCGGACTTGGTGGATAACACCTCTTCGTCGTTGAGGAGCGAAAGCTCGGCGGGATAGCGACCCGGCGACGAAAAGCTGTGAGTGATCGAGGTCGGGGACGGCAGCGCTATCTGCTCGCCGTCGATCGTCCATCGGTACGTGTCGACGAGATGTACCAAGTCCGAGCTCGCCCGCGGATCGAGCTTCACCACGACTTGCGGGTAGGCGGACACCAACGTGGCGACGGAAAAGCGAGCGACCGGACTCCAGGAAGGAGCGCCGCTCACCAACTGAAAGATCTCCGAGCGCGCCTCGAACTCGCGAGCCGTTCCGCACTGTACGAGAAGGTTGGCGCCGAGGTTCGGAAGGCCGGGCGGCAACTGAACCCGCACTCCGTCGGCAAATGACTGTACCCCGGCGAGAAGGATGGGCGCCCGGCCCGGTATCTCCAGCGAAACCGTGGGCGGATCGCAGCGCACCGTCGATAGGGGAGCGGTGCCATCGAACGACCAAACCACCGTCCGCTGGGTCCCCGAGAGCCATCGGGCGAGCGGCGAAGGATGGTCGATCTGAAAGGGACCCAAGGGATCGACGACGACTTCGACCTTGGAAAACGCAAAGCCTCCCTGGCCGTTTCGCGCCGTGATCCAGAAATTCATCGTCCCACCGGGGGGAGGAGGCAGCTCGCCGTCTTCGGGATGTGCCGGATCTTTCGGAAACGTCCGGCGCTCCGCCGCTTCCGCCGGAAACGAGCGAAACAGGGGAGGTGCTCCGTAGTCGTGCTGTTCCCAGGTATAGGTCACATTGCCCCCTGTTGCGCTCTTCTCCAGGGCAAAGGCCATCCCCTTGGGGATCGTGATCCTCTCGGGAGTTCCCGTCGGCGCGAACTGAGGGGGGCTGATCGACGAAAGGACCTGACCGCAGCCCGACCCGGACGCGGTGGAAACGTGATTGCGGATCGATTCCAGGCTGTCGGCGTGGAAGTATAGGTCGGGGAAACACTGCAGGGTGTCCGGTGCCAGGCAGCGGCCGGCATAACTCATGATCGTCGAGCCGCCAAGCGGTTCGAAGGCGGTCAAGGCATTGACGCTCCCCTCGCAATAGGAGTCCGAGGCGTGGAACGTGTGCTGGGCTCCCAACTGGTGGCCCATTTCATGGAGGAAGGCGTGGAAGAAGCGGTCGCGCGTCGAGTCCCAGCCGGTTGCATCGGGATCGTCGGGGGCTCCAGTGGTGACTCCATATGCCTTGTAGTACGGGGAGCCACAAACGCCGACGCCCGACAAGCCCGCCGAGGCATTGCAATCGCCGGTTCCACAAGGCTTCGAGAAGGCATGCCCGAGATCGTATCCGTCGGGACCCAGCACGCCGGGATGATCCAGGTACGATTGGTTCTTGGTAAAGAGATCTTGTTGGCAAGCTACTAGATCGGCAGGAGTCGAGCACTCCGGAAGTTGGAGCCGAATCGCCGAACGGCGTAAGGAAATCCCGAGCTGTTGCTCGAAGATCATGCTCGCCTGACTCAGTAGGGACGCCATCAGCCGCACCGTATGGGCCCGCGACCCGAGGGGGTTATAGAACGAGGGGGTCGCCGACAGGGCGACTCGAATCTCTCGCCGATCGGACGACATGGAGATTTCTTCGCGAGAGATCTCGCCGATCCGCTCGATCCCCGAATCTTGTGGGGTCGAACAGTAAAAAGGTAGAACGGTTGCCGTTCCGGAAGGCTTGGAGCCCGGAAGGTAGCGGGTCATTCGAGAGAGACCCGGATCGTCGCGATCGGAATCGATGCGGGTGGAACGCCCCTTCGCGAGGACCATCCCGGAGAAACCCGAGTCCCAAAGGACCAGGTCAGCCCTCTCGTCGGGCCGATCGAGACCAACCCCCCTGAAAGTACGGATCTCTGGAAATTCGGCGGCCGCCGAATCGGCAAGGATCGAGGTGCGAACGAAGGCGAACCGGTGGCGGCCGCCGTCCCAATCGGGGAGCGCGATCACGAGAGCGTCCTTCGAGCCCTGTCCCGACTCGAGCGGAGCGAAATCGAGCCGGCGAGAGAGCTCCGAGGAATCGACCCGAAAGAGTACGAGGGATCGAGGCCCGGGGGCGCTCTCGACCCTCCCCGCGCCGGGCGCTTCGACGAAGAGGTCCGCGGGCTCCGGGCTCGAAGCCGCGATTGGAATCGGCATCGAGAGAACGAAAAAGGCGGCGAGCCAGCCGATCGCCGAAGGAAGACGTGAGGCAGACATGGTTTCCATGGACTTCTCCCTGAGCGTCATGAGGCTCCTCGTGGAGCCTCGCGGTGTCCTGCTCAAGGTTGATCCCGGCCCCGACCGAAAGGGTTAGATAGGCCCCGCTCCACCGCTGTAACACCCTTGCCAAAAAATTCGCCGAAGGGTGTAGGGCACCTCGGCGCGCGGAGCGTTTCGTGGATCGGATTCGCGGAAGCGCTCGGCGGCGAAAGGATCGATCGAACCGCATCGATCGAGCCGCTTGGGGGCTCGCCTGAAAGGACGGCCGATGGCGGAGAAACTCGTTCGGTTGGATTTCTCTCTCGGGCGGCTACTCGACGCGATCGCCCCTCGGGGACCGCGCGAGCTACGCGTCGCGGTTCGGCGGCCGGACGATCTACTGGTCTTCGATCTCCGGGTCGATCGCCTGGAGCTGCGAGGGGGCGAAGAGCCGCGGCTCGTCCGCTCCGGGGCGGGGCTGGCCCGGTTGATCCTCGAGCTTCCGCCGCAGAGCTTTGGGGAGGAAGCGTTCCTCGAGGTCCCGGCTCCCGAGACCGACGTCGACAGAGAGCCGGCGAACTTGAAGAAGCGTAACGTGCCGGTCGGCGCGACCGAGCCGGTGCCGCCACTCCCCTCCGCGCGGATCCGCATGTCCGGCCCGAGCCGACTCGCGTTTCTGATGCCCGAAGCGGTCGACGAGCTGCCGTTCACGCTGGAGGCCGTGCTCGGGGCGATGCGCACCTGGCCGCTCGCCCTCGATCTGTGCGCCGTGCCCGATCCGAATCCGCGTCTCGACGGGCGCTTCGACGGCCTGCATCTTTCCGATCTCTCGTCCTCGGCCGGCTGGCTCTCGACGGTCCACGTGCTCTCCTCGGCCCTCGAAGCGGCAGGGGCCCACGGCTTCGAGCGCGCCCTGAAGGCCGCGGCGCGGCGGGTCGCCGAGCGGTCCGCCGGAGGGCTCGCCGGCGAACGCGAGCGTAGGGGCGCCGCTCGGGGAGGCGAATCGGACTTCGGTCTGGATGCGTTTTCCGACGTGATGCTTCGCGCGCTCGACGTCGAGATCGATCCGCTGCTCGGGAAGTTTCCGCTCCTTCGAGAAGGGCCTCATCACCGGGCCGCCATCGCCGCCCTGGCGCTCGCCTCGGCGGGCTCTCTCGCCGATCTCGCGGGGCCGCTCGAGGATCTCGACCTGACGGCGAAAATCCCGTGGCTGCCACTGCTGCTCGAGCCACACGAGCCCTCCGGCAAAGTGACCGCGATCGAGCTGCCGTACCGCCTGATCCTGACGCCGATCGAGGCGGCACGGTTCCGGCACCGGGCCGCGCCGTTCGTCCACGCCGGCCGGACGGAGCTCTGGCATACGCGCCTCGCGACCGCGGCGGGGGAGGCCGGTCCCGACGGCACGTCGAAGGTGCGCGCGTTCTGGTCGCCCGACGTTCCGCTGCCCGCTCCCGAGCCGTTCCGATCGAGCCTCGCCCCTCTCGATCGAAAGATGCTGGTCCAGCTGATGGCGGGTTTCCAGGAGATCCGGGCCGACCGTGCTCCCTACAAACCGCGCGCGGCGAAGGCCGACCGACTCCATCTGTCGGCGCTCGGCGGTCTGCTCGACTCCGAAGGGAATTGGGACAAGCGGCCGGGCACCGTCGACATCGAGCAGTGGCGGCACCTCGCGACGCTCGGTCGCGACCATTACGTCCGCGTGGTCTACGCCGGACGCCTCTATCCGTTCGGGCACAGCGCCTCGCTGGTCAAGGTGACCGAGCGAAAATTCGAGGCGCTCGACGCGCGCGCGCCCAGACGCCGGGCCGCCGTGCTGCGCCAGCGGTTTTTCCTCGTCGTTCGCGAGCGGGTCCGGCTCTACGACGGCTCGCGGCACCCGTACGAGGGACGCAACTTCCCGTTCACCCGCGTGGAGATCCTCACCCGCGTCACCCCGGACCTGCGGGACCCGGGCAAGCCGGGCACCGTGAGCGCGCTCGTTCCGGCCCCGGGCGACGTGATCTTCGACCCGGCTCTACCGGTCGTCCCGCGGATGGCGTTCTGGCCGGTCGCCGCGGACGGGACGTTCCGTTTCGAGATCCGGACCCTCGATCCATGCGGACACGAGGCATCGTTCAACCTGCCGCTTCTCTTCGTCGGCGAGACCGCGAACCGGTTGAAGCCCGTCGAGATCCGCCGCGCCTACGACGAGCCGGGGACCGTATCGCGGCGGATCGCCTCGCTCGGCGGAGCGACCGTCTGCTACGTGCCTTGCAGCCCCGGCACGCTCGGCACCCCCTGCCTGCCGACCGAAGCGCTCACCTTTTGGGCGGGCGATACGACGGACGTTCGGCCGCTCGACGCGAACGTCTATCCGGAGGTCTCGCTCACCGACTTTTCGATGTCGGTGTTCGAAAAGCTGCTCGGCCGAAAGGCGTCGGCCCGGGCGCGCTATGCCGACGCGTATCGCGACCACGGGTTCGGCGGCGACAACCCGGGCGAGGTCTTTCTTGCGCTCGATCCTGCCCTGCCTCTGCGCTTCGGCGGCGGCGCGGGGGAGGCCAAGAGCGACGCGCTCGGCGCGATCGCGGCGCCGCAGATGGCGATCTTCGGTCTCTCGCGCATCATGGGGCCGGTGGCCTCCAAGCCGAGCGGCGGCTCGGTCGATACGGCGGTGGCCGGGACGTTCGATCCGAAGGAGTTCTTCGACGGCGCCACAATCCTCGGCGGCGTCGATCTCGGGACGATCTTCGACGGGGCGAAAAATCTCGCGGGCGACGACGTGCCGAAATTCCTCCACCGCGAGCTGCCCGACCGGCTGGAGGCTTCGTTCTCGTGGGACTCCGAGGTGAAGCGCTCCGATCCGCTCAAGCTCCTGATCCCGCGGGCCGACGGCGCGTCGCCCACCCGGCTCATGATGAAGGGGATCTCCTCGGCGCCGCTGTCCGACCCCTCGGGCGCCACCTATCGCGCGACCGCCTCGCTCGACAACTTCAAGATCAACCTGTTCGGCTGCATCATCCTCTGGTTCGAAGAGCTTCGATTCGACGCGCAGAAGGGGCGCAGGCCCGATGTCGTGGTGCAGCTCAAGGCGGGGGAGGACGGGGTGCGGTTCGGCGGACCGCTCGAGTTCGTGAACACCCTCCGCCAGGTGATCCCGGCGAACGGCTTCTCTGACCCGCCCGCGCTCTCGGTGACGCCGAGCGGCATCGAGGCGGGCTACTCGCTCAACCTTCCCACCCTGGGCGTGGGGGTTTTCACCCTCTCGAACGCCTCGCTCGGCGCCGCGTTCGCCTTGCCGTTCGACTCGCGGCCCGCCGCCGTTCGTTTCAATTTCTCCGATCGGGCGCACCCGTTCAGCCTGACCGTCTCGGCGCTCGGTGGGGGTGGATTCTTCGCGATCGGCGTGACCGCCCGGGGGGTGAACGAGATCGAGGCGGCGCTGGAGGTCGGGGCGGCCCTCGCGATCGACCTCGGCGTCGCCTCGGGGTTCGTCGAGGCGAAGGTGGGGATCTATTTCCATTGGCTCGAGCCGACCCCCGGCAAGGGCTCGGTCGAGCTCGCGGGGTATGTGCGGCTCTACGGCGAGCTCTCGGTGCTCTCTCTCGTGTCGGTTTCTCTCACCTTCTACCTCCAGCTCGCCTACCGGAAGGACCAGGCGGTCCACCGCTCTTCCGTCTGGGGGGAGGCGACGCTCACCGTCGAGATCGAGCTGCTGTTCTTCAGCTTCGACGTCTCGGTCACCTGTCGCCGCGAGCTCGGGGGAGCCGAATCGGATCCCAAGTTCATCGACCTGATGCCGAGCTCCCGCGCTTGGAGCGCCTATTGCGACGCGTTCGCCGAAGAGGGGATCTGAGAATGGCCCGCCAATCGCTACTCTGGACCGCGTTGCCGAACGGCCTTTCCGAGGATGGCGCGGGCGTGCTCGTCTCGGTAATGGTCTCGCCCCGGCTCGACCCGGAAGGGGATCCCAACCTCCTGAGCAGCTTCGACAAGGACTGGCTCGACTGGCCGGGGACGCTTCGCGCCGCGACGTTCCGGATCTCCTATGCCGGAACGGCGATCGAGATCCCTGCGGCCCAGAGGACCGGGCCGAGCCGGGTGGACACGCATTCTTTCGGAGCGTTCGACTCCGCGGTCTGGAGCGCGGTCTTCCGTCCCGACCTGCCGGTGGCCCCTTATCGGTTCACCGATCTGTCGGACCACGCGGTCGTCTCGTTCGACGCGGTGGAGGTCGGCGAGCGGATCCGCGATCTCTACGCTCGTCTCGCGACGTCGCCGAGCACGTCCCATGGGGAATTGCCGACCGCCACGGAGTTGGTCGACGACCCCGCCTGGCGCGAGCTGATCGATGCCGTAACGACGCTCGACCGCGACGACACGACGGTCGACTACCGGACCGGCCTGCGGAAGCCCGACCGGATGTACGAGGGGTACCGGAAGGGCCGGCTTCCGCTCGCCTACACCCGCTACGCCGAGCTCGGGAAGCTCGCCCTGTTCCACACTCCGGCGCAGAAACCCACCCCCGTGGTCGACCGTCCACGCACCGACGATCCCCGCATCGGGGCGAGCTGGATGGAGCACGAGAGGAAACCCCTGCCGACCCCGGCCGAGCTCGCCGAGCGGCTCGATTTCCATCGCGTCGTCTCGGCGATGAATTCCTACCCGACGCTCCTGCGCAAGCTCGGCCTGGTGGTCGACCTGATCCTCGACCGCTCCCTCCTCGCCCCCGCCGCCGACGCGCCCTTGGTCGCCGAGGTGCTCTTTCCCGAGGGCGCGCTCTCGGTGCCGAGCGCGCCGAGCGTCTCGCCGGTCACCCACGCCCGGCTCTCGGCCCGCGGGTTCCGCGCGGTCTCGAATCCGAGCCCGCCGGCCGGGGCGTTTCGCGTTCAGCGGGGACTCGTCGATCTCGATCCAAAGCGGTTCTCGGTACTCGAAGCCGACGTCGACGGCGGAGCGCTCAAGCTGCTCGGCTTCGCCCGCTCGCTCCGACGCTACGTGGGCGACCTCGAATCGCGGGCGAACCCGGTGACCCGGTTCGAGGAGCAGACCGGTGCGCCGAGCCTTCGCGGTGCGGGGATGACGCTCGTCCAGACCGGACGCGGCGGCATGCTCGAAGAGCGCTTCGAAGCCAATCGGAAGAAGAACGAAGCGGCCGAGAAGGCGTTCGCCGATCAGCCCGTCTCAGCGCCCGAACTCTGGGCCGAGGACCTCGTACGCGGCTTCCGGTTCGACGTGTGGGACCGGACGACCGGGCTCTGGCGCTCTCTCTGCCGACGCCGCGCGCGATATGAGCTTGCGAACGGCGTGGAGGTCGAGCCGGAAGCGGGGGAGGAGGAGGGGACGATTCGGCTCGGCGCGTCCCGTTCGCCCGAACCCGAGACCAACCCGGTCGTCCATCTGCACGAGGCCGTGGTCAGCTGGAACGGCTGGAGCCTCGCCGCTCCCCAGCCCGGCCGGGCGATCCTCCCCGACGACGGCTTCGATCCGACGAGCGAAGCGACCCTGGCCGAGGCGCCCCCGGGTATCGAGTTCCGATCGCTTCTTCAGCCGGTTCGAGGGTCGCTGCCGCGGCTCCGCTTCGGACGTGAATATTGGCTGAGGGCGCGGACCGTCGATCTGGCGGGCAATTCGCTCGCGCCGCGGACGTCGGACTTCGGGACCGAGCAGCCGGGGCAGCGCGCGCGCCCGTTCCTCCGTTACGAGCCGGTGGCCGCCCCGGTCCTCGCCCTGGTTCGCCCGGAAGGGGGAGCGACGGAGATCCCGCGGGAAGGGGAGTCGATGCACCGGATCGCGATCCGGAGTCGGAACGACGCGCCGGCCGACAATGCGAGCCCCACGCCGGAGGTCGCGCGCCGCTTCGCCGTGCCGCCGCAGGTGAGCGTGCGCGAGGCCGAGCTGCACGGCCGCCTCGACACGGACGGTCGGGTCGACGCGAACCTCTTCGACCTGCTCGCGCACGTGAAAGACCGCGACGCGCACGATCCGGAGGCGACGCTGGTCGAGGAGACTCTGTTCACCTCCGGTCCGCTCGACCCCGCGCCGGTCGCTTCGCAATGGGCCGTCTATCGGGACGGCCGGAGCCTCACCTACCTCCCCGATCCTCTCGCCGAGGCGGCCGCCGTGCGGATTTTCGGTCATCCGGATCTTCCCGACGGCGAGAGTTTGGAGATCCCACTCTATCCGGAAGCCGATGGCGACCCCGCGGTCGCCTGGCCCGAAGCCGCGCCCTGGAAGATCGAGCTCTTCGAGCAACCCGGCGCCACCCTCACCTTCGACCGCGAAACCCGGACGCTCCGCATCCCCCTTGCGAAGGGCGATCGGGCGACGCTCCGCGTGTCGATGCGCCTGTCGAAACAGGCGCTTCGGGAGGTGATGGGGATCTGGCGCTGGATCCCCGCGGCCGATCGTGACGCGCTCGAAGCGATGGCGCTCCGTGGCGAGCACTGGATGCTCACCCCTTGGCGCACGGTGGAGCTCGTTCACGCGGTCCAGCGGCCTCTCCTTGCCCCGGAGATTCTGCGGCTCCAGGTCGACCGCGACTTCGGCGCGACCGCGGCGACGCCCTCGTTTCTGGCGAGCTGCAGCTTGAAGAGCACCGATCGGGTGGAGCTCCACGCCGAATGGCACGAGCCGAGCGACGATCCGGAGGCGGCGGCGAGCCGCGACATAGGCATCGACCGCGCGCGCGGCGACGTGGCCTTCGCGGTGAAGATCACCGATCCCAAGTCCTACGCGACTTCGGGGCCCGCGCCGGGGACCCCTGAGCACGACATCCCGGCCGCCGACCGCATCGAAGTCGGCTCGTTCCACCGTCGCGGGGAGCGGCGACGCCACGAGTTCGCCGACACCCGCTACCGGCGGATCGAGTACTGGCTCGAAGGAACCACCCGATTCCGCGAGTACCTTCCGGCCGACCTGCTGCTCGAGGGCGGTGGCCCCGAGACGACCGACGAGCACGTGAAAGTCGTCGGCCCGCGGAGGGTCGAGTGGATCAAGAGCTCGGCGCCGCCTCCCGCGCCGGGGATCCTCTACGTCGTGCCGACTTTTGGCTGGGTTCGGACGGAAGACGAACGGGGCAACGCTTCGAGCTGGCGCCGCGGGGGTGGCCTGCGCGTCTATTTCGAGCGGCCGTGGAACGTCTCGGGTTACGGGGAAATGCTCGCCGTGGTCCTTCCTCCGGCGGACTTCGCGGGCGATCCCGATCGCGAGCCGGCATCGAGCCCGCTCAAGAATCAGGTAACCCAGTGGGGCAACGACCCGATCTGGGATTCGGCGTTCGTTTCCGGCCTCGCGCCGAAGCGGGAAAGCTTCCCGCTCGCGCGCACCGGACCCGACCTCACGGCCGCCTGGCTACCCGCGGGTGCGCCGGTGACCGAAGCCGATCAACCCCCCGCGCCGTTCCAGGTCCGGGACCTCCGCACGCCGAACGGAGCCCCGGTCGAGGTGGCGCCGCACGACGCCTTCTACGATCCGGACCGCAAGCTCTGGTACTGCGACATCGAGGTGAGCCAAGGAGCCTCTTACTGGCCGTTCCTCCGCCTCGCGCTCGCGCGCTACCAGCCGGTCTCAGTCCCGGGGGCGCATCTCTCTCAGGTCGTGCTCGCGGATTTCATGCCACTCACGGCCGACCGCTGGCTGAGCGTCAACCGGACCGACGATCCGCGGCGGCGGACCGTCTCGGTGTCCGGTTTCACCTCTGACGATTCGAGCGGCCACCGGGAGTCGCCCTCGATCTCTCCGTCCGGGGTGATCGAGGTCTGGGTCGAGCGGCTCGAGCCGGAACTCGGAGAAGACTTCGGCTGGCGCCGGGAGACCGGCGCGGTCGTTCAACCCAAGGCTTCAATCGCTGGAGCCGTCGCGGGCGGGCTCGCCGAGCAGGCGTTCGAACGGACGTCCGCCCTCGCCGGCCGCTTCGTCCCCGCCGATCGCCTCTCGCAGGGCCTGGAGCTCTACCGGGATCGCCGCTACGCCGAGCTCGCCTCCGAACGGCTAGTGGAGGAGATCTTCCCGTTCCTGTTCCTCTGGCGCGGGGAGGTAACCCTCCCGGCAGGCGCGCGCGATGGTGAGAGATACCGGCTGGTGATCGCCGAGTACGAGGAGTACCTCGTCGACGATCGGGAGTCCGACGATCCGTCGGCGACGCAGAAGGGCCGCCGGCTGGTGTTCGTGGAGCACGTGGAGCTGAGGTAGAGGGAAGGCGAGGGAGAGCCAACGGCTCGAGAGGCCCGCCCCGATTCGCGGGGCGGGCCGGACCCGCGTCAGCAGCTGGTGCAGTTCGTCCAACGGAACGTCGCGCACTGTCCGATCGATTCGATGGGACAAATGCAGTCGCTCCGTTGGCTCCCGACCCCGCCCTGGGCCGCTTGGAGAGCGCGCCGGCTCAAGGACAGTAAGGTTTCACGATGGAGTCCGAGCTTCTTGGCCTGTTTCGTCTTCATGAGACCTCCGGAGTTGATGGTTCGCTAACTCTATCCCGGTCCGCGGAGTGAGAGTTCCTTGCTCCGATTGACGGCATCCACGTCTGCGCATGTCCGCGGGCCTCGCGTCTACGCCTGCCGTCCGGGAGAGACGACTAGACAGGTAAGTGCCATCGCAGTCCGTAGGGAAGCTCGCGCGGTCCGAAGAGAAAGTGAAGAACGCGGCGCTGGTTCGTTCCGACCGCCTTCGAGGAGGCGTGAAGTAAAAGCGGTCGCAGGAGAAGGGCGCCGCCCCGCTCCACAGAACAGATGACGGCTGCCTCTGCCTGGCGAAGGGCGTCCACGGTCGCTCGCTCGATCCGCCCCTGTCGGTGTGACCCCGCGATCACCTGGAGCGGACCATCGTTCGGTCCGCAGGGATCCAGATGGAGACGTAGAGCCACCAGCCGCTCCAAGATTTCGGGTGGAGGCTGAACGAACAGCGTTCCTTCTTTCGTGGACCAGCCGCGAAGCTCGGTCGCTTCGACCCGCTCCGCCACCGGGATGCTCAAGTCCTGATGGAACGGAACGAGCCAATTGCGAGAAGCGGACTTCGCAAAGTAGGTGCACTGCGTCGCGACGTAATCCGAGGGAACGAGATTCTCGACCTGGGTGCTTTCCCGAATCCGAACCGACAGCGCGGTGCACCAATCGAGCGAAAGGAGAGACCGCGAACCGGCGGACTCCGCCAGGTCGTCGGTGATCCTCCCGAGAATCTCCTCGCATTCGGCCTCGCTGAGAAGACCGGGAAGGACTTCGAATCCGCGCGAGGAAAACGAGTCCGTCAGCATGGATGGCGCATCAGGTGATGTGACGGGGGTGTTTCGCGGTTTCGCTGGTGCCTTTACGGGTTCAGCCACCGTGCCGCCGCGTCCGAGCCGAGGACCCGGCGCCCCTCCTGACAGCGCGGGTCCTGCCCGGTTCGTCGTGCCAGCGCTTCGAGGGCATAGTCGCGGAGGCGAACGTCCGGCACGGTCGTGGTCTTCGGCTGCAGGTAGGCCTTGAGCAGCGGCAGGTCGGCCTCCGTTCCGAGGGCACCGGCCATCAGGACCATTCGCTCGCGCACCCACCACCAGAATTCGTCGTCGAGGGGGAGGTTTGAAAAGAGGCGCGAGAACTCCTTGTGAAGCTCCACTGGCGGAGGTGAGGAAGGGGTGTTATCGGGCTGCTTGAAGGCGTCGTTTAGAAAACTGGCCGCCGCGCTGGAGCGGGCGAAACGGCCCGACCTACCGGGCGAGGCGTAGCCCGCCCAATGTTCCGAAACCCGAATCGGCGGGTCGCCCGCCTCCACGATGTCCGCCGAGACGACGAAGTCGACATCCGAGCCTCCGTCGACTCCGCCGATCCTTCCGAACACCATTCCGGAGTCGACGAGCTCCTCGTACGGGTCGTCGAGGTACTTCTTCTCGAACACGCGGACGAACAGCGCCGCGCGCGCGGCGAGCAGCGCTGCCCGGGCCGACTCCACGGGCACGCTCCAGGTCTTACAGTCGACGATCGAGACGCGAGAAGGTGGGCACACCCAGTTGCCGTCTTGGCCGAGCCGCAGTACGCATTCGGTCGTGGTAGCCCGGTCGCCTTCGATCTTCGCGTGCTGCAACCAAAGATGAGCTCCGGCCGGATTCCCGTTCGAATCGAAAGCCACCAGCGCGTGCCCGGAGCCGTTCACCCAGGTGGCCTCGACCGGCTGGCCGCGCTTCGCGATCTCGTCGCGGGGCGGCTCGGCGTCCCAAGTCTTGCTCCCGGCGAACTGCTCGATGACCTGGCGGACCTTCTCGGTGGCTTGTGTGTAGAGCGGGTTTGGACCCGGCGCCGGGCCCTCGTCCGCCGCGGCCGACCCGGCGAACGTCGACAGCGCCGCGAGGAGGACGAAGCTCCCTCGACAGCCTTTCGTGATGTCCATGGGAAGGTGATTCTAGACCGCTTGACGATTCCCCGACTTCAGATTCTGTTTCCCTAGCGAAGGAGCGACTCTTCGACTCCGCGGGGGCATTCCAGGCGACCTGAAGCGCTGCGGTAACATGCGCCCGCTTTCTGAGACCGCTTATGCCAACGCCTGCCGCTCGCTCCCTCCCTCCCGGCCAAACGGTCACCCAGAAGTTTCCGCTCGTGGGCGAGCAGGCGCCGTCCCAAGAGGCGCTCGATCTCGCGCGATGGGAGCTTGTGGTCGAGGGCCTCGTCGAGAGGCCGCTCCGTCTCTCGTACGCGGAGGTTCTCGCGCTGCCGCAGGACGAGATTGTGGCGGACATCCACTGCGTCACGAGTTGGAGCCACTTCGACATGCGGCTGGGGGGCACCCGCCTCGCTGTCCTCCTCGAACGGACACGACCTAAGCCGGAGGCAGCGTTCATTCGGTTCGAGGCGTATTCGGTCCGCCGGCACGACACGTCGCTACCGCTCGAGCTAGCGCTCGCGGACACCTGGCTGATCCACTCCCGGAACGGCGAGCCGCTCTCCACGGAGCATGGCTATCCGCTCCGCACGGTGACACCGTCGCGCTACTTTTACAAGAGCCTCAAGTGGGTGCATCGGATCGAGCTCCTCGCCAAGGATCGCCTGGGGTACTGGGAGCGCGAGTCGAGCTACCACAACGAGGCCGACCCTTGGCCCGGCGACCAGCGGTTCGTGAGTGGATCGCTACCGCCGGAGAGGCTCGCGGCGCTTCGCGAAGCGGAGAGCTTCGTCCCGTACCGCGGGCCGAAGAAGGTCATCCTGAGCGCCGACCTCCGCGATTGGAGGCCGAGGACTCGCGATCTGGGAGACCTTCACCTCAAGAACTGCGATCTCCGGGGCGCCCACCTCGACGGCGCGAACCTCGAGCGGGCGAACTTGAGCCTCTCGGATCTCCGCGGCGCGAGCCTCACCGGAGCGAACCTCCGCGGCGCCGACCTTGAAGGGGCGAACTTGGCCGGTGCCAACCTCACCGGAGCGGATCTCCGGGAGACGGCGCTCTCCGCGACGAAGTTCTTCGAAACCGGAGCGGACGGAGCGCGATCGGGAGCTAGAGTTGAAGGGATGCGCTGGGACGGGGCGCGCGAGATCCTGGAGGCGCAGGATGCCTATTTGAGGCAGGCGGCAAGCCGAGACGCCGCCTTCTGATCGCTCTCCCGCCGTGACGGCTCTTTAGATCTCGCTCGGCTTCGGCTTGCGGACGACTCTCAAAGACTCCCGATCGCAAGCGCCGAACGCTTGGAAATTCCGGCGCGCCTCCGTGAGGCTCAGGCTGCCGTTCGGCCCGCCGCGGACGAACTCGGCATCCGCGTCGTCCTGCCCGTCATCCTCCCAATTGCAGACGGGACAGATCTCGAAACCACCGCGATCGTCCAGCGTGCGAAAGCCGCAACAAGGGCAGGGGACGCGCTGCCGAGGCTCTGAGTCTTGCATGGCTCTTTCCGAAAAAGCTCTACGTCCCTCAGTACTCCAACTTCCTTTTCGCCCCGACGATCGCCTCGTCGATCCTCTCGATCGAGAGATTCTCCGCTCCGCGTCCAGCCGGGTAGAACGGCCGCCCGTACATCGAAAACGTTTCCGTCCGCAGATGGGCGATCGTCTGGTGGCCGCGGCGGGTCGCTCGTTCGTGTCGAAGGGCGGAGATGTCGATCGGGGCGACGACGATCTTCTCACCCGGACCGGGGTCGGCTTGGGCGAGGAGGCGTCCTTCGAAATCGACCACCATGCTGCCGCCCGGCCAGGAGAACGGGGGATAGTGCGACAGGCTCGCCGCCTGGTTCGAGGCGACGACGTAGGCGACGTTCTCGATCGCACGGCAGCGGTTGACCACCGTCCACCAGTCCATCGGCGCGGTGGCGCCCCAAGGGTCCATGTAGGCGGAGACGCGGATCAGCACCTCCGCGCCGTTCGCCGTGAGCTGGCGGAGCGTCTCGGGGAACAGCCAGTCGTAGCAGATCGCGGCTCCGAGCTTCCCGATGGGTGTCTCCACCACCGGATAGATCTCCTCGGCATAGCCCGGCAGGTCGTGCGGGCTCGCGTGGACCTCCCATGGAATCCAGGGGTTCACCTTTCGATACTTGGCGAGGATGCCTCCTGGCCCGATCAAGCAGGTCGTGTTGAAAACCACGGGGCCGTAGGCGTCGTCTCGTTCGAGAAACGTCCCCGTCTGGATGTAGACATCGAGCTCCTTGGCTTTCTCGACGTAGCGCTCCGTGTGCTCGTTCGGAATCGGGATCGCGAGCTTGTCGAGCAGCTCTTGGGCTGTCGTATAGACCGGAGCCGCGTGGGCGAACTCCGGGAACGCGAGGAGCTTGACCGGCAGGAACGGCGCGTAGCCGCCGACCGCCTGATCGACCATCGTGAGCATCCGGTCGACGTGGCGCTTGATCCCGCGCCGGTCCGGCGGATTCGGAAAATCGACCTGGCAGGCGGCGGCGGCGTAGCGGAGGGGTTGGGGGTCGGTCATAGGTCGTCCGTGCCACGCCGGGAAGCGCGGGGCGGCGACACCCTGTGACAGCAGCGGGCGAGGATCCGCTAGAGAGTTTACTCCAAAGGCGGAAAGCGTCCCAACGTTTTGAACCCGGCCCGGGGTCCTGAAAGGGGCTCATGCCGATCCTCGGCTTCTGAGCGCACCCCCGGAGATCCGGACCGTCTCATCTCCGTACGACCTATCTCGGCACTTTATCGCGCGTGCAGGTCTTGCGTCCGTCAAATAGACTGCAGTGTAGTTCGAAGCCCATTCGCCAAGGCCGCGAGGGGAGGGTCCAACCTGAATTTGGGTTCCGGAACCGTTCGTGGGATATGCCACGCAGGCTTGTGGCTCATGGTCGGAGCACGTCTATCTACCTGCGCACCGGCGAAAATCAGCGATCCCCTTCTGGAGGGCGCTGCCCTTTCCGTGCCCCGCCCGGTCGAAGGACGCCTTTCGTCGAACCCGCGCCACGCCCCCTGGCCGTCGCCCAAGCGCCCCGGAGTACCCCCACCGATACCGCCGGTTGAAACGAAGAATGGGAGGCCCGAAGACCTTCGCCGGACGGGGTTGCTCTATCTTCATAGAGGCCAGTTCTCGCTCGCGGTGCGTTCGTTGGAGCGGGCGGTGGAGGGGAGACCGAGCGCGAGAGATCTGAGTGATCTTTCGGCGGCCTACCTGGCGCTTTCCGCGACCGATCCCTGGCTTTTGGTCGACGCGCTCGCGGCGGCGACCCAAGCTGCCGAGCTTGCGCCGCAAGATCCTGCGGTCCGTTTCAATCAGGCTCTGGTGGAGGAGAAGCTTTCTCTCATCACGTCTGCCCGAAATCACTGGCGACTCGCGCTGATGCTCGAGGGGGACGCCCGGTGGCGGGACGAAGCGGGCGAGCGGCTTCGCTACCTCGAGCGCCCAACCACCGCGCGCCGTTGGGAGGTAGAGAAACCTCGGATCGTTGCCTCCGGACCGTCGCTGGATGCGATCTCGGCGGATCGCACCGTTCGCGAGTTTCCCCGCGAGATCCGGCGGCTGCTCGAAACGCTCTGGCTGCCGAAAGCGGCAAACTCGCCGGACGATCCTTCCGCGCGAACCTCCTTCGCTACCGTGAAGCTCTGGGCCGACGCGTTCGCGAGACGCGGCGAGCCACTCTTCACCGAAAGCGTCGCCACCATCGAAAAGCCGAAGGATGCGGACTCAGCGCGCAGACAGGACGAAGGTCTGGAGCTCTACGCCGAGGGGGTGAAGGTTCAATCCGATTGCTCGCTCGCCGAGCCAAAATTCGAGCGCGCCGAAGCGCTTCTCGCGAAGGTGGGGAATCCGATGCACAATGCGGCGCGGATCGAGCGTCTCGTCTGCGTCTACCGGCGTCGGCCCCAAGACGCGGAGCGGCCATTTCACGATCTCGTTCACCTTCCCTATCCGACGCTCGCTTCTAAGGCCGAAAGGATGGCTGGGCTCTGTGCGATCTCGGACGGGCGAACCTCCGAGGCGATTGCACATTACCTCCGGGCGACGCATCTGCTGGCCGACAGCGGCGCGCCGGAGGTGCTCTATCTCGAAGGAATGCTTTCGGAAGCCTATGGCGTGCTCGGGAACCGCTCGGGCGTCTGGATTCATCGACTGGCGGCCTTGCGAGGTGCCGTTGCGAGCGGCGACTTCCAGATGCGGCATGCGATCCTCTTCGGACTTGCCGACGAGTTGGCCGAGAGCGGTCGCAGTCGCGCGTCGCGGCCGGTCCTAGCGGAGATGTTTGCCAATGCCAGAGCTTGGGGAGAGCCGGGCGCGGAATCGGAGACATTGCTCCGAAGGATCAACCTTCGACTTGTCGAAGGCAAGACCGACCTCGTGGCGGAGGACATCTCTACCTTCGAGCGGGTGGTTCGCGACTACCGTCAAGCCGACGATCGATCTCAACTTGTCGCGGAGCTCAGGATTTGCGACGCGGAAAGAAATATCGATGTCCTTTCGGCAAAGGCCCGCGACGATGCGCGGGCGGTCGTTGCCTCTCTCTCGGACATGGGGGAGGGGCTGCTGCTCCCCCGAGCCCTCCTTCTGCTCGCTCGGGCGGAGCTCCGGGCTGGCGATCTCGGCGCGGCGGAGAAGGCATTCCGCCGAACCCTCAAGCTTTACGAGGAGCGCCGCGCCGCTACGGAGGGGGAAAACAGTCAGATCGAGTATTTTGCCACGGCCCAGAAGAGCTTCGACGCCATGATTCGGTTTCAGGCGATCGATCGCAGGGATGCTGTCGCTGCCCTTCGCTATGTCGAGCAGGCGCGCGTTCGTGGGTTGCGAGAGCACCTGTCCCTAGCGGCGAACGCGGCAACCGACTTCGATCCTCGGGCGGTTCTCGACCGTTTGCCTCAGGGGACCGCCGCGATCGAGTTTGCGGTGCTTCCCGATGTTCTTTTGGTCTGGCGGCTCTACGACGGCTCGCTCACTCTCTATAAATTGCCAATCTCCCGAGCCGAGGTCGCACGCAGGGTCAGCCGCCTGCGGTCGGCGCTCCAGGGGGCGCGCACTGAAGTAGAGGAGAAGGAGGCCCGTTCGATGGCGGCCGACGCGTTCGACCGCGTTCTCGCGCCCGCGTTGACTGGCGTTCCGGCCGGGACTCGGCTCGCGTTCCTGCCTGATCGGGAATTGCATTCGCTTCCATTCGCCGCGCTTTTCGACGCCCGACGTGGCCGCTACGTGGTGGAGGACTACCCGAGTTGGGTAACGCCCAGCCTCGGGATGCTTACCTCGGCCGATCGGCTCTCGGCCGGGCGGCTTCGAGACCCGCTTCGTCGCGCCCTGGTCGTCGGTGAGCCGCGGCTCGTTTCTCCGGTGTTCCGGAATCTCTTCGCCCTTCCTTTCGCGAAGAAGGAGGCCGAGGTGATAGCCGCTTCGTATCCAGAGCGAGCGCTCCTCGCCGGTAGGGACGCGACGCGCTCGCGGATTCTTGCGGCCCTTCCTGGAACACCGATCTTCCATCTCGCCGCGCACGTTCTAGTCGATGCGCGGCAGCCGCTCCAGTCGCTCGTCGCGACGGCCGATCCCGAAGAAGACGTCCTTCGCGCCTCGGATCTCGATGCTCGAGCGCTCGCGGGCGTCCAACTAGTCTTCCTTGCGGGCTGCGATACGGCTCCCGGATTTGGCGACGGCGATCGGGAAGGGGTTGCGGGTCTGGCTCGGGCGATTCTCGGCGCGGGAGTGCCGTCGTTGGTTGCGACACTTTGGCCCATTGACGATCGAGCGATCGAGGGACTCCCACAGAAATTCCACGATCACCTTCGCGCGGGAGACTCGCCAGCCGAGGCGTTGCGGCGAGCGCAAATCGGCCTGATGTCTCGTAACTCGTTGCCTCGGCCTTTAGCTTGGGCACCATTTCAGCTTTACCTTAATAATAGCATGCTAGGAGGGCTTAGGTAATGAGTGGAATCACCGTGACATTCGCCGGTTTGATGTTGATCTGCTTCACGGGCGACGAAAATAACTATTGTACGACATCAACCAAAGGAAATAGGGCTTGGATTTTACAAGCGTCAGGTGACGAAGATTGGGAGGGTAGGCGTCCGTGTGGATGGGATAGTCTAGGGGATAACAGGACGAAGCTTGTCGTCCGAGTAAAATCCTGTAAATGTGACAATAAATTAACTGGAATCGATTGCAAAAATGATGACGAGGGCTGTGTTTATACCTTCGCTGAGGCTAATATATGCGTGACCGTGGATGGTCCTCCTGTTCCTAGCAACAAATTCGGAGAGCATTTAAATGATCTGCTCAGTCTAGACAAGATCGACCCAAGGTTTCGAAAAATTAGAATTGATCAGCTTGGTGGCCGATACGCCCCGTATAGTATTTCGTTCCCGAAAGCTTGTCTGTCGGCGAGCAACTGGTGGACCTACGAACCAAAGCTGGCGAAGCCTGTGCCAACTAAATGGTATTCTTCAAGTAATATTGAAAAGACATTCTACTTGTCAGATCGACTCATGGCATACTATCCAGATGCGAAGAAAGTTACGATTGGGATATGTGGAAAAAAAGATGGGCTAGATTTTCTTCCGGGCAGTGAGCCATTAATAATGAATGAAGCGGAGAAGTTGAGCGTTTCACTTGTCGGCGTCAACAAGTGGAGCCTTCCCTACCTGTTGTGGTATTACCGGCTTGCCGACTGGAATACGATTTCCGGCCTTTGTCCAGATGCCTCATCCTTACTCAGATGTGACGGCGGCGGCGTGACGAACTGCTACGGGACAACGGATGCCAAAACGACATTTTGGCCTGTTTTACTCCCGGCGCGACCAAAGTGAGAAAGCAGCAGCAAGACCACTGGGCAGGAGGAAGTCTCCCAAGCAGAGGCGATGAATAAATGGTTCGGAAACTTGAAGTTGCGCTAATGAAGGTTGTCGTCCTCTGTGTTCTGCTTTTCGTCACTGCGACCCTTGGAGCATCAGGCTTTGCGATACAGGAGCGCCTCGCGCAACATCGCAACCTCGGCAAAGCCTTCTACGAAAACCCGACCACCCCATCCGAAGCCGTCACCGAATTCAAAGCCGCCCTCGACCTCGCACCTGGCTCCCCACGCGAGCGTCTGAACTACGGACTCGCGCTGCTCAAAGCAGGGAAGACCGAGGATGGGATCGCGGAGCTGTTGAAGGTGGAGAAGCAAGCCCCTTCGATTCCGCATGCCTGGTTCACCCTGGGCGTGATCTACAAGCGGGACGGGAAGTTCGATCTCGCCGTGGCGCAGCTCGAGCAGATGGCGAAGCTCGTTCCCGACGAGCCGGTGACGCGGTTCAATTTGGGGGCTCTCTACAAGCTCTCAGGGGAGGGGAATCGGGCGCTCGAACAGTTCGAGTTGGCGGCGCGGCTCGCTCCGGAGCTGGCGGGGCCGCATTATCAGCTCTACCTCGCGTATCGAAGCGCCGGGCGCGCGGAGGACGCCGAGCGGGAGCTCGCCAGATTCCAGGAGATCCGGGCGAGTCAGGAGGGGGCGGCGGTACCGGAGGACCTCTCGTGGAGCCGCTATTCGGAGATCCTCGACGACGTGGAACCCGAAGGGGCAGCTCCGGCAACCCTCGAAGCGGCTTGGAAGACGCAGGAGATCGCGCGGGGGCTTGACCCGACGAGCGCGCGGCTCGTCGTGCTCGATGCCGACGGCGACGGCAAGGCCGACCTGCTCGTCGCGACGGCGAAGGGGCTTTTGCTCTTTTCGGCGGGAGCCGCTCGGATGGAGCCGAGCGGACTCGAGGCGATCGGAAAGGGCGGGAACGCGGGGGACGACGGTGTCGGGAATTCCGTCCGCGATGCCGTGCCGGGAGATGTCGACGACGACGGCCGCGCGGATCTGTGCGTGGTCACCGAGCGTGGCGCGGCGCTCTATCGGAACGCGAACGGCAGGTTCGAGCGGTTTCCGGCGAAGCTCCCTGCCGGCGATTTCCGGACGGCGGTCTGGCTCGACGTCGACCACGACTACGACCTCGACCTGATTCTCTTGGGGAAGAACGCCGCCTACGTGCGGAACCCGGGTGCCGGCAGCTCCGAGGGGTGGACCGATCGGACGGCCGACTTTCCGTTCGTGCCCGGTGCGGCCCTCGCCGGGGTGGCGTTCCACGCCGTCTCGGATACGCAGGGGACCGACCTCGCGGTCACCTACTCCGATCGGCCGGGAGTCCTTTACCGCGACCGGCTCGGGGGCAAGTACGAGGCCACTTCGTTCGCCGGGCTTTTGGCCGGCACCACCAACGTCGCCGCCGAGGATCTGAACGGCGATGGTTGGATCGACCTTCGCGCCGACGGCGCCTCGTGGCTCAACCCGGCCGAGAAGGGGACCGAGTGGCTCGCGGCACCTGGAGGGACGGGGCCTGGCCACGTCGCGCCGATCGCCTTCGTCGATCCGGACAACTCCGGCCGGCGCCTCCTCGTCGCGCCGCCGAGCCCGGGCGCATCGCTCGTGGCGGCGGTAGCGGCCGATTTCGACGGCGACGGGAAGATCGATCTCGCCTCGCTCGACGGCGAGGGCGTGCTTCGTCGACACTCGAACGCGACACCTTCGCCCTATCGCTCTCTCTCGGTGAGCCTTTCTGGCGTCAAGAACCTGAAGCTCGCGGCCGGATCCGAGGTCGAAGTGAAAGCCGGCCGGAGCTACCAGAAACAGACCTACCACGGGGTCCCGCTCGTCTTCGGCCTCGGCGCACGCGAAAAGGTCGACGCCGTTCGCGTCACGTGGCCGAACGGCCTCATCCAGAACGAAACCGAGCCGAAACTGAACAAGCCCGCGGCGTCGCTCTCGATCGTCGAGGCGCCCCGTCTCTCGGGGTCGTGCCCGATGATCTTCACCTGGAACGGCTCGCGCTTCGAGTTCGTTTCGGACGTCCTCGGCGTGGCACCGCTCGGAGCGAGCGCTGGGGACGGCACCTACTTCCCCGTCGACCACGACGAGCACGTGCAGATCCCTCGCGGAGCGCTGGTCGAGGTGGACGGCCGCTACGAGATCCGGATGACCGAGGAGCTGCGCGAGGTGGCGTTCCTCGATCGCGTGCGGCTGATGGCGGTCGATCATCCGGAGTCGACCGAAATTTTCGTCAACGACAAATTCCAGGACCCGCCGTTTCCGGACTTCGAGCTCTACGGCATCCGGCGGCGTATCCGACCGATCTCGGCGCGCGACGGCGACGGGCGCGACGTGCTCGGCAAGGTCCTCGCGCGCGACCGTACGTATCCCGACGCCTTCCCGCGCGATGCCGGGGGGACGGCGCAACGGCATCGGCTCGACCTCGATTTCGGCGATTTCGGCGAGCGGCCGAAAAACGCCAAGCTCGGCGGGCGCGCGCTCCTCGTCCTGTCCGGTTGGGTCGACTGGGCCGATGGCAGCACGTTCCTCGGCGCCGCGCAGCGGCCCGGCGGCGGCCTCGAAATGCCGCGTCTCTCGGTTCAAGACGAGGCGGGGAACTGGGTGACCGCGATCCCGAGCATGGGTATCCCGGCCGGCAAGCCGAAGACGATCGTGGTCGACCTATCCGGCGCGTTCCGCTCCGCCTCGCGCAAGATCCGGATCGAGACGAACCTCTGCGTCTATTGGGACGAGATCTTCCTCGCCGAAGATTCGCCCGAGCTGCCGAACGCCATCGATTCCGAGCATCTCGCGACGGCGCTCGAGCCCGTGGCAGCGGAGCTGCGCTTCCGCGGCTTCTCGCGGCCGGTGATCCACCCGGAGCGCAAGCAGCCGGAGAGCTTCGACTACCAGACCTGGATGCCGATTTCGATGTGGAACCCGACGCCGGGTCTCTACACGCGCTACGGCGACGTCCGGCCGCTGCTCTCGGCGGTCGATGACGGGATGGTCGTGATGGGCTCGGGGGACGAGGTTCGGATGTCTTTCGACGCCGCGGCGTTGCCACCGTTGCCCGAGAGCTGGGCGCGGGATTTCCTTCTGGAAGTCGACGGCTGGGCGAAAGACGCCGACGCGAACACCGCCTATGGACAGAGCGTCGAGCCGCTGCCGTTCCACGCGATGAGCCGCTACCCGTATCCCGAAAGCGAGCGCTATCCGAGCGACCCCGAGCACGAACGCTACCGCCGGACGTACAATGTGAGGCCCGCGCTACGCTTGATCGTCCCGCTTCGTGAGGAGGTGTCGCCCTGAGCCCCGAGGCCCGATCGTCGAGACTTCTTCCCCGCGCCGCCGCGCTCGTCCTCCTTCTGCTATTGGTCAATACCGCCTACGTCGCGGCGTTCGCCGAGGCGACGATCTTCTACATGGGGAACGCCGCCCTCCACCTGGGGCTGGGGCTGCTGTTCGTGGGGCTCGGAGCGCTCCTGGTCTGGCGGCGGCCGGCGCTGCGCCGCCCTTTCGCCCCGGCGGTGGTCCTCTTCGTCGCCGCGCTTCTCTCGGCGCTCTACCTCGTTAAGTTCTACAACCTGCGCGAGAACCGCTGGGCGCTCTGGCTGCACGTCGGCTCTGCGGCGCTCGGCGTGCTGGCGATCCTTTGGGCGCTCTGCCGTGGGCTGCGCCTCGGAACCGATCGCGAAGCGAGTGCTCCGCTCGTCGGCGGAATCGGCTTCCGCCGGGCGCTCGCCGCGGCGGCTCTCCTCGCGCTGCTGCTGCCGGCGGGAACGGCGCTCTACCGGCGGTTCCATCCCGATCCGTCGCTCCGGATCGTGAACCCCGAGATCGTACCCGCGCGGATGGAGGAAGAGGGGGGAGGCCCGCACTCGCCGTTCTTCCCGTCCTCGGCGCGGACGAACGTCGGCGGCATCATCCCGTCGAACTTCTTCATGGATTCGGCCACCTGCGGACGCTGCCACGTGGACATCTACAAGCAGTGGCAGAGCTCGGCCCATCGCTTCGGCTCGTTCAACAACCAGTTCTACCGGAAGTCGATCGAGTACATGCAGGACGTGGTCGGGACCAAGCCGAGCAAGTGGTGCGCCGGTTGCCACGATCACGCGGTCTTCTTCAACGGGCGGTTCGATCGGCCGATCAAGGAGCAGATCGATACCCCCGAGGCGCACGCCGGCCTCGGCTGCATGTCGTGCCACGCGATCGTCCATGTCGGAAGCTCGATGGGGAACGGCGATTTCACGATCGAATACCCGCCGCTCCACGAGCTCGCGAGCAGCAAGGACCCGACGATCCGGCGGATCGACAAGTTCCTCACTTATCTCGATCCCGAGCCCCACCGGAAGACGTTCATGAAGCCGTTCATGCGCCAGGATCAGGCCGAGTTCTGTGCCGCCTGCCACAAGGTGCACCTCGACGTGCCGGTCAACTCGTACCGCTGGATGCGCGGCTTCAACGACTACGACAACTGGCAGGCGAGCGGCGTCTCGGGCCAAGGGGCGCGGTCGTTCTACTACCCGCCGGAATCGAAAACGTGCGGCGGCTGCCACATGCCGCTGGTCGATTCGCACGACCCGGGGAACCGCAACGGCAAAGTCCACTCGCATCGCTTCCCTGCGGCGAACACGGCCCTGCCGTACGTCAACCGCGACGCCGAGCAGCTCGACGTGGTCACGAAGTTTCTGCAATCGGGGTTCATCACGGTCGACCTGTTCGCGATCGCCCCGGCCGCCGCGCCCGTCGCCGGCGAGGGGATGGTGCGCCGAAGTGGCGAGGCACCGCGGGCGATGTCGACGTTCGCGGTGGGGGAAGAGGCGGAGTCCGCGGGCGAGGGGACGATCCGCGAGCTGACCGATTTCGCGGCGCCGCTCGAATCGGCCGGCGTGCAGCTGGTGCCCGGGTCGACGGTCCGGATCGACGTGGTCGTCCGCACGCGCGGTATCGGCCATTTCTTCCCCGGTGGCACGGTCGACGCCTTCGACGTCTGGCTGGAGCTCGAAGCGAAGGACGCGACCGGCCGGGTGATCTTCACGAGCGGCGCGGTCGAGGACGGTGGGCGTGGTCCGGTCGAGAAGGGCGCCCATTTCTATCGCTCGTTCGCGCTCGACGCCGAAGGGAACCCGATCGACAAACGAAATGCCTGGCAAGCGCGAAGCCTGCTCTATGCGCGGCTGATTCCACCGGGCGCGGCCGACACCGTCCACTTCCGCCTCCACGTGCCGGAGGACGCCAAGGGGCCGATCACGCTCACCGCGAAGCTCAATCATCGAAAGTTCTCCCGCTACTACACGGAGTTTTCCTACGCGGGGAAACCGAAGGCCGGGCAGGCGACCCACTTGCTGTCGGCGCATTTCAACTCGCTCGAGTACTCGTTCGACCCGAAGGACGTGCCGAAGAACGTCTCCGGGCAGATCAAGGGGGCGATCCCTGACCTGCCGATCACCGAGCTGGCGCGCGACGAGGTGACGCTCCCGCTCGCAGGAGCGGGCTCCGTTCCCCGGTTCGCTGCGAAGCCGCTTCTCGAAGACCGCGAGCGGTGGAACGACTGGGGGATCGGCCTGCTGCTCCAGGGGGACTTGAAAGGTGCCGAACGGGCGTTCCGCACGGTGACCGAGGTCGAGCCCGAATATGCCGATGGGTGGGTGAACGTCGCGCGGGCGCTGATCCGCGAAGGGGAGACCGAAGCGGCGCGGCCGTTCGTCGAGCGCGCCCTCAAGGTGAAGCCGCAGCTCGGACGGGCGCTCTTCTTCCGCTCGATGATCGAGAAGGCTGCCGGGGATTACACGGCGGCTGAGGCTTCGCTGCGCGCGGTGGCCGATCAATATCCCCGCGACCGCGTGGTGTTGAACCAGCTCGCCCGCGTCCTCTTCCTCGAGCGGAAGCACGCCGAGGCCTTGCGGGTGCTGGATCGGGTGCGGTCGGTGGATCCGGAGGACGTCCAGATGCACTACACGGCGATGCTCGCCGCGCGCGCCCTGGGCGATGGCCCGAGGGCCGAGCGGGAGGCTGCGCTGTTCCGCCGCTTCAAGGCGGAGGAGGCGTCACAGGCGATCACCGGCGCGCGGCGGCGCCTTTCGCCCGAGGACAACAACGAGCGGCAGATGATCCACGAGCACGAGAGCGCGCCGTTGCCCGTGCCTCCGCCGCGGGATACGGCGGCTTCGCCGACCGTCGCGGCCGGGGCGGGAGGGTAGAGCCATGGGGCTCACATCTCCGTGGCTCCGCCTCGGGCTCGGTTTCGCGCTGGGCCTCCCGTTTGTCGCGTGGGAGGCCGGCGCGGGCGCCGCGCCGCCGAAGCCCGCGGCTCCGGCCCCGGTGGTTCGGTTCACCGATGCGACCGCGGCGGCGGGCCTTCACTTCGTCCATGAGAGCGGGCGCGCGGGGAAGAAGTGGCTTCCCGAGACCCTCGGCTCCGGCGTGGCGGTGCTCGACGCGGACGGCGATGGCTGGCCCGACCTCTTCTTCGCGAACGGCCGCAAGTGGACGAAGGCGAAAGGCGCGAAAGCGTCCCTTCCCGCCCTCTATCTCAATCAGAAAAACGGCACGTTCCGCGACGCGACGGCAAAGAGCGGCCTCGACGTCGAGCTCTACGCGCTCGGTGTGGCGGCGGGCGACTACGACAACGACGGTAGGACCGACCTCTACGTCACCGCGCTCGAAGGGGACCGCCTGTTCCACAACGAGGGAGCGGGGAAGTTCAAGGACGCGACGGCGGCCTCCGGTATCCGGAACGCGAGCTTCGGCACGAGCGCCGCGTGGCTCGACTACGACAAGGACGGCAAGATCGACCTCTTCGTCGCGAACTACGTCCAGTGGACGCCGGAAACCGATCTTCGCTGCTCGCTCGACGGCACGTCGAAGTCCTATTGCACGCCCGAGTCGTACAAAGGGACGTCTTCGAAGCTCTATCGGAATCTTGGCGGCGGAAAATTCGAGGACGTGAGCCGGAAAGCCGGTGTCGGCGATCCCACCGCGAAATCGCTCGGCGTCGCGGTCCTCGATTTCGACAACGACGGCTGGAGCGACCTCTTCGTCGCGAACGACACGCAGCCGAACAAGCTCTATCGGAACCGCGGGAACGGTACGTTCGTCGATCAGGGGCTCGAAGCCGGAGTCGCCTTCGCCGAAGACGGCACGGCGCGCGGCGCGATGGGCGTGGACGCCGCCGACTACGACCGCTCCGGCCGGCCGCACCTCCTGGTCGGCAACTTTTCGAACGAGATGCTCGCGCTCTACCACAACGAAGGGAAGGGGCTGTTCATCGACCAGGCCCCCGCGTCCGCCGTCGGCCGCGCAAGCCTGCTGACGCTCACCTTCGGCGTCTTCTTTTTCGACTACGACCTCGACGGCCTGCCAGACATCTTCGCCGCGAACGGCCACATCGAAGAGGAGATCGCCCGCGTCCAGCCGAAAGTGACCTACCGCCAGCCGC
Source organism: Thermoanaerobaculia bacterium (assembly GCA_044226625.1). Classification (GTDB taxonomy): domain Bacteria; phylum Acidobacteriota; class Thermoanaerobaculia; order Multivoradales; family UBA5704; genus DASYKS01. Next base: position 106,189 of record JBGAGQ010000002.1, read on the forward strand.
CGCTCCTCTTCCGAAACCTCGGCCAAGGACGTTTCGAGCCGGTCGGTCCGGCGATGGGAAAAGACTTCAATCGCCCGATCGTGGCCCGCGGTGCGGCCTATCTCGACTACGACCGCGACGGCGATCTGGACGTGGCGATCTCGACCAACCACGGCGCGGCGGTCCTACTGAAGAACGATGGCGGCGGCAGCAACCACTGGCTACGGGTCCGCACCGCCGGAACCCGCTCCAACCGCGACGGCCTCGGCGCAGTCGTCAAGGTCACGACGGCGTCCGGTATGCAGTGGCAGACGGTACACAGCGGCTCCTCCTACTGCTCCCAGAGCGACCTCGCCCTCACTTTCGGGCTCGGGAAGGACACCAAGATCCAATCGCTCGAGGTGACCTGGCCGAGCGGTACGAAGCAGAAGCTCGGCGCGATCGGAGTGGATCGGGAGATCGTGGTGGTGGAGGGGCAGGGGATTCAGTAGGCGAGGCTGGCAGAATCCTCCCTGCCCAGCGGTAGCCTTGCTCGAGTCGGAGACCGGTCCACCCAGGGACCCCTCCCGAAAAGGAGCCGCGAGCGATCCCCGGACGCCGACCACCCACCTCCGATGCCGCTCAATCACGGTCGTGGGCAAGAGGTCGGTCGGTCCGCTCGACTCTCATTGCGTCTCGTGGAGGCCACGCCCTCCGAGCGCATAGACCCCGGGATGGAGCACATCGAGAGTCGCGACGCCCCGGACAAGGTCGACTTGTGCGCCGGGCTCTCGCTTCCATCCGGAAAGCGTGGCCGAGTACACCCCGAGGCTCGAAGGCTCGAACCCGAGAAGATCGTCGGGATGGAAGCGAAGCTCCAAGGAAATCGGGCTCCCATAAAGATTGGTGCTGGTTCGAAGCTCGCGCACCAAGACCATCGCTGCGCCATCGGCAGCGCGAGCCTGATCCGGCGTAAAGAAGAAATGCAGAGGGACGCCCAGGATCATCACCGTCTCCTCGCCATTGAGAGCGTCCGACGGAACGAAGGCAGTCGCTTCGTCTCGGCTGACGAGGCAGCCGTCGGTGCCGCAATTTTCGATCGCAGCCCACTCGTACGAGGGGATGAAATAGAAGGGATCCACCGGAGGAAGTGCTCTTCGGAAGAGCTCCCAGATTCGAGCGTTCAGCATGCAGCGAAACATGTAAAGAAAGTCTTTGGACTCCTGAATCGCGGCTTCGCGAGCGAGCTCGTACTTGGTCGCCGTTCCGATCTTGGCTTTGGCTTCCTCGTTCTTGTCGGGCGAATCTTTGGCGAAATCCCCATGAGAATAGGGGTCGTCCTCGGTCCAACCGGGGTCCGTTCGCCGAGGGCGCTCGGCATCTTCGGCTCCCGGGCTGAAGCTCGTAATCTTGAGTCGGGCCGGTGGCATCCAGGTCGGATCCACCAACGCCCTTTCGACTTCGTCTTGTTCTTGGCGGGTGAGATCGACGAAATTGGAGTGAGCCTTGAGATCTTGAAGCGCGTGAAGAGCATGACCCAACGCGGTGAGCGCTTGCTCCATCCGTCCTTGGAACGCCTCGTTCACGGCGAGCAACTTCTGTTCCCGAACATAGGCGGCGCCGTCCTTGAATGCCTGCGCGTGGCTCCTGCCTGGCCCTCGGTCGAAGTGATGTCTCGCTTGGTACTGAGCGTTCGGAACGGTCCGAGCCAAATCGAAGGGATGCCAGAAGCTGGGGGACCAGGAGGACTCGTTCCAATCGACCTGTCGCACCTCGTACATCAACCGCTGGGTCATTTCTTCGTTGAATCGCCAACACCGTGCAGCGGTCTGGGTGATCTGGTCGTGAGGAGAGAGATGGATTGGGCTCCAAGTCGGGTACGAGTCGAATCGAGTTTGCGCGAAACCCGAGCTCGAAATTACGGCGACGACGAGAAGTGAGACGCAAAGCGGAATACAGTGCCGAATTCGCATCGCTGCGCTCCTTTGTGCGCAATCTTTCTGCGCGCCGGGCGACCATCTATTATGATGAATTTAAGAATAGGAAAAATAATTGGTGCATGTCAACTCCGCGGCCACCACGCATCAGCCCAGGCGCTGCTGGATGCCTTCAACCGCGCTTGTGAAGACGTACCGGCTCAGGAGGAACGGGATCTGGTGCGCAGGATGGGACGAAAGCAGCGGGAGTTACTGAAGGGCGAGTGGTGATCCGTCAGGACGTTGTCTTCTGGGTCGACCCTGGAAGTTCCGCCGGCTCGGGGGCGCAAAACGCGATCTGGCGCGCAGAGGGTGGCTCCGCCCTACGGACGGCAAGGAGCTCCCTTGGCGTAGACCTCGAGCTTCCCGGTCAACTCGTTCACCCGCGCGTCGTTTCCTTCCGCTTTCGCGGCATCGATCGCCTTACGCTGCCATTCCGCGGCTTGATCGCATTGGCCCGTCTCGGCGAGAGCGAGGGCGAGGGTTTCGGCGTGGAGGCCGGACGGTTGGGCGTTCCAGACGGCGACGGCTAATGCGAGCGCACGCTTGCCGTCGCGGACGGGCAGATCGGGACAGGCCGCGAGCAGGCGGGCAAGGGCGTGGGTGAGCTGACCGCTGTCGGGGATCTGGCTCAGGGACTCGTCGAGCTTTTTTCGCGCTTCGGTGTAGCGGGCTAGACGGACGAGGGTCTCCGCCTCTCCGAGGCGCGCCGCTTCGTCTTGCGGCGCCTGCTGGACCGCCCGGGCGTAGTCGGCGAGCGCTTCTTCGAGGCGGCCCGCGTCGCGGAGGAGCTGGGCGCGAAAACGGCGCGCCTCGGCGTCGTCCGGACGCGCGGCCAGAGCGGCTTCGAGGTGGGCGAGCGCCTCTTGCCGATCGGGTCCCCCGGCGAGCAGGGCGGCGAGGTTGAAGTGAGCGGTCGCGTTTCGCGGGTCGCGTTTTAGCACCTCGCGGAACTGTTCGATCGCCTCCGGGCGATCGCCGAGGCTCGCGAGCATGGAACCGAGGTTCACGCGCGCCTCGACGCTTCCGGGATTCGCGGCGAGGGCCCGGCGGAACTGTTCCGCCGCATCGGCATACCTTCCGGCGCGGGCCGCCGTCCTTCCGCTGGTCATCGCGAGGCGCTCCCCGGTCCGGAGCGCGGCGACGCCGTCGAGAAGGGGATCGGGAGGCCTGAGCCCGACTTGACCGGCGAGCGCGAGATGCTCCTCGGCCTTTTTGAGATCTCCCGCCCCGCGGTAGGCGAGAGCGAGCGTCCGGTGCAGCCGATTGGCATCGGGCACCGCGGCGAGCGCCGCTTCGAGGTGCTCGACCGCGGCGGGGTAGAGCCTGCGAGCGAGCGCCGCCTGGCCCAAGAGCGAATGGGCGGAGGGTGAGAGCGCTGAGATCCTGAGGAGCGGCGACAGGATCGCCTCGGCCTCCTCGGGTTTGCCCTGGAGCAGGCGGATTTCGGCAAGGTGGATTGCCGCGACTTTCGCTTCGGGAAACTGGAACGCGCGTCCGAACGCCTCGGCCGCGGCGTCGAGGCGACCGGCGGCCTGCTCGGCGGCCCCGAACAGGTAGGGCCAATCGACGCTCTTGCCGTCGAGCCGCTCCGCCCGTTCAAAGCAGTCGGCCGCTCCTTCGTTGAAACCGTAGGCGAGGTAGACCTCTCCCAGCTCGCCGTACGCGGCGGCGGTTTCTCGGAGGTCCGGGCTGGACTTCGCGAGCTGGTCGTCGAGCGACTTGCGAACCTCGCCGATCTGTTGGGCGACGACCGGCTCGAGGCCGGTGAGGTCCGGATGGCGGACGGCGCGTGGCTCTGCGGCGGAGAGGCGAAGGCCGACGAAGAGAAACACAACGAAGGAAAAGACGGAAAGGACGGCGGCGAGCCGACGCATCTTGGCTTGCGATCGCGCGGGGGAAGAACGGAAGAGGCTCATCGGCCCCGGCAGTCTAACCCCTTCCCCGGCGCCGGCTCGAGAAGGTCTCCCTTCTGGCGATCGATCGGTTCACCGAGGCGCGCCATCTCCGTCGGGCGCCTTCGGAACTGCCTTGCCGCTACCGCGGACCAAGGTCGTGTAGGCCCGAAGCGGCGGCGGAGCGAACGTCTCGACCAGGCCGTCGGGCCAGGTGACGCGGACCTCCGTCACCTCGGGACCGTCGCCGAGGCCGACGAGGACGCGGGGATCGTTCGCCGAGGCGTAGCTGCCGTCGGCCGCCGAGCGTCGGACGAGCGGCGCCGCTCCTTTCCTCATCACCTCGACGCGCGATCCGGTGAGGTCGCGCGGCGTCAGTGTGGTGGCCGGAGCGCCCACGAGGCGGAGGCCCAACCAGGGATTGCGTTGGCCGACCTCGTTGATCAGGAGGCGCATGGGACTTTCCGCGTCGACGACCAGCAGATCGGTATCGCCGTCGTCATCGACGTCTCCGAACGCGGTGCCGCGCGAGATTCTCGGCGTGGTCACGGCCGAACCGGCCTCGGCGCTCACGTCCGCGAACTTGCCGTTGCCGAGGTTCCGGAACAGTTGGTCGGGCTGGGCGTAGGGGGCGAGGCCGGAGCCCTGGCCCATCGCTCCAGAGAGATTGACGGCGCCGTTGGCGGAGAAAACATCGAGCCGGCCGTCGTTGTCGAAGTCGAAGAACCAGGTTCCGAAGCCGGTCATGGGCAGGCTCGGAGGTCCAAGGCCGGTCTTCGCGGTCGCGTCCTCGAAGAAGCCGTGGCCCAAGTTTTCGTAGAAGGTGTTCGTTTCGCCGGTCAGGTGGGTAATGAACAGGTCGAAGTCGCCGTCGCCATCCCCGTCACCGTAGGCGATCCCCATGCCGGCCTCGGGGCGGCCGGCGGCGTTGACGGCGACCCCGGCGAGGAGCCCTTCTTCGCGAAAGGTCATCGCCCCGAGGTTTCGCCAGAGAAAGCCGTCCGATCCGTCGTTCGCGACGAAGAGGTCGGTCCGGCCGTCGCCGTCGAGATCGCCCGCAACGACGCCGAGGCCGGGGCCCGCTTTCCTACCGATCCCGGACGGGATCGAGACGTCCTCGGAGGTTCCGTCGCCGCGGTTTCTGAACAGGCGACTGGTCGTGGGGGCGAACGCCGCCGGGCCGCAATAGTCCTTCTTGCTGCTGGGGCTGAAGCAGGCGGCGTTTCGCGCGACGGCGAAGTCGACGTAGTTGAGCACGAAGAGGTCGAGCCGGCCGTCGCCGTCGAAATCGGCGAAGGTGGCACCGGTGGTCCAGCGCGGATCGTCGACGCCGGCTTTCGCCGTCGCGTCGGTGAACGTTCCGTTCCCTTCGTTGTGCCAGAGCTGGTTCGGGCCGAAATTCGCCAGGTACAGATCGACGCGGCCGTCGCCGTCGTAGTCGCCGGCCGCGGCCCCCATGCCGTAGCCGGTCGCGCGGAGGCCGCTCGCCTCCGTGACGTCGACGAAACGGGGGACGGGATTCCGTCCTTTGGGCGTGACCAGGTCGTTGCGGAACAGGCGCCCCCAGCCGGCGGGGCCCGGATCGGGCGAGCCGGGCTTGAGCGGATGGCCTTGGACCACGAACGCGTCGAGGTCTCCGTCGCCGTCGTAGTCGAACAGCGCCGCGCCGCCGCCCATGATCTCGGGCATGTACAGCTCGCCCGAGGCACCGGTCGTGTACGTGAAGCCGAGCCCCCATTCGGTAGCCCGGTCGACGAAGAGAGGGACTTTCGTTTCCGCGGCGAGAGCCGGAGCGGCGGCCGTGAGAGCGCCGACGAGGCCCAGAGCCCGGGCGGCTCTCGAGGGTGACAAGGGGTTCGAAGATCTCGGCATGGACCTCGTCGAGTCTATCGCCGACGTGTCGGCGACGCGTCGGCGAAGGCGTTCCGACGCGTCGGATCGAGCGGGGCACCGGAATCTCCCCGGGAGAACGGGATGGCACGTCGCTTGCGCTTTTGCCGTTCGATACCGAGAGGGGCGGAGGGCGGACACGGGATCGCGGCATGCCGCGATCCACTTTCGAGGAGAACCCCCATGCATACGTCGAAGCTCGGCTCCCCGGGTCGTTTCGTCCTGCTTTGGCTCGGAACCTTCGCGTTCGCCTCCGGCGCTTCGGCGATGAGCACCCTCGACTGGTCGACGCTGCCTTGGAGTCCTGGGGACATGGTTCACACCTATTCGTTTCCGGCCGACGGAGTCGACCTCACGATTCGTGTGTCGACCTCGCCGCTCGGGCAGCCGCCCCCGACGATCGCGCCGACCTTCGAGTCGTGGGACGGCTTGTCGCCGTTCGAGGAGTGCAACCCGGTCGTCTCCCCGAACAAGGACGGTGCGGGTGACCCTTCGAACCGGTTCGGGACGCAACGCGACCTGGGCATCGTCTTCGACCCGACCGCGAGCCGCGATCAGACGGTCTGGATCGACCTCAGATTCACCGAGCTGGGTACGGGGGAGAACGGCCCGAGAAAGCCTGTCGCCACGTTCAAGTTCCAAGTCTCGGACATCGACTACTCGCCTGGGGGCGTCGACTGCTTCCAGCAGCTGGGCCAGGGGTTTCGCAGGGATCAGGTGGTGATTTCGGCGACGAACGGGGCTAACCCGGTGACCGCCTTCGACCTTTCGGCGCTGATCGCGAACAATCCGGCGGGCACGTTCACCATCGATCAGACGACGAAATCGGCGACGGCGATCTTCGGTCAGCAGTCGAGCGTGAACTCGCTCGACGACAACGGCACCCTCGTGGTGGATTTCGGCCCAACCTTCGTTACCGACGTCCGGATCTCCTATAACGAGGCGGGGTACGACTTGAACACCAACAACAACCCCGGCTACCGCGGTATCGGGATTCTGGGCGGAACGACCTCGCTGCCCGTGACCTTGACCGACTTTTCGGTCGAATAGACGGCGAGAGCTCGGTCAGAGACTCGGCTCGTGCCCTACGACCCGCCGGAACGCCTCGAGGTAGCGCTCGCGCGTTCCGGCGACCACCGGGTCCGGAAGACGCGGGGGAGGGCTCTGGTGGTCCCATCCGGAGGCGTCCAGCCAATTGCGGACGAACTGCTTGTCGAACGAGGCGGGCTCCGATCCAGGGCTCCAGGTCGCGGCGTCCCAGTAGCGGGAGGAGTCGGGGGTGAGCGCCTCGTCGATCCAGAGGATCTCCCCACTTTCGTCGAGACCGAACTCGAATTTCGTGTCGGCGAGGATCAGTCCGACGCTCGCCGCATGTCGGGCGGCTTCGCGATAGAGGGCAAGCGTCAATTCCCGGAGCCGCTCGGCTCTCTGCGTTCCAAGCTCGGCCGCCATTTGCTCGAACGTGACGTTCTCGTCGTGCCCCTCCTCAGCCTTCGTCGCAGGGGTGAAGATGGGCTCCGGAAGCCGGCTTGCCCGGGAGAGCCCCGGCGGCAGCGGCAGGCCGCAGACCGTGCCGCTCGCGACGTACTCGCGATAACCGCTTCCCGCGAGATAGCCGCGGGCGACGCATTCGAACGGGATCACACGAGCTTTCTGGACCACGGCCGACCGGCCGGCGAGCAGCGTGCGGTGCGGTTCGAGCTCCGGCGGCAGGTCCCCGCCGAGCAGGTGATGGGGAACGACTTGCGCCAGCCGCTCGAACCAGAAGACCGACATCTGGTGCAGGATCTTCCCCTTGTCCGGAATTCCCGGCGAGAGGACGAAGTCGTAGGCCGAGAGTCGGTCGGTCGCGACGATCAGCAGGCGATCGCCGAGGTCGTAAACGTCGCGCACCTTGCCGCGCTTCGGCGGGGGCAAGCCGGCAAGAGCGGTCTCGACGATGGGGGAGGAGGGTGATGCCATAGCGGGATCTCCGGCGGAACCTATCGCGTGCCCGGCCGGCGGAGCTCCCGGTCGAGCGTCACGAGCAGGTCCCCCTTGGGGAGCGGCAGCCAGGCGGCGGCGGAGAGAGGCGCGGCGTCGATCACTTCGAAGATCGTCAGGGCGTCGAGCCCTTTGAGCTGCGCCTGACCCAGCGGCCGGAAACCCACGGGCAGTCGTTCGGCGCCGTCCTCGAGCGTGACCACGCAATAGATGCGCTCGCCCTCGCTCGCCCTCCAGATCTCGCGCTCGCCGCGCTCCCGGGAGAGCTTGGCGACGTACGCCTGGGTGGCGACGATGCCCTGGTTGATCAGGCTGCCGTTGCGGTCGAGATAGGCGTAGAACGGACGAGCCTCCTCGGTCTTGTCGACCACCTCGACGTCGCGACGCTGGAGCGGCTCGAAGAAGCGCTCGACCGCGTGGGCCGGATATCCGAAGTGGAGGAGAAGGTTTTTGATCTCCTCGACCTCGCGTGTGGTCTTGCCCGTCACTAGACGAGAGAGCTCGACCAGGCCCGGGCCGAAGAACTCGTAGCGTTCCCCTCCTTGGGGGCCGCTGCTGCCCATCGGTATCAGTCGGTAGTGGCCGTGGTTCAAAGCGATCCGCAGCCCCTGATCGAAGGGGAACCCTTCGGCGACGGCGTGGGCATAGGCGCGTTGGATGTGAATCGCGGAAATCAGTGGCCGGAGGGCCTCGCGGCTCGAGTAGAACGCACCGTCGCCGAGGTATTTTTCGAGCTTCACCCGGCGCGACTGGGCGAAACGGTTCACCCGGCGCTGGAGGCGGAACATCATCCGGAACGCTTCGTCTTGGGATCCCTCGCCCGAGCGCTGGAGCAGGGAAACGGTCTGCGAGAAGTCGCTGATGTCGTAGATCAATCCGAAACGCTCGACCCGCGGATCGACCACCCACGGCTCGAGGAAGTCGAGCGGCCGGGTGGCGGGAGAGAGCGCGACGGTTTCTCCCGCCGGCGCGGCGGCGCGGGCCGGGCCGGGATCCTTGGCGACCAGGCGTCCGCCCTGGGCCTCGACGGAGATGAAGGCCCGCCGCAGCGCGTGGAGCAGCTCGAACTCCTTGAGCTTCTCGAGCAGGTTCTCCCAAACCTGGACGCCCTCCGCGGCGAACAGGCGCGTCGGGTTCCATGCCTTGCGGGTGGCGAGGAACGTGACATACCCCGGTCGGGTCAGCAGATCTCGCGCGGCGCCCCGCTCGGCGACCGCCGCTTCGCCCGCGATGTGGCAGGCGGTGGCGAACAGCTCGCGATCGCTCGCGAGCTGTTCCTCGTGCCAGCGAATCAGCTCTTCATAGCGTTGCCGGAATTCGCGGCCGTCGAGGCGCAAGCAGGCAGAAAAATAGGCTGAGAGCTCGGCGAAATCGCGCGAGATGTGGTCCTCGGTGAAGATCAGCACGTTGTCGCGCATACGAGTGAGTAGGCGGGGGAACAGCTCTTCCTCCACCTCCTCGGTCGCGGCGGCGACCTTTTGGACCACCTCGTAGGAGGTCTCCAGGACCCGGTCGAGATAGCGGTCGAGCACCCGGTAGCGGATCTGGTCGCCGTAGCGCCGGCCCAGCTCGGAATCCTGGCGGAGAACGCGGCGCGGCGTCTCCTTCAAGAAGCGGGCGATGTCGAGCGAGTGGTGGAGCCAGAACGCGCTCGTGAAATGGCGGCCGAACGACGAGATGGTCGCGTTTTCGAGCGCGCGGGAGAGGAGCGACCGATAGCGCTCCCAGCTTTGGGTATGGACCTTGCGGTCGAGCGTCGCGCGCGCGAGGACCGCCACCTGGACGGCCTCCTCGGCGGCGAGGAAGTGACGAAGGGCCGAGCGGAGGACCTCCATCCGTTCGGAGGCGGCGACGGCGAGGCCGAGGACAGGGGTTGCCCCCTCGTCTTCGAGATAGACCGGCCGAGGAATCGGCAGCGTCCGCTCGTGGTCCGGGGCGATCCGCCGCAGCTCCTCGGCTTCGATCCGGAGGAAGTTGAACGGCCCCGGCAGGAGCTGGAGGAAACCGAGCGCGTTCATGGACGACGCCCCGAGACGGCCGCGCGAGGGCGGTCGGAGAGCGGCAAGCGGGGAGCTCTAGTGCGGCGCAAACGCATCGGAGAAGGCGATTACGTATAGCATACCGCCTCCGTTTCCGGGTTTCTCCCGAACCGGTTCGCGGGCGCGTTCCCGCGTCGAATCCCGGCACCGACGTGACCGCCTGCCCAGGCGCCGCCCGCCTTCGATCCGACGAGGTCACGCCAGCCGGCCGGGTCGAGCGAGGCGCCCGCATCGCTTCGGCCCGCTCGGGCCGAGCCGTGACACATCGAGCGACGAGGGAGGAGCTGGCCGGAACGACCGGTCGCCAGCAAGGTCGAAACATGGCAGACAACGGTTCGATGGAAGGCCAACCCATGGAGTCCCCCGCGGCGACCGTCCTGCTGTCGCGGCTCGAGGTCCGGAGCGCGTCGAGCGTGCCGCCGATCGATTGGCTGGTAGCGGGGACGTTCGAAGGCGAAACCCTGACGCACCCCGAGTTGCCGTCCGCTCTGCGGGAGGCCTTCGACCGGCTGGGCCGGCGTCCCGGTTTTCGCGGCGCCGACGAGCAGCGCGCCGAGGCCGACGTGACGATCGAGGATCGCCGGCTGGTCCTCTCGCTGGACGGGCTCGGACCGCGGGCGGACCTCTCCGATCGCTCGTTCTCCTGCTGGCTGGTGCGGGTGGTCGAGGCGGCTCGCCTCGCCGGCGCCCGTTCGCTCGGCGTGCTGATCCCGGACCACGCCTCGATCCAAGGGCCGGCCGCCGCGGAACGCTCGTTGGTCGCCCTTATCCTTGCTGGCTATCGCTACGAGCGCTACCTCGCTCGCGACTCGCGGAAGCCGCCCCTCGAAACGATCGTCGTCTTTCCGGCCGCGGCGCAAGAAGAGGCGTTTCGAGCGGCGTTGCCGGTCGCGGTCGCGGTGGCGAGCGCGAACGCCTACGTTCGCGACCTCGCGAACTCGCCGCCGAACGAGGCCGGGCCGGCATGGTTCGAAGAGCGGGCTCATGCGCTCGCCGCGGATTGCGGCCTACGGATCGAGGTTTTCGGCCGCGACGAGCTGGAGCGGCGGGGGATGGGGGGACTCCTTTCGGTGGGTGCGGGCGGCAGCGAGGCGCCGCGATTGATCCGTTTGGAGGTGGGCACGGAAGGTCCGATCGTCGCCCTGGTCGGCAAGGGGGTGACCTTCGATTCGGGCGGCATCTCGATCAAGCCGGCCGCCGATATGGACGAGATGAAGTTCGACAAGTCGGGGGCCTGCGCGGTGCTGGGCACGCTCCAGGCGGCCGCCAAGCTGGGTCTCCCGATCCGCTTGCGGGGCTATCTGGCGGTCGCGGAGAACCTTCTCGACAGCGCTGCCTACCGGCCGGGCGACATCGTCCGCTTCGGCAACGGCAAGACGGCCGAGATCACCAACACGGACGCGGAAGGGCGCCTGATCCTCGCCGACGCCCTGGGGCTCGCGGCGTCCGAGGGGCCGGACGTGCTGGTCGAGCTGTCGACGCTCACGGGGGGCTGCATGGTCGCCCTGGGACCTCACCATGCCGGCCTCTTCACGCCCGACGATTCGCTCGCGACGGAGCTCCTCGCCGCGGGCGCGGCCTCCGGCGAGCGGCTCTGGCGCCTGCCCGTCGGTCCCGAATATCTTGAGGAGATGCGCGGCCAGCACGCCGACCTGCGCAACTCGGCGGGCCGCTGGGGTTCGGCCTGTACCGCGGCCGCGTTCCTCTCCCAGTTCATGGGCGGGGTCTCGCGCTGGGCGCACCTCGACATCGCGGGCGTGGTCAACAAGAGCTCGGAGGAACAGCCGCAAAAAGGTGCGACCGGTTTCGGGGTCGCCCTGCTGATCCGCTGGCTGCGCGATCGTTTCGTCCCCGCCTCCTGACGGCGAGGAGCGCGTTCGAGCTTTCGCGACGAACCGGGCGATGTCTCGACCGACAGACGATCCGGGGAAGGACCGGAGGGAAGACCCGATCGCAGATCCGAGCGAAGGACCTGAACGAGGTCTCCATAGCCCCCCCAAGGTAGGTCGGGCCGGGGCGCCGACGCTCGAGGTCCGCGACCTCGCGATCGAATTTCCGGTCGGAGGCGAGATGCGCCGGGTGGTCGACGGCGTGTCGTTCTCTCTGCGCGCGGGAGAGGTGGTAGGTCTCGTCGGTTCGTCGGGCAGCGGCAAGACGATGATCGCGCTGTCCCTCCTGCGCATGGTCCCTCCGCCCGGGCGGATCGCCGCGGGGCGCGTGGAGATCTCCGGCGAGGATCTGTTCGAGCTCTCCGGCGAAGCGCTGCGGCGCCTGCGCGGCGGACGGATCGCGCTGGTCGCGCAGGACCCCTCCGCCGCGCTCGATCCGCTGTTCCGCGTCGGCGAGCAGGTCGCCGAGGTGGCGCGGGCGCACGGGATGTCCCGCACCCAGGCGCGCGAGGAGGCTCGCCGTCGTCTGGCCCAGATGGACCTAGCACCGACCACCGCCGCCTCGTACCCGTTCGACCTGTCCGGAGGCCAGCGGCAACGCGCCTCGATCGCCGCGGCGCTCGCCGGGCGACCGAGCTTCCTGGTCGCCGACGAGGCGACGAGCGCCCTCGACGCAACGCTTCAAGGCCAAGTGCTCGCCCGGCTCGCCCGGCTCGCCGAGGAAGGGCTGGGTGTCCTCTTGATCACCCACGATCTCGCCTTGGTCGCCTCGTATTGCGCGCGCGTTCTCGTGCTCTCGAAAGGGCGCCTGGTCGAATCGGGACCTTCGTCCGAGGTGCTCGGCGCCGCTCGAGACCCCGCCACCCGCGATCTCTTGGACGCCGTGCCGCGGCTGGGAGGGGCGGGGCGACGAGAAGAACCACCGGGGGAGGGCGCGCTTCCTCCACCGGAGCGCCGTCCGATCCTGCTCGAAGGCCGCTCGCTGCGCCGGATCTTTCCCCTCCGCCGGGGGCTGTTCGGAGCCCGCGTCGGCGAGGTCCGGGCGGTCGACGGGGCGGATTTCGAGATCGCCGCCGGCGAAGCGGTCGGCCTGGTCGGCGAATCCGGCAGCGGCAAGACCACGATCGGCCGTCTGCTAGTCGGCCTCGATCGGCCGACCGAGGGGTCGGTGGCCTACCGCGGCACGGAGCTCCGGTCGCTGCCGCGTCGAGACCGGGCCCGGGCGCGCCTGCGTCTGCCGATGATCTTTCAAGATCCCTGGGGTGCCCTCGATCCGCGCTCGACGGTCGAAGAGTCGGTCGGAGAGGCGCTTCGCGCTCGCGGCCTGCCCCGCGGCGCCCGACGGGAGGCGGCGCTCGGCCTCCTCGACCGGGTCGGCCTGCCGGCCGATCTGCTGCGGCGTTACCCGCACGAGCTCTCCGGGGGACAGCGGCAGCGCGCCTCGATCGCCCGGGCGCTCGGTTGCGAACCGGAGCTGATCGTCGCTGACGAGCCGACCTCGGCTCTCGACACGGTCAGCCGGGCGCAGATCCTGGCTCTCCTCGCGGACCTTCACCGAACGCGTGGCCTGTCGTTCCTGCTGATCTCCCATGACCTCGCGGCGGTCGAGCAGATCGCCGAGCGGATCTACGTGCTCTACGCGGGAAAGGTCGTCGAATCCGGCCCGGCCCGCGAGCTGATCGCCCGGCCCCTCCATCCGTATACCGAAGCGCTGGTCGCGGCGGTTCCCTCGGTCGATCCGATCCAAAAGGAAGGCGCCCAGGTTTCTGGGCCCGAAGCTCGCGGCGAGATTCTCGACCCTCGCGACGCCAAGGAGCCCCTTGGCGGGGAGAGCGTCGCGGCCGACGGCTGCCCTTACCGGCTGCGCTGTCCGATCGCGCGCCCTGCCTGTGCCGAACGGGTGCCGGAGCTCTCGGCTGTCGCGGAGAGCCGGGCGGTCGCCTGCTTCTTTCCAGGGGAAGCCGGTTTGGTCGGGGAGGGGGACTTGAGTAAGCTTGTTCGCGCCCGGAACATTTCGGGACGTGAACCGTACATGTCTTGAGGCGGCCGCCGAAGGTCTTCATGGTCGCCTGTTACCTTGAGCGAACGAGGAATTCTATGTTCCAAGCGCTGGATCAGCGGACTAGGCAAGGAATCAAGGTGGATTGTGGGCTCCAGGGGAAGGGGTGGACCGCCGGGTGCCGGCGTGCCGCATCGGCGATCGCCGCCCTGACTCTGCTTTCGGCGTTGCCCGGCTCCGCCCAAGTGACGCCCCAGCCGGCGAAGATCGCCGTCGCGGCGACGGTCGGCACGCTGCCGCCCGATCCCAATCTTCCGATCGTCGACGGCAAGCTCGAGCTGTCGCTCGACCAGGCGCTCGCGTTGGCGCTCGAGCGGAACCTCGGCCTTCAGGTCGAGCGTTACAACCGGACCCAGAACTGGTACGGCATCCTCCAGATCAAAGGGATCTACGACCTGAACGTCAACGGCGTCTTCTCGACGCTCGACAACACCTCGGCGCAGGTGTCGCGGCTCCAGGCTTCGAGCTTCAAGCAGCAGCAGTGGAACCTCGGCCTCACGCAGCTCGTCGCGGCGACCAACGGCCGCGCCCGGCTCGATTTCGACAGCTCCCGCTCGGAAAGCGACGTCGTGTTCAACGCCTTGAACCCGAGCTATGACTCCTCGTTCCGACTCGGCTTCACTCAACCCCTGCTGCGCAACTTCGGACCGGCTCCTGCCACCCGGGCCTTGCGCGTCGCGCGCGCCAACGACAAGTCGACGGCGAGCGAGTTCGAGCGCCAGGTCAACGCCGCGATCCAGAACGTCGATTTCGCCTACTGGAACCTGGTCGCCGCGCGCGAGCAGCTCTACGTTTCCCAGGAGAGCCTCGCGCTCGCCCGCGAGCTCCACTCGCGCAACAAGATCCAGGTCGACGTCGGCACGCTGGCCCCGCTCGAGCTCGTGCAGAGCGAGGCGGCGATCGCCACCCGGGAAGAGGACATCATCCGCGCCGAGGCGGCGGTAGGCGACGCCGCCGACCAACTTCGGCAGCTGCTCGATCTGCCGCCGGGCGACGTCTGGTCGGCCGAGATCATCCCGACCACGAAGCCGGAGACCGACCGCCTGACGATCGACGTCGAAGATGCGATCCAGACCGCGCTCGCTTCGCGCCCGGAGATCCGCGCCCAGGAAGGGCAGCTCGAGCGGTTGGCGATCGACGCCGTGTTCTTCCACGACCAGTTGAAACCGACTCTGGACCTCGATCTCGGCTATCGCCTGAACGGTACGGGCGGCACCCTCGCTCGCGATCCCGTCACCGGCGATCCGCTGCCGCGGCCGATCCGCGGCGGCTACGGCGACGCCCTCGACCAGATCCGCAACCGCGATTTCGACGGTTGGTCGGCGACCTTGACGCTCGGTATTCCGATCCAGAATCGGGCCGCCAAGGCGGGCGACATCATCGCCAAGCTCGACCTCCAGCGGGGCCAGGTGGCGCTCGAACAGATCAAGCTTCAGGTCGAGACGCAGGTCCGTACGGCGGCCCGTGCGGTCGCCACCGCGGCCAAGCAGATCGACGCCGCGCGGATCTCGGTCAAGTTCCAGGAGCGGAACCTCGACGCCGAAAAGAAGCGCTATGAGAACGGCATGTCGACGAGCTTCCGGATCAACCAGGTGCAGGACGATCTCACCCAGGCGCGCAGTCGCGAGGTCGCCGCGGTGGTCAATTACCGCACCTCGCTCGCGAACTTCTACAGCGTGACGGGAACCCTCCTCGATCGCGAGAACGTCGAGATCGACGGCCCGGTGGGCGATCCGACCTCCTGCCGGTGTGAGGAGAAGAACGTCAACGTCACGCACACGGCTACGGCGCCCGCCACGCCGGCCGACGCGGCGACCCCGCCCGCGACGGAAGGCGGACGTTGATGGAACAGGCCGGCCGTCTGATCCGGGTGTTCGTCGCCCCGGGTGAGGTCTTCCGCGAGCTGCGCGAGAAGCCCACCTGGGTGCTCGGATTCCTGATCTATTGGGCGCTCGCCTCGACGACGGCTTTCCTGCTCACCTCGAGGGTCGATTTCATCGAGGGCATCGAGGCCCAGATGGCCGCCCAGGGGCAGAACGCGCCGCCGAACCTCGACCAGGCGGCGGGGATGATCCGCGGCTGCTCGACGGTCGGCGGCATTCTCGGCCCCCCGATCGTCTGCCTGTTGCTCGCCCTGATCTTCCTCGGTTTCCGCCTCTTCGGGGGCGACCTCGACTACCGCCGAAGCTTGGCGATCACCGTGCACGGCCTGATGCCGCGCACGGCGGCGGCGCTCGCGTCGATTCCGGTCATCCTGTCGCGCGAGAGCTTCTCGATGCAGGAGATGAAGTCGGCGTCGTTTCTGTTCTCGAACCTGAGCTTCCTCGCTTCGGACACCACCCCGGAGGCGCTCAAGGTCCTGTACGGCAACCTGGACGTCTTCACGATCGCCACCCTCGTGCTGTTGGCGATGGGCTTTCGGATCGCCGGCAACGTACCCGGCAAGCGCTCGTACGTCGTGGTGTTCGGTCTTTGGTTGTTGTTCGTCGGGGGGCTCGTGGGCGTGACCGCCCTTTCGAGCCTCCGATAGCCTCCAGAGGGAGAAGTCGATGAAGCGGGTTCTGATCGGCTTGGTGGTGGTCTTCGCCCTCGGCGGGATCATCTTCGCAAGCCTGCGTGCGAATAAGGGAAAGCAGGGGCAGAAGGTCTACGTCGAGGAGGCGAAGCGGCGCGAGATCGTTCAGGTGGTCAAAGCCACCGGCGCCATCGATCCGAAGGAGAAGGTGAACCTCTCCTCCCACGTCGTGGGCAAGATCGAGAAGCTGTACGTGCGCGAAGGGGACACGATCCGCGCCGGGCAGCCGTTCCTCGACCTGGAAAAGGACACCTATCTTTCGTCGCGCGATCGCTTCGCCGCCCAGCTCGCGAGCGCGAAGACGGCCGCCCACAAGGCGGAGGTGAACCTCGCCGACAGCCGTCTGCGCCTCGAGCGGGCAAAGCGCCTCGCCGGCGAAGGCGTCGTCTCGCAGGAGCAGCTCGAGGCCGCCCAGCTCGCCGAGTCCTCGGCGCGTTTGACCCTGGACGAGGCGCGGGAAGCCATCGCCCAGGCGAGCGCGAGCCTCGCGCAGGCGAGGACCGACCTCGAAAAGACGACGATCTACGCGCCGATCAGCGGCCGGGTCGTGCGCCTCGACGCCGAGCAGGGAGAGGTCGTGGTCTTCGGGACGATGAACAATCCCGCCTCGATCATCGGCGTGATCGCCGACCTCTCGGAGATCCTCGCGCGGGTCGACGTCGACGAGACCGAGGTGGTGAACGTCCATCCAGGCCAAAGCGCGACCCTCAAGGTGGATGCCGTCGCGGCTCGCGAGTACCATGGGCACGTGGTGGAGGTGGGAAGCTCCGGCTCTTCGCGCCCGCAGCAGCCCGACGTCACGTTCTTCGAGGTGAAGATCCTCCTCGACGACGCCGACGACGCGCTGCGTCCGGGCATGTCGGTGCGCGCCTCGATCCGCGCCGAGGCGCACCCGAACGCCCTCGTCGTGCCGATCCAGTCGATCGTCGAGCGGACGCCGCTCGACGCCGCCGGCAAGCCGCTCGAAGGGCCGGCCGGCAACGAAGAGGTGAAGGTCGCCTTCGTGGTCGAGAACGGCAAGGCGCGCCAGCGCCCGGTCACCGTCGGTCTATCGGATGAGACCCATGTCGAGATCCTCAAGGGGCTCGACGCCGGGGCGAAGACGATCACCGGCCCCTATCGCATCCTGCGCGACCTGAAGGACGGCGACGCGGTGCAGGTGAGCGCGACGTCGGAAGCCGAGGACCGGCGCAAAGCGCGCGAGAAGGAACGGGCGAAGAAAGACAAGGACGAGGATTAGACGCGATGGCCCTGATCGAGCTGCACGACGTTTTCAAAATCTACGACATGGGCGCCGAGAAGGTGCGCGCTTTGAACGGCGTCAACCTGGCGATCGAGCGCGGCGAATACATCGCGATCATGGGCTCTTCGGGAAGCGGCAAGTCGACGCTCATGAACCTGCTCGGCTGCCTCGACACGCCGAGCGACGGGCATTACGTGCTCAACGGCACGGCGGTCGAGGACCTCGACGACAGCCAGCTGGCCGCGATCCGCAACAAGGAGATCGGCTTCGTCTTCCAGACGTTCAACCTGCTCGCCCGCACCGACGCGCTCCACAACGTCGAGCTGCCGTTGATCTACGCCGGTCTACCGCGAGCCGAGCGCCGCGAGCGGGCGAAGAAGGCCCTCGAGCGCGTGGGACTCTCCGAGCGCATGCATCACCAGCCCAACGAGCTGTCCGGCGGCCAGCGCCAACGCGTGGCGATCGCCCGCGCCCTGGTCAACGAGCCGTCGATCCTCCTCGCCGACGAGCCGACCGGAAACCTCGACTCGGCGACCTCGAAGGAGATCATGGACCTGTTCGATCAGCTCCATCGGGCGGGAAATACCGTGATTCTGGTCACCCACGAGCCCGACATCGCCGAGCATGCGCACCGGCAGGTCGTCCTGCGCGACGGCAAGATCGTCGGCGACCAGGCTTCGGCGCACCATCCGGCTTCGGCCTGAACGACCGATCGAGCCCACCGGCCACGCGGCAGGGTCCCCCGTGATCGTCGCTGAAAACTTCCGCCTCGCGCTCGCGGCGATCCGCGCCAACAAACTGCGCTCGCTGCTCACCACCCTCGGGATCATCATCGGGGTCGCGGCCGTGATCTCGGTCGTCTCGCTGGTCCAGGGGTTGGAGTACCTGGTGACCGCGGAGCTCCAGGGGGTGGGCGCCACATTCATGGAGGTGAGCCCGGACTTCGGCGACCGCCAGAGTCAAGGGCCCGGCATCGTGCCGCGCCAGGTGCGCCTGACCTGGGACGACTACCAGTCGATCGTGAAACGCGTCCCCGGCATCCGCATCATGACCCCGGTGGTCATGGGTAAAGCGCTGATCAAATATCGCGACCGGTCGCACACTCCGAACCTGATCCTCGGCGTGAACCAGAACTGGCCCGAGGTGCGCAACCACGCGGTCGAGAGCGGCCGTTTCCTCTCGAAGCTCGATCTCGAAAAACACCGAAACGTGGTGGTCATCGGGCGCACGACGATCCGCGAGCTGGATCTGGGCGACGATCCCGTGGGCAAGGAGATCTACGTCGGCCGCTACCCGGCGACGGTGATCGGCGTGATGGAGAAGAAAGGGCAGACCTTCGGCGAGGATCTCGACGACCTGGTCTTCGTGCCGTTCGACGCCGCGGTCCTGCTGTTCGGGCGTAACGCCCGCGATCTGGTCCGGCTACGGCTCCAGGTGGAGAGCGTCGAGCAAATCCCGCAGGTCCGCGACATGATCACGACGATCCTGCGACAGAGGCACAAGATCCCGAAGGGGGAACCGGACGACTTCCGCGTTCGAGTCCAAGACGAGATCTTGCGCTCGACCCAGAGCATTCTCGGCTCGATCACCGCCGTGGTCGCCGGGGTGGTGGGGATCGCGCTGCTCGTCGGTGGGATCGGCATCATGAACATCATGCTCGTCTCGGTGCGCGAACGGACGCGCGAGATCGGCGTCCGCAAGGCGGTCGGAGCGCGCAAGCGCGACATCCTCGTGCAATTCCTCGTCGAGGCGATCACCCTCTCCTCGGTCGGCGGAGGCATCGGCCTCGCGCTGGGTTGGGCCGTAGGCGCGGGCCTTGCGAAGATCCTGCCGGGAGACTGGCCGCCGGCTCACGTGCCGCTTTGGGCCGTGGGGTTGGCGTTCGCGTTTTCGGCCGGCGTCGGCATCTTCTTCGGCAGCTACCCGGCGAGCCGCGCGGCGCGGCTCGATCCGATCGAAGCGCTGCGATTCGAGTGACCTCATGCATCTCGGCGAAAACTTCCGCGTCTCGATCGACTCCCTGCGCGCGAACAAGGTGCGCTCCCTGCTCACCGCGCTCGGCATCGTGATCGGCGTGGGCGCGGTGATCGCCGTCGTGTCGATCGTCCAGGGGTTGCAGTACACGATCACGGGCGAGCTTCAAGGGGTGGGCGCGAACTTCATCATGGTCTTCCCCGACGTGCAGCAGGCGCGGCCCGGTCTGATCACCCGTCAGGTCAAGCTCACCTGGGAGGACGGCAAGGAGATCGCGAAGCGGGTGCCGGGCATCACGAAGATGACCCCGGTCGTCGCGGGCCCGATCGACATGCGCTACCTCGACCGGCACCACCGGCCCCAGTATGTCCTCGGCGTGAACGAAAACTGGCAGGAGATCATGAACCACGCGGTCTCCGAGGGACGGTTCCTTTCGAGCGTCGACCTGGACAACCGGCGCAAGGTCGTGTGCATTGGGCAGAAGATCGTCGACGAGCTCCAGCTCGGCAAGAACCCGATCGGCCGCGAGATCTACATCGCGGACCTACCCGTCACTGTGATCGGGATCATGGAAGAGCGGGGTGAGAACCTCGGCGCGGATCTGGACGACCTGGCGTTCATCCCGTTCGATTCGGCGCTCTCGCTGTTCGGCCGGAACGCAGGGGACCAGGTCCAATTGCGCTTGAAGACGGTGGACGCCGAGACGGTCGAGCCGGTACGCGACGGCATCCAGGCGCTGCTGCGTCAGCGGCACAAGCTCGCGAACGACCAGCCGGACGACTTCCAGATTCAAACTCAAGACGACCTGATCCAGACCATCGGGCGAATCTTGGGCTTCGTGACCGGGGTCGTGGGGGGCGTGGTCGGGATCGCGCTGATCGTCGGCGGCATCGGCATCATGAACATCATGCTGGTCTCGGTGACCGAGCGGACCCGCGAGATCGGCGTGCGCAAGGCCCTGGGCGCGAAGCGCTCCGACATCCTCGTTCAGTTCCTCATCGAATCGCTGCTGCTCTCGGCGTTCGGAGGGGTGATCGGGCTCGCCTTCGGCTACGGCTTGGGCTCGTTGGTCGCGAAGGTGATACCCGGCAATTTCCCGCCCGCCCACGTCCCCTGGTGGGCGGTTGCTCTGTCGCTCGGCTTCTCCTCGCTCGTGGGCGCTTTCTTCGGGAGCTATCCGGCGGCGCGTGCGGCGCGGCTCGACCCGGTCGAAGCGCTACGGTTCGAGTAGGTCAAGAATCTCCTGGCCGCACCTCAAATCTCCTGGCCGCGCGTCCTATCGGCTGGCCGTACTCCAGATTTGCTGGCTGCGCTGGAGAATTCGCTGGCGGCGGTCAGAAACTTGCTGGCGGTGCTTGAAGTCGGCCATTCCGGCTTGAAATAGCCGGGCAGCACTCCAAGAATGGCTGGCGGGACTCCGAATCTCCTGGCCGCAGGATCGCCCGGCGATTTGGGCTCCAGCCAGCCGATTTCCAGCTCCACCAGCATCTTTGGAGTGCGACCCGGAGATTCAGAGCTCGACCGGCGAACCGGAGCACGCGGCCGGGAGATTCCGGCGCCGGGCAGGAGATTCGGCGTCGGACCGGCGATCTCGGGCGCGTCGCCGTTCGCCGCCGATCGACTCCCAGCAGATCGGCCTGATCTCGGGACAGTGCGCTACCCGGCCGAGCCCTCCGCTACTTTCGGCTGATCGTGAATTTTCCGAAGCTCACGCCGAGCTCGACGCCGGTGCCGTTGCCGGCGAGGGCGAGCGAGACCTCCCCCTTGGTCACGATCTGGGACTCGGCCGACTTGCCGGCTCCCGCGGCGGCGCCGCCGGAGACGTAGGTTCCGAATAGCTCGGAGATGTCGGCGACCTCGGAGAATTTGCCGAAACCGTCGCGGACCTTGGAGCGGCCGGCGGTCAGGCCGCCTCCCTTGCCCTCCAACCGCACGTTCGCCGACTGGCCGTTGCCGCAGGTGATCGTGCCGCTTCCACGGCTCGCCTTGTAAAAGATCGACCAGCTGGTCAGGTTGAACTTCATGGTGCAATCGGTCGCCGCCTGAGCTGCCGGAGCGAACAGGCAGGCGAGGAAGGCTGCGAGGGCGAGGGGGGTGAGGACGGTGCGTTTCATTCCGAATGTCTCCTCGAAAGTTCCGATCTTGGGTGCCATGTGCGACCTTAGGGTGGCAAGACGTTCCGGCGAGTGTGGCCGGAACGCGGCGTGCCGACCCTTACTGCAAACCGCTACTGCAAACCGCGGGCCCCGGCGGTTTCGCTCGATCCGTTAGGCCGCTCTCCGGAGCCTCGCCTTCTCACAGCCGCAGCGCGTCGCACGGATCGACTGCGGCGGCTCGGTTCGCCGGCTCGAGGCTTGCCAACGAGGCGACAGCGGCCAGGGCGAAAACCACCGACGGGATCGCTGCGGCCGAGACCGGAACCGCTCCTGGCAGCAATCCGACGAGCGCGCGCCAGGCGAGCCAGACTCCAGGGGCGCCGCTAAGGAGGCCGAGCGCGGTCAAGGCGAGGCCGCGTCGTGCCACGAGAGTGACGACCTTCCGGCGATCGGCGCCGAGCGCCATCCGGATGCCCAGCTCGCGAGTGCGCCGGACCACCGAATAGGACATCATGCCGTATACCCCGACCGCCGCGAGGAGCAGCGCCACCAACGAGAATCCCCCCATCAGCGCCACGATCACGCTTTCTCCCTCGAATTGTCGATCGACATGCGATCGAAACGATTGGAGGTCGGCGACGACGAGGTCTCCATCGATCTGGCGGATCGCTTCCCGGACCGCCGGACCCAGGGCCGCGGGATCGCCTTCGGTTCGAAGGAGGAAGTGAACCCGGGCCGAAGGGACCTGGGCGAGAGGTAGGTAGGCGAGCGGCGGTGGGCCACCGCGATCGAGGAGGCGCCCCTGCTGAACGTCGGCGGCGATACCCACCACACGAACTGGGTGCCCGGCGATCCGGATGCGACGTTCCGGCACGTCGGTGAGAGGAAGTGAAGCGAACAGCCGGTGCGAGGCCTCGCGGCTGAGCACGGCGGCGGGTTCGGATCCTTGCCGATCTTCGAGGGAGAGATCGCGCCCGGCGAGAAGCGGCACCCCGAGGCTCGCGAAGTAGCCCGGCGGAATCGAGACCACGTTGACGGTCATTCGGTCGCCTTCCTTTTCGCGGGTGGCTCGTCCCCTCTCGCCGCCGATGGCGACGGGCATCTCGTTTCCCTCGCGGCTTCGCGGCAGGATCGACGTCGCCGTCGCCCCCTGGACGCCGGGAATCGAGCGAAGGGTGGCGAGCGTCTTTTCGAGCAGCCTCGCCGACTCGCCCGGCGCGCCGTAGCGGGCGGCCGGAGGGGTGAGGCGGAACGTCAGGAGGCGGTCGGGTTCGAATCCCGGCGAGAGGGTCCGCAGGTCGATCATCCCCTTGAGCAGCAGCGCTGTGCCGGAGAGCATCGTGAGGGCGAAGGCGAGCTCGCAAACCACCAGGCCGTGGGCGATCCAGCGCCTTTTCCGCTCATGAGTCGCCGAACGAGATCCGGCCGCGAGCCACGAGGCGAGGTTGGGATTCGTCGCGGCGAGAGCCGGAACGAGGCCGAACAGGAGGCCAGCTCCGAGCGAAGCGGCCACACCGAAAAGGACGACCCTCCCGCTTGCCGCCGGGGCGAATCGCGCGGGAAGTTGGTCGGCGAGCAGACGGGTGAGGCAATCGATCGCGCCGCGGGCGATCAACAGCCCCAGGAATCCTCCAGCCAATGCGAGAAGCATGCTTTCGGTGAGGAGTTGGCGCGCTACCCTCCAGCGCCCTGCACCGAGCGCGGTGCGCACGGCGAGCTCACCTCGACGGTCTTCCCCCCGGGCGAGGAGCACGTTCGCCACGTTGGCGCACGCGATCAGGAGGACGAGCAGCATGGCCGACTGGAGCAGGGCGTAGAGCCGGCGGTCGCTCTTGGCGGGAATCTGCTCGCGCAGCGTTTTGGCCTGGGCGGTGTAACCGCGATCCGCTTCCGGGTGCTCCCGTGCGAGAGAGGAAGTGATCGCGCTGAGCTCGAGGCGCGCGCTCTCGATCGAGACTCCGGGGGCGAGCCGGGCCATCGCGATCAGGTCGCGCCGGTCGCGCGCGGCCTCTTCGCGGTCGAGAACGAGCGGCACCCACACCTGGACGTGTGGCTGGAGGAACTCGAAGCTCTCGGGCAGCACGCCGACGACGGCATGCGGCCGACCGTCGAGCCGAATCGTCGATCCGAGGATCTTCGGGTCACCGCCGAAACGGCGGCGCCAGAGCTCGTGGGAAAGGACGGCGACCGGCGAGTGGCCGGTGACACCGTCGGCCGTCTCGAACGGCCGCCCCCGCTCCATCGTCACTCCGAGAAGCGGCAGGAGTCCCGGAGTCGCGACGATCGTCGCCAACTCTTCCGGCGCGTAGCCGCCCGCGAGCGTGAGCGTTCCCGGTCGAAACGCCTCCAGAGCTGAGAAGCTCCGGCTGCGTGCCCGCCAATCGAGGAAGTTGGCGGGTGAAACGAGCGATTCGTCGTCCGGAACGTCGCGTCGACTTTCCAGGAGGACGGCCAAGCGATCGACGTCCGGGTAGGGGAGAGGGCGGAACAGCGCGGCTTCGATCAGGCTGAAGACGGTCGTATTGCCGGCGATCGCCAGCCCGACCGACAGCAACATCACCGCCGTCGTGCCGCGGTATTGACCCAGCATCCGGACTGCATGACGGAGATCGGTCGCAAGCGTGCCCATGGCGGCCCTCCGGGTCCTGGCATTCGGAGAAGGGTACGGTATGCGGGCGGTGAAGTTTCCGATGCGATAGATTCCGTCGGAATCCTCGCATTACGGTATTCCCCTACCAACCATCCGCCTGGAGGGAGCATGGCGTCGGACATCGAAATCGCACAGCAGGCCCGGCTCACGCGCGTCTCGACCATCGCCCAGGAGCGTCTCGGCATCGCCGAGGAGCACCTGGAGCCGTACGGCCATTACAAGGCGAAGATCTCGCTCGAATATCTCGCCGGCTTGAGCGACCGGCCGGACGGCAAGTTGATCCTGGTGACGGCGATGACGCCGACTCCCGCGGGCGAGGGCAAGACGACTACCTCCGTGGGCCTCGGCGACGCGCTCAACAAGATCGGCAAGAAAGCGTTGATCTGCCTGCGCGAGCCGAGCCTGGGACCGGTGTTCGGAATGAAGGGCGGAGCGGCGGGGGGCGGCTACGCTCAGGTCGTGCCCATGGAGGACATCAACCTCCACTTCACCGGCGACTTCAACGCCATCGGCCTTGCCAACAACCTCCTCGCCGCGATGGTCGACAACCACATCCACCACGGCAACGAGCTGGGCATCGACGTCCGGCGCGTCACCTGGAAGCGCGTGGTCGACATGAACGACCGGGCGCTGCGCGAGATCGTCGTCTCGCTGGGCGGTTTCGGCAACGGCTATCCGCGCCAGGACGGCTTCGACATCGTGGTCGCTTCCGAGGTGATGGCGATCTTCTGCCTCTCGACCTCGCTCGCCGATCTGAAGGAGCGCCTGGGCAACATCGTCGTCGGCTACACCCGCGACCGGAAACCGGTGCGCGCCCGCGACCTCAAAGCTCACGGGGCGATGACCGTCCTCTTGAAGGACGCTCTCCAACCGAACCTCGTGCAGACGCTCGAAAACAACCCGGCGATCCTGCACGGCGGGCCGTTCGCCAACATCGCCCACGGCTGCAACTCGGTGATCGCGACCAAGGCGGCGCTGAAGCTCGCCGATTACGTGGTGACCGAGGCGGGCTTCGGCGCGGACCTGGGAGCGGAGAAGTTCGTCGACATCAAGTGCCGCAAATCGGGGCTCCGCCCGTCGGCCGCGGTGGTCGTCGCGACGATCCGCGCGCTCAAGTACCACGGTGGCGCCGACTTGAAGACGCTCACCACGGAGAACCTCGACGCGCTCGAAAAGGGGCTGGTCAACCTCGAGCGCCACGTCGAGAACGTCCAGAACGGTTACGGCTTGCCGGTCGCCGTGGCGATCAACCGCTTCTCCTCCGATACCGACGCCGAGATCGCGCTCGTCGAGGCGAAGATGGCGAAGCTCGGCGTCAAGGTCGCCCTCGCGACCCACTGGGCGAACGGCGGCGCCGGAGCCACGGACCTCGCGCATCTCGTCGTCGAGCTGTGCGAACGGCCGTCGACGTTCCGATTCGTCTACGAGGACTCCGACACCCTCTGGGAAAAGCTCGAAAAGATCGCCAAGACCATCTACCGCGCCGACGGTGTCACGGCCGACTCCAAGGCGAAGACCCAACTCGATCGCCTCCAGGCGGACGGCTACGGCCACTATCCGGTCTGCGTCGCGAAGACCCAATACTCCTTCTCGACCGACGCCTCGCGCCGCGCGGCGCCCAGCGGATACGAGCTCGACGTCCGGGAGGTCCGCCTCGCGGCCGGCGCCGAGTTCGTGGTGGCGGTCTGCGGCGAAATCATGACCATGCCCGGGCTCCCGAAGGTCCCCTCCGCCCAGGCGATCGACCTTGACGAGAACGGCAAGGTGGTCGGGTTGTTCTAGGAGGGGCCAGGTCCGACCTCGCGGGCTTCCTTTCGGCGGCTCGTGAGGCGCGATAGCCGAATGCTGCAGCACCCACCGGGGCTTTGCTATCTTTCTCGGATGCGGCCCCACGTGCCCAAGGGAAGTGTGCTTTGACGGTCAACGTCTCGGATTCCATGTTGGCGCAAATGGCTCAGGTCATCGTGGATGAATGCGAGCCGGAGAGGATCATCCTCTTCGGTTCGCACGCTCGCGGCGACGCCCGGCCCGATTCGGACGTCGACCTTCTGGTTATCGAGAGGGAGGGATTCAGCAAGGAGCGAAGCCGGCGCCGCGAAGCGGCGCTTCTCTGGCGCGCTCTCGCACGGTTTCCCGTACCGAAGGACATCCTGGTCTATAGCGCCGAAGAGGCTGCCCAGTGGAAGAGCCTTCCTGGTCACCTCTTGGCTCAAGCGCTCAGCGAAGGTCGCGTTCTGTATGAGCGAGTATGATCTTCCCTCGAAGCTGATCGAACTGGCGCGGCGGGACCTCCGCGCCGCCGAAATACTTCGCGATCAGCCGGAAGTTGGAGACGGGATCGTCGGCTTCCATGCTCAGCAGGCCGCCGAGAAGGCGCTCAAAGCCTGGCTGACGATCCTCGGCATCGATTTTCCGAGGACGCATGATCTCAGCCTTCTGATCCAAAAGTTATCCGGGGCCGGCGTCGAGGTGCTGGCCCTCTGGGATCTTCTCGATCTCAATCCTTTTGCGGTCCAACTTCGGTACGAGATTCTCGAAGGCGAGTCGTTCGATCACGCCTCGAGCCTCGAACAGGTGGCGGCACTTCTCGACGGCGTCGAGATGCTGTTAGCTGCCCCGGGCGCTGGACCTGAAACCCCCGGAGAACCCGAAAAGCCAGAAGGAAGCGGAACTGGCGCCTGACGGCGGCAACCAGGTTCATCGAGCGGTCAGCACCCGGCCCGACCTATCAGACGCCTGCCCGCGCTACTCCTCGCTCAAATCCAGCCGGTACACCCCCAAAGCTGTTGCGGAATAGAGATGATTGGGGTTCTGCGGGTCTAGCGCGAGATTCCCCCGAGCCCCGAGCGGCAATCCCATGTTTAGGGGCATCCAGCGCTGGGCTGCCGCGTTCCAAATGAAGACGCCTCGCCCGTCGACTCCGGCATAGAGCTTCGTCGGGTCCTCGGGATCGACGACGATCGCCCCGATCGCGGCGGTTTCGAGACCTCGGTTCATCGGCCGGAAAGTCCGTCCGGAGTCGCCACTCGTGAAGACCCCGCGATTCCGGGTCCCGACGTAGAGCTTCGCCGGATCGGCCGGATCGCGTGTCATCACCGGGAGCGATTCATCGTCGGGGCATAGCGAGTCGGGGAGGCCGCGTCCTTCGCTCAGCCAATGCTCGCCCCCGTCGGTGCTCTTCCGGAGGCCGTCGCAGGTGATGCCGAGAAGCGTGCCGGCGCGTCGAGGATCGGCCAGCACCGCACCCAGCCGGTGGAGCGGCGCGAGCGTGTCGTAGGTGGCGAATCCGTCGTCGCTCTTCAGGAGGAAGTCCCCCATCCCGCTAAGATGGAAGAAGTAGTGCCCTGCGACGTAGACCGCGTCCGGGTTGCGCGGATCCAGGCCGACCACGTGCATGTCGACGTCGCAGATCGAGCTGCCGCCATTGCAGTTGAACGGTACCGGAAGGATCGACCAGTCCCGTCCACCGTTCGTGCTGCGGGTCAGGAACGTCGCGACGCCGTCGAAGCCTGTGGCGTAGAGCGTGGTCGGCGACTCGGGAGGGATCGCCTCGAGGTGGGCTGGGGCTTCGCCGGGTCGCTCGAGAGCTCGTAGCGTCCAGCTTTGCCCGGAGTCGAGGCTTCGGAACACCGCCCTGTCGGTCGTCGCGTAGATCGCGGAAGGCCCCGTCGGAGCGGCTGCGATCGAGGCGATCCCCTGCGCGAAGATCCCCTGGTTCGACGCGGTCCAGGCCGCCCCGGCATTCGGAGAGAACCAAAAGCCGGTCGCGCCGGCCGCGAGCACCTTCTCGGGAACCCGAGACGGCGCGAGCTGCGTCAGCGTATCGCGCGGCTGGGAGGGAACGGTCGGGGCCGTCGGCAGCGGGGGCTGCCAGGAGAGCCCGCCGTCGAGGCTCCTCGAAGTGCCGAACGGGCCGGCGCCGACCAGCTTCCCCCCGGTCGTCGCGACCAGGTCGACGAGACCGAGGTTCGGCGCGAACGAGGTCCAGGTGGCGCCGGCATCGCTCGTGCGGAAGATCGGGTCGAGACGCTCGCCGGCCGTGAAGGCTACGTAGAGCGTTCCCGGATGGTCGGGATCGAAGACGATCCGCGGGAGCTTGCCTTCGAAGGAGGTTGGCGTGACCTGCAGTCCCGTGTCGGACCAGTTTTGCCCCTCATCGAGACTTTTCCAGACGGTCCAAGACGACGGTTCTCCCGGCTTGTAGACGATCGCATAGAGCGTCGACGGCGCGTGCGGATCGATCCCGACGGCGGCCACGAGGCGGCCGGAAAACGCCAAGGGGACGAAGCTGTCGGCGTGGTCCAACGAGAGGAAGAGCCCTTGTGCGTTTCCGGCGTAGACGACGCCGAAGCGCGCGGGATCGAGCGCCAGGGAGGCGGTGGCCCCGAGGTCCTTCCAGGTATGGCCGCCGTTGGTCGAACGAAACAGCCTTTGCGAACCCCGCGCGTAGACCCTGAAAAAGTTCTGGGGCGAGACGTAGAGCGCGTCGACTCCGAGCGGCAGGAGGGCACGACGCAGCCACGTGCTGCCGTTGCTCATGCTGCGGTAGACCCGGCCGTTCTGGGCTACGGCATAGAGCACATTGGGAGCCGACGGCGCCTCGGCGACGGCGGCCAGCGGTCCACCGGGCGGTGTGGCTCGCTGCCAAACGGGCGCGGCGTGAGCGGAGGGGTTCGAGGAGAAGGAGACGGCCAGCGCGAAGGCCGCGGCGCAGGCAAGAGATCGGATGGGTCGTTGGGGCATGACGGAGCCTCCTGTTTCGGAAAGGCGACGACCGAGGCGAAAACCGCTCATGCCTCCCTTCCGGCGACGAGGTGATTGAACAGACGTACGTAACCGGCCCCCACCGCGTCCCAGGAGAAGTTCTGGGACATGCCGTTGCGGATCAAGAGGTCCCAGGCCGGCCGGTTGTGGAAGAGATCGAGCGCCTGACCGAGCGCCCAGGCGAAACCCTCCGGGGTGAAATGCTCGAAGACGAACCCGTCACCCCCGCCCGACGGATCGGAGAACGGGATCACCGTGTCGGCGAGCCCTCCCGTCTTGTGCACGATCGGCGGCGTGCCGTATCGCAGGCTGTACATTTGGTTCAGCCCGCAGGGCTCGAACTTCGAGGGCATCAGGAAAATGTCGGCGGCGGATTCGATCCGGTGGGCGAGCGGATTGTTGAAGCCACGGTAGAACCAGACCTTGCCCGGGAACCGCTCTGCGAGCGCGGAGAAGAACTCTTCGTAACGCGGCTCGCCGCTGCCGAGGGCGACCAGCCGGACTTCGGCGTGGGCGAGGAAGACGGGCAGGGTCGAAAAGAGGAGATCGAAGCCCTTCTGAGGTGTCAGGCGGGAGACGACGCCGAGGAGCGGCACGTCGAGCCGCGACCCGTCGGGATCGAGGCCCGTGTCGCGGAGGAGCGCCCGCTTGTTCGCTTCTTTTCCGGCCATGTCCTCGAGCGAGAAATGCGCCGGCAGGTGCGGATCGCTCGCCGGATCCCATTCCCCGTAATCGACGCCGTTGACCAGCCCGATCACGCCGCGGGCGCGGAGCCAGGGCTCGAGGCCGTAGCCGAGGTTCTCCTGGATCTCCCGGGCATAGGTGGGGGAGACCGCGGTCACTGCGTCGGCGTGGAGAATGCCTTGTTTCAGATGGTTCACGTGCCCCGAGAGGAGGTCGTCCTGGTGGAACAGGTAGGCCCACCGGCCGAGGCCGAGGTCCTCGACCAGACGCCGGTCGACCATCCCCTGATAGCCCGCGTTGTGGATGGTGAGGACCGTCTTGGTCCGAGCGAACAGGCGGTCCCAGGCGAAATGGCTCTTCAAGAAGATCGGCGCGAGCGAGGTGTGCCAGTCGTGGACGTGGACGAGATCGGGTCCCCATCCCATCCGTTGGCAGGCTTCGAACGCGGCAAGCGTGAGCACGGCGAAGCGGCGCGCGTCGGCCCAGTCGCCTTGATAGATCCCCTCGGCGCCGAACAGGTCGGGGCAATCGACGAAATAGACGTCGACCTCGCTGCCTGGGAGCTTCGCGGTCCGTAGGCCGTAGGTGAAGCGAAGCTCGCCGAGCTGGAGAGGCACGTTCTGGATGAAATCGACGAGCGGAAATTTCTCGGGAGTCCGCGCGAGACTCGCGTAGTAGGGGACGAAAATCCGAACGTCCGCTCCCTCTCGGGCGAGGAACGCGGAGAGGCCGGAGACGACGTCGCCCAGGCCCCCGGTCTTCGCGAACGGCGAGAGCTCGGCCGCGATCTGACAGACCTTCATGCTCAAACGTAGGTCCCCGGCGGAATCACCGCGTTCTTCGGCACGACGATGATGCCGTCGCGAATCGTGTAGTTCGGGGTATCCAGGTTTTGGATCCCGGCCTCGTTCACCAGCTTGCTTCCCTCGCCGATCCGGGCGTTGAAATCGATGATCGCGTTCTTCACGTGGCAGTCGCGACCGATGCCGAGCGGAAGGTTCCCGCCGTCGGGCTCCGCTTCCCAGAAGTTCGCGCCCATCATCACGACGCGTTCGACGACCGATCCCGCCCGGATCACCGAGCGGATGCCGACGATCGAGTCGCTCACCTGACTCCCTTCGAGAATGCTCCCCTCGCAAAGAACGGAGCAGTGGACGAAGCATTGGTTGATCTTCGTCCCGGTCGTAGGGGTAGGCGCAAACCTTGTAGTTCGAGAGCGCCTGGGGAATGACCTCGCGACCGAAGTCGATCGTGCCCGTCCCTTCGAGCAGCTCCTTGAGCACCTCGCGGCGGAACATGTAGATGCCCATGTTGGCGAGGTACGAGCCCTGCGGCGCGGGAAAGCCCAGCGCCCCCTGGGTGACCTCGTCGAGCGCGAGCCCGTCGAGCTGCGACTCCTCTTTGGGCT
This sequence comes from Thermoanaerobaculia bacterium, assembly GCA_044226625.1. Lineage (GTDB taxonomy): Bacteria > Acidobacteriota > Thermoanaerobaculia > Multivoradales > UBA5704 > DASYKS01. The sequence goes on from JBGAGQ010000002.1 coordinate 137,272, forward strand.
TCTCGTGGAAGGCGCGGATGCGCCCGGAGGCGTCGAGCTGGAGGATGCCGAATCCGGGCGCCTCGGCGCGCGTCACGGGCTTGACGGCGATCGTCAGGTCCGCTTCGCGCTCCCGGTGGATCGCCATCAGCTCGCGAATGTTCATCAGGTACAGTTGGTCGCCCGAAAGGATCAGAATGTCGGTCGGATTGCCCCCGAGAAGGTGGCCGAGGGTCTGGCGGATCGCGTCCGCCGTCCCTTGGAACCATTCGCGCCGGTCGAGCGTCTGCTCGGCGGCGAGGATGTTGACGAAACCCTGGCTGAACGAGGAGAAGCGGTAGGTCTGGTTGATGTGGCGGTGGAGGCTCGCGCTGTTGAACTGGGTGAGGACGTAAATCTTGTCGATCCCGGCGTGGAGGCTGTTGCTGATCGGGATGTCGATCAGCCGAAACTTGCCGCCCACGGGAACCGCGGGCTTCGCCCGATCGCGGGTGAGCGGCGACAACCGCGTGCCCTGACCGCCCCCCAGGATGGCCGAAACGATCTTCTCTTCCATCGCTGCCCCCTCGCCCTGCCGAGCCCTTGCCGTTTCCTCTTTATCCTAGCCCGAATTGCGCGACGGGTTTCGTCGGAGGAGAATGGCGGGATGACGAGCCCGCGGCAAGTCGATTGCGTCCTCATCGACCGCATCCCGTACGCGCGCGCGGTCGAGCTCCAGCTCGCCGCCCGCGAGGGAATCCGTCGCCGGGGGGAGCGCGAGCGTCTGTTTCTCCTCGAGCACCCCCACGTCTACACGCTCGGACGTAACGCCTCGATCGCCGATCTCTTGGTCGACCCGGGTTGGCTCGCGGCGCATCAGGTGGAGATCGCCGAGACGGACCGAGGCGGCCAGATGACCTATCACGGTCCGGGGCAGCTGGTGGGCTACCCGATCTTGAACCTCTCGCCCGACCGGCGCGACGTGCGCCGCTACGTCCGCGATCTGCAGGAGACGCTGATCCGCACGCTCGCGGTCTTCGACATCTCCGCCGAGCCGCGGGACGGCCAGGCGTTCGTGGGCGTCTGGGTCGGAGAGGAGAAGATCGCCTCGATCGGGATCCACCTGTCGCGCTGGATCACCACCCACGGCTTCGCGCTCAACGTCACGACCGATCTCTCGATGTTCGGCGGCATCGTTCCCTGCGGCCTTCGAGGCATCGGGATGACCTCGATCGAGCGCCTGACGGGGGGGAGCCCCGCCGTTCGCGAGGTGGCGCGGATCTACGCCGGGATCTTCGCCGAGGTGTTCGATCGCGAGCTGATCTCGTCGCCGCCCGAGGGGGCGGAAACACCATGCCCCAGCGTGTCGATCTCGGCCTGAACGCGGTCATCGTCGCGGTGACCGAGGAGGTACCGCGCATCCTCGTCGTCCGCCGCGGGCCCGCGGGGCGGAGCGCCCAAGGGGCCGAGGACGCATTGCCGTTCGGCCCGCTCGACCCGGAGAGCGATCCGACCCTCGAACGGGGGCTCAGGCGCTGGGTTCACGAGCAGACCGGGCTCGAGCTGGGGTACGTCGAGCAGCTCTACACTTTCGGCAATCGTCTGCGCGACCCCGCGGAGGCGGCGACGGGCGGGCGTTCCATTTCGGTCGCCTATCTCGCCCTGGTTCGGGAGCGCCAGACTCACGGCAGCGGCTCGGCGCGCTGGGAGGACATCTACGGTTACCTCCCGTGGGAGGACTGGCGCGAGGGTCGGCCGGAGATCATCGAACGCGCAATTTTGCCCGGGATCGAGCGCTGGATCCGCAGCGGCGACGTCGGGCATCGGAGCGAGCGCCGCGAGCGTGCCGACATCGCCTTCGGACTCTCCGGCGTCGCCTGGGACGGCGAGCGAGTTCTCGAGCGCTATGAGCTCCTCTACGAAGCCCACCTGGTCGAGGAGGCTCGCCGGGACGGCCAGGAGCCGGAACCCGGCGGGCCGCCCGAAACCCCCTGGCTCGGCCGCATCGCCGCCCTCGACCACCGCCGGATCCTCGCGAGCGCGCTCGGCCGGCTTCGGGGCAAGCTCAAATACCGACCCGTGGTCTTCGAGCTCCTGCCGCCGCGTTTCACCCTCTTCCAGCTGCAGCGGGTGGTCGAGGCGCTCGCGGGCGTGCGGCTCCACAAGCAGAACTTCCGGCGCCTGGTCGAATCCGGGGGCCTGGTCGAGGGAACGGGCCGGCTGACCGAAAAGACCGGCGGCCGGCCCGCGGAGCTGTTCGTCTTCCGGCGCGAGGTGCTACGGGAACGCCCCGCGCCGGGGGTGGGACTGCCAGGGGTCCGGCGGTAGGCGGCGGGCCCTCGAGCTTCTACCTTTCCTCGAAGACGTACTCGTGCTGTGCGTCGCGCAGGGTGAGAGTCCGCTTGGCACCTGCCCCGACGACGAATTCGAATCCCGAAACACCCGGAGCGGTGGTCAGGAACGAAACCGATCCATCCGGGTTCTTGCGGGAGGCGACCTCGCTCTTCCATTCGCCGAAATCGAAGACGGTCGCTGCCCCGTCCTTGGTCACCGCGATCTCGCCGAGGGCGGCGTTCGCGTAGCCGGAAGCGAGCTTGGCCGACTCCGCCGGATCGGCAGGGACGGTGAGGAGCTTGCGGTCGACGGCGACCTGCTCGTAGAAGGCTTTGGCCGCCGCGGCGACCGAGGCGTCGGCCTCCGGATGACCGTCGAACAGGACCTCGAGGAGCTTGCGCTGGAAGGAGCCGCGGATCAGCCAGCCGAGGTCGGCGTTGGTGAGCACCACCGCGCCGACGTTCTGCTCGGGCAGCCAGATCATGTCGCTGTGGTACCCGACCATGTCGCCGCCGTGATGAACGACCGGCACGCCGTAGGTCGAGTCGACCATCAGGCCCATGCCGTAGACGGCGCTTTCGCCGAGCGGCACCTTCTTCTCGCGCCGCTCGAGCAGCGGCTCTTTGCCGATGTAGCGCGTACCGTCGGGAAGCGTCCCCTGGCGAAGCTCCATCGCCACGTACTTCAACATGTCGTTGACGCTGCTCCAGCCCGCGCCGGCCGGACGAAGGGGGAGGACTGAGTAGTCGATGGCGAACACGGCGCGACTCTGTCGGCCGTCGAGGTCGGGAGCGTGCGCCGTGGCGTGGTTGCCCGCGAGCGCCTTGGCGTAGTCGAAGGTGGTCGAGCTCATGCCGAGGGGATCGAACACCTGTGTCTGCATCGCCTTGTCGTAGGCCGCGCCGAGCTCCAAATCGGGATAGAGCACGTGACCGCCGATGAATCCGGCCGCCCCGGCGAGCAGGTTCGAGTACTGGAACATCTCGCCGAACTTGCTGGTCGGTTGGACCGTCGCGAGCGTCGACATCGCCCCTTCGGGCGTCATCCCACCGTACTGGAGCAGCCACTCCATGTCCTGGCGGGGGAGCCCCGTGCAGGCACAGATCAAATGCTCGACGAGCACGCGGCTCGTCGTGTCGGCGTCGCCGAGCTTGAAGCTCGGGAGGAGTGAGGTCACCGGCGTCGTCCAGGTGAGCTTTCCCTGTTCGACCAGCTTCGCGAGCAGGAGCGTCGTGAGCCCTTTGGTGTTCGAGGCGATCATGTACAGCGTGTCGGCGTCGACCTTCGTCGGCGTGCCGAGCTCGCGCACGCCGAAGCCGCCCGCGAAGACGACTTTGCCTTCCTGGACGATGCCGACCGAAACCCCTGGCACACCGGTCGCCTTCTGACCGTCTTCGACGAACTTCGCGAGCGCCGCGAGTCGGGCGGCGTCGAGCCGGTTCGCCTTCTTGCCGGCGAACGTCTCACGCGTCACACCTTTGGGCAGCAGTTTGCCGAACATCAAACCGAGCTGCGCGGCCCGCTTTTCCTCGACCGCCTGGTCCATGTCGACGATCACGACGTTCCACGCGCCACCCGCGAAGCGGACCCGCGCCGCGACGTCCCGCTTCTCGTTCGGCGAGGTCTGGTAGACGAAGATCCGCTGCTTCGTCCAACCGTCCCGGTCGGGCGCGTCGTGCGTGGCGAGCAGCGGCCATTTCGGTTCCTTGAAAGCGGCCCACGCCGCGGCGAGCGCCGCTTCCGCGTCCTTCGCCTCGACGTCGACGATCGCGATCCACGAATCCCCTTCTGGAGCTTCGAGGATCGTCGCCGGCCCGCGCACCGAAACGCTCCATCCCGCCGGTGCGACGAACGGATTGCCGCGCACGGTCGTTTTCGGGGTGTCGGCTGCGAGCCGCTCGGCCGCGGCGGCCGCGGCAGAAGAGGCCGGGTTGGCTGGCGCCGCATGCGCCGTCTGGGCGGCAGGACAGCAGGTGAAGAGCAGGAGCGCGACAGCGGAAACGTGGGAGGCTGCGCGCAGGGCCATGAGGAGAGTCGATGGGTGGGCAGAACGCGGCATCGCCATGGCGTACCCCTATCGTCAAAACTCGGTCCTCTTGAAAAGGACCGGGGAAGGTTTCCGTAAGGATACGAGGATGGCGAAGCAGGGTTTTGCGTTTGCTCGAATCTCGGGACGAACGCGCCGCCACCCGGTGCGGCCCCGCGCAGCAGGGTGCGCGAATGCGGCGGGTTACGAAATCGCGAGCCGGGCCGCCTCGACGAGCGCTGGGATCGCCGAATCGGGAAACGGCGCGACGCTGCTCACGTTGATCTCGCAGAGGGCGTAGCGCTCCTCGTCGTCCCGCTCCCGCTCGCCGAGCAGGAAATCGGCGTCCCAGAGGAGCGGGAGCTCGCGCGGTGCGAGCCTGAGCCGCTCGCGAATCTGGTCCACCCACTCCTCGTCGAGCCGACGGCGTAGCTCGGCGAAGCGGAGATCGTCGACACCGCTGTAGAGACGCGGCCCCGGTTCGGGAGCTGGTACTTCGCCTTCCGCGGGATAGAGCGCGTTGACCGCCTGATGGCCGAAACCGGCGACCTTGTTGCGCACGAGGTACGCTCGGATCATCCCCTCGCGCAGGCGCGGTTGCCAGCTCTGGTCGATCATGTGGCCACCGTCGGCGAAGTAGGGGGCCATGGTTTCGAGCAGTTGTTCGAAGGGGACCGTTTGCTCGACCGAACCGCGCTGGGCGTGACGCAAACGGACGGTTTCTGAATCGACTCGCTCGACTCTCCAGACTCCGATGCCGCTGTGGCCGCGATGCTGCTTGAGCACGCGGGGCCCCTTGGCGAGTCGAAGCGGAAGCTCGGATCGCAGCTGGTCTAGGTCGTCGACGCGCTGAGCGTCGCATCCGAACGGAAGGTCGCGGAGCTCGACCAGGGCGTCCTTCGTCCCCATGCGGAGGATCACCTCGGGATGCGCGCTCACGAACGTCCCGCCCTTCGCCACCCGCCGGAGCATCGCATCCAGCACCTGCCGCGTCCGCCCTTTCTCGATCGGGTTGTGCCAAACGAGAACGCCCCGCACCTCGCGGAGCTGCGCTTCCACCTCGTCGCAGAATTCGTCGTGATAGATCGCGGGCTCGACGGCGACGCCGGCCTCCCTAAACGCACGGAAGAGCGCCGCGAACCGACTCGCCGCAGGATCCGACCGGTCTCGGGCGGCGCGATCGCCAGGGTAGAGGAGGGCGAGGCGGGGGGAGGGGGTGGTCATGAGTCTTTGGTCCTCAGAGGGATGGTCGGATGCTACTCCGGACCGAGGCGGCGCCGTTGACTCTTCCAACGAATCGTGCGAGGTTTTTCCCGGGCCCCGGACGAGAATTACAGTGGACTGGCTCCGAAGGCCCTCGCCACGCGAGAGAACGCCGACTGGACCGATGGAAGGCGATCCCAATCGCCGTGAACCTGCGAGCTATGCCCAAGAACAACTTTTCGATTTTTCCACTCGTTCTGTTCCTACTCCTCTTTGCGGACTTCCCTGCTCTCGCCCTCGAACCGGTGATCCTGGCGACCAACTGGAAGGCCGAAGCCGAGCACGGCGGGTTCTACCAGGCCATCGCCAAGGGGATCTACAAAAAGCACGGGCTCGAGGTCACGCTTCGGATGGGCGGACCCCAGGTCAACAACCCGCAGCTTCTCGCGGCCGGGGTGGTGGATTTCAACGTCGGCTCGAGCTCTTTCTCGGCGTTGAACTACGTCAAGGCGAAGATCCCGATGGTGACCGTCGCGGCGATCTTCCAGAAGGACCCCCAGGTGCTGCTGGCCCACCCGGGCCAAGGGAACGGCTCCCTCGCGGCGATGAAGGGGAAGCCGATCCTGATCGCGCCGGCCGCGCGGCTCACGTTCTGGAATTTCCTGAAGATTCGCTTCGGCTATACCGACGATCAGATCCGGACCTACACTTTCAACATGGCGCCGTTTCTCGCCGACAAGAAGGCGATCCAGGAGGGGTACCTCACGAGCGAGCCGTTCACCCTCCGGAAGGCGGGCTTGAAGCCGGTCGTCCACGTGCTGGCGGACCATGGGTTCGACAGCTATTCGACGACGATCGAATGCTCTTGGAGGTTGGTGGAGGAGCATCCCGACCGAGTGCAGCGATTCGTCGACGCGAGCGTCGAGGGCTGGTACGACTATCTCTACGGCGACCCGGGTCCGGGGAATGCCCTGATCAAAAAGGACAATCCGGAGATGACTGACGATCTGCTCGCCTACGGCCGAGAGGCGATGAAGACGCATGGGGTGGTCGATTCGGGCGATGCGAAGACCCTTGGCATCGGGGCCATGACGGACGCGCGATGGAAACGGTTTGCGACGGACATGATCAAAGCAGGCCTTTATCCGGCGAACCTCGACCTCCAGCGGGCTTACACGCTTCGGTTCGTGAATCGTAGGGTCGGCATGAAACCGGAGGCGCCTCAGGGAAAACCCGGCGTGAAGGCGGGAGGAGCGAAAGGCTCGGGTAAGGGGGGAACTCATGGCAGGGCCGAGCGCGGCCGGAGCTGACGCCGAGCCGGTCGTCCGCCTCTCCGGTGTGTCGCAGCGCTTTCCCGGAGGGGTGACCGCGCTCTCCGGCCTCGATCTCGACGTCCGAGCGGGGGAGTGGCTGAGCCTGCTCGGGCCCTCCGGGTGCGGCAAGAGCACGGCGCTTCGATCGATCGCTGGGCTGCTCGAGCCGTCGGATGGATCGGTCGAGCGTAACCTTCCCAAACGCCCCGGAAGTTCTTCGATCGGTTTCGTCTTTCAAGAGCCGACGCTCATGCCTTGGGCGACGGTCGAAGGAAACGTCGCCCTACCGCTTCAGATTTTGAAGTGGTCGACGGCGGAGATTCGTGCCCGGGTCGGCGAGCTGATCGAGCGCGTGGGGCTTTCCGGTTTCGAGCGCGCTCGGCCGCGCGAGCTTTCGGGCGGAATGAAGATGCGCGTCTCGATCGCGCGGGCGCTTGCGGCGACGCCGCGGCTGCTGCTGCTCGACGAGCCGTTCGCCGCGCTCGACGAGATCACCCGCACGCGGTTGAACGACGAATTGCTCGCGCTCTTTCGCGGGGAGGGCCTAACGGTCGTCTTCGTCACCCACAGTGTGTGGGAGGCGGTCTATCTCTCCAGCCGGATCGCGATCTTCTCGAATCGTCCGGGACGGGTGGCCGGGGAGGTGGCGATCGATCCCGCGCTGCCACGCGACGCGACGTTTCGAGAGTCGCCCGAGTACCTCGCGTTCTGTCGAGAGGTTTCGGCAAAGCTCGCTGAGGCGATGGCATGAGCGAGGTGAAGCGGAGCCGCGACGGACGCGTCGCGATTCGAAGGATCCAGGCCCTCGGGCTTCCGCTCCTCGTGATGCTGTCGTTCCTTTCGGCTTGGGAAGGGATCGTGCGCTGGCGTGAGATCCCCGAATACATCCTTCCGGGGCCGCTCCGGATCGCCACCGCGCTAGGCGAGAGCTGGTCCGTTCTCTATCCCTCGCTCCTCGTCACCCTCGCCGTGACGGGGGAGGCGCTGCTCGCAGCGGTCGTCCTCGGCGGCGGGCTCGCGGTCCTGCTTGCGCAGTCGCGCTGGATCGAGCGGAGCTTCTATCCTCTCGCGGTCGTCTTGCAGGTGACGCCGATCGTGGCGATCGCGCCCCTTCTATTGATCTGGATCCACGACGTCCGTACCGCGCTCGTCCTGTGCGCGGCGATCGTCGCGTTTTTCCCCATCGTCGCGAACACCACCCTTGGCTTGAATAGCGCGGACCACAACCTACTCGATCTGATGAAGCTCTACGGAGCCTCGCGCTGGCAGACCTTCCGCCGCGTGAGACTGCCGGGCGCGCTGCCCTATTTTCTCGGTGGCTTGCGGATCAGCGGCGGTCTCGCCCTGGTCGGCGCCGTGGTGGCGGAGTTCGTGGCCGGGAGCGGCGGCGTCGAGACGGGCCTCGCCTACCGAATCCTGGAATCTGGATACACGTTGCAGATCCCGCGAATGTTCGCGGCGCTCGGGCTTCTTGCAGGGGCCGGGGTAGCGATTTGGGCGGCGCTTGCCGGCCTGTCGTCGCTGCTCCTTCGCGGTTGGCACGAGAGCGCGCTCCGGCGAGACGGCTGATTCGGTGCAGGCCCGGGCGTTCTCCACTCTTCAAGGCCTGACGCGCAGGGTTTTTCGCGGCTTGGCCGAAATTGGACCTTGGCACAGGCCTGGGTGCTTCGGTACGCCGAAATTTCGCCGCCGCGCTCCGAAATTTGAAGGCGGCACACCGCACCCGAGGGCGGCGCTCCGAAATTCTTGGGCTGCGCCGCGTCATTTCGGCTTGGCATTCCGAATTCTAAGTTCGCTCTCCGCGTCGCGGCGTTGCGCTGGTGAATTTTTGCTGGGCGGAGCGGTTTACCCGCCTGACTTTGGGGATTGTCACGTCGTGACTGGGCAGTGCAGCGTGAACTTTTGGGATTTCTGCGTGGTCATCCTGAAATTCCGCGCGACTTTGACCTCTGCCACGCTCCGACGGGGTAGTGGAAGGTAAATTTTTCGGATTCTCGGGCGGAAATCGGGAAAGCCGCGTGACTCTGGGCGCTGCCGCGCTGTCTCTCCACTGAGGCGACCCGAACTGGGGCCGTGCCCAGGAGCGCTTCCGCGAGGCAGGCCGACTTTGGGCTCCGCCACGTTCATTTTCCCCGGAGGCAGGCCGAGATGCGGCGGCGAAGAGTTTCTCTTTCGGCGGGCAGGCTTCTCATGCGCGCCGATTCGCGAAATCTCCTTGGCGCGGAGAGAAATATGCGAGTCCCGAGCCGGTTTGCGAAATGTCCTCAAACAATCCTCCACGGGGAGGTCCGGACTTGGGCGACGCCGCATACGCCTCGAAACCCGGGGCGGAGAGCGCGTGTGCTGAGGCTCACGGAACGAGCGGAGGAAGAGGGTAGGCTTTTTGCAAGCGACGACAGCGTGGCCGCACCGTATCGTTCGCTTGACGCGGAGTTATGCTCACGTCTAGGATATCCATGGGCCGGCGCCGCCGGCTTTTTTCGGGTCGTTAATATGCTCACGACGAGCATAATGGAGATTCGATGAACCAAGGTCCGCTCGCCCCGAGCAGCGCCGCAGCAAACTCCTCGCCGCAAACTCTCGCCTACACTCCGGAGGTCGCCGCCGCGACCGCCGAGATCTTCAGCCGGGCTCGCTCCGTCATCCCGGAGATCGAGTGGCCGGTTCACGCGCCGTACGTCGCGGCGATCCAGGAATGGAAGAAGCGGCGGAACGCCGTCATCCTGGCCCACAACTATCAGTCACCTGAGGTCTACTTCGGGGTCGCCGATTTCTGCGGCGACTCGCTCGCTTTGGCCCAAGAAGGGGCGAAAACCGACGCCGACGTGATCGTCCTCGCCGGGGTGCACTTCATGGCCGAGACGGCGAAGATCCTGTCGCCGGAAAAGACCGTGCTGATCCCCGACATGCGCGCCGGCTGTTCGCTCGCCGAGTCGATCACGGCCGAGGACGTGCGCCTCCTGCGCCAGAAATACCCCGGAGTGCCGGTCGTCACCTACGTGAACACGTCGGCGGCGGTGAAAGCCGAGACCGACATCTGCTGCACCTCGGCGAACGCCGTCGCGGTGGTCGAGTCGCTGGGCGTGCCCCGGGTGATCTTCCTACCCGACGAATACCTGGGCCAGCACGTCGCGAGTCAGACCGACGTCGAAGTGATCCTTTGGCGCGGCCACTGCGAGGTGCACGAGCGATTCACCGGCGGGCAGATCCGCGACTTGAGGTCGCGATACGGCGAAGGGCTCCAGATCCTGGCGCATCCGGAATGTCCGCAGGAGGTCCTCGCGGAGGCTGATTTCGTCGGCTCGACGGCGGGGATGATTCGCTTCGTCGGTACCGAAAAGCCGAAACGGGTGGTGATGGTGACCGAGTGCTCGATGGCCGATAACGTCTCGGTCGAGCATCCGGACGTCGAGTTCGTCCGGCCCTGCAACCTGTGCCCGCACATGAAGAGGATCACCTTGCCGAAGATCCTCCACTCGCTCGAGACGATGACCACCGCGGTCGAGGTCGATCCCGAGATCGCCGCGAGGGCGCGCCTCGCGGTCGAGCGGATGCTCGCGGTCGGTCGCCGGGAGAGCCGATGAGCGCGGCCGGTGGTTTCGAGGTCCGAGAGACCGACGTCCTCGTGATCGGCACCGGGATCGCGGGTTTGACCGCGGCGCTCGGCTGCTCGCCGTTGCGCGTCGATCTGATCACCAAATCGCGCTTCGGTGCGGGCGGTTCGAGCGCCTGGGCGCAGGGGGGCGTGGCGGTCGCCGTCGGCTCGGACGACGCCCCGGCGCTCCACGCCGCGGACACGATCGCCGCGGGCGCGGGTCTGAACGATCCCGACGTGGTGGCGATTCTCACCTCCGAAGGCCCGCGGCGGGTCGAGGCGCTGCTCGCTCTCGGCGCGCGTTTCGATCGCGACGCCGGAGGGCGCCTCAGTCTCGGGCGCGAGGCGGCGCACAGCCGGCGGCGCATTCTCCACGCCCACGGCGACGCGACCGGCGCCGAGATGGTGCGGACGCTCTCTCAAGCGGTCGATCAGGCGCCCGAGGTCGACGTGTTCGAGCGGACGTTCGCAGTCGACCTGGCGGTGGTCGACGGCGAGGTCGCTGGAGTGTTCGCCGAGCATCCGGACGGACGCTTCGTGCTTCATGCCGCGCCGGCGATCGTGCTCGCGACCGGCGGGCTCGGGCGAATCTACTCCCGGACCACGAACCCGATCGAATCGACCGGCGACGGCCTCGCCATGGCCGCGCGCGCCGGTGCCCGACTGGTCGACGTCGAGTTCGTCCAGTTTCATCCGACGGCGCTCGCGGCCGGGGCCGATCCCATGCCGCTGTTGACCGAGGCGCTGCGCGGCGAAGGGGCGATCCTGATCGACGACCGCGGGGAGCGTTTCATGCTGGCCGAGCACCAGGACGCCGAGCTCGCGCCTCGCGACGTGGTGGCACGGGCGATCTGGCGCCAGCTCGCATCCGGCCGCACGGTCTATCTCGATGCGACGAAGGCGGTAGGGGAGGCGTTTCCCGAGCGATTCCCCACGGTGTACGAGCTCTGTCGCAAACAGGGCCTGGATCCGCGGCGCGAGCCGATCGCGGTCTCGCCGGCCGCTCACTACCACATGGGTGGAATCGACGTGGACGCGTCGGGCCGAACGTCGCTCTCGGGACTCTGGGCCTGCGGCGAGGTCTCGGCGACGGGCGCGCACGGCGCGAACCGCTTGGCGAGCAACTCCCTCCTCGAAGCCCTCGTCTTCGGCGCGCGCGTGGCGGAAGATCTGCGCCGCCCGCGCGTTGCGAGAACCCGTCGGCATCCTGGGCTCGATGCCCACGCCGCGACGGTCGACATTCCCCCGGGGATCGGCGAGACGCGAACCGCCGAGGTCGTCGCCGAGGTACGTCGCCTGATGTGGGAAAAGGTGGGTCTGGTGCGCGACGAGGCTGGCTTGACCGCGGCGCTCGCTCGACTGGACGAGCTCGCCCTCTCGCTGCCGAATCTCGGCGGCGAGGCGCGAAACCTTCTGGCCGCTGGCCGGCTGGTCGCTGCCGCGGCGCTCGCCCGCCGCGAAAGCCGGGGGGGACACTATCGCAGCGACTATCCGGAGCCGGATCCGACCTGGCAGGTTCATCTCGCGACGACGCTGACGCTCGATGGGACCGTTCACGTCGAGGTCGAAGGGCCTCCAACCGCCGGCTTGCAAGCCGCGGGGAGCGTGCGTTGAGCGGCGACGAGGGGAGGCTAGCCGCCGGTTTGGCGCCGCCCGAGCCCTACTTGCGGGCGCCGCTGCCGCCGCTGCTCTACGAGGGGCACGTCCGCGCCGCGCTGCTCGAAGACCTCGGACGTGCCGGCGATCTCACCAGCGACGCGGTCCTCCCGGGCGAGGCCCAGGCGGAGGCGCTGCTCGTCGCCCGCCGCGCGGGCCGGATCGCCGGACTCGCCGTCGGGCTCTCGGCGTTTCGTCTGTTCGACCCGAGCGTTTCGATCGAGATCTCGGGCACCGGCACCTGGGACGGAGCGGACGCCGAAGCCGGTACGACGCTCGCGATCGTCCGCGGCGCGGGGCGCTCGGTGCTCGCGGCCGAGAGAACCGCGCTCAATTACTTGGGCCACCTCTCGGGAATCGCGACGGCAACCCGCGATCTCGTGGCGCGGGTGGCGCCCTACGGTGCGCGGATCGCGGTCCGGATGGGGGGCGGAAGCAACCATCGCTTCGGCCTCGACGACGCGATCTTGATCAAGGACAACCATCGCGCTCTCGCCGGCGGAGTCCGGCCGGCGGTCGAGCGGGCGCGAGCGGCGATTGGCCATCTGGTGAAGATCGAGGTCGAGGTGGAGACGCTCGATCAGCTCGACGAAGCGCTCGCCTGCCGAGTGGAAGCGGTGCTGCTCGACAACATGCCTCTACCTCTGTTGCGAGAGGCGGTCCAGCGCGCGAAGGGGCGTGCGATCACGGAGGCCTCGGGCGGCATCACCCCCGAGACGGCCGCCGAGGTCGCGTCGACCGGCGTCGATCTCCTGTCGATCGGCTGGATCACCCACAGCGCGCCGAACTTGGACGTCGCTCTCGACGTGACGATGTAGAAATCGCTACGGGCCGAACTCGCAGAGATCGTCGGCGCGAATCGCGCGGTGCGCGACCCAGTAGCCCCCGGCGTTCATCCGCACGCCCACCCAGGCCTGGGCGTGGGTGAGGTTGGCATGCCAGAGGTCGAGCATGGCCCAGCCGGACGGCGCGTCGGTCGGAAGGGACGCGCCGCCGATGGCGACCTTCTGCACGGCGTTCGGAAAGGCATTGCTCGTGCCGATCGAGAGGGGGTTCTCCTCCTCGTCGAAGAAAGCGATCTGCGCTTCGCCCAGAGGAGACCATCGAGGTGTGGTGCCGCAAGGCCGCGGCGCGGGGGCAGCCTCCCGCGTATCCCGCCAGACGACGAGCTCCGTACCGCCGCCGAAACGGCCGGCGTCGAGGCTCCGCGCCTGGAACAGTCCGGACAGCGGCGCCCGGTCGTCGCGGGTGTCGAAACCGACGTAGCGTCCGTAGAACGTGTAATCCCCGGGGCGGAAGAAGGTCGGGTCGGCGACGATCGAAACGGCGTTTTCGCTCGAGGCGTAACCGTGGGCACGGTCGACCTCGATCGAATCTCCCCAGAGGACGTTGGCGTCGGCCGCGAGCCCGCGTCCGCCCGCGGAGAAGTAGAGCGGATCGACCGGCGTGTTTTTCGACGCGAGGACAGAGGGTGGGGAGCAGCGGTTCACCACGTCGACGGTCACGTAGCCGATCGCCACGCCGTCCCCAGGGCTCGCCGCGCAGGTCGGCGGTTCTGTGAGCGGGATCGGGCGGCCGGTGTGTGCAGCGACCAGGCGGGCGACGTCGATCTCACCGAGATTTGCGGCGTCGAGCTCCTGGCACCCCTCTCCGAGCGGCGTATCGCGGGAGAACGGTCCCTTGGGGCTCACACCGGGGCCCGTTTGCGGGAGTTGTCCCTGGAAGAGATCGCGCAGGTTGATGGACTGTACGTCGAAGCCGGTGAGGTAGATGTCGAAAGCGAGGGTTGGCACCCCCCAATCCGTCCAGAGCACGACCCGCGCCTGCGCAGCGGAGGAGAACGCGTTGCCGATCGTGAGCAGCGTGGACGCCCCGTCCGGATGGGCGAGATCGACCCGGAAATAGGGGAAGAGGAGGGTTGCGGCCGGCTGGTCGTCCAACCGGCAATTGCCGGAATCGAGGACGCCGCCGAAGCTCGGCCGGGCGACCGAAACGCCGGTCGCGAAAACGCAGAGCGCGAAAACGCGAAGAGATCTCATTCGGGCTGTCGGGGGCGGGATGGGTCGGGCAAGTCCGGATAGAGTAGAGGACTTATGAGCGAGACTCTAGTTCAAATCGGCGGTTCGCTGCGAACCGGGGTGGAATCCCGGGGACGGCAAGGTCGGCCAGAGTGGTTGCGCATCCGCTTGGCGGGGCGACGTATGTACCAGGCGCTGCGGATTCTGCGCCGTTACATCGGGACGCCCGTCTTCGGGCGTGGACGCAGAAGAGCCGGATCACGTCGCCGAGGCGATCGAGGTCATGGGGCTCCGACACTCCGTAATCACCTCCGTCGACCGGGACGACCTTCCGGACGGGGGAGCGAGACATTTTGCCGCGGTCATTACGGCGATCCACCGAAGGACGCCCGGTGTGGCGGTAGAGGTTCTTACCCCCGATTTTCGCGGTGTGCCGGACGCCTTGGACGTCGTGCTCGCCGGCAAGCCGCAAGTCTTTTCGCACAACATGGAGACGGTACCGCGCCTCTACCGTAAGGCGCGTCCGGGCAGCCGGTACGACCGCTCGCTTGGGCTGCTCGCCGACGCGGCGGACCGGAAAGCCGCGGGGCGCTTCGGGGGATCGATCAAGACCGGCATCATGCTCGGACTGGGGGAGGATCGAGCCGAGATCGAGGCGACGCTTCGAGACATCCGCTCGGCCGGCGTCGAGGTCATGACTCTCGGCCAATACCTCCAGCCGACTACCAAGCACCTGCCGGTCGACCGGTGGGTGACTCCCGAGGAATTTGCCGAGCACCGCCAATTCGCGCTTTCGCTCGGGTTCGGTCACTGCGAATCGGGGCCCCTGGTTCGGAGCAGCTACCACGCTCACGAGCACGTCGTCGCCGTCTAGACGTCTCCCGAGAGTCGGTCTCGCCGAGCGCTCAAAACCACGTCCGCCCGGCGATGTCACGTTCCAAGGGCGGTGCGCACCCAACTAAATGAACTCGCGGTGCGGAGCTTCCTCTCTCCGGTGGGGCCTTCGGGACCCTAGCCGTCTGGGAAGAGGTGTCGTCTCCGGCGGGTTCCTTGGGGCCGTCATGACGCTTTTACCCATCGAAATCTCTCTTCGAGCTCCACTTCGCCCTCCGGTTCGTCCCTCGTTGCGCGATGTCGGCGTGCCGACGGATTTTCTCGGTTCGAGCCTCGCGATCCGCCGGCTGGTCGACCACTTGGATCTCGCGAGCCGAGGTCTCGATCCGGTCTTGATCTGCGGCGAGACCGGTTCGGGAAAGAGCCTTGCGGCGCGCATGCTGTATGAGCTGTGCGGTGCGGATTCCGGTTGGGCCGCGATCTCCGCCGACGCCTTCGACGAGCGGCTCTGCTCGCGCCTGATGAGCGACCGCCGGGACCTGCCCCCGTCGCTCCTGGCGATCGAGGAGGTGGGCGACCTGTCGGGCGCCGCGCAACGTCGGTTGCTCCGTCTGCTCTCTTCCCGGGGGCCGCGGGTGATCGCCACGACCAGCCGAGATCTGCATCTCGAGGTACGCCGCGGTCTCTTCCTGCGCTCCCTCCTCGGCCGCCTGTCGAGCTTCGAGGTCGCCGTGCCGGCCTTGAGGGAGCGGCTGGAGGACCTGCCGGTCTTGGTGGAGCGGATCCTCGTCGAGCTGTCCACCCGGTATCGCAAAGGGGTTCGGGGGATGAGCGCCGAGGCGATCGACCTACTTCTCGGACACCCCTGGAACGGGAATCTCCGGGAGCTGCGGCATGAGCTGGCGAGCGCGCTCCTCTTGACGCCCGCCGGAGAGGAGATCCGGCCCTCCGCGCTGTCGCCGGACCTCCACGCCTCGGCGCGCACAGGGCGGTCGACCTCGAGTCTGCGGCAGCGAGCGCGGGAGATCGAGCGAAGCCTCCTCGCGCGCGTCCTGGACACCAACGGCTGGAATGTCTCGGCCGCGGCGCGAGAGCTCAAGATCAGCCGAGTGGGGCTCTCGAAGAAACTGCGCGTGCTCGAAATGAAGCGTCCGAAGAGCGCGCCGTCGCTCCCCCTGCGACACGCCTGAGCGGAATGCGAGAGGCCCCGCCGTAGTCGGCGCGGCCCCAAGGGAATACGGGGTTCCGCATCCTAGACAGACCTGCGGCACGATGGTACCCTTCGAATAGCTCATTCGAGGGTCGCGGCAGCAATGACTTACCTCCAACAACCCGAGCTTCAAGACAGCTTGAACCAGCTCCTGCTCGCGTCGCGGCCACGGCTGGAGCGCGTCCTTCGGCATTTCGAAATCCCGCCCGAGGACGCCGAGGACATCCTTCAAGACGCGCAGCTGACGCTGCTCTACAAGTGGGAGCAGATCCGTAGCCCGGAGAGTTGGTTGGTCGGTACTCTCAAGAAAAAGTGCATCATGTATTGGCGCAAGCGCCGGTCGAGCCTCTGCGATGCGGTGGACACCGCCATCCTCGACTTGGTCGCCACGCCGATCTCTCCGGATCAGGAGAAGGCCGAGCTCAGCTTCGACCTCAACCGGGTGCTGGGCAACCTGTCGGCGCGATGCCGGTCGCTGCTCAAGCTGCGTTACGGTCTTGGATATGGCCCGAGCGAGGTCGCCGAGCAGATGGGGTACCGGCTTTCGAGCATTCGAAAGGTGACCAACCGATGTCTCGCGGCGCTCACGCGGCAGCTCGTGGCCGTCGGGTTCAGCCAGGAGCAGACCGATGATTGAGCGCCACCCTTCGAACGAGCAGCTGGTGAGCTTTGGCCGCGCCAGGCTCTCGCGCCCTCAGAACCGCGAGGTGGTGCGCCATCTACTGTCCGGTTGTCGCCGCTGTGCCCGCTCTCTTGCGGCCGCATTGCCTCCGGTATTTTCCGTGGGACGCTCGGAGGTCGCGCCGGCGAATTACGACGGCGCGTTCGACAAGGCGCGCATGGCGTTTCTCGGCGCGCGAGCTGATTTCGAAGTCGAACGACGTGAGACTCCGGAGCTCCTGTGTGAGCTCGAGGCGCATCCTTTCGAGCGTCAGCTTCTCCTGCTTACGAACAGCCAGAGATTTTGGACTTGGTCGCTCGCGTGCGCGCTGCTCGATCGCGCGCAGGACCTCGGGTTCAAGGATCCCGGGCGTAGCCTCGACTTCGCTAAGCTCGGCGTTCGGCTCTCGGAGCACCTGTCCGTCGGCGCCTATGGTGATGCCCGGGTCGCAGATCTTCGCGCCCGCGCCTGGGGGGTGCTCGCCAATGCTCAGCGGATCGGTTCGGACCTTCGAGCTTCCGGCCAGAGCTTCCTCCGGGCCGAGCGTTCCCTCAAGAGGGGAACCGGGGATCCCGTCGAGAAGGCGCGTTTACTGCTGTTGAAGGCTTCGCTGTTTGCGGACCAGCGCCGTTTTCCCGAAGCGATCAAGACGCTCGATCGTGTCGTCGCGATGGCTCACCGGGTCGAAGACGCGCCGCTGATCGCAAGCGCGGCGGTGAAGAAGGGAATCGTGCTTGGGACGTCCGGCAGGACGGACGAAGCGATCGAGTGCTTGCGAGAGGGCATCCGCGGGATTGATCCTCGCTCGGATCGGCGGCTTTTCGTGGCCGCGCACCACAACCTGATCGTATACCTGATCGAAGGGGGGCGGTTGGACGAGGCCGTGGCCCTCCTCGAGGCGACGCGTCCGCTCTACGAGGGCCTCGGCGATCGCATGAACTTGCTTCGTCTCCGCTGGTTGGAGGCGAAGGTCGCCCAGAATCAGGGTCGACTGACGGAGGCGGAAGCTTTGCTCCGTTCCGTCGGCGCAGAGCTGGCGGAGCTCGGCCTCGGCTACGACTCTGCTCTGCTCGGATTGGACCTTGCCGGCGTCTACGCGCGCCAAGGGCGAACCGAAGAAATGCGTACGCTCGCGGCCGAGATGTTGCCCAGCTTCCAGTCGCGCGAGGTGCATCGCGAGGCGCTCGCCGCGTTGATCGTCTTCCAGAAAGCGGCGAAGATGGACCGGGTCACCTTGGGACTGGTGCAGGAGCTTTCTGACTATCTTCGCCAGTGCCGCAAGGATCCCGGGGTCCGCCTCCGCGATTCTCTTTGATCGACTCGTCTCGCCAGTTCTTCTCCAAAGTTCCTTCGCGCACTCCCCGGAGAATCGCGGCGCGCCCTTCCGGCCGGAAGATGCGTGGCGGTCCGACGTACGTTTGAGACTCTCGGGAATCCCCGGGAGAGGCCCGTCCGATCGCCTAGACAAAATGCCCCCCTCCTGATAATGTAACTTTGGTTTACACGCTGTACCTACGCAATGTCCGGCTCCGAACTCGACTCGCGGTCCGAGGCCGCATTCGAAGAACTCATCGACAAGGTCCGCCCGCGCCTTCGGAAGATTCTCTCCCGCTATCGGATTCCTCCTCAGGACGCCGATGACCTTATCCAGGAAACCTTCCTGATACTGGTCACCAAATGGGGTAGCGTCTCCAACCCCGAGGCCTGGGTTCTTGCAACTCTTGCCAACCGTTGCATCATCTACTGGCGCAAGAGTCGGTCTCGCCTTTGGGATCTGGTCGATGGAGTGGTATTGGAGCTCCTGGCAGACGTCCAGCCCTCCTTACAAGAGGGCATCGACCTGCGCGTCGACCTCCAGGCGCTGGTGGCCAATCTGCCCGACCGGTGCCGAAATCTGCTGCGCCTACGCTACCAGCTCGGATGCTCGGCCGCCGAGACCGCCGAACGCACCGGGTATTGTCGCTCGAGCATCCGGAAGGTCACCCGACGTTGTATTTCTGCGCTCGCTTCGCAACTTCTGGCGCAGCCGCTGGCAGCAACCGTCGAGCTCGGCTCCGAGACCTGAAGAATCGGTCTTTTCGGACCTTTTCGTCACGATTCGCGGCGAAATGTCCCTCTCGAGCCCCCGAACGGTAACCTAGGTCTTAGAGATCTTTGCGGGCTAATCCGCATTTCCCAAGGAGAACACCATGTCCCGACGTATCGCCCCCTTCGTCACCGCGCTGGCCCTCGTCTCGACCCTCGCCGTCCCTGCGGTCTCCCAGGCCCAGGCCGCCGCGGGTGTGCGCGAAATCGCCATCGAGTCGTCCTGGCTTTCCGGCTTGTGGAACCAGCTGATCGACCGCTTGGCGCCTATCGGTGACGCTCTGGGACTGGGTGGCAGGAGACTTGCTTCGCAAACCGGCATCGAACCGATCGCTCCGAAATCGGAGGCTGGGATCCAAATCGATGCAGACGGAAGGACGGCTCCAGCGAGCAACTAGCCGAAAGGCTGGCCTGCCAGCGCCGCGTCGCGCGCGGTTACGCTCCAAATCCCGGTGTCTCGCCTGGACTTTGGCACGGGAAAGGTGTACCTTTCCCCAGAGTCAGAAATTTGGTGAGCGCTGTCGATGATCGCACTCGACGAAATTTTTATCGAAACGTCGCTCGAAACGTTTCTCGAAGAAGCACGTCCACGCCTCAAGGTTATCTTCTGTCGTTATCGGATCCCTCCGGACGACACCGAAGACATCGTGCAACAGGCCCTCTTGGCCTTGCTCTATCGCCTGGGCTCCGTCCGAGATCCCCAGGCCTGGCTTATCGGTACCGTCAAGAACAAATGTCTCCTGTATTGGCGCGACCAACGAAGAAGGCTGTATGACTCGGTCGATTCCACCGTGCTCGAATGGATCGCGCAGCCCGCGTCGCCCGAGCAGGAGGACCATGACCTCCGGCGGGATCTCTCGGCCGTGATCGAGACCTTGCCCCGACGCTGCCGCGCCCTGCTGAGCTTGCGTTATGGGCTTGGATATGAGCCCCCCGAAGTCGCTGCACGTTTGGGTTACCGGACCTCGAGCATGAGCAAAATCACGACGCGCTGTCTTTCGCTGCTTACCCGTCAATTACTCATCGCTGGTTTGGGTCGGAAAAAAATATGAACGAGATTACCGATCATCCGAGCCGAGAGGTTCTGGAGCGGTTCCTCTTGGCGCAGCTTCCAGCCTCCGAAAGCCGTCGTGTTTTACGGCATCTATTGTCCGGCTGCCTGGAGTGCCAGCGCGAGGCGGGCGCCGCGTGGAAAAACACGCAGCCGAGCACGACCTCGCTGCCCATCGACCCAGCTCTCGACGCCCGATACGACGAGGTTCTCGATCGAGTCTTTCGGCGGGTGGAGCGGGTGGAGCAGCAGCTTGCCCGCGAGCGAGCGCAAGCGCAGGAGCTGCTCGCGCAGCTCGAGCCGCATCCCATTCAGCGGCAGCGACTCATGCTGCGCAACAGCTCTAAGTTCAAGAATCGTGCGCTTTGCGAACAGATGATCAAGGCCAGCCACGACCGAGGCTTCAAGGATCCGGCTCGCTCTCTGGAGCTGGCCGAGCTGGCGATCGAGATTTCGCAGTCGGTGCCCGACGACGCGAAGGACGCCGACCCCAGGCGCCACCTGGAGAGCCGTGCTTGGGCGCAGGCGGGCAACGCGAACCGAATTCTCGGCAATCACGATGTCGCCGAGCGCTGTTTCGTCAGCGCCGAAGATCTGCTCGCCGATTCCGCCGGCATTGGCATCTTCGACGAGGCGCGCCTGTTCAGCCTCAAAGCTTCTCTACGCCGCGATCAGCGGAGGTGGAGCGAGTCGCTGGAGTTGTTCGATCGGTCGATCTCGATCTATCAGAGCCTGGGCCAAAGGCACTTGCTCGGGCGAACCTATGCTCAGAAGGCGACCGTCATCTCCGAGGTCGGGGATTTCGTCTCCTCGATCTCCATCTTGCGCCGCGCGCTGGAGCTGCTCGATCCCAAGGAGGAACCGCGCATCTTCCTCGCCGCCCGCCACAACCTGATCTGGGCGCTCTGCGAAAGCGAGCGCTACCGGGAAGCCTTCGCCTTGCTTTTCCATACCCGCCCGTTCTACCTCCAGGCGGGGGATCGGATGAACCTGCTAAGGATGAGGTGGCTCGAGGGGCAGGTTGCCGCGGGCCTTGGCCGTCTGGAGCAAGCCGAGGTAGCGTTTCTCGAAGTTCGCCGCTCGTTCGCCGAGCTCTCGCTCGACTATGACGGCGCGCTCGTTTCGCTCGATCTAGCCGGCCTGCTCGCGCGCCAGGGCCGCGCGGCCGAAGTCCAGCACATCGCCGAGGAAGTGCTCACCATCTTCGTCGCTCGGTCGATCCACCGCGAGGCGATCGCGGCCATCGCCTTGCTCAAGCTAGCTGCCGACCAGCAGCGCGCCGAGGTGGCCTTGGTACGGCAGGTGTCCTCGTTCCTGCGCCGCTCTCGGAGCAACCCCGACTTGGTCTTCGAGGTCGGCGACGAAGCGACGTCCGAGGCGAGCTAGGACCAGATAGGACCCCGCCCCCCGCGGACATCGCACGGGGGCAAAGCCTGAAGCAGGGTAATCCGGCGTTCGAGCGCCGGATTACGTGCGGACTCCCAGAAACAGATAGCTCGACAGCAGCGAGAAGAGAGCGCTAGGACTCCAGACCGCGGCGGCAGGCGGGATGGCACCGGCTTCGCCGAGCGTCTTGAAAAAGGCGAAGACGGCAAGGAAGACGATCCCCAGAACGATGGAGACACCGATCCCATAGAGAGTTCCCTGGCGGCCGATCCGAAAGGCGAAAGGCAGAGCCACGACCGCCATGATCAAGGAGATCACCGGGAAGGCAAGCTTGTTGTAGAGCTGAACTTCGAGCTCGGGTACGGCTTGGCCACTCCCTTTAAGCTCCCGGATGTACGATCGCAGCTCGCCGTAGGTCATCTGCTCGGGCGGCCGAATCTCGGCGTCGAAGTACTCGGGTGTCTCGGGAAAGGCGACGGTCCGCTTGCCCCGGAAGCGGGTGTAGTTTGCAACGCTGCCGTGCGAGAGGATGCGCGCCCACCCGTTTTCGAAGACCCAATTACCATGGCCGGCGTAGGTCGCGTTCTCGGCATAGAGGCGCCGGACCATCTCGTGATTCGAGTCGAAGTCGAAGACGTGCAACCGCTGGAGGGTGTGGCTTCGCGGGTCGTAGTAGGAGTAGTTGTAAATGAAGCGCCCGTGACCGAACAGCCACTGGCGGTCGGCGCGCCGATAGGTTCGCACGGTCTCCTTGCCGTTGATCTTGTCGCGCATTTGGGCCACGCGCTCGTTGGAGGCCGGAAGGACCTGGGTCTCCAAATAGGCACAAAACGAGGAGATGACCAGCGCCGAGACGATGACCGGCAGGGCCAGCCGATAGAGGCTCACCCCGAGCGCCTTGGCGGCCGTGACTTCGTTGGTGCGCGACAGGAGGCTGAAGGTCATCAACGTCGTCACCAGGATCACGACGGGTGCGATGTCGTAGAAGATCTGGAGCGACATGTACTTGTAGTAGGAGAAGACCAGGCCCTTGGCGATCTTGTTCTTCAGAATCTCGTCGATCCTCTCGGTCAGGTCGGCGATCACGTAGAGCGAGATGCCGGACGCGGTCACGATCGAGAGCACGATCAGGAAGATTCGGACCACATACCGATCGATCAGGTTTGGGAAGAGCAGGCGAAGGCGGGGAATGCGTAGGACCACGCCGCGATCGTCGACGCTCCTCGCGGTGGCCACGCCCGCCCGCCCGCCAAGGGCTTCCTCGGGAAGCAGGGGAGCGGCCGACACCGGGCGCTTTCGAAGCGAGCGGATACGCAGGATTCCCCCCCAGACGTCACGCCGGATCCAACGATCGAAACGAGAGAACAGCAGGCTCTTGTCGCGGTTCCTGCGGATGAGGAGAAAAATGCCGACGGCGGTCAGGATCAGGTTCGGGCTCCACATGGCGACCCAGCCCGGGATCCGGCCGTAACGTGCGGCCTCCTCGCCGTTGAACAGCAGGATGTAATAGAAGGCGAGGACGGCGATCGACATCGCGAAGCCGGAGCCCTTCCCGCCGCGCCGGTTGTTGATCCCCAGCGGCAACGCGATAAAGGCGAACGCCAGGCACGCCGCGGGAATCGAGAACTTCTTGTGGGTCTCGACCCGAGCGAGATTCCGCTGTTCGTCCGCGGCGCTCCGATCGCGGGCGAGGCGGGACAGCTCTTTGAGCGTCAGCTCCCGGACCCCCTTCGAGACCGCCCATTTGGCCCGCTGGTTGGTCATGAACTGGTCTTCCAGGATCAGCTCGAGCTTCTTGTTCCGGCTTACCTCGAAGCGGGTAGGGGAGGACAGGTTTACTTTCTGCCGCGTGGCGTTGGTGAGCTCCAGCACGACCCGCTCGCCCTGCTGGTCGACCTTCACCTCACCCCACTCGGCGGTCGTCACCTGGTTGTCTTCGGAGCCCGAGCCGGCTTCGGCGATGAAGACCCCTTTCCATCTCGATTCGTTCGCCGGAGCCTCGAAGACATAGAGGACCTTGCCTTGCCAGTCCTCGGAGAAGATCCGCGGCTGCACCTGCTGGGACACGCTCCGGGTCAGGATCTCGAGGCGGATCTGTTGGAGCGAGTGGTTGCCCCAAGGCAAGGCGTAGATCATCAGCACGATGTTGATTGCCGTGAGCAGGCCCGCGAGCGTGAGAATCGGTCGGTAAAGTCGGGACAGGCCGATGCCGCTCGCCCGAATCGCCACGAGCTCGCTGTCCGATGCCAGGCGGCCGACCGCGATCAAGATCCCGAAAAGGAGCGACATCGGGATCGTAAGCACGACGATGTTCGGCAGGGTCACGAGCAACAGCTCGCCAACCGTCGACCAAGGGAGGCCGCGCCGGATGATCATGTCCGCGGACTGGAACAGGAACCGGAGCAGAAGGATGAACGTGTAGACTAGAAAACCGAGGACGAGAGGCCCGAGGATTTCCCTCAGAACGTAGCGATCGAGGCGGCGCACGCCGGGCATTATACGGGCTCGATGGGACCGAAGGTGGCCTCGCGCCGTCTCGCTGTGATGCTCCCGAGACGACCGGGCTCACAGAATCGTTCCCAGCGCGCGCCCTACCGATCTCGCCAGCAACCAACAAGGAGGTTCCTCCCGCGATGGCCATCCGTCTCGAACGACGCTTCCGTTTCAGCGCGAGCCACCTTTATCGCCGCCCCGATTGGTCCGAGGAGGAAAACCGCGAGCGTTTCGGTAAGTGCGCGAACCTCCCGGGACACGGCCACAACTACAAGCTCTACGTCACGGTTGAGGGGCCGGTCGACCCGCGGTCCGGTTTCGTGCTTGATCTCGGCGCGCTCGACCGGGTCGTCCAGAAGACGGTGGTGGACGTCCTGGACCACCAACACCTGAACTTCGCGCTGCCGGAGTTCGGCGAAGGAGGGGAGATTCCTTCCAGTGAGAACTTGCTCTTGTGGATCTCACGGAGACTCGAGGTCGAGATTCCGTCGGGAGCGATTCTCGCGAGACTACGTCTGGAGGAAGACGAGGATCTCGCCGCGGAATGGGAACCCTCCTGAGCCAACCAACGCGCAGAGACAATCATCCGGATCCGATTCGGGCCAGCGATCACTTACCGCGATGCAGGTTCACATAATCGATCTTATCGGGATAAATACTGCGGGTGATTGCCGGCCGCTAGGCGACGCGTCTTCGGGTCTAGCCGAAGGTCGCCCAACGTTCAGTCCACTGAGTCCACGCGCTGCCGTTCTAGGATTCGGAACTCGGCGAATACCGTCCTGCCCACTTCGCCTCTGCCGGCCGGCCATCTGACAGCCGATCGGGGCCGGCCCTTAGCTGGGTACCTTGCCGGGCCCCGGAGTGGACAAACCGCCGACGCTCCTTGCGGAGCGCCGCTAACTTTTCTTCTGGGTGTTTCGAAGATCGACCAGGATCTGTTCCAGAGCCCGAATCAGATCCCCGCGTTCGACTTCGGACTGGCGGAACGTCAAGGCGAGACTGAACGTCTTGTCCGGCGCGCGGAACTTGAAGATGTATGGCTTTCTCCGAGATGGCCGCCCTTTTTCCTTCCGCAGGCGCCGACGCAGGTCGTCACGGCTGAGACCCTGCCGAGAGACCTGCTCGAGCATCTGGATCATCTCGGCCTCATCGCCGGCCTTCAGCACTTCGAGCAGGAGCGACTTTGACTGAATCCCAAGGGCTTGGACGGTATCGCGGACGCTCGCCGGCATTTGGAGGAGCGAGAGACTCTCTGTGATTACCGTTCGAGACTTCCCGACCGCCTCCGAGATCTCTTCGTGGGTGTAGTCGTGCAGCTCGGCCAAGGCCCGATAGCCTTCGGCTTCTTCAAACGGCGTGAGGTCCTTCCGCTGGAGATTCTCGATGAGGGCGATCTCGAGAGCCTCATCCTCGGAGACGTCCATCTCGATAATCGGGACCTCGTAGAGGCCGGCCTGTTGGGCCGCGCGGTAGCGCCGTTCCCCCGAAATGATCCGGTACAGCGGACCGTTCGGTGCATCGAGTGCCGCGCTCCGGCGAGGACGGACGAGGATCGGCTCGAGGACCCCTTTTTCCCGGATCGAAGCCGCCAAGTCATCGAGATCGCCCATGACCGAGCGGGGCTGTTTCGGATCCGTCTCGATCGCAGACAAGGGGGCCATCTTCCCCACCGGCGTTTCGTGACGAACCGCGAGCTCCTCCACGAAGTGGGTGTCGTGGCGCATCTTCACCCGCAGAGGTAGGCCGCGTTTCCGATCGGTTACAGGCTCAGACACGACTCAAGACCTCCTCGGAAAGGCGGTAGTACTCGTAGGCCCCCGTCGACTTGGGAGCGAACGTGAAGATCGATTCGCGGTAGGCGGGACTCTCCTCCAGCCTTACGCTTTTGGTGATGACGGTCTCGAACACCTTGAGACCGAACACTCGCTGGATCTGCTCGTGGATGTCCTTTGCGAGCAGGGTTCGCTTGTCGTAGAGCGTGATGAGCGCTCCTAGGATCTGCAGCTCCGGGTTCGCCCGTTGCTTGATCTTGTCGATCGTTTCGAGCAAGTCATCCGTTCCCTCGAGGGCGAAGTAGCTCGCTTGGATCGGCACCAGTACGTGCGTTGCGGCCACCAACGCGTTGACAGTGATGATGCCTAGGGTGGGCGGCGTGTCGATGATCATGTACTCGTATTGGTCCTGCACCTTCTGCAGCTTGTCTTTCAGCCGGTAGTGCCCGTCAATCTCGCCGATCAGCTTCGCTTCGATCTTCGCGAGAGAGATCGCCGATGGAGCCAGCATCAGGTTCGGAATTCGGTCCGCCGGGCGGACGATGTCCTGAATTTCCCGGTTCGGCTCGGTGAGGACGTCGTAGATCGTTCCCTCGAGGCCATGGACATCGAGGAAGGACATCGAGCTGTTCGCTTGGGGATCGAGGTCGACGAGCAGGGTGCGCAAGCCCTTGGATGCCAAGGCCGCGGCGAGATTGATGGCGGTGGTCGTCTTTCCGACGCCACCCTTCTGATTGGTTATAGCTAGGATCATCGCGGCGCAGTGTATGGGCTGGGATAGACAGGGTCAAGCTCTCCTCCCGTCTCCCCCACTGCTCCATGTCGGCGCGCCGACAATCCATCTAAACGATTGAAAATCAGTGGGTTGGCCGCAGTTTACATGGTGTAGCGACCGGGCTCGTTCGGGTTCATCTCCTCAAGGATTCGTCGTATCCGTTCGGCGTCCTCTTCGGGGTTCTGACTGGCTGCCACCACCTGGGCTTGGTCGAGGACGGATTGCCGCACGAAGATGGGTGCCTCAGCCCGAAGTGCCAGGGCGATGGCATCGCTCGGACGGGCGTCGACGATTCGGGGGGACTCCGCCGAGCCGATGTGAATCTCCGCGATGAACGTCCCTTCGCGTAGGTCGCTCACGACGATGCGGTTCACTTTCGCTCCGAGCTGCTCGCAAACCCTTAGGAGGAGATCGTGCGTCAGAGGACGCGGCGTTTCCATTCCCTCCAACCGCAAAGCGATCGCTTGCGCTTCCGCGGCACCGATCCAGATCGGCAGGAAGAGCGTGCGATCGAGATCGCGAAGGATGACGATGGGCACGTTCGAGGAAGCATCGAGCATCAGCCCCGTGACGATCATCGGAACGGGATCGGGCCGGGCGTCGTCGTTCTCGCTCATGATTCGATTGTGGGCGCGTCGAAAGAGCAGGTCAAGCCCGGGCCTGGGAAGGCCCGGTGCTCTTTATCCACGGAAGAATGAAGGAATGGGAAGCGCGGAAAACTACGCGGCGGCGTCGACGAGGCGGCGCGCGGTCAGGCTGTGGGGAAAGGCGGTTTCGATCTCGACCCAGGTCGTCTGGCCGAGCGGTACCGGAGAGCTCGCGGTCGGAAAGTGGACGATCCGATGGCACGAGGTTCGGCCCGTCTGCGTGCCCGGCGTCTTTCCCCAGCCGGTCACCAGGATTTCGAATCGGCGGCCGACGAGCTCCTGGTTGAGCTCCCGCTGGATGCGATCCTGTACTGCGAAGAGGCGCTGCAAGCGCTCGTTCGCGACGGCGGGATCGACCTTGCCGTCGAGGCGCGGCGCCGCCGTTCCGGGACGCTCCGAGTAGCAGAACGCGAACACCACGGCAAAGCGGACCTCCTCGACGAGCCGGACGGTCTCAGCGAAGTCTTCCTCGGTCTCTCCGGGAAACCCGACGATGATGTCGGTGGAAAGCGCGAGATCCTCGCGTGCCGCGCGGAGCTGGCGAACCAGGCCCATGTAGTCCGCGCGGGTATAGCCCCTTCCCATGCGCTTGAGCAGGCGGTCGCTCCCCGATTGCACGGGCAGGTGGAGATAGGGACAGATGTTCGGATGGCGCCCGATCTGCTCGACCATCCGCGGTGAGAAATCGCGCGGGTACGAGGTCACGAACCGCAAGCGCTCCACGCCTGGTTCGGTTGCCACGGCGCCAAGTAGATCCGCGAAATCCTGGCCGCTCTCCGGATCGCGCCAGTGATTTACCGTCTGGCCGAGCAACTCGATCTCCCGAAAGCCGAAGTCGATCAGATGGCGAACCTCGGCGAGGATCTCCGGTATGCGCCGGCTGCGTTCGGGCCCTCGCGTTTTCGGGACGACGCAGAAAGTGCAGGTCTTGTTACATCCCTCGATGATCGTCACCATCCCTTTGTACTCACCCTGGCGAGAGATGGCATCGAACTCATACGGACGGTCCGCCGGGAATCCCGTGGCGACCGTCCGCTCCCCCGACCGCGCGGCGGAGACGAGCGCGTTGATCTCGGAGACGCGAGCGGGGCCCATGACGAAATCGAGATCCGCAACCCGCTTGAGCGCCCGCTCGCCCTCCTGCTGAGCGACGCAGCCACACAAACCGATCACCAGCTCGGATCGCTCCTTCTTGAGCAGCCGATACTCGCCAAGCCGGGAGTACACCTTCTGCTCCGCCTTCTCACGTACGCTGCACGAGTTGAGAAGGATGACGTCGGCGTCTTCCGGCCGGCGCGTCGGGAGCACACCTTGTTGCATCAATTGTCCGACCATGCGTTGGCTGTCCAGCTCGTTCATCTGACAACCCCAGGTCTCAACGAAGACCCGTCGCGGCGATCCTTCACTCATCACATCTCATCCTTTGGTTTAAGTTCCGGCGGTTCGATCGCCTCGGCGGTGGTCTTCGGCGGAGCGGGCGGTTCTGGCTCAAGCTCTGCGCCCTCGCGCAACCAACCGGGCAAGGCCCCTGCACGGCGCCCTTCTTCGAGGAGGTCGTCGAGCTCTTTCTTCGCCGCGTCCGCCCGTTCTTTTGTGAGCCGCAACCGGTCGAGCGTCCGGTCCCAGCTCGGCTTGATCTCGCCATCCCGGCGGAAGGGATCGGCCTCGGCGTAGAATTTCCTCCGTAGGTCGGCCGCCTGCCGCTCCAAGGTCACACCTTCGTCGAGCGCATCACGCCACCGCTGGCGAATCGTGCGGGCTCGCCCGCGCCAGTAGCGCTCCTGTTCGAGGGTGGTTGCGTCCGGCGTTTCGGTCTTCTCCGCCGTTTTCAACTTCGACAAGTCGGCAAAAGTGATCTGCCCCTTCTTCGCAAGGCGGGGCAGATTCTCGTCGGTGATGACCGCCACCGGTTTGCCGGCTTGGGCTTTCCTCTCTTTCTCCCGCTTCGAGGCTTCGACCAGAGAGGGAGGTCGGTCGGAGTCCGGCTCCCCGGGGTCGATGACGATCAGGGTCCCATTCCCCGCGGGAGTCGGCGGTTGTGCCGCTTCAGGCGCCTGAGTTTGGTTTGCCGAACCGGGGGGCGCCGGTTCGGCGGTCGATGTCTCCGGGCTGTTCGGCTTCTTTGCAGCAGTTTGTGGCGGGGGGAGCTTCGGGGTACAAGCGGCGGTCCCTACGAGGGCGAGACCGACCCAACCGAGGACGAGCGAGGCGCGGGGCGTCGTGCCGAATCGACGTCGTAGGGAGCGGTCAAGTGCGGCCATAGCGATCTTCGAGGCGGATGACATCGTCGAGCTCCGGCGAGGAGACCTCGATGATGTCGCACCCGGAAGCACCCGCCACCATCCGATGCTTGGTAAAGGGCGTGATCCGGTACGAGTCACCGGCGCGCAGGATCACCGAGACCATCTCGCCGTTTTCTTCAACCTGGAGCTCCACCTCACCGTCGCGGAGGAATAGCGTCTCGTCCTTCTTCTCGTGGTACTGGAGCGAGAGGGCATGCCCGGCGTCGACGTGCAGGATCTTGCCCACGTAGCGGTCGGTATGCGCGAAGATCAACTCGTAACCCCAGGGTTTATCGACACGGCGAATGGACTGTTGCATGAGAACTCCAGTTTCAGTTTCGGAAGTTAGCCGTTCCGTTCCACGGCAGCGGCGATTTCGACGAGGGAGCGGTCGACCCGTTCATCGATCTCCCTCGCGGTGCGTAGGTCGAGGCAACCCAAAGCTACCTCGCTGAGCTGGCGGGAGTCGAGCGCTCGGATCCAGGTTTTGATCTTGGGGACCAGCCGCGGGCTCACCGAGAGCCGTCTCAGGCCAAGACCCACGAGGACCGAGGCGAACCGAGGATCGGCGCCCATCTCACCGCAAAGGCTGACCTCGATCCCCGCCTTGGCGGCGTTCGCGATGACGAAGCGTAGCATGCGCAAGATCGCGGGATGGAGGGGCTGGTAGAGAGGCGCCACGTGCTCGTTGTTGCGATCGACGGCGAGCGAGTACTGGATCAGGTCGTTCGTGCCGATCGAGAAGAAATCCACCTCGGTGGCGAGAGCGTCCGAAATCATGGCGGCGGCGGGAACCTCGATCATCGAGCCCAGCTTGACGTCACGTCGGAAAGGCACGCCGTCGCGCTCGAGCTCCGCCATCACCTCGGCGGAGTACGCGCGGAACTCGCGAATCTCCTCTAGGGTCGAAACCATCGGAAGCATGATCCAGAGCTCGCCGTGAAGTGCCGCGCGGAACAAGCCGCGAAGCTGGGGCCGGAACACCTCGCGCCGGGCGAGCGTCAAGCGAATACCTCGCAGGCCGAGCACCGGATTCTCTTCGCGAGTGTCCATCATTTCCCGCGCCAGCTTCCGGCCTCCCAGGTCGTACGTCCGGATGATCGCCGGATGAGGCGCCGCGGTCTCGACGATCCTCCGATAGAGCTCGAAGTGCTCTTCCTCGGTCGGCTGTTCCGGACTCTTCTCGATGTAGAGGAACTCACTGCGATACAGGCCCACCCCTTCGGCACCGAAACGAACCGCTTCGTCGACCTCTTCGGGGAGGTCGATGTTCGCCATCAGATGGACGCGCACGTTGTCCCGCGTGACCGTCGCGAGGTCGCGCGTCTTGAGGAGCGACTCCTCTTTCCGTTCGAGCTCGCCCCGGCGGCGGCGGTACTCCACCAGCACTTCGGGAGTCGGATGAGCGATCAGGACGCCGGCGTCGCCGTCGAGGATGACCTGCGCGGCGTCGGTGATCCGTTCGCCGAGTCCTTCGAGGCCGACGATCGCCGGCAGGTGCAGCGAGCGGGCGATGATCGTCGTATGCGAAGTCCGCCCACCGGTCTCGATGGCGAACCCCATCACGCGTTTGCGCCCAAGTCGGACGGCGTCGGAGGGAGTGAGGTCGTCGGCGATGATGATCAGATCGTCCTCGATCTCGGACAGCTCGTGATGCGAGATTCCTTGAAGCGCCCGCAGCACGTGCCGGGAAACGTCGGTGACGTCCTCGCTCCGTTCCCGCAGATAGCTGTCGTCCAGATG
Source organism: Thermoanaerobaculia bacterium (assembly GCA_044226625.1). Taxonomy (GTDB): domain Bacteria; phylum Acidobacteriota; class Thermoanaerobaculia; order Multivoradales; family UBA5704; genus DASYKS01. The sequence continues at coordinate 168,314 of JBGAGQ010000002.1, forward strand.
AGCGAATTGTTCGTCGATCTCCTCGGCGATCTTCGAAACCGCCCATTCGGCGTTGACGTGCCGGTCGCGGATCCGGTCGACCACTCGGCCCAAGAAGCCGGAATCGTTGAGCAGGAGGACGTGGGCGTCAAAGATCGCCGCCAGCTCATCCCCGACCTTCTCGCTCGCCCGAGCGCGAGTCTTCTCGAGGTCCGCCTGAGCTTGCCGCACCGCGGCGTGAAAGCGTTCGACTTCCGCCTCGATTTCGTCCGGCGGGATCGGCAACCGAAATACTTCACCCACGCGAGTCGAGATCGACACCGCGCGACCGATCGCGATCCCAGCCGAAACGCCCATCCCGCGGACCTCGATCATCTCCATCTTTTCAACGACTTCTTCCACTAAGACTCCTCGCCGAAACGGGCCGCGAACAGATGCGCGACCGCCTTCAGGGCTTCAATTTCGTCTTCTCCTTCCGTCCGCACGGTCAAGGTCGACCCCTGTGCGGCCGCGAGCAGGAGGATTCCCAAGATGCTCTTGCCGTCGATCTCCTCACCCTCACGGATCAGGGTCACCCGGCTCTTGTAGCCGCTCGTGGTCTGCACCAGCTTGGCGGCAGCCCGGGCATGTAGCCCCAGGCGGTTTATGATCTCAAGGGTTTGCTCAATCATCCGAACAGATGCTCCCCCGCCCACGGTTCCCTCCCGCCATTCCACACTCTCCGCCGGACGACTTGGGGACGCAATCGCTTCCCAGCCGAACGCTCTCTACCACCTTGCTCTTGAGCCAACGCGCGAGATCGCCGAGCGTCATCGCTTCCGTACCCGGACAACCGAGCCGGACGATCATCGGGAGGTTGAGCCCGCTCAGGACCTCGACCCGGTCGGGCGCTAGCTGGGACATGGCGATCCGCGCGGGCGTGCCACCGAAGAGGTCGGTGAGGACGAGAACGCCGTCGCCTCGATCGGCTCCCGCGATCGCGGAACGCAACCGGTCGGAAGAGCGAACGGGATCCTCGTCCCATCCGAGCGCGACTTCCTCGACGTCCGCCGGGTGGCCCAGGATTTTCTCGGCGGCAACCAGGAGCGCGCGCGCCCACTCCCCTTGCGTGACGATCAATCTTCCTACCATGGGAAGGCCTCTATCTGCCAGCGTCTCGCCTCCGGTCCGCCGGTTCTTTCACTGAGGTCCGGCGCCGCGGCCGACTGGGAACGCTTCGATCGGGCCGGCGATTCGCCGGCTCGCGTCACTTCGCGATGTCGCGATGAATCACGCGGGCCGGAAATCCGACCTCGTCGAGCTTTCCGCGAAGCTTCTCACAGACCGCGACCGAACGGTGTCTGCCGCCCGTACATCCGACGGCTATCGAGAGGTAACTGCGGTTCTCCCCGCGAAATTTCGGCAGGAGGAAGCCGAGCAAGTCGGCCAGCCGGTCGACCAGCTCGCCGTAGTCGGGAAGCGCTTCAAGGTAGGTGACGACCTCCTCGTCCTGTCCGGTCTTTTCCCGTAGGCCCGGGACGAAATGAGGGTTGGGCAGGTAACGGACGTCGAACAGCAGGTCCGTTCCGTAAGGGATGCCCCGTTTGAAGCCGAAGCTGGTCAGGCTCACCGCCATGCCCGGTTCGACGCCGTGGGAAAACTCGCGAAAGACCTGGCTTCGAATCTCGTGGATCGTCAGCTCGCTCGAGTCGAGCACCCGATCGGCGAGGGCACGCAATTCGGTGAGCAGGTCCCTTTCATGACGGATCCCCTCGATCGCGGAGCCGTCGCCGGCGAGAGGGTGCGGCCGGCGTGTCTCGGAGAACCGCCGGATCAAGACCTCGTTCGAGGCTTCGAGGAACAGGAGCGTCGGCTCGATCCGCGCGCGGTCGATCTCGCGAAAGAGCCGCGGCAGCTCGTCGGCGAACCCCGGCGCGCGCACGTCGGTGACCACCGCGATGCGGTCGTGCCCGGGAACGTGCCGCGCTGGATCTTCGAGGAACTGCCGCAACAGGGGAAGTGGCAGGTTGTCGACCGTGTAGTAATCGAGATCTTCGAATCCTCGTGCGACCACGCTCTTGCCGGAACCGGACATTCCGGTGATTAGGACCAGCTTCACCCGCCCGGCGCGATCGCCGGGTTCTTGAGTGGGCTCTTCAGGTGCGGCGCACACGATTCCGTTCGATCTCCGCTTCCAACTTGCGCACGAATTCCCGGGCGGAATGATGTCCCTGCAGCTTGAGCACGTGATTGCGGGCGGCGATTTCCACCAGGACGCTCACGTTGCGGCCGAGCGCGACCGGCATCCGGATGTAAGGACAGGGGGTGTCGAGGATGTGGTAGACGGTCTCGTCCAGACCCAGGCGATCGTATGCGCGCCCGTCGACCCAAGGCTCCAACTCGATCACGAGATCGATGTTCGCCCGCTCCCGCACCGAGGAGAGCCCGAACATGTCATGGACGTTGATGATCCCCAGCCCGCGCAGCTCCATGTGGTGGCGCACGGGGCCGGTCGAGAACCCGGCGAGGTCGCCGTTGGGAAACCGCTTGACGGTTACCCGGTCGTCGGCCACCAGGCTGTGGCCGCGGGTGATCAGGTCGAGGGCCGACTCGCTCTTGCCCACGCCGCTCTCGCCGATCAGGAGCACACCGAGTCCGTAAATCGACAGGAGGACTCCGTGAAGGGTGGTCGAGGGGACGAGGTGCTCTTCGAGGAAGTAGCTGATCCCCTTGATCACCGTCGAGGACAACGCCGTCGACGAGAGGACCGGAACCTCGCGCGCCTGGCAGTAGGAGAGGAAGCCGGGAAGAGGCGAGATGCCCTTGGTGAGCACGAAGACCGGCACCGGAAGCGCCGTGATGTTCTCGAACCGCTCGCGGCGCTCGTCCTCGGAAAGGGTCGACAGGTATTCGGTTTCGCTCTCCCCTACGATCTGCACCCGCCCCGGCTTGATGTAGGCGTAGTAGCCGGCGAACGCGAGTCCGGGCTTCTGTACGCGCGGATGGGTGATCTTGTTGTCCAAATGGGACTGGCCTGACAGGACGCGCAGGTGGAGGTCGAGCAGCTCTTCGCCGAGAAGCTCGCGAACCTCGACCGTGCCCGACGTGGCGATCGAACCGGTTTCCATCAGCTCTCGGTCTCCAGGAGGGCGTAGATGGCGGCGGGCGACTCCGCCTCGAGCACCGCGGCGATCCGGCCCGGCGCGCGCACCCACCGCGAGATCGCCGCGAGTACCTGGAGATGCTCGGCCGGGGACTGGACCGGCGACATGACCAGGAAAAACAGCTTGACGGGAAGGCCGTCGACGGCGCGGAACTCGATTCCGTCCGGGGCGATCCCGATTGCGAGGACCGCGCGATCGATCCCTCGGAGCTTACAGTGCGGAATCGCGACCCCACCGCCGACACCAGTCGAACCGAGCGCCTCCCGCTCGGCGAGCCGGGTCTCGAGCTCGCGCGCGTCGGGTACGCCGCCCGCGACGGCGATCCGGTTCGAGAGCTCTTCGAGCACGTCCTTCCCGGACGATCCCAGGTCCGGGAAGATCAGCTCCGGGCGGGTCAGGGCGGCGAGGCGCATTCCCCTCCCGCCTCTAGAACTCGGGGGCGATCAGGCCGAAGTTCTGGTCCTTGCGCTTGTAGAGGACCGAAACGCGCTCGTTCGCCGCGTCGAGGAAGACGACGAACTCGCTTCGTCCTGCGCCGAGCTTCTGGACGGCTTCCTCGATTGTCATCGGTTTGATCTCGAGCCGGCTCGACTTGATAACCCGCGGGCCGCCGTCGTTCGCCAGGCTCTCGCCATCGAGCACGTCCACCGGCCAGTGGTTCGCGGTCGACTCGCGCCGACGCCGCGCGACACGCCGGGTCTTTTCGCGATCCGCCTGTCGTTCGGCCTTGCTCGCCGCGGCGCCGATCGCCTCGAACATGTTCTCGTCGCTGCTTTCCTCGGCCTGGATGGTTCCGTGGCGGTGATGGATATGGAGGTCCGCGACGTATTTTCTCTTCTCGGCCGAGAGCGTGACCCGTACGTCGATCGGATCGTCGAGCAGCTTTTCGAGCTTTTTGAGCTTCTCGGAGACCTGATCGCGGACGCGGTCGTCGATCGTGTAGTTGCGCCCGTTGTACTCGATGTTCATCGCATTCCCCTTGCCGTCCCTGGCGTACCTTGGCTAGAAAATCTGTTTGCGGTCGTTCGAGGATGGAATGTGCAGCTCGTCGCGATATTTGGCCACCGTCCGGCGCGCGATCTGGATCCCCTCGCGGTTCAGGATGCGCATCAGCTCGCTATCCGAAAGCGGCTGACGAGGATCCTCGGCGCTGATCATCTGCTCGATCTTCCGTTTCACCGTGAGCGACGAGATGTTTTCACCGTAGTCGCGGTCGATGCCGCTATGGAAGAAGAACTTGAGCGGAAACAGGCCCCGCGGCGTATGGATGTACTTGTTCGACACGACGCGAGACACCGTCGACTCGTGCATCGAGATGTCCTCGGCCACGTCGCGCAGGACCATCGGCCGCAGGTAGTCGATTCCCTGGTCGAGGAAGTCCTGCTGCTGGCGCACGATCGAAGCGGCCACCTTGTAGATGGTCCGCTGGCGCTGGTCGAGGCTCTTGATCAGCCAGACCGCCGACCGCATCTTGTCCTTGATGAAGCTCTGCGCCTCGGCCTGCTGCCCCTCGCTGCGCATCTTCGCGAGCATGCGCCGGTAGGCGCGCGAAACGCGCAAGCGCGGCAAGCCGTCGTCGTTCAATTGGATCACGTACTCGCTGCCGACACGGCGCACGAAAACGTCGGGCTCGATGTAGTGGACGCGTTCGTTCGAGAACTGGCGCCCCGGACAGGTCTCGAGGGTCCGAATCAGCTCGATCGCCGGCTCGAGCTCGGCAAGCTCGATGCCGAGCTTCTTGGCCACCAGGGGAAACTGGCGCCGTAGGAAGAGGTCCCAGGCCTCGGCGATCACCCGCCGGGCGAGCGCCTCGTCGGCTTCCGTCTCGGCGTCCGGGTCGTCCCCGGCGCGCCGACGGTGAAGATGGTCGAGCTGTAGCTCCAGGCTCTCACGCAGGTTCGCGCAGGCGATGCCGGGCGGATCGAAGCTGCGCACCAGCGCGAGCGCTTTCTCGACATCTTCCAAAGTGTATCGATTCTCGTCCTCGAGATCCCCCATCGCGCGGATCTCTTCCGCGGTCGCGACCAGGAAGCCGTCGGCGTCCAAGTTTCCGATGATCAGCTCGCCGATCTCGCGCTCGATCGGTGTGCATTCCCCCATGTGGAGCTGCCACAGCAGATGGTCGTAGAGGTCCCCTTCGCGCGAGAGGCTGTTTTCGAGCGGTGAAGCTTCGCGCGTCTCGATCATCGAAGGCTCGTAGGACGAGTCCCACTCATCGCCGAAATAGGCGTCGAGATCGATGTTGTCCATCGACTCCCGATGGTCGATGACGTCGCCGTTGGGAAGCGGGGGCTCCTCCTTCGGGGAGACGCTCTCGTCGTCCTCTTCGATCTCGGCGTTCTCGCTCGCCTCTTCGAGCACCGGATTCTCGACCAGCTCTTGAGCCAGGACGGACTCGAGCTCCATTCGGGTCATTTGCAGAAGCTTGATCGCCTGCTGCAGCGAAGGCGTCATCACCAGCTTCTGGGACAGCTTGAGCGAAAGTCGTTGCTCGAGGGCCATGAAGTGTCTCCCCCCGCTTAGAGAGAAAAGTCCTCTCCCAGATAGATCTTGCGCACCTGGGGGTCGGAGGCGAGCTCCTTGGGTGTACCCGATTTCAGGATAGAGCCGTTGTTGATGATGTACGCCCGGTCGGTGATCTTCAGGGTCTCCCGAACGTTGTGGTCGGTGATCAGCACGCCGATGCCCATCTTCTTCAAATGCCGGACGATCCTCTGGATGTCGATGACCGCGATCGGATCGATGCCGGCGAACGGTTCGTCGAGCAGGATATACCAGGGGCTGATGACCAAAGCCCGCGCGATTTCGACTCGCCGCCGCTCGCCGCCGGACAGGGTGTAGCCTCGGCTCTTGCGCACCTTGCCGAGGCCGAAGTCGGCGATCAACTGGTCGATCCTCCGCTCCTGCTCGGCATGGGAGAGGTCGAGCGTCTCGAACACCGAGCGCAGATTGTTCTCGACCGTCATCTTGCGGAAGATCGATGGTTCCTGCGGCAGGTAGCTGATGCCGCGTTGCGCGCGCAGGTACATCGGCAGCTCCGTGATGTCGTCCTCGCCGAGGAATACCGACCCCTCGTCGGGTGGAGTCAAGCCGACCACCATGTAGAAGGTGGTGGTCTTGCCCGCGCCGTTCGGCCCGAGCAGCCCGACGATCTCGCCCGGGCCCACTTCGATCGAGACCCCTCCGACGACCGCGCGCCCGCGATAGACCTTCCGCAGATTGGCCGTCGAGAGCGTCTGCGGCGCCTCGCCGTTCGGCTCCCGCTGGAGATCCCGACCGTTTTCGTTCACCGATGTCCCTCCTGTCCGATCGGATTGGCCGGCTTGGCGGCGGGGCTTTGGACGCCCGCCTTGCCTTTGATCTCGACCTTGCCGCCGTCCACGAAATAGACCACCTGCCCACCCTGGATCTGGTTGCCGTCTTTGTCGCGCATCTTGACCGGCGCGCCAGAGGTGCCCGAAAAGTCGATCTGTCGAGCATCGACCGAGTAGATCGCGCGCTCGCCCGTGATCGTCTTGCCGCTCTGGGGATCGTTGAGACGGGCGTCGCCCGTGCAGGTCATCTTCTCCGCTTTCTTGTCTTCCTTGAGATCGACGTCAAGCGCCTTGCAGGACAGGGTTCGGGCGGTCTGGGTCACCCGCACCCCTCCGCTGTAGGAGACCTTGCGCCCGCTCTGGCTGTAGACCATCTCCGGGGCGATCACCTCGATCGGCTCCTGCGGCTTACCCGTCGATCGGTCCTCATCCTCCGGAACCCAGAGCGATTTGACGCTCCCCTTGGCGTAGAGACGATCCTCCGCCTTGTCGCCTCGAAGCTCCTCGGCGAGCAGCAGATCTTTGCCGCGCCAGGCTCGGACCGCGCCACGGAAGAGGAACGATTGCGGGTTCGATCGGTAGTACGCCTCTCGGGCGTCGACCCAGACCGGCCCCTTACCCGAGCCGAGCGCCGAGCCTGCGAGCCCCGCCTCGTCCGCTCGCGTGAGCAGGGCGCGCACGCCGCCGTCGGCTCGGAGCAGACCGGTCTTCTTCTCCCACACGACGTGAGGCCCGGTCATACGGCCACGATCGCTCTCCGCCTCGACCGGGGCGCCGAAGAACTCTCCCTGCCCCGAATCGAGCTGTAAGACGGCCCGGTCGCCGCGTGCCTTGGTCCGACCGTCCGTGAAGCGGACGTCCTGGCGCAGGATCGCCTCGGCGAGCTGGCCGCTCGGTCCGAAGTTGGCGAGCGCGCCGAGCGCGTGGGCGGTGCGAGGTAGAACCGGGGGCTGCCCCTTCTTGGGCGCGACGGTTTCGATCAAGTCGACGCCGGTGACGCCGCGAGCGGTCTTCATTACGCCGTCGATCATCCGACCCTCGAGGCGGCGTGAGGTCAGCTTTCGAGTCAACCCCGAGCCGGTCGCCACGAGGGTCGCCGGATCGATAGGCGTTCCTTCGAGCTCGATCTCGCGCGCGGACGCCTCCTGCGGCGGCGTCAACATGCCGAACGTTTTGCCAGAGAAGGTGACGCGCGCGGCGCCCGGCTGATCGCTGTGGCCCGCGAGCGATCCCGAGACGTTCAGGACGGCGCGAACGAACACGGCGCTCCGTTCATCGGGGCCGAGGAACGTATTGATGATCTGCGCCGTCATGCGGTCCCCGCCGCGCTGGAGCTGGACCTGGCCTTCCGATCGGAGCCGGCGGCTCTTCCGCTCGTAGACGACGCGGTCGGCGCGGAGCGCCACCGCGGGGACGACCCCGGGAAGGCTGTGCAACTCGACGTTTCCGACCAGGATGTACATCTCGCGGTCGAGGTGAATGCGCAGCAGGTCGGAGCGCACGCGGTATTGCGCCCCACCGGCCTCGCCGTAGCCGATGTCGACCGGCTGGACGCTCGCGAGGATCTTGCCCTGATCCTGCAGGAGGAGTACGGGCGTCTGAAGCGTGAGACCTTCCGGCCCGCGGAGGCGAACCTGGCCTTCGAGGCGACCTTCGTTCTGGAGACGGTTGAAGCTCGCGGTGCGGCTTTCGACCTCGTAGGACCTACCCTGCGCGTCGTACAGCGTGAGGCCGACCTTGTCGAGGTAGATCGTTTCCTGCCGGTCGGCTTTGACGCTCTCCCCGCGAATCCGGAAGAGCGGCTTTTCGCCTTCCGTGAAGGTGTAGTCGAAATCCTGGCCGATCAGTGCGAGGTTCTCGGTCTTGTCCGGTAGGTCCGTACCGGTTCGCGGGCGTGGCTTCGCCGTCTCCCGACCCGATCGGCCGAACCAGAACAAACCTCCGAGCGCGGCCAGGCCGAGGACGAAAGCGACCAACAGGACCCGGCGGATCCAGGCGACAGGGGAACGAAGCTTCGCCATGCAAGAGGCATTCTACGTGTTGGCACAACGATTGAAAGGGCTTGACAAGGACACCGACATCTGGCCGCGCCGGCCGAGCCGCCGCTCGGGCTCGATCACGAGGCGACCGCACGCGCGTCGATCAGGCGAAGGGACGGCTCGCCGAGATAGCGGTCGTACTCCAGGATGGCGAGGACCTCGAAACGGCCGTCCAGCTGCTCGGCGCGCGATTGCCAGCCCCATCCGACCAAATTCACGCCCCGACCGTCGTCTCCTCTCGCGCGCGCGGACAGGTGGTCCGCGCCGAACCGCCTCGGCGTTCGGTCGAGCGTTAGGGGTCCGACCCGGATCACCGGCTCGGGGTTGCCCTGACCGAACGGGGCAAGGGCCGCCAGCTTCTCGTAGAACCGGAGGTCGATCTCGGACGGTGAGGCCTCGATCTCATAGGAATACCGGCGCTCGAGCAGGTCGGGCGAAAACCCCGCGGCGGCCGCTTCCTCCCATTCTTCTCGGAGGATCGGCAGCGACTCGAGCGACGCCGAGAGGCCGAGCGCCTGGGCGTGGCCGCCGAACCGATGCAGTCTCTCTTTCCAGGGCGAGAGGAAACCGTGCAGGGCGATCCCAGGGATGCTGCGGCCCGAACCGGTGGCCGACTCCCCTTCCACCGCCAGCAACAAAGTGGGCCGATTCCACGCCCGAGCGAGCCGGCCGGCGGCGATCCCCACCACGCCGCGATGCCAGTCCAGGCTCCAGAAAACGAGGATCGCCGGCGTTTGGCCGAGTTGCTCCGCCCGCTGGTCGGCCAGCGCAAGCGCCTGCTCGACCACCGCCGCTTCCTCGGACTGGCGGTCCCGGTTCCACTCGTCGAGCTGCGCGGCGAGCGCGGCGGCCCGCTCCGCGTCGCGCGAGAGGAGGATTTCGAGCGCCGGATCCGCCTCGGCCAATCGCCCGGCAGCGTTCAACCGAGGCCCGATCCGGAAGCCGATGTCGGAGGCCGAGTAGGGGGGCTTCATCCCCGCCTGGCGAATTAGAGCCTTCAACCCGACCGACCGCGAGCCTTCCAGTGCTTTCAAGCCGAGCGCTGCGATGACGCGGTTCTCCCCGCGCAAGGGAACGAGGTCCGCGATGGTCCCGAGGCAAGCGATCCGGAGCAGCGCCTCCTCGGAGATCGGCTTGCCGATCCGCCGGGCGAGGGCGAGCGAAAGCTTGAACGCGATCCCCGCCGCCGCGAGGTCCGGAAAGGGATAGGTGCAGCCGGGCTGGTGAGGATTGATCTGGATCGCGCCGTCGGGCAAGGTCTCGCCGGCGATATGGTGGTCGGTGACCACGACGTCCACGCCCGATTCCCCCGCGGCTTCGATCGCCGCGCGCGACGAGCTGCCGCAGTCGGCGGTGACGATCAAGCGACAGCCCGCCGCGATCGCCCGTTCGACGTGGCATGCCTGAAACCCGTATCCGTCGCGCATCCGGTGGGGCAGGATCGCCTGGGCCTCGAGCCCGAGAGAAGAGAACACCGCAAGCAGCTGCGCCGTCGCGCTGATGCCGTCGACGTCGTAGTCGCCGACGATCGCGATCTTCTGCTTGGCTTCCCTCGCGGCGACCAGTCTCTCCACAGCGGGCGCCATCCCGGCCAACAGCGACGGATCGTGGAGATGCTCGAGACGGGGAGCGAGGAACCGCTCGGCGGATTCCGGATCGACCGCTCCCCGCCGGGCGAGCAGCGCCGCGAATCGCGGCGAATGCCCGGCCGCGATCAGCGCGTCGAGGTCGATGGGTGCGGGCTCGGCGATCCAGCTCGCCGCCCGCTCCCTACGACTCGTAGACCCCCATGGCACGGAACTTCGCGTACCGCCGCGAAAGAAGCTTGTCGATCGGCTCCTTCGCGAGCTCGGCGACCGCGCGTTCGATGGCGTCGCCGACCCGTCGGGCGGTCTCGCCTGGATCGGTATGGGCGCCACCGATCGGCTCCGGAACGATCGCGTCGACCACCTTGAGCTCGATCAGGTCCGGAGCGGTGAGGCGGAGCGCTTCGGCCGCTTCGGCCTTCTTGTTCTGGTCTTTCCAGAGGATCGCGGCGCACCCCTCGGGGGAGATCACCGAGTAGGTGCCGTATTCGAGGATCAGGATTCGGTCGCCCACCCCGAGCGCAAGAGCTCCCCCGCTCCCCCCCTCGCCGGTCACCGTGACGACGATCGGCGTGCGCAGCACCGCCATCTCGAGGAGATTTCTCGCGATCGCCTCGGCCTGACCGCGCTCCTCGGCGTCGAGGCCTGGAAAAGCCCCCGCGGTGTCGATGAAAGTGAGCACCGGGAGACCGAACCGCTCGGCGAGCTTCATGATCCGCAGCGCCTTGCGATATCCCTCGGGGCGCGCCTGGCCGAAGTTGCGGCGAATGCGCTCCTTGGTGTCGCGCCCCTTCTGGTGGCCGATCACCGCGACGCTCCGGCCGCGGAACGAAGCGAGGCCCGACACGATCGCCGCGTCGTCGCCGAACGCTCGGTCGCCGTGAAGCTCCACCCAGTCGTCCATCAGCATCTCGACGTAGTCGAGCGTGTATGGGCGATCGGGATGGCGCGCGACGAGCGTGCGCTGCCAACGGTTGAGGTTACCGTAGACCTCCTGCGCGGCCTTGCGCAGGGCGACCTTCAATCGCTCGGCTTCTTTCGCCTGACTGCTGCCGGCGGGAAAGCCCGAAAGCTCGGAAATCCGCTCGCGCAGGTCGGCCAGCGGTTCGTCGAAGGAGGATTCGTTGGCCTGCATAGGGGGCGCAAGCTAACAGACCGGTCCGAAGGGGGTCAAACCGATCTGGCATCTCGTCGCAAACCAGAGTTTTCAGTTCTTGACACTTGCGGCATAGCGCATACGATCAACCAGGAGATCCGCTCGATCGAGCCCTCGCGTTCCCTGGTCCGTCGCCCTGGCTGGCGACCGCGGAGCGAGATGGCGCGACCGAGGCGAAAGGAAGGAGATTCGAAAAACGGCGGCCCGTTCGCCAAGACACGAGAGGAGACTCACCATGGGTCCGCACCCGTCCCGCCGCGGCTTCCTGCGGTTGCTCGCCGCCCTCGGCGCGTTCGCAATCACCACGGCGTTCGCGATGGCTCCCGATCGCTCGTCCCCGTCGCTCCGGCCCCCTTCTCGCTCGGCTTCGCCCCCCTCCTATACCCTGTTCGAAAGCGGCCAGGTCCGTCCGCTCGCGATCTCCCCGGACCGGCGACACCTCTTCGCCACGAACACCCCCGACAATCGCCTCGAGATTTTCCGCATCCGAGCCGGCGGATTGCTCCACGTCGCCTCGATTCCCGTCGGCCTCGAACCGGTCGCCGTCGCTGTCCGCTCGAACCGCGAGGTGTGGGTGGTGAACCATCTCTCTGACAGTGTGAGTGTCGTCGAGCTCGAAGAGCAAGGCGGCGAGATTTCCGGCGAGGTCGAGCGCACGCTGCTGGTTGGCGACGAGCCGCGCGATCTCGTTTTCGCCGGACCCGGGCGGAAGCGAGCTTTCATCACCGCCGCTCACCGCGGGCAGAACCTGCCGTTCGATCCTCAACTGACAACGCCGGGCGTCGGACGGGCCGACGTCTGGGTATTCGACGCCGAGAACCTTGGCTCCTCGGTCGGCGGAAGCCCGCTCACCATCGTGACCCTCTTTACCGATACCCCGCGCGCCCTGGCTGTGACCCCCGACGGGTCGCGCGTCTACGCCGCGGGATTCCACAGCGGCAATCGAACCACCATCGTTGCCGAGGCGACGCTGCCCGACGGGTTCGGTCCCGACGGCGCCGCCGGACCGACGACCAACTTCGAAGGGCGCCCCGCGCCCGAGATTGGAGCCATCGTCCGTTGGAACGGCTCCCATTGGGTGGACACCTTGGGGCGTCCGCGCGATGCCTACGTTCGGTTCTCGCTACCGGACAAGGACGTTTTCGCGATCGACGCCATGAGCCATCCGCCGCGGCAGCTCTCCGGTCCGGCCGGTTCTTTCCAGGGCGTCGGCACGATCCTGTACACGATGGCCGTCAACCCCGCGAGCGGCAAGATCTACGTGGCCAACACCGAGGCGAACAACCTCGACCGGTTCGAGGGGCCCGGAACCTTCGCCGGCCATAGCCTTCGCGGCCACCTCCACGAGAGCCGGATCACCGTGCTCACCCCCGGGGCGGGCGGCGCAGCCGTCGCTCCCCGGCACCTCAACAAACACCTCGACTTCAGCCATTGCTGCGCGCCGAGCCCGAACGCCGAAAGCGCGAAGTCTCTCGCCTTCCCGCAAGGCATGGCGGTGACCGCGAACGGTAAGACCCTCTACGTCGCCGCACTCGGCTCCGACGAGGTCGGCGTCTTCTCGACCGCGGAGCTCGAGAACGACACCTTCGTTCCCAGCGCGGCCAGTCACATCGCGGTGAGCGGCGGCGGACCGACCGGCCTGGTTCTCGACGAGGAGCGCGGCCAGCTCTATGTCCTCACCCGGTTCGACGACGGCATCTCCGTCCTCGACACTCGGTCGCGCGTCGAGACCGCGCACGTTCTGATGCACAACCCCGAGCCCTCGACGGTCGTCGCGGGCCGGAGATTCCTCTACGACGCGCGGCTCTCATCCAGCCACGGCGACTCGGCCTGCGCGAGCTGCCACGTTTTCGGCGACTTCGACAGCTTGGCGTGGGATCTCGGCAATCCGGACGAGCGGGTGACCGACAACCCGGGGCCTTTCATCAGCGAGTTGCTCAACCTCGTCACCGGCCAGCCGATGGAACCGATTTTCCATCCGATGAAGGGACCCATGGCCACCCAGAGCCTGCGCGGCATGGCGAACCACGGTTCGATGCATTGGCGCGGCGACCGCACCGGGGGCAACGACGCCCCGAGCACGCAGCCGGACGGTGGCACGTTCGACGAGCGCGCGGCGTTCGCACGGTTCAACGGCGCGTTCCCCGATCTGCTCGGGCGAAGCTCGGTCCTCACCCAGGCGGAGATCAAGGCGTTCACCGACTTCGTCCTCCAGATCAGCTACCCACCGAATCCCAACCGGCGCATCGACAACGTGCTGACGCCGGACCAGGATGTCGGACGGCAGCTTTTCGACACCGTCAATTGCGGCATTCCCTCGGCTCCCGAGCTCAACGGCGCCGTCCTCACCTGCGCGAGCTGTCACACGATCGACCCGAACGCAAATCCCAGCTCTTCGGCGCCCGGGCTGTTCGGGAGCTCCGGTCTCACGAGCTTCGATTTCAGCCCACAGCTGTTCAAAGCGCCCCACCTGCGGAATCTCTACCAAAAGGTCGGAATGTTCGGGAACCCGGAGAATCCCGGCTTTTTAGGCGGCGACAACGGTTTCAAGGGAGATCAGGTGCGCGGCTTCGGATTCTTGAACGACGGCAACGTCGACACAGTCTTCCGTTTCGTCCACGGGATCAGCTTCTCCGAGGTCGCGAACGGACCGGGCAGCAACAGCATCCCGGAGGGTCCCGCGGGCGAGATCCAAAGACGACAGCTCGAGGCGTTCATCCTCGCGTTCCCAACCAACCTCGCGCCCGCCGTCGGTCAGCAGGTGACGCTCCGTGGCTCGGGCTCCCAGGCGTCTGCGCTCGCCCGGATCGAGACTCTCCGCCAGCGGGCGGAGGCGGGAGAATGCGAGCTGATCGCCAAGGCGACGCTCGACGACGAGCTCGGCTTCCTCTACGTAGGATCGGGCCGGTACGCCACCGACCGGCGCGCCTTGCCGCCGCTTCCCGGTTCCGCCCTGAGAGCGTTGGCGGAGACCGGCCGGGCGGTGACCTACACCTGCGTGCCGCCCGGCTCCGGTACGCGCCTTGGGGTCGACCGTGACGGCGACGGCGCCTGGGACGGCGACGAGCGCCGCGCCCATTCCGATCCCGAAGATCCGAGCAGCCGTCCGTAAGAGAGCGTCCCGACGAGGAGATCCCGGCTCACACCTGCCGGGTTCTCCTCGCCTTCCTGTCTAGCTCGAATCCCCTACTTCAACGCCTGCGAAAGCACCCGGCCTTCGCAGCCGCTCGGCTGCAGGATGCCGAGCAGATCCGAAAGCGTCGGCGCGATGTCGAGCGTCGAGACGCGCTCGGTGTAGCGACCCGCCTTGATCCCCGCGCCCGCGAGCAGGAGCGGCACCGAGGTGTCGTAGGCATACGGCGTGCCGTGCGTCGCGCCGGTCGATCGACCGGGGACCCAATAGGGATCGGAGACCATCACCAGCTCGCCGCTCACCTTCGGGTGGAAGCTTCGCGCGATGCGACGCGAGATGTCGTTGTCGAGCATCTGGCCGTCGAGTAGCTGACTGCGGGTGAAGACGGCGTAGATACCGGGCTGCTGGCGCAGGTAATCCGCCGCGACGTCTTCTGCGCGGGTGTAGCTCACCTTCTTGCCAGTGATGGTCTGCAGGTTGAGATAGACGTTGTCGTCGACGATCGCTTGGACCCAATCGCCAGGGCCGAGCTCCGTCGTCATCGCCTTCTCCAATCCGTCCTCGGCGATCTGCGTCGTACCGGCACCAAACCCGGCTTTCTGGAGCTCGGCGACGATCGGCGCGACGCCGTGATCGGCGGTGACCACGATCGTCACGTTCGCGAGCCCCCCCGGGACCATCTTGCCGAGAGCGTTGAAGAAGCGGCTGAGCGCCGCGTCGGTTTGCACCGTGATGTCCAGCACCTCGGCGCTGTCAGGGCCGAAGCTATGGCCGACGTAATCGTTGCTGGACAGGTTGATCGCCAGGAGGTCGGATGCCCCGTCCTGCCCGAGCTTCTCTTGCCGCACGATTTCCGTCGCCGTGTCGAGGGTGTAGCCATTGGCGAACGGCGTGCTCGTAAAGGCGCTGTAAAAGGCCGGACCCGGTTGTTCCAGCCCTCCCGTCACGGGATGAGGGAACGTCGCGCCGAGGCCGGGGCGCGGTCCCACCGAGCCGTTGGCCGGCGTCCAGAGCCGCTTCAGCTTCTCCGGAGCGACCGACAGCTCCCAGTTCTTGCCAAAGAAGGCGTCGACCTTCTTCGCCTCGTTCCAGGTGGTGACCCAGGCGGGCAGGGTGCCGTCCGGCCGGTAGTAACGGCTGGAGATCCAGGCCCCCGTCTTGTCGTCGAACCAGAGGACGCCGTCGGCGAGATGTCCCGCCATCAACACGGCGGCGCGGTCCTTGAGGGCGACCGCCCAGACCTTCGACGCCGCGACGGGATCTCGGCCGTTCGCCATCTTAAGCTCGTCCCCGACCGTGCTCACCCGCAAGGTTGCCGGCGAGACGCCGTTGGTTCCGTTCGGATCGTCGGCCCCGACGAGAGGGCTCGTCGTGTCCCGTACGCAATACCGCTCGCCAGGGGTCTTGAGGCCGCGATCGAACCAATCGTTCGCAATGATCCCCGACTTATAGGGCGGGGCGCCGGTCAAATGCACCGAATGCCCCACGCCGGTCACGAGCGGGAAATGATCGTGGTGGGCGTCGGTGTGGTACGCGCCCTTTTCCATCAGATAGCGGAAGCCCCCTACCGTTCCGCCCTTCGCGGCGACCGCCGGCAGGAAGAGATCGTCGAACCGCATCAGGTAGTCGGCCCGGAACTGGTCGATCGAGAGGACCACCACCAGCTTCGGACGAACCGGCGCGGCCGAAGCGGCCGTGACGAAGACGAGGAAACTAAAGACCGCGAGCGCGATCGGGCGAAGCGTGCGAGTCATGGAACCCTCCAGAGGTAGGAAACGACCCCGAAAGGCTAGCATGCGAGACGGCACCCTTCGAGAGCCGGACCCGCGTAAGGTAGCCGGTCCGGCACCCTCCAAACGGGAGAGGTGCCGGACTCCTTTTTCAGAGCGAGCTCAGGAACGCCATCAACTGGTTCTTCTGCAGAATCGGCAGCGTCCGATACCGCGCAGCTGCGGCCGAAGCTTGGCCGGCGTGGCGGAGGATCGCGTCGTTCCGGGTAAAGGAGAGGCCGTCGTGCATCAGGCGGTCGCGCGTCCGCAAGCCCCAGAGCGGCGCGGTCCGGACCATGTTGCGCGTCTGCGGCCCTCCGTTCTGAACGATCCCGTCGCCGGTGCCGACATCGTGGAGAAGGAAATCGCCGAAGGGATGAAAGACCTTGTCGCCCAAGGCGGGCGGAATCACGAAGGTTCCGCCATTGATCGGCGTTCCCGCTGGGGCCGTGGTGAGGTCCGGACGATGGCAGCCGGCGCAGCCGATCGCCGCGAAGACCCCCCGGCCGGCGATCGCATCCGGTCGGGAGGCGAGCGCCGCGTCGCGCGGCGGCACCTTCGTCGCCCGCATGAAGCGGGTGAAGATCTCGACGTCCTCCCCGAACGGCTCGTCGGGCGTCGCCGCCTCTTCCGGATCGGGAACGCTGTCGAATTCCGCGAGCGAGCGGCCGCCGGAGGTGTTCTCGGTGGGTTGGAGCGGACTGGTGATCCCCATCTCGTTCAAGTAGGCGTCGGAAGAGAACGACAGCAGGCTCGCGTGCTGGTTCTTCCAACCGAAGCGACCGACTCGGACGACACCGGGCGCTTCGAGCACCGGCACGCGGAGGACGGTGCCGCGCTGCTGCGGCGGCTGGCTCGCCCGGATCGCCTCGAAGGTCGAGTCCGCCACCGCTTCGACGAATCCGTCACCGAGCGTCGAGAGCGAGGTGCGGAACGTCCGAACGTTGTCCTCCCCCGCCGCCCGTTCCTGGATGCTCGCGTCGATCGCCCGATCGTTGATCAACGAGCCACCCGGAGGATCGCTGTAAACCGAGCCGTTGTAGCGGCCGACTCGAAGCTCGGTGATCTGGCTTCCCGAACCGGACACCGGGCTCTGATGGCACTCCGAACAGGCCTGGGCGTTGTAGACCGGCCCGAGGCCGTCGGCGATGACCTCGCGCGCTTCGAACACCTGCCGGTCGAGGTCGAACTGCGTCTGCGAGACCAGACCGTTGGTCTGATCGTCAAAGCCCGCCGGGGCCTCGACGAAGACCCGCGTGGCGGCGAACAGGATCGGCGACGAGAGCACCAGCGACCATAGAGCACCTCGGACGACGCGGCTCTTTCTCGGCATCGAGATCTCCTCAAAATACGAAGGGCGAGCGACGAAGCTCGCGGATTTTGAGGAGGAACACCCGACGAGAGGAGTTCCTGCGGAGGAATTCTTGAATTTGGTCAGGGAAGAATGGAGCCCTTCCAAGCCCAGCCTTGCCCTCACAAGAGCTGCTGGGGATCGACGTCGACGATCAGATCCCCGGCGAACGCGATCTGGCCGAGGACGTCCGCAAGCACCGTATGCAGATCGCGCAGCGACGCAGAGCGCAGGAGGAGCTGGAAGCGCCACTCCCCGCGTAGGCGTTCGAACGGCGCGGGAGCCGGGCCGGTGCGGCGGATCGAAGCCGCCTTCGCGTGGTTGCTCACCCGGTTGGAGAGCTCGGCGAGGCGGTCGTGGGCGCGCTCCCGGTTGCGGTCCTCGGCAAGGATCTGTACCAGTCGCGAATACGGCGGATAGCGAAAGGCGCGACGAAAGCGGAGCTCCTCGCGCACGAACCCTTCGTCATCCCCACGAAGAGCGGCCTGGATCGCGTAGTGCTCGGGATGGTACGTCTGGTAGATCACCTTGCCCGGGCGGTCGCCCCGTCCTGCGCGTCCAGCGAGCTGGACCAGCAGGTTGTAGGTCCGCTCCACCGCGCGAAAATCGGGGAAACCG
Source organism: Thermoanaerobaculia bacterium (assembly GCA_044226625.1). GTDB lineage: Bacteria > Acidobacteriota > Thermoanaerobaculia > Multivoradales > UBA5704 > DASYKS01. The sequence continues at coordinate 186,402 of JBGAGQ010000002.1, forward strand.
AGATAGCTGTCGGCGGCGAGCACCGCGGTTAAAGAGACGTTCGGGAAATGGTGCCCTTTGGAGACCATTTGCGTCCCGATCAGAACCTGTGATTCGCCGCGCGAGAACCGCTCGAGCAGCGCGGCCGGTCCTCCCGGACGGCGCGCGGTATCGCGGTCGAGCACGGCGACCTCGACGCCGGGGAAGAGATCGGAAAACATCTCTTCGACCCTCTCGGTGCCGGCACCGATCGGTTCGAGCGCGGCCTCGGAGCAGATCGGACAGGTCGCGGGCACCGGCCGCATCGAACCGCAGTAGTGGCAGATCAGCTCGCGGTCGCGCAGGTGGAGCGTCCGCGGCAGACCGCAGTCGTCGCAACGGAAGTCCTCGCCGCAGGCCCGACAGAGGAGCATCGGCGAGTAGCCGCGACGGTTGCGCAGGAGGATCGCCTGCTCGCCGCGCCCGAGCGCCTCGGCGATCTCGGTTTTCAGGCGCTCCGAGAAATGGATCTCGCCCGGCACGCGTCGCGGCGCCTCCGTGCGGAGGTCGACCAGGATTCCCTCCGGCAGGCTCCCCTGCCCCGCGCGCGCCGAGAGCCGGAGCGGCGTGAGCTTGCCCTGCTCGGCGTTCCACCGGCTCTCGAGGCTCGGCGTCGCCGAGACCAGGAGCGCCGTCGCGCCCGCCGCGCGCGCCCGGACCAGCGCGAGATCGCGCCCCTGATAGCGCGGCGCGAGCTCCTGCTTGTAGGCGGGATCCTGCTCTTCGTCGACGACGATCAGCCCCAGGCGCGCAACCGGCGCGAACAGCGCCGACCGGGGTCCGAGCACTACCCGCGCTTCGCCGCGCCGCACGCGCTCCCATTCCTGATGGCGCTCGCCCGGGCCGAGCCCCGAATGCAGGATCGCGAGATCCGCGCCGAATCGGCGTTCGACCTCGCGCGCGAGCGCAGGAACCAACGCGATCTCCGGGACGAGAAGGATCGCCGACCTGCCGGCGGCGAGCGCCGCCTCGGCCGCCCGCAGATAAACCTCGGTCTTCCCCGCGCCGGTCATACCGACCAGGAGAAAGGGCGCGTATCCGCCGGCCGAGATCGCTCCTTCGAGTGCCGCCACCGCCGTGGCTTGGTCCGTACGCAGCTCGAAGGGAGCCGTTTCCCGCTCGCCCAGCATGTGCCGGTCGAGCGCCAGCCGCTCGACCTGTGTGAACTTGCGCACCAGCCCTAGATCGGCCAGCCGCTTCAGGACCGCCGGGCTCGCCTCGGCGAGCGCCGCCAGCTCGGCCGTGGTCGCCGGCCGGCCGATCGCCGCGAGATACTCGATCGCCGCCTTGCCCGGCGCCGACCGCCCGCATGCCTTGAGCTGGTCTTCTTTCGAGCCAGGGGCGAGCTCGTAGGCCGTCACGTAGCGGGCTCCACGGGCCGCACGCTCCTCCGTGGCGATCCAGCCGCGCTCTTCAAGGTCGAGAAGCACGCGGCCGATCGGACGCGCCGGCTCGGGGGGCATCGATCCCGGCGGCCTCAACGCCTCCGGATCCGCGAGGCTCGCCGCGAGCTCGCCGGCGTTCGCCCGGCCGAGATCGCGCAGCGCGTCGAGGAGCCGGCGCTCGTCGGGATCCCGAGGTGTCGCCAGGGCTCCGGCATCGGTCAGCCAGACCTTCCGGTTGCCCTGCGGGGGAAGGTCACCCGGCACCATTGCGCGGACCACTTCGCCGATCGGCGCGAAGTAATAGTCGGCAGCGAAGCGAGCGAGGTCGAGCAGATCGGCGGGGACTACCGGCTCGAGATCGACGATCTCTTCGAGGGGCCGGACCTCGAACCCTTCGGGCCGCCGGTCGTGGACGCCGAGCACCAAGCCGGTCAAACGGCGCTTGCCGACCCGGACCTTGGCGCGGACGCCGGGCTGCGCGACCGGCGCGATCCCGGAAGGAACTTCGTAGGTGAGGGGGGCCGGCAGCGGGAGCGGAACCGCGATCTCGGCGTACGTCGGCATCCGGCCCTAGCTCTCTCCTCCCGGCCGCGGGCGGCAGACCTCGGAGCAATACGCCCGACCCTCCACGTCGATCACCGCGGCGCGACCGATCGGCACGTGGGTGCCGCACGTGGCGCACCGGATCAAGGTCATCGCGGTTGGAGGTCCCGGAGTGCCGGTGGGTTGGCGCGGGGAAGAACGCGGGCTAGGCACCGGCGCGAGCGCGCGCTGGATCCAGGTCCAGACGATCCAACCGAGGATCGCAAGCTCGAGCAGCCGCCAGATCAAGCCGCGGCCTTTCGGCGTTTCTCGATCTCGCCGCGCAGCCGGTCGATCTCGGGATTCTGCGGCTGGGCCGCCTTGAGCTGGTCGAGGACCCGCACCGCCTCGTCGTAACGGCCGAGGTCGAGCCCGAGGACGATCGCCTGGTTGAAACGCGACTGCCAATGGTCGGGCGCCATCTTCTCCGCTTCGCGGAATCGGGTGAGAGCCTGCTCCGATTCGCCGAGCTCGCGGTGGGTGATGCCGAGATCGGTGAGGAGGTCCGCGTCGGGTTTGGCGAGCTTGGCGAATTGGAGGTAGAGATCCCGCGCCCGGGTCCAGTTGCCGATGTCGAAATTCAGATTCGCGAGCTTGCGCACCGCGTCGGCGTCGTCGGGATGCTGATCGACGTACTCCTTGAGCTTCCGGATCTCCTCCATCCCGGGGCCGCCGCTACCGGGCGCGCCCGGAGGCATGCCACCGGCCGTGGGCGCCGCGGCCGCCGTCTCGGCCGATCCACCGGCGCCGGCTGGGGCAGACAGCGGGGCGGTGGAATCGCCCGAGCCGGTGCTTTCGACCGGCATGCCGGCGATTCGGCGCGGCGGCTGCTTGGCGGCGATCGCCTCGAATGCGAGGTAGGCACCGACGAATCCGAGGAGGAAGCCGAACAGCAGAAAGAGCAGATTGTCGCGATTCACTCGATGTCCTCTTGTTGGATCGTTTCGGTCTCGTCGGCCGGAACCCGCGTACCGGTCCAAGTTCCCGCACCTGTACCTCGCCCGGTCGCGGGGTCGATCGCCTGCCAGCTGCCTTGCAGTTGACCGCTCGCCCGATCGAAGCCGCCGGACAGCGAGCGCGTCGGCGAGCCGACGATCGCGACCGGCTCGAGCTGGAGATCGTTGCCCTGGTGGCTGCCGCGGATCGCGACTCTCGTGCCGTCCGGCAAGGTCAGCGTTCCGAACACCACCGCGTCGGCGATCTCAAGCTCGGCCGTGCCCAGAGGTCCGACGGAGTCGAGCACCAGCCGCCAACGGCCGGCGAGCCCCTCTTCGGTCTTGACCGCCTCGGGGACCCCGAAGGCCGCGGGCGCCATGCGCGCCAGCCCCGCGATGCGCCGCAGCCGGTCCAAGACCGCGTCGAGCGCGCGCGTGGTCCGCGCCGCCGCGCGGTCGAGATCCTCCCTCGCCTCGGCCGCTTCGCGCGCCGCGCGGACGGGTGGTGTCGCTCCCCCCTGTGCGAGCTGGTCGTCGAGACGGGCGGAGAGCTCGTCGACCCGGAGCCGCGCGCCGACCTCTTGCGTGCGTGCCTCGCGATATGCCGTGAGATCGCCCTCGAGCAGCCGCCTTTCCAGGACGAGTTCGACCTCGATCCTCGCGCGGTCGAAAGTGGGCTCTGCTCCCTCTTCGGCCCGCGCCACCGAAGGCGCGAAGGCGGGCACGGCGAGGGCGACGATCAGGGCGCTGACCGCGGATCGGACGAGGCGTCGAGTGGGCATGCCGGATGGATTCTAACGGCAGAACCGGCCGAAACGTCGAAGGCCGCTCGAAACTCGAGCGGCCTTCGGGTGAGACGGAGACGATGCGATCTCGGAAGGTCAGCTCGCCGCCTTGGCGGAGGTCCCTTGCCGCTTCATCAGGCTCGAGGTGAGCGAGCGCTCGACGAGCTCTTCCGCATCCCGCTCGCCGATGTTCTTGACATGGGCGACCTCGCTGACGATGAAGTACTTCGCCCGCTCGTACATCTTCTTCTCGCGGAACGAGAGGCTCTTGCGCTGCGACACGAGGCGAAGGTTCTTGAGCACCTCGGCCACCTCGGTGAGGCGCCCCGTCTTCATCTTGTCGAGGTTCTGCTTGTAGCGGCCCTTCCAGTCTTTGTAGGTATCGATGTTGCCGTCTTCCAAGATCTCGAACAGGGCGCGGATGTCGCGCGTGGCACAGAGGGGCCGCAAGCCGACGAGCTCGAGATTCGACTTCGGCACCATGACCTTCGAGTTGTTCGACAGCAGCTTCAGGTGATAGAAGGTCTGGTCCATCCCGGCGATCTGGCTCGCTTCGATTTTCTCGACGAGGCTGACCCCGTGGTTGGGGTAAACCACCTTCTGACCGACTTTGAATGTCACGATCCGGGCTCCCGTGGAGGTTGGAGAAAACGAGGAGTGAAGAGTAAGTCTCTGGGAGACTTACGCTTACGCCGATATCTTATACACCAGGCGCGCCGTTTCGTCAAGCGCCTCGGCACCGAAACGACCCGTTTCGCCCCGGAATTCCCGCCCAAGTTACGCCCGTTTCGCACAAGGCGATGTTCCGATTTGACACCCCGCCGGCCAGGTCCTACGATCCCCCTCCCGGCCGAAGTGGCGGAATGGCAGACGCAGTGGACTCAAAATCCACCGACCGCAAGGTCGTAGGGGTTCGACTCCCCTCTTCGGCACCAAGAAACCTTCTCAGGACGACCTCGACGACCGCTCGATGCTCGCGGCCCACGACGCCCTCGCCCGCCTCCGTGAAGGAAATCTCCGTTTCGTCTCCGACGTTCGGAGCAATCTGACCTCGCCCACCCGGTCGCGCCGCCAGGAGCTGGCCGCCGGGCAGGAACCGTTCGCCATCATCCTCGGCTGCTCGGATTCCCGGGTACCTGCCGAAATCGTCTTCGACCAGGGGCTCGGCGACCTGTTCGTGATCCGCGTGGCGGGCAACATCGTCTCCCCGTCCCAGATCGGCAGCGTCGAGTTTGCCGCCGCGCGGTTCGGAACACCCCTGGTGGTGGTTCTAGGGCACTCGAGCTGCGGCGCCATCCTGGCGACCCTGGAAGAGATCGGCCGGCCGTCCGAAGCCCAGTCGCGCGGTCTCCAGTCGATCGTGAGCCGCGTCCGCCCGGCGGTCGAGCCCCTGCTCGGCACCGAGCTGGCCAAAGACCCGGAGCGGCTGGTCGAAGAAGCCGTGCGGGCGAACATCCGCGCCTCGGCCGATACGCTACGCAACGGCTCTGAGATCCTGGTCCAGCTGATCCAGAACGACGGTCTGCTGGTCGTGGGCGCCGAGTACTCTCTGAAGACGGGAGTCGTCGACTTCTTCGACGGCGTCCCCTAGCGCCCCGGTCCCTTCCCCACGATCAACCCGCGCAGCACCCTCCGACCTCGAGCGCCGGTAGGAGCGTCGCCGGGGGCACCGCGCCCACGATCGTCGGGATCCCCTCGTCGTCGCCGGCGCCGGAGTCGAGCACCAGCTGCTTGAACCGGGTCCAAGGAAACCGGGGCCCCGGGTCGGAGCGGCGAGTCGGATCGAGCTTGGCGTGCGATACCACGTGCTTCAGGTTCGGATATTTCGACCAGCAGCGGCGGACGATCCGAGCGGTCGCCTCGACCTGCCAATCGGAGAATGCGTCCGACGACGTCTGGGCGTTGACGACTTCGATGCCCAGCGACCAATGGTTGACCTTCTTCGCGCCACCGTTGACGTCCGGGTGGCTCCGCGAGTTCTGGACGTGCCAGGCGGCCCGCGCCTCCGGCGCGCAGGCCCACACCAGCTGCCCGTGCTCGGGCTCGTCCTCGTCGGGGACCAGCCAGTGGAACGACGCCTTTCCGGCGACCATGACGGACGCCGCACCTGCCGAGCTTCCCCCCGCCGTCGCGTGGATCACCACGGCCCGGACGCCGAGGATCGGGTCGAAGATCCGGCTCGACGTGCAACGCTCCCAGGTGTCTTTGATGCCCGGATACCAGGGTTCCACCAGGGTGACGTCGGCGGGCCGCCCGTCGGCGGGCAGGTCGAATTGGTACATCGCGGGATCGCCCATAGGACCCTCCTTCCGGATGGGATGCTGATTGAAGGATTCTCTTGCATTTTGTGTCCCGAGGGAAGCGAGCGGCCGGAAACGAATCCGGCGCCGCGCGGGGAGCGCGACGCCGGAGAAAACGACTCGAAGAGCCGGGAGTTACGCCGGGCGAACTACTGGAAGTACCCGGTCACGTCCACGGTCAGCTGGAGGGTCCCCGTCGGCTGGATCGCCACCACCTTGAACGTCCCGTCCGCTTCGAGCGCGATGATGGCGTTGTTGGCCCTCGTCTGGCCGGCGACGTAGTTGACCGTCGCGGTGCTCGGGAACGTCCCGGAGTAGGCCACCACGTGGCCGTCCGACGCCCCGTCGATCGCCGTTACGTTGAGCGCCAAGGCCTTGGCGCCCGCCGGGATGCCGCACAGGCCGCTCGAGTTGAACGTGCGCTCCTGGCCCGGCACGAGGGCAGGTCCATTGCCCGAGCGGGTGTCGATCAACCGGCACGGCGACACGGTAAAGAACGAGCCCTGCGGCGGCGCGTCGGGATTCGCCGGCGCGAGGGTTTGGAGGGTGAGCTCCGTCGTCGGGCCGGATTCAAGGATCCCCAGGGTCGAGCTGACCGGCACCGCCGTCCGGTCGATATCGAACCGGAACGCCACGAGCGACGCGTAGTCGATCGGAGCCGGCGGGGTCGTCCCGGTCGGCGCGGTCCAGGTGATGCCGGTCGCGTCGGTCGTCGCGGTCCAGTTGTTGGCCGCGAAGCCGTCGCCGTCGACGTAGGTTATGTTGTCGATCGTGGCCCCGGTCGGATCGAACGGAACGTGGAAGCTCTTGATCTGCCGATCGAAGTCGTGGTTCTGGAACGCGTAGGCGAAGCGCTTCCGGCCCGGGCTACCGGCGACATCGGTCACTTTGACGGCGAGCTGGACATGCCCCTCGCCGGTGTCGAGCGACTGGTTGTCGGCGTCCGCCCCCGGCGTCGTCGGATTGACCCACGCGTTGATCGCCGGTCCGAGGGTATAGGCACCCACGGTGGGGAACGTCCAGGAGGACCCGATCTTCGCCGGAGCCACCTGGCGGTAGCCCATGCTGTTGAAGATGTTCACGTCGTTGCGGATGATGTAGAACGCCTCGACGTAGTAGCTCGCACCCGCCACCGTCAGGTCCGTTTCCGCCGCCTTGAGGCCGTGGGTGGTGAAGTTCTCTCCGGAGCCGCTGAAGTCCTGCGTGCAATCTCCGTTGGTGTCGAAGTGGCTCGCGATGCCCCCGCAGTGTGCCCAAAGCCCGGTGGACGCCGTCACCTCGTTGCGTGGGGCAAGCGAGGTGTTGCTGTTGTTGGTGCCGGTGCTGTAGACGTCGGAGCAGCCCAGACCCAGGACCCGCCCGCTGTCGGTACAGGCGCCGACGTCGCAGCCGTTGTTCAGGGTGAGGAACGCGTGCTTGAGGTCGTTGCGGCCCAGCGGCTCCAACACGCCCCCGACCGAGCGAGTCATCTGCCAGACCAGGAAAGGATGCTGGTCGTTCCAGGGAGCCACGCCGAGGTTGGTGAACTTCGCGTACCAGGGAACGTTGGCCGTGCCGACGTTCTTGAGGTCGGCCGAAGGCAGGACCACGACCACGGAGCGGCCGTTCACCGTCGCGATACCGGCCGAGGCGACGTTGGACATGTTGGTCAGCGAGACGTCCAGCGTGCCGCTCCAGTCGCCGCACGGCGGCGGCGCGTTGATCCCGACCGGGAGCGCGGGAGCCGGCGGCAGATTGCGGCCCGAGAGCGTCACGTCCAGGTCGAACACGCCGATGGGAACCCCTGAAAATCGATCGTCCCCCATCAGTCGGGCAAGGTCCGGCGCGATGCGCAGGTCGGCGTTCAGGTAGCGCAGCTTGCCGGTCGGCGCATCGAACAACCACTGCGCCTCGGCGGCCGAGAGCACCGCCATGCCCGCCTTGTCGTAGAAGTCGAGCACGCCCGCTTTGTCTCCGGGCCGCATCTCGAGGTTCGAGAGGTCGAAGGTGCCGGCCCTACCGACCAAGCGGAAGCCGCCGCGGGTGTGCATGGCCGTCCCTTCGAAGCTTCGGAACCCGTCCCAGGCTACGCGAGCGCGGAGGTCGATCCGGCCGTCCAACGCGAAGGACGCCGCGTCGCGCGGCATCACCGACAGGAAGTGGGAGGTGTGCCCGGAGACCGAGGGCGCGAGATCGGTAACCTGGAAGCCGAGGCTCGCGATCCTCGAGCGCTCGAGGCCCACGGTCGCGACCCCATCCAGGATGTCCCACGAGGCGGTGATCGCCGGGGGTTGCTTCGGCGGAGCGTCGGCGGTCGCCGGGCCTGCAGCCAGAAAGGCGCCTCCGAGCAGCGCGAGCAGACGAGGAGCGATCCGAGAACGCCCGGATCGGCGAACGGAGTTTGGAGCGTAATTCACGCGACGACCCTCCAGAGGTTTTTTCGGCGGAACCGACGGCTGGACACGGGCACTCTACCCGCCTGGATCGAGTCGTTGCAAGCGAGGCCCTCGGTTCTCCGCCCGCCTCCCGGCTGGAGCAAAACGTCGCTACAATGCTGCTCGTCCATGGAGATCACCGGCGGTAACGGCTCGACGATCGGCCTGGCCGGAGTTCGCCGCGAGGCCTCGCCGCGGCCGGGGCGCGCCGTTCCCGCTCTGACGATCCTGCATCACCCCGACCTGTCACGAGTAGGCGACATCGCCTTGCTCGACGAGCTCGCCCATGGCGCGGTGGCTCGGGTGTCGCGCCTCACCCCGGAGCTCGCGTCGCCGGGAAGCGCCTCGGGTCGGCCGCTCTCCGACCGACATCTCTCCCGCGATCCCGTGGAGCTGTCGGCGGCCGCGGACGGCGGCGTACGCCTGGCCTGCGGCACCAGCCCGATCCGCATCGAAGCCGACGGCAAGGTCGTGCCGAAAGAGGCTCTCTTCTCCCGCGAACGGCTGGCGCGCGGCGTGGTTCTGGAGCTCGCCGAGCGGATCGTGCTGCTCCTGCATCACCGCACCTCGGCGCCGACGCTCGAAACCGAGACCTTCGGCCTGGTCGGCGCGAGCGAGGGGATCTCCCGCGTTCGCACCGACATCCGCCAGGTGGCCGATCTCGACGTTCCGGTCCTGATCCGCGGCGACACGGGGACGGGCAAGGAGCTCGTCGCCCACGCCGTCCACACCGCCAGCCGGCGGCGCGGCGGCCCGTTCCTCGGCGTCAACATCGGCTCGATCCCTTCTTCGCTCGCCGCCTCCGAGCTGTTCGGCGCGGTGCGGGGCGCCTTCACCGGAGCCGTCGAGCCGCGGGCCGGCTTTTTCCGCCGCGCCCATGGCGGCACGCTCTTTCTGGACGAGATCGGCGAGGTGAGCGGCGAGGTGCAGGCGATGCTCCTGCGCGTCCTGGAAACCGGCGAGCTCTACGCGGTGGGAAGCCAGGCGGCGCAGCAGGTGGACGTACGGGTGCTCGCCGCGACCGATTCGAACCTCGAAGCCCGCGCCCGGAGCGGCGACTTCCGCGCGCCGCTCCTCCACAGGCTCGGCGGTTATGTCATCTGGCTCCCCCCTCTCCCCGAGCGACGTGAGGACTTCGGCCGGCTGTTCCACCATTTCTTGTCCGACGAGATCGCGCGGGTCGACGCCGAGAGCCGCCCTCCGGCCGAACGCATCCCCGCCTCGCTGGTGGCGCGCCTCGCCCGGCACGACTGGCCGGGTAACGTGCGTCAGCTCCGCAACGTCGCCCGACAGCTGGTCATCGCCAATCGCGGCCGCGATCGCATCGAGATCACCCCGGCGGTCGATCGCCTGCTCGCCGAGTCGCCGACTACCGGCTCCCGAGTAGCCGCCCGTCCGGTGGCGGTTCCCCGGAGACGGCGCAGCTCCGAGATCCCCGACGCCGAGGTCGAGGCGGCGGTACGAGCCCATCGGTTCGATCTCCAGGCGGCGGCCGTGTCGCTCGGCATCTCGCGTCCTTCCCTGTACGAACGGATCGCCGCCCATCCGACCCTGCGAACGGCGAGCGACCTTTCGACCACCGAGATTTCCGCCGCCTTCGAGGCCTGCGCCGGGGACTTGGAACGCCTGGTCGATCGTCTCGAGGTCTCCCCTCGGGCGCTCGGCCGCCGCTTGCGGGAGATGGGACTCCTCCCCCGCGGCGAAGGCGAGGCATGACCGACGAAGGGCGCGAGGAGTCCGGCGGGTCCGAGGGTTCCCGGCCCGTCCCCGAAAGGATCGGTCCCTATCGGATCCTCTCGCGACTGGGCGCCGGCGGCATGGGCGAGGTCTTCCTCGCGCTCGACGAGCGGCTCGACCGGCGCGTGGCGCTCAAGAGGATCCGGACCGCCTCCGACGTCACGACCGAGCGGCGAGAGCGCTTCCGGCGCGAGGCGCGGCTCGCTGCCCGCTTGAACCATCCTTCGATCGTCCAGATCTACGACGTGCTGTCCGACGGGGACGCCGAGGTGCTCGTCTTCGAATACGTCGAGGGAGCGACCCTTCGGCAGATCGTCGACCGCAGCCCCCTCGCCCCGGGCCGGGCCGCAGCGATCGGCCGCGACGTCGCCCTCGGGCTCGCCGAGGCGCACCGCCTGGGGATCGTCCACCGCGATCTGAAGACCGAAAACGTCCTGGTGACGCCGGCGGGCCGGGCGAAGGTCGCCGACTTCGGGGTCGCCAAAGGCGGGCTCGAGGGGGACGACCTGACCGCCACCGGCATGGTGGTCGGCACCACCCGCTCGATGTCTCCCGAGCAGGCGCGTGGCGAACCGGCCGATTTCCGCTCGGACCTGTTTTCGTTCGGCATCCTCCTCTATGAAGCGCTCGGCGGACGCTCGCCGTTCACCGGGGCGAACCCGCTTTCGACACTCCAGCGCGTCTTGCACGACGATCCTCCGCCGCTTCATCTGGCGGTCGCGGGGGTCCCCAAAGAGTTTTCGGAGCTCGTCCATCGGCTACTCGCCAAAGAGCCGCACCTGCGGCCCCGGAGCGCCTCGGAGGTTGCGTCCGCGCTCGGCGCCTGGGCCGACGAGTCGCTTCACCGCCTCGACGACGAGGAGACCGCGTTCGAAACACCGTCGTTGCGCGCCGCGGCGCTCCCTCCGCTCCCCTCCACAGGGACCAAGGAGCCGACCACGCCGCGGCGGTTTCGCGCCGCCCGCGGAGCGGTCGCCGTCGGCGCGGCCTTGCTGGGCCTCGGCGCCGCCGCGGCGATTTATTTCGCCGTGCGCTCCCCCACCCCTCCGCTCGAGATCGCCGTGCTGCTGCCGGAGATCGGCCCGGCCGGCCGAGGTCGGCCGGAGGTCGAGCTGATTGCCGCGGCCGTGCGCGACGCCGCGTTGCGCCAGCTGGGCGATCTCCGAGGGGTGGCCCCCAAAGCGCCCGAGGAGGTCGACGCCGTGCAGGGACCCGCGAGTGGGGTCGCCCGCGCGGTCGCCGCGCAGGAGCTGATCGCCTCTCGCCTCGACTGTCGGGCCGCTAGCTGCCGTCTGACCTTGCGGCGCATCCGCGGCGCCGACGGCGCGCTGCTCGACGCCGAGAGTCAGGATCTGCCGATCGAGGATCTCGCGCTCGCGAGCCACGCGGTCGAGAGTCTGGTGCTGCGCGCCTTCCCGGAGCGGCGGTCGCGCCGGGGCGGGAGCGAGCTCGGAGCGGGCAGCGAGGAGATCGCCGAGCTCCTCCACCTGCGCCAGGCGCTCGACGCGCCGACCGGCCCCGATCTTTCGGGCATCCTCGAGCGGATCGCCGCGCTGCGCGGCCGCGCTCCGCGATTTTTCGACGTGTATCTCCTGGAGACCGACGCCGAACGGCTCGCGTTCGTCCGCTCCCGCGAGCGCCGTCATCTGGAGGCCGCCTTCGCCCGGTTGGAGGAAGCCAAAACCCTCTCCCCCGACAGTCCGGAGCCGTTTCGGAGCGAGGTCTACGTGGCCCTGGCCGGGGGCGAGACCGATCGGGCGGCGCGCGCCCTGCGCGAATTCGCGGCGAGGAACCCCGGCGACCCGCGAGCCCTGGAGCTCGGCGCCTTGGTCGACAATGCGTCGGGGCGACCGCGGGAGGCGCTCGCGAAGTTGCGCGCCGCCGTGCGCGACTACCCGTCCCAACGCCGGCTGCGCAACCTGGCGAACCTCGAGGCCCAGCAGGGCGAGATCGCCGCTGCCCGCGAGCATCTCGACCAGCTCCTCCGCGACGCGCCGGACGACGAACAGGGCCTGTCGGCCCTCGCGGGGCTCGAGCTGGGAAGCGGCGATCCGGCCCGCGCCGAGGCGCTCTACGCGCGGATCGTGCGGAGGTCCCCCCGCCTGGTGCCGCTCACCAATCTGGGGCTCGCCCGCATGCTCCTGGGTCGTCACGCCCAAGCGGCGGAGAGCTTCGAACGGGCCGCCCAGCTCGCCCCGTCCGATCCTCTCGTCGCCCTGAACCTCGCCGACGCGTGGGAGTTGCTCGGCCGCAAGCGCGAGGCCGCGGCGAAGTACTCCCAGGTGGTGGCCGCGATCACGGCAGATCCCGCCGCGACCGAGGCCCAATATCGCTCGACCCTCGCCCAAGCGCTCGCCCATCTCGGTCGGGGGCCGGAGGCGGTCGAGGCGATCCAGGACGCGCTGCGCACCGCCCCGAAGAACGCCCAGGTCGCCTACGAGGCGGCTCTCGTCTATAGCCTTCTGGGGGAGCGCTCCTCCGCGCTCACCAACGCCCGCCGCGCCATGGAGCTCGGTTGCGAGCCGCGCTGGTTCGGCTTTCCGTGGTTTGCCGACCTCCGAGCGCGCCCCGAGTTCGGCGCCCTGCTCGCCAAGGCGCCGAACGGCTGAGAGAGGCGCCCCGGCTACTCGCCCTCCACTCCGGGCGGCTCGACCAGGATCGTCGGATCGTTCGGCGCTTTCAGCTTCTCGTCGACGGGGACGATCTTCAGCGGCACCGTGGCGGGCTTCATCCCGGCATCGACCGAAACCGTGAGCGTCACCGTGTTGCCGACCTGTGTTCTGGTGATGTAACTCGGCTGGCCTTGAGGAAACTCGATACCGGGCACCGCCAGCTCGAACTGGGCATCGAAGACCACCTGGTAGATGCCGAAGTCACCGATCAGCGCGTAGTAATCCGAAGAGAGCCCGCTGAGCTTCTGGTTGCCGTGGGAGTAGATGTAGTCGGTGGCGACCAGGCTGATGCCCACCTGCAGCGTGTTGGGATCGCTCGGAGCGTCGGAGGCGGTCAGGCCTGGTGGCTCGACCAAGATCGTGGGGTCGAGGATTTCGGTGCCACCTCCGGATGTCGTTGCCACCAGCGAGAACGAGGCGCGCTCCCCCACGGTCGCGTCGGTGGCGATCAGGAGCGTCACCTGGCTCGGGCTCTCGTTGCTGCCGTCCAGATAGATGCTGATCCCTTTGTGTTCCGAGTTGAAAACCACCGCCGGGCTCGCAAAGTTGAAGCCCTGGGCGTTGAACGTCAGGAAATAACGTCCGGGCTTGGCGATGTCGAGCCGTCGATGGTCCGTATTCCAGCTCAGGTTCGTGGCGGAGGTCGGTTGCGGCGTGAAGATCCTTTGGCCGTCCTTGGCGATCGAGACATCGACGGTGAGGCTGTTGGTTTGGTTCGGTCCGCCTAGATTCAGCATGGTCCCTCCCTCGAGGCGTCGTCCGGCGCCCCGGCGTCAAGGCATTGAATGGTTGGTTCAGAAACGGGGCGGCTCGACCAGGATCGTCGGATCGGAGGTCGCGCCGTCGTCCCGATGCACGAGGAATTCGACGACCTGCGGAAAGGCGACACCCTCGTACGGCGCGTCGATGGTGACGGTGAAAGATGCGTCGCGCTGCTCCCAGGTGACGTTTTTCGGCTGGCCGTGCGGAAAACCGATCGCGGGAACGGCGAGCTTGAAATCGGTCATGAAATTCAGGTCGAACGTGCCGTAGTCGGTGATGCGGCCGAAGCGGAGGCCGTCGCTGAAGGAGATGCCCGGAGACTCGTACTGGGTGGTGTAGACGAATCGGCCGGCGGGCGAGGTGTCGATCTGGACGTCCAGGATTCCACCGGTCGTTTCCACGATCAGAGGCATGGCCATGGTGGTCCTCCTTGCGCTGGGCGCAGAAATCCGGTTCGCCGCGGAAGCCGCCCCGCTCGGTTGCCGTCGTACCGCTGAACCGTGATGCCCACCTCCCACTACAAGGGGCGTGCCAGGCATTCGACCCCGGCGGAACGCCCGACCCCGCCCCTCCCACCGCGCATCGTCGACGTGTCGGCGACGCGTCGTCGACGTGTCGCGAGGCCCCGGAGGTCAAAAAACGGCAATCCGAACGCTCTGGAACCCGACAAAATGTCGCTACAATGCTGACCGACCCTGCATGAATTTTCTCGGCGGAGAGCGGCTGGGACCCTACCTACTGGTCGAACGACTCGGTTCGGGCGGCATGGGAGAGGTCTTCCTGGCGATCGACGAACGCCTCGATCGACGGGTTGCCTTGAAGCGCATCCACGCCGGACCGGGTGCCACGGCCGAGAGACGGGATCGGTTTCGGCGCGAAGCTCGGCTCGCCGCCCGGTTGAACCACCCGTCGATCGTCCAAATCTACGACGTCCTCTCCGACGGCGAGGACGAGATCCTGGTCCTCGAGTACGTCGAGGGGACCACGCTGCATCGCATGCTCCAAGGCGCGCCGCTTTCCCCCACCCGGGCGGCGGCGATCGGACGTGACGTCGCCCACGGCCTCGCCGAAGCGCATCGGCAAGGCATCGTCCATCGCGATCTGAAAAGCGAGAACGTCCTGGTGACGCCCCTCGGGCGCGGGAAGATCTCCGACTTTGGAGTCGCCAAGCGGCAGATCGAGGACGACGGCCTCACCGCGAGCGGAATCGTCATGGGCACGACCCGATCGATGTCGCCGGAACAGGCACGAGGTGAGCCGGTCGATTTCCGCTCGGACCTCTTCTCCCTGGGCATTCTGCTCTACGAGGCGCTCGGAGGTCGTTCGCCGTTCGTCGGCGCAAACCCGCTGTCGACCGTTCAGCGCATCCTGAACTCTGAGCCGGAACCGCTCGCACACCTCGAACCGGAGGTGCCCCGAGATCTGGCCGATCTCGTCCACCGCCTTCTCGCCAAGGAACCGCATCTGCGCCCGCGCAGCGCCGCGGAGGTCGCGGGCGTGCTCTCCGCCTGGGCCGACGGGCCGGACACCGGCGAGGAGTCGACGGTGGCCGAGCCCGCCGTTTCCCGGCTCAAGCGAACCCCGAAGACCGCGCCGTCCGAACCCGATCGACCCCGTCGCGGCGCGCGGCGCCTTCTGCTCCTCGGACCGCCGGCGCTCGTTCTCGCGATCGGCGCCGTGCTCTTCCTTCTCCTGCGGCCTCCCGCTCCGCCGCTCGAAGTCGCGATCCTCGCGCCGACGATTTCCGGCTCCGCGTCGGGGGAGGCGGTCGGCGCGGGATCGCTCCTCTCCGCCGGAGTCCGCGTGGCCGAGCTGCAGGTGATCTCCGGACTGTCGGGCGTCGCGGCCAAAGTCCCCGACGAGATCGACAAGGCGAAAGGAACCTTGCGGCAGATCGCCCTGGCGCTCAATGCCGACGAGCTGATCGCGACCAAGCTGGTCTGCCGCGACCCTTCGTGCGTGGTCACCCTCGACCGAATTCGGGGCGAAGACGCGACGCTCATCGAGTCGGCGGCTCTCTCGGTTCCGTTCGACGATCCCCTCCTCGCGGCGCGCGCGGTCGCTTCGCGCATCCGCGCTTTCTATCCCGAGCGCCGAGCGCGAGACGGTGCCGGCGACCTTTCGATCTCGAGCCGCGATTTCGCGGAGTTCCTGCGCCTCTCCTCCCGGTTCCGCGCACGGCGTACGGCGGATCTCGGCACGTTGCTCGACCAGGCCGTCTTGCTCTCCTCCCGCTCGCCCCGGTTCGTCGAGGGGTGGCTGCTCGAATCGGAGATCGCTCGCCACCGCTTCCTGCAATCGCGCGACCCGGCCGATTTGGAGCGCTCGCTCGAAAGCAGCCGCCAAGCGCGAAACATCGCCCCGGGCGACCCGCGGCCGCTCGTGTTTCTGGTATCCGCCGCCGCAGCGGGCGGCCGGCTCGAGATCGCGAGAGAGGCGCTGAGGGAGCTGGAACGGCTTTCGCCCGGAGATCCGATGGTGCTCGACCGTCGCGCGATCGTCGCCCAGGCGAGCGGCCGGCCCGACGAGGCGCTTCGGTTCGCCCGCGCCGAGGCGGCGATCCACCGCTCTGTCGCGACGTTGAGCAACCTCGCCTGGTACGAGGTGCAGCAGGGAGAGACCGCCGCGGCCCGGGCGACCCTCGAAGAGCTGCTCCGGCGTTCGCCCGACGACGCGGACGGGCTTTCGCAGCTCGCCTACCTGGAGCTCTCGACCGGCGATCCCGCCCGGGCCGAAAAGCTCTATGCCCGGCTCGTGCGGCAGGCGCCGCGCTTCGCCCCGATCACCAACCTCGGCCTGTCGCGGATGGTCCTCGGTCGCTACGGCGAAGCGGTCGAGGCACTCACCCGCGCCGCGGCGCTCGAACCGGCCAATCCCGTCGCGCGCTTGAACCTCGCCGACGCGCGGCTCCTGCTCGGAAAGACCGCCGAAGCCGAGGCGGACTATCGCGCCGTGCTCACCCAGTTGGCGAAAGATCCCGCGACCGCGACGACGCCGCAATGGCTCACCATCCGCGGCCAGGCGTTAGCCCACCTCCATCGCGGCGCCGAGGCGGTCGCCTCGGTCCAGGAGGCTCTCCGGCTCGCGCCGAAGAGCCCCCAGGTCGCCTTCGAGGCCGCTCTCGTCTACACCCTCTCGGGCGAGCGCCTTTCCGCTCTCGCCGCCGCCTCGCGCGCCCGCGAGCTCGGCCTCGAACCCGGCTGGTTCCGCTTCCCCTGGTTCGATCCGATCCGCGCGGAGCCCGTGTTCCAAAAGCTCTCGAGAGCGGGCAGGCCCTAGCTATCGGGGATTCTTTGGGTCGAAGTTGCCCCCGGTGCCGCCCGGCGGATCGATCGCGATCGAGGGATCGTGCGATCCGAGGCTGGTTTGGATCGTCGTTGAGATCGACGCCGGGAGCTGAGCCAACGCCTTGTTGACCGTGACCGTCAATTCGAAACTCGGTGCTCCTTCTTCAATATCCGGGGGAAGGGACAACGTGATGCCGTCGAACGCGCCCGGAGTGAACGTGATCGGGGGATTGTTGAAGGTCATCAATGCCAACGAGCTCTCGAAGGTCAATAGGAACGTGTCGATTTCGTTGTCCGGGAGCTGAGGCGCGGTCTTCAGGGTGATCGTCGCGCTGCCAGGCACGATCAGGCCTACGTTCGGGTTGGGCACGACCGCGGTGACCACGGGTACAGGAGAAACGGTCAAGGTGGCTGAGAATTCGGACATGGAAGTCCCTCCGATCGGCACGGTCGATACCAGCCGAAATTTGAGCCTCGGTCATTTCCGTGGGCTGCATCGACTGATGGCAACCGACATGCCATAGCCAGCTTGCGAATTGAATGGAACTTCGCTCTCCGGCTTTCTTCGGAAAACCTGGGATCGGCCTTGCCAAGGGGCAAGCCGACGCGTTTTCCCGACGTGTCGGCGTGAAACTCCTCGAGGGCCAAGGCGCCGGGCGCCCGGTCGAGTTGCGGTCGGGCGCCTGGCGACTTCGCCGAAAGGGCTCAGTTGATCGTGAGCGAGGAGGAAGCGGTGCAGATCAGCGCGTTGGTCGTCGTGTTGCGCGATTCGACGGTCACCGTCGTGGTGCCTTTGATCGCGCCGGCGAGAGGCACCAGCGTGCTGTCGAAAGAGCCCGCGATGCAGCCGCCGGAGGAGGTCCAGATCTTCTGGCGCGTGGTGTTCTCGACGAATCCCGCCAGGTTGGTCGGCCAGGCGAACGAGAAAGTCTCCTTGTGCGGCTGGCTGTCACAGGGGCTGTAAGAGATCGAGAAGCTGAGCGTCGCACCGTTGGTCGCCGGGTTCGGCGAGAGCGTCAAGGTGCAGCTCGTCGCCGCCGCCGCGGCCGCGCCCTTTGGAGCGACGCCGAGCACGACGCCGCTCTTCGTGTCCTTCCTCCCCGCATCCTGGGCCTTTTCGCCCTCCTGGGCCAGCAGGGATCCCGCGGAACCAACGATTACACCGATGACGAGGACGATTGGACGGATCTGCCTCATGATGCGCTCCTCCCTGGCTCTCTGGAGCCCGGATTGGCCAGGCGGCCCATGGCGCGCCCGGCGAAAGGGGGAGCTCGAGCCGAGCTCCCCCTCGGTTGCCCTGACTTAGGCGGGAGTCGGATGCATCATGTTACAGTGTCGTTGAATAAAAGAATAGCTGCAACTCAAAGGGGCCACTCAGATCGACCGGGCCGCCGCGGACTTTGCCGACGGTTCAGAACTTCGGTACCGACCCCAACAGGTACTTCAAGTTGTCGTCGCGCCACTTGACGCCCGCGCCCAGGAATAGGGATTTGTTTTCGAGCGGGTCGTCGAGGCCGCCGACGAGGTAGAGGTTCGGGTGGAGCTGCCAGCGGCCGGTGAGGCGCAGGTGGGGGTTCTCGTCGTTTTCGCGGTTGAAATCGAAGGCGTCGAAGGAGAGGAGGAACTTGTCCTTGTCGAACGGCAGCTCGACGGAGGCGCCGCCGGTGTTTTCGATCAGGCCGGCCCAGAGGCGTAGGTTGCTCGGCGCCTTGTAGCCGAAGAGGGCCGAGGCGACGCGGGTGTCTTCGCGGGTGAGCGTCTCGATGACTTTCGTCTCGCTCGAGCCGTCGGGGTTGGTCGTGGTGATCGTCTGCGTCTTGGTCTTGAGCTTGCCGCCAGGGGTGTTCGAAAGCGCCGCCCGATAGATCTTGTTGCCTTCGCCCGGCTGAATGTCGATCCGGAACGTCGACTGCGATTCCTTGGGATCGGAGAGGTAGTAGCCCTGCAAGTCGAGGTCGAGCTGGAACTTCTGGATCGCGCCGAGGGTACCGGATAGGGACTTGACGCCCCCTTCGATCGAGTCGAGCGTCGAAACCAGCTTGTCGTGCGCCGTCTCGTCGTTGACCAGCTTGCCGATCGTCCCCTGGCCGGAGGCGATCTTGTCGGTGATCTTGTTCAGGTTGTCGACCGAGGTCTGGATGTCCGACGTCACCTTACGGACGTTCTCCATGCTCCCTTTTAGGTTGCCCCGGTTCTCGGCCAGGATCTCGGAGATCTGCTTCGCCGTCTCTTCGAGCTGTCCGGAGAGGCGCGGCAGCTCGGCCGCGAGGTTCGCGCCGACCTGCTCGAAGTTGCCGATCGTCCGGCCGATCTGGGCTCGGTTCTCCGCCACCAGGAGCCGAATCTCGTCGCTCGTCTTCGCGAGGTTCGCCATTAGTTGGCCGAGGCTCACCCCCCCGTCGCCCCCCGACAGCGCGCCGCTCAGGCCGCCCGTCATCCCCTGGATCGAATCGCCGATCGAGTTGAGTTTCGCCATCGCCTGATCGAAACTGATCGGCGTCTCCCCGGGGAGGACGGCGTTCTCCGGCAGCTTCGGCGCATCCGCGGGACCGGGGACGAGCTCCACGTATTTCTCGCCGAGCAAGCCGAGGTTCGCGATCGTCGCGGTCGTCCCCTCGGTGAGATCGATCGGCTTTTCGAGCACGATCCGCACCTTCGCCCGCCGCCCTTCGAGCCCGATGCCGTCGACCCGGCCGACGCGCACGCCCGCCACGCGCACCGCCGCCTTGTCGTCGAGCCCGGCGACGGAATCGAAGACCGCGGAGACCGCCTTGCCCTTGGCGCCCCAAGGGTTCCAGTCCTCGATCTTCCAAACCAGCACGCCGAGGATCGCGAGACAGATCGCGGTGAACAGTCCGACGCGGATGACGTTGCCCATCGTTCAGCTCCTGGTTCTTCGAGCGGCGCCGCAATCAAGCGGTGAGCGGGCCGTCGGCGAGGCCGTGGATGAATTGTTGCACGCGCGGGTCCTCCAGCTCACGGAACTCGGCGGGCGCCGCTTCCGCGACGATCTTCCCCTGGTGGATCATGGCGATCCGGTCGCCGATTCGGAACGCGCTCTGCATGTCGTGGGTGATCGTGATCGTGGTCGTATGGAGCCGGTCGTTCAGGTCGATGATCACCTCGTCGATCAGCGCCGTGGTCACCGGGTCGAGGCCCGTCGTCGGCTCGTCGAAGAGGAGGATCTCCGGCTCTACGGCGATCGCGCGCGCGAAACCGACGCGGCGGCGCATGCCGCCCGAAAGCTGCGACGGAACCTTGTCGGCCACCCCTTCGAGGCGGACCAGCGCCAGGCACTCCTCCACCCGCTCCCGCCGCTCGGCGGCGCTCATCGAGGTCTGCCGGGTGAGCGGAAAACCGACGTTCTCCCCCACCGTCATCGAATCGAACAGCGCCCCTTCCTGGAACGACATGCCGAAGCGGCGGCGGAACTCGGTGAGCTGCCGGTTGGGTAGGGTTTCGATTGCGACCCCGTCGACCTCGACGGTGCCGGCATCCGGACGGAGAAGGCCGATCACGTGCTTGAGGAGCACGCTCTTGCCGGTCCCCGAGCCACCGATGATCACCAGCGACTCCGCCCGGCGGATGTCGAGGTCGACGCCGTCGAGCACCTTCTTCGGGCCGAACGATTTCTTGAGGCCCCGAATGCGCACCTTCGCCGCATCGGTGGCGCCCTGGGATGGGGTCTTGCCGGTCGGATCGGTCACGGGCGCGCTCTCTAAAAGAGGATCCGGGTGAGGAAGAAGTCGGAGATCAGAATCGCGATGCTCGCGAGCACGACCGCTTTGGTCGTCGAACGGCCGACCCCTTCGGCGCCGCCGGTGGTGTAGAACCCCTGCTGACACCCGATCAAAGCGATCAGATAGCCGAACACCGCCGCCTTGATCAGCCCCGAGAAGAGGTCGTTCAGGTCCATGAACTGGAAGCTCGCGTGCAGGTAGCTCACCGGGTTCGCACCCATCAGCGGCACCGAGACGACGTAGCCGCCGAGGATGCCGAGCGCGTCGGCGAGGACGACCAAGAGCGGCAGCGTGAGCACGGTCGCCCAGACGCGCGGCACGACGAGGTAGTGCACCGGATCGGTCGCCATGACCTCGAGCGCGTCGATCTGCTCGGTCACCCGCATGGTGCCGAGCTCCGCCCCCATCGCCGAGCCGGAGCGGCCGGCGACGATCAGGCTCGAAAGGACGGCCGCGAGCTCGCGCACCATCGAGAGGCCGACGAGCGTGCCGACGTACGACTCGGCGTTGAAGCGCCGGAGCACCGTGAAGGTCTGGAGCGCCATCACGCCACCGGTGAACAGGGCGGTCAAGAGAACGACCGGAATCGAGCCGAGCCCCACGCGCACCATCTGACGAAACAGCTCGCGGAGGTCGTACGGTGGCCGCGGCGTCCAGGCGAATACGCGACCCGACATCTCGGTGAAGCGGCCGAGCTCGAGGAGGAAGCGCTCGATCGGCTGCGGCAGGGCTCTCGCCAAGGTCAGTCCTCCCTCGAGAATCGGGACACGATCTGGTCGAGGCGCCCGGCGCGGAAATAGCGGCGCGGCAGCCGAAGGCCCAGATGACAAAGGATCTCCCACGAGATCGTTCCCGCCTGCCGCGCGAGGTCGACCGCGGTGATCCGCTCTTTCCCCTGCCGGCCGAGCAGCACCGCCTCGTCGCCCAGCGAGGCGTCGACGTCGGTCACGTCGAGCAGCGTCATATCCATCGTCACCGATCCCGCGACGGGAACGCGCCGTCCCGCGACCAGCGCGTGCGCCTGGCCGGTGAGGCGCCAGGCGTAACCATCGGCGTAGCCCACGGGGACGACGGCGATCCGGCTCGGCCGCGTGGTCACGGTCCGGCCGCCGTAGGAGAGCTGCGTTCCCGCCGGGACCTCGCGGACCTGGACGATCTTCGCCACCACCGACATCACCGGCTCGAGCCCCGTCGGATCCACCGGATCGGTCACCGGGTCGATGCCGTAGAGGCCGATCCCCATGCGCACCAGGGTGTTTCGCGACGAGGGACGATGGAGCGCCGCCGCCGAGTTCGCCATGTGGATCTCGATCGACTCCCGCTCCGCGGCGGAAAGCTGACCGAGCACGTCGAGGAAACGGTTCTCCTGGCGGTCGTTCTTGGCGTTCTCGAGGTCGTCGGCGCTGGCGAAATGGGACAGGAGCCCAGCCATTCGCAGCTGGGGCGACGAGCGCACGATCTCCAGCGCCCGCGGCACCTCGGAGAGCGGTACGCCCAGGCGCCCCATCCCCGTGTCGACCTTCAGATGGAAATGCTGCGACGAGCCCGAGGTATTGCCCGTCGCCCACTCCCGCCAGAGCGCGAGCTCTTCGAGGCTCGAGATCGCCGGGGTGAGGTCGTAGCGGCGGTAGAGCGCGAGCCACTCCGGCCGCGCGGTACCGAGGACGAGGATCGGCAGGTCGACTCCCGAGCGGCGGATTTCCGCTCCCTCTTCGAGCAGGGCCACGCCGAGCCAGTCGACTCCCGCCGCCTCGAGCGCGCGAGAGACCCCGATCGCCCCGTGGCCGTACGCGTCGGCCTTCACCACGGCGAGGATGCGCGACGAGCCCATCCGTCCGCGCAAGGCGCGCAGGTTCGAATCGAGCACGTCGAGGTCGACGTCCACCCAGGCCGGGCGCAGCGCCGAGGCGAGCAGCTCCGCCTCGCTCGGCCGCCGGGCCGTGGCGGACGCGGCCTCCGGCTCGGGCGCCTCGGGCTCGCGGGCCTCAGAAGGGTGAAGAGTGATCGAGGCCATGGCGGTCCAGGTTGCGGAAACTGGTGGTCTCTCCCAAGAAGACCAGATCGACCGTACCGGTCTCGCCGTTCCGGTGCTTGGCGATGATCAGCTCGGCGAGCCCTTTCTTGTCCGGATCGTCCTGGTTGTAGACCTCGTCGCGGTAGACGAACGCGACCATGTCGGCGTCTTGCTCGATGGAGTTGTGAACGATTAGGTCCCCTGCCACGAACGACTCGACGCCCGGAACCGTCAGGTCGAAGACCTCACCTTCCCCGTCCCGCTCGATGGTCGCCACTCGGTCCCAGTAAATGTCGCTCTCCGCCAGCGCGCGTAGCGCCTCCGAACCCACGGCGGCTGCGACTCGCAAGGCTCTCTCTCGACTTACATTCTGACGATAGATCGTCATACCGGAATATGCGGTCTCGATCCGAGCGTGCATCTCACGATGGGTTATCCCAGCCTCCTTCATGCACGGAAGGACGAGCTTTTTCCAGATCGCCGAAGGGATCACATCGCGGTTCGTGTTCTCACGTTTTGAGCTGATCAGGTCGACCGTTTCGCGTAGCGATTCGGATTTGTAGCGACCGACGGCGCCCACGGCCTCCGCAAAGCGAAGCGTCATCGTTCGGCCCGAGATCTTGACGTGCCATTGATCGCGCCCTTTTCCCTTTTGGGAGAGACGATGGGTTTGGCTCTGGATGCCGAGTCGAAGGAGGAGCGCTTGGACGCCACGCGCGAGGTTCTCGCTCGAAGACGCGTAGTAGATCGCCGGGTAGGGCCGCCCGGCGACCCGAATGCATCCATCGGTCGCCCACAGGTGGCGCAAGAATTTTCCGATCGACTCCTTCGGCTGCTCGAACAGGCGCTCGGGAATCCTTTTCTGATGAGATCGCAAACCCCAGACGCCGAGGTGGTCGAGCCACTCCGAGACCGGGCTTCGTGTCCCGTGTGTGTGATGCCGTGTCGATGAGAGATCGACCTGGTACCACGTCCGTTCCGATCGAATCCTCGGCTCGACCTCGGCGCCGAACAGCGCCCGACTGGCTTCAACGACGACCTCCGCGAGGTCGAGCTCACGGGTGGTGTATTGAATCGCGTGCCTCGGCAGCGTACAGCCGTCGCCGATCAGATGCCCGAGGAGTGTGAGCTCCGGATCGGTCATTGACTTCTGGCCCCCGGAGGCAACCGAACGAGGGGTCGCGACGTGCTCTCCGGTCTGCAATTCGTCCAGCCGTTTCCATCCTTCGATGGTCAGAAAACGGTGGTTCGCCGTGGCCCGTATCGAGCGCCCGTTGCCGGTTGTGAGGCGAAAGAGCGGCTTAAACCCCGTCGAGAAAGCTCGCGTCGTGAGTCCTTTAGAGAGCTTGCACGTCTCCTCGTCGATTCCCCAGACCGTGAAACCCTCCCGGCCGGCAAGCTCGGAGATCGGGACACGCTTTCCGGTATCGGCGACCGTCACGAGCGTCTCTCCCGAGAGACAGCCGGATTCGCGAAGATCCGATAGTTGTGGCCGATGGTCGCTGCCGCGACGTTCCGGCTGGCGGGAGAGCTGAGAAAGCGCGATCACGGGGAGCTCGAGCTCTTTGGCGAGCTGCTTCATGCCCCGGCTGATCGCGGCGATCTCGAGGTTCCGGTTCTCGTACTTGCCGCCCGCTTGCATCAGCTGGAGGTAGTCGAGGATCACCAGGGCGAGGCCTTTTTCGGCTTTCAGGCGGCGCGACTTGGAGGCGATCTCCAGCAGGGTCGGGTTCGGCGAGTCGTCGATGTAGAGCGGCACGTCCGAGGTCGCGCGGACGACTTGATGGACGCGCGTCCACTGCTGGTGCGAGAGAGTGCCCGAACGGAGGCGCGAGAACGACACGTCCGCCTCCGAGCAGAGGATGCGGAGCGCGAGCTCCTGCTGGCTCATTTCGAGCGAGAAGATCCCGACCGTCCGGCGCTCCCGAATCGCCACGTGCTGCGCCATGTTGAGCGCGATACTGGTCTTGCCCATGCCGGGGCGCCCGGCGATGATGATCAGGTTCCCCTTGTTGAGGCCGTGGGTGATCCGGTCGAGGTCGGTGAACCCGGTCGGCACGCCGATCAGGGTCGATCCGGGGCGCTCCTCCAGGTCTTCGAGCGTGGCGTGGAAGACGTTCGAGAGCGCGACGAACCCGCGCTGGACCGCCTCCTCGCCCAGCCCCAGGATCGCCTGCTCCGCCCGACCGAGCGCTTCGGCCGCCTCGACCCCGCCGTCCAGGCAGTCGCGGATGATCTTGCCCGACGCCTCGATCAGTCGACGGCGGACCGAGCGCTCCTTGACGATCTCGACGTAGGCGTCGAGCCGCCCCAGGTCGGGCAGGTCGAGGTCGAGGTTCGCGAGATAGGCGATCCCGCCGGCCTTCTCGAACAGCGCCTGCTGCTCGAGCTTCGCCTGCACCGTCCGCAGGTCGATGCCGACGTGCGCCTCCTGGAGCTCGAGCATCGTCCGGTAGAGGATCTGATGCCGCTCGCCGTAGAAGTCCTCCGCGACGAGGCGCCCGGAGATCGTCGGCAGGAGCGCCGGGTCGAGCATCACCCCGGCGAGCACCGCCCGCTCGGACTCCTCGCTGTGCGGGAGCGACTTCTGAGGGCTTAAGGTTTCGAGCATCGAGGAGGGGGTCGGACCGGGAGAGGCGTGGCGGTCATTCTCCCGCAACGCACGGGGGAGCGGCAAGCGGCGATATCCTCCCGGGACCGGCTTCGCTCGCCGGGAACCTCCTCGACGACCGTTCGATGACGCCGTCCCCCAAATCGCCCTGGCGCCCTCTGCGTTATCCGCTGCTGCGCTCGCTCTGGATCGCGAGCGTCGCCTCGAACGTGGGCACGTGGCTCCAGAGCGTCGGCGCGTCGTGGCTGATGACGACGCTCACGCCGTCGACCACCCAGGTCGCCCTGGTCCAGGTCGCGACCAGCTTGCCGATGTTCCTCCTGGCGCTCCCGGCGGGGGCGCTCGCCGACGTAATGGACCGGCGTCGGCTCCTGGTCGCCACCCAGAGCTGGATGCTCGCTGCGGCGGCGGGGCTCGCGCTCACCACGGGGCTCGGCCTCGCCTCCCCCGGCTCGCTCCTCCTGTTCACCTTCCTGCTCGGGCTCGGCACGGCGTTCAACGGCCCCGCCTGGCAGGCGATCCTCCCCGAGCTGGTACCCCGCGAGGACCTACCGGAGGCGATCGTCCTGAACAGCGTCGGCTTCAACATCGCGCGAGCTGCCGGCCCGGCGCTCGGCGGCCTGATCGTCGCGGCCGCCGGACCGGAAGCCACATTCGCTTTGAACGCCGTCTCGTTCCTCGGCGTGCTCGTGGTGCTGGTTCGCTGGAAGCGACCGATCGAGCCGTCGATCCTGCCGACCGAACGCTTCTTCGGCGCCATGCAGACCGGGGCGCGCTACGTCCGGCACGCGCCCGAGCTGATCGCGGTCCTCTGGCGCGGCACCTCGTTCGTGTTCTGCGGCAGCGCGCTCTGGGCGCTCCTGCCGGTGGTCGCCCGGGTCGAGCTTCAACGCGGACCGGGCTCGTACGGATTACTCCTCGGGATGCTCGGCGTGGGGGCGGTCACCGCGGCGTTCGCCCTCCCCCATCTCAAGCGGAACAACTCGACCGACCTGGTGGTCATCGTCGCGACCCTGGTCTTCGCGGCCGGCATGGCGGCGCTCGCGTTCCTGAAGAGCTTCCCGCTCGTCCTCCTCGCGATGCTCCTCGCCGGCGGCGCCTGGCTCTCGGCGCTTTCGAGCCTGAACGTGGCGTTCCAAACCTCGTTGCCCGCCTGGGTCCGAGCGCGGGCGCTCTCGGTCTATCTCCTCACGTTCTATCTCGGCCTTTCGACAGGAAGCGCGCTCTGGGGCCTGCTCGCCGACCACTTCAGCCTCCGCGTCTCCCTGCTCGCAGCGTCCGGTGCGACCGTCGTGGCGCTCCTCTTCACCGCCCGGTTCCATCTCCGGTCCGGCGAGGGGTTGAACCTCTCCCCCTCCCGCCAATGGCCGGCGCCCATCGTCGCCCATGAGCCCGAGCCGGAGCGCGGGCCGGTGCTCGTCCACGTCGAATACGAGGTCGCCCTCGACCGGGCCGAGGAGTTCCGGGAGGCGATGCAGGAACTCCGCCGATCGCGCCTGCGCGACGGAGCCTATGAATGGGGGCTGTTCACCGACGCGGGAGACGCCACCCACCACGTCGAGCAATATGTCGTCGCCACCTGGATCGAGCACTTACGCCAGCACCAGCGCGAGACCGTCTCCGACCGCGAGCTCAAACGGAAGATCCGCACGTTCCAGCGGAACCCTGGCCCGCCCAAGGTGCGCTATCTGATCGCCGAGCGGCCGGGCGGAGAGCCGTTCCGGGAGGTGGGTTGAGGCATTCGATTTCACGGCCGAGGAAATCGATTTCCTGTCCCCCGAATTCGTTCATCCGGTCCAGAAATTCGATTTTCTACGTCCCGAATTCGAGTTTCTCTCTCGCGAATTCGAATTTCTGTCTCCCGAATTCGAATTCCTAGGTCCCGAATTCGATTTCGCCGCCGAGGAATTCGATTTTCTGGCCTACGAATTCGATTTCGGCGATGGCGAATTCGAATTTCTCCGCCGAAAAGTCGGATTCCGCCAAGCGATCCCGCTGGAGAGTCGGCCACTGCACGAAACCCGTGCTACCCTCTGGGTTGAACCTGAGGAGCGAACATGAGGCGACTCAACGTGACCTTGGTCGTCGACGAAGACCTGCTGCGGGAAGCCAGGGCCGTCGCCGCGCGCCAGCACACCTCCATAAACGAAATGGTCCGTCAATACTTGAGGGAGGTCGTGAGCCAGGAAAACCAGCGCCGTGTCGCCTTCGAGCGCATCGAACATTTGATGGCGAATCCCAAGGTGCATCTCGGCGGTGCCCGCCCGTCGAGAGACGAGCTCCATGAACGCTAACCTCACGGCATTCGTCGACACCAACGTGCTGGTCTATGCCGTAAGCGACGACGAACCCGAAAAGCAGCGCAGAGCCCGAGAGATCGTCTCTCGTGGATTTGCCGAGGGTTGTTACGCGATCAGCACTCAGGTGATGCTCGAGTTGTACGTCAACGTGACGAAGAAGGCCCGAATTGGACTCCCACCCGCGGAGGCGTTCGAATATGTCCGCGCGCTTTCTCAATGGCCGGTGATCGAGATGACCCCCGAGCTCGTCCTGGCGGCCCTCAGCCTCTCTGAGCGATCGATGATCTCGCCTTGGGATGCGGCGATTCTAGAAGCCGCGAGACAGGCCGGTTGTCCTCGGGTGCTCACCGAGGATCTCGCCGAAGGCCAGAGCTACGTCGGGGTCACGGTCGAAAATCCGTTCGCTGGATAGGCAGAGGCCACGAGCTACAGTGCTCGGGGAGCCGAGCCGACCGTTCCCTTTCTCTGCCGGTCCAGGCCACCAAGAGCACCGTTAAAAGCAGGTCGCCCCCGGGATCCAGCACCTCCGGCAGCATGCGTTCCTCGGAGCGAGTCCCCATAGAATCGCTCGCCGATGGAACCGACCCTCGCCAAATCCGCGCCCCCGACCGTCGGCATCGGTTGGCTGATCCGGCTTCGTTGGCTCGCCGCCGCGGCTCAGGTCCTCGGACTCGTACTGCTCGGCGCGAGCCCGAGCGATGCTTTATCCCCTCTCGCCTACGGCGTGCCCCTGGCCGTCGCGCTGACCAATCTACCCGCCCGCGGGGCCGCGGATCGGTTCGGTTTCGACCGCGTGGCGGCGTCGCTCCTCGCCCTCGACACGCTCTTGCTGACCGGTTTGCTCGCCGCGACGGGCGGGGCGCTGAACCCGTTTACGATCTTCTACCTCGTCGAGATCACCCTCTCCGCCCTCGTGCTCTCCCCTGCCGCCACCTGGTGGATCGCGCTCCTTTCGGCCGCCGGGTTCGGATCGCTCTTCTTCGCCGGCTCCGACTCGCCGCTCGCCCACATGCGCCTGACGATGGCCGATCACCTGAAAGGCATGTGGATCGCCTACCTCTCGGCCGCGACTGCGACGACGGCGTTCGTCACGGCCCTGCGGGCGAACCTCGAGCGCCGCGAGCGCGAGCTCGCCGAGGTGCGCGCCCAGCGCGACCGGAACGAGCGTCTCGCCGCCCTCTCGACGCTTGTCGGCGGCGCCGCGCACGAGCTCGCGACGCCGCTCGCGACGATCGGGGTGATCGTGGGCGAGCTGCGGAGAGAGGGCGGCTCGGGCGTTCCCCCGCAGATCGCGGAGGACCTCGATACCGTCGCCGAGGAGCTGGTGCGATGCCGCGCGATCCTCGACGAGATGGCGGCCGGAGCGGGAGAAAGCCCGGGCGAGCGATCGTCGGAGGTCTCGGCCGCGGCTTTACTTACCTCGGCGATCGATCGGCTCGAGCCGGAACGGCGGCCCCGGGTGAGCGCGGACCTCCACGGTGGCGAAGAGCTTCTCCACGTGCCGCCGCGCGCCGTCGCCCGCGCCCTCGAGGGCCTGCTGCGCAACGCGTTCGAGGCCTCTCCGCCGAACGCCGGGGTGGTGGCCCGAATCGAGGTCGAGCCACCGGTCGTGCGCTTCGTCGTCGAAGATCGCGGCGGAGGCCTCGACGAGCGATCGCTTCGCCACGCCGGGGAGCCGTTTTTCACCACCAAAGGAGCCGGCAAGGGGCTGGGCCTCGGCCTGTTCGTGGCGCGTTCGCTCGCCGGTCAGCTCGGAGGCGACCTGACCCTCGCTCCGGCCACGGCCGTCGGTACGGGGGGCACGGTCGCCACGCTCACCCTGCCGCTCGCGAAAACCCAGGACCGATGACCGAGATCCTCCCCGGCGACCTGCTGCTCGTCGAAGACGACGCCAACCTGCGCAAAGCGCTCGCCCGGGCGCTCGGCGGACGCGGCTTCACGGTCGCCGCGTTCGGGACCGTTGCCGAAGCGACCGATCATCTCGCGGCGGTCGGCGCGAACGGCGAGGACGGCGCCGCGCCCCGGTTTGCCGTCCTCGATCTACGGCTGCCGGACGGCTCGGGGCTTGATCTCGTGCCTCTCCTCCTGGAGCGCTCTCCGGGGGCGCGCGCGGTGATCCTCACGGGTTGGGGCTCGATCGCGACTGCGCTTCGTGCGCTGCGCCTCGGCGCGGTCGATTTCCTCGCCAAGCCGGTCGACGTCTCGTCCCTCGTGCGCGCCCTGTTCGACGAGGCCCGCGACGAAGCGGACGAACGGGAAGACGCCATCCCGACCCTCGACCAGGTCGAATGGGAGCATCTGCAACGGGTGCTCGAGGAATCCGACGGCAATGTCTCGCTCGCGGCCCGCCGGCTCGGCCTCCACCGGCGCTCGCTGCAACGAAAGCTCTCGAAGCGGCCGACGACCTTCTGAACCTCGCGGCGGCGCTCCCCCTCCCGACGTGCGACGATTTGCCGCATCGCGGTATCGAAGCGGTCGAGCTACTCTCACCTCACCTTGTTCGCCGATCTCTCCCCAAGCTCACCCACCGCTCCTTCGAAGCCGTCCGATTCTTCTCACTTCCTTCGGCTCGCCGGGTTCTATCTGTTCGCGGCCGTCCTCGGGCTCTCGGCCTGCGGTCGCTCCCCCGAGGAGGAGGTCGCCGCGGGGCGTGAGCTCTATCGAACTCGCGGTTGCGCGAGCTGCCATGGCGAAAACGGCCGCGGCGACGGCCCGGCTCGACCGTCTCTCCGTCGTCCGCCGCGGGACCTTCACCGGCCGGAATCTTTCACGCAAGGCCGCACGATCGCCGAGATCGCGAAGACCCTCGAAACCGGGATCCCCGAAGGGGGCATGCCCGCCGCTTCGTACCTGCCGGAAGACGAGCGCCGCGCTATCGCGATCTACATTCGTTCTCTCGGGTTGCGCCCGGGAGAATCTCTAAGGAGTGAGCTTTCATGGACCGTGTCCTCCGTGCTTTCGCAGCGCTCGCCCTCGCCGCTTTCGCCGCCCCGCTCTTCGCCCACCACACCGCGGAAAAGCCCGTCGTCGGGCAAGCCTGGGTGCGGGAAGTGATCCCGGGCCAGGAGGCGACCGCCGCTTACCTGGTGATCGAGAGCCGCGATCATGAAGCCGACGCGCTGATCGGCGCGAGCTGCGACGCCGCCGGAACCGTCGAGATCCATACGATGAAAAACCAGGCGGGCATGATGGTGATGAAGAAGCTCGACCGCCTTCCCCTCGCGCCGGGAGGCAAGATCGTGCTCGCACCCGGGGGAAACCACCTCATGCTGTTCGGCCTCAAAAGAGATCTCCGCGCGGGCGATCACGTGCGTCTGAAGCTGACCTTCCAGGCGGCGGGAGAGGTCGAGGTCGACGCTTCGGTCAAGGCCCAGGAGCTCGAGAATCATGCCCACCGCTAGGGGCCGGCTGGCCGCCATCCTCATCCTCGCGGCGCTCCTCGGCGCCGGGGCTTCCTGTCGGCGCTCGCCCGCCGAGGATCCGGACCTAGTGGTCGAAAAATACGGTGGGGATTTCACTCTCACCGGCGACAACGGCCGGCCGCTTTCGCTGCATGATTACCGAGGCCGGATCGTCCTCATGTTCTTCGGCTATACCGCCTGCCCGGACGTCTGCCCGACCACCCTCTCCCGGGTCGCGCGGGCCTATGCGCTTTTGGCGAAGGAGGGGATTCCACGGGACGAGATCCAAACCCTCTTCGTCACCGTCGATCCGGAGCGCGACACGCCCGACAAGATCCGAAAATACCTCACCTATTTCGGAGTGAACGCGGTTGGGGCGACCGGCTCCCAGGCCGACCTCGAGCGGGTGGCCAAGAGCTTTGGAGCGGCGTTCTGGCGCGAGGAGGCTCCGAGCTCCGCGGCCGGCTACCTGATGAGCCATACGTCTTCGATCTATCTGATCGACCGCCTCGGCCGGGTCCGCCATGCCTTCGACTTCGAGGACTCACCCGAGCGTATCGCCGAGCTCGTCGCACGGCTCGCCAAAGAGGACTGCTGCCCAGCGACGCCCGCCGCCACGAAGCGATGAGCGGCGGTTCATCCGACCGCCTCTCCGGCGCGTAGGAATGCTCGAAACGCGGGGGCCCGGCGTGGTGCCCGCGCGTTCCCTTCACCCGATTCGCCCCGGAGAAGACCGATGTCCCGTTCCCTCGCGAGACTCCTGCTCGCCGTCTGTTGTGCCGGCTCCGCCGGCCTCCCGTCCGCGTTCGGCCAGACCGAAGCGCCTTCGGCCGCGAGCGAAACCGCCGGCGAAGCGAAACCTGTGGCGTCTCAGCCCGCCGATCGAGATTCGGGCGCCGACGAGAATCCCACCCCGGACGACCTGCGCGTCTACGACGAGGTCGAGGTCGTCGGCCGGGCGAGCGACCTCACCGGGATCGCCGACTCGGCGACCGAGGGGGTGACCGGCCGGGCCGAGCTTTCCCAGCGGCCGATCCTCCGGCCGGCGGAGCTGCTCGAAACGGTGCCCGGCGTAATCATCACGCAGCACAGTGGGAGCGGTAAGGCGAATCAGTATTTCCTCCGGGGGTTCAACCTCGATCACGGCACCGATTTCCGGGTAAGCGTCGACGGCATGCCGCTCAACATGCCGAGCCACGGTCACGGTCAGGGATACGCCGATCTCAATTTCCTCATCCCCGAGCTGGTCTCGGCCGTCGAATACCGCAAAGGTGCCTACGACGCCTCGCTCGGCGACTTCTCCGCGGCGGGCGCGGCGCAGCTCGAGCTGGTCGATCGGCTCGACCGCGGCATCGCCCAGGTGACCCCGGGGAGCTACGGTTACGGCCGGGCGCTCGTCGCCGACTCGCGCGAGATCGGCGGCGGCGTCCTCCTCGGCGCGCTCGAATACGTCGCGAACGACGGTCCCTGGAAGCTGCCCGAAGGTCTCGAGAAGAAAAACGGGGTGCTGCGCTACAGCCGGGGGGATGCGGGGACCGGCTTCAGCCTGACGGCGATGGGCTATGACTCCTCGTGGGATTCGACCGATCAGATTCCGACCCGCGCCGTTCGCGAAAGGCTCGTCGACCGCTTCGGCGCGATCGATCCGACCGATGGCGGCCGCTCTTCGCGCTACAGCTTGTCGTTCGAAGAGCGGCGCGCGACGAACGAACGCCTCGACCGGTTCCAGGCCTACCTCGTCGCCTACGACCTCGATCTGTTCTCGAACTTCACGTTCTTCCTGGACGATCCGGAAAACGGCGACCAGTTCGAGCAGGTCGATCGCCGGACGATCGCCGGGTTCCAAGCCGACCGCCGGTGGTTTACGACCCTCGGCGGCCGGAGCGTCGAGACGACCGCAGGGCTCGAGGGACGCGGCGATTCGATCTCCAATGGCCTCTTTTCTTCCCGCGAGCGGCAGCGCCTCGGCACGACCCGAAAAGACGACATCCGTCAGATCTCGGTCGCTCCTTTCGCCCAGGCCCTCGTCCATTGGACCCCGTGGCTGCGGACGGTGACGGGCCTACGCCTCGACGGCTATTCGGCCCGAGTCACGAGCGACCTCGCGGCGAATTCCGGAGGCCGGACCGCGGCGCTTCTGTCGCCGAAGGTGAGTTTGCTCTTCGGACCGTGGCGGTCGACAGAGATCTACCTGAACTATGGCTACGGCTTCCACAGCAACGACGCGCGCGGCGCAACGATCCGCGTCGACCCGAAAACGGGCGATCCGCTCCGCCGCGTCGATCCGCTGGTACGGGCGAAAAGCTTCGACCTCGGCGTGCGGACGAACGCCCTCCGCGGTCTCCAGACTACAATCTCGCTCTTCGCCCTCGACCTCGATTCCGAGCTGCTGTTCGTCGGCGACGCGGGCAACACCGAGGCGAGCCGGCCGAGCCGGCGGATCGGCGTCGAGCTGGCGAACTTCTGGCGCGTCCGCCCCTGGCTCTCGATCGACGCCGATCTCTCCCTCTCCCGCGGGCGCTTCCGAGACGACGCTCCGGAAGGCGACCGCATCCCCGGCGCGATCGAGCGAGTCGCGGCGATCGGCGTCACCCTCACCGATACGAAGGGCCTCTCGGCGAGCGTCCGCCTCCGCTGCTTCGGCCCGCGCGACCTGATCGAAGACGGCTCCGTCCGCTCCCGCTCCTCGAGCCTCGTGAACGCCCGGGTCGCCTACCTGTTCGGGAGCCGGCTGGAGGTGGGCCTCGAGCTGCTCAACGCCCTCGACGCCCAAGCGAGCGACATCGACTACTTCTACGCCTCGCGCCTCCCCGGCGAACCCGCCGAAGGGGTCGAAGACCGGCACTTCCATCCCGCCGAGAAGCGGTCCGCCCGGCTTACCGCGGAGTGGCGGTTCTAGCTAGCGGGGGAGGATTCGAGATGGGGGCGGTGCGGTCCGCCGAAAGAGCCCCTCTTTGAAAGAAACCCACCCCTTCTGGCGCGAGAGAGCCCCCCTCCTGGCCTCCCCCCGCATGCGGGGGGAGGGACCCTGCGCCGAGAGGAAGTAGGAGTCGGGAGGTGGGCGTCCCTGTGGGGCAGAAAGGGCCGGGCGGGCCTCCTCCCCCGCTAGCGGGGGAGGATTCGAGGTGGGGGCGGTGCGGACCCGGCGAACGACGGTGAGAAATTCGGGCTAGGCCGGCACAGCCTGTCGCCTCAGCGGAGCCTCCAAAGCCCCGGCTTCCGCCGGTGGTGGAGGACGGCGAGGACGACGACGCGATCGGCCTCCGGTTGGATGTAATAGATCGAGTAAGGGAACTTTCGGAGGACACACCGTCGAGCGCCGCCGATATCCGGGTATTGAAGCGGGTACTCGCGAATCCGATCGTAGCTCTGGCTCAAATCGAGAACGAATCGGCCGCCGAGGCCCGAACGTTCCGCCTCGTACCAATCTCGAGCTGCTCGGATTTGGGCCTCGGCCCGGGGCCGTACGATGAGTTGCATCAACGAGAGGGATCGGAGCGCCGCAGCTCTTCCTCGATCTCTTCCCAGGGGCGCCCGGCTTCCGGATCCGCTCGATACCCCTCAAGTTCCTCCGCGATGACGTCTCGATGCCAATCCGGAACGGGGATCCGCTCTTCGTGCCGGGAGATCCGATCCCATAGTTCCTGAACGTAATCGATCTGGTCGCCAATCGGCAGGTCGTCGAACTCCGGAGGAACTCTTAGCGGCTGGCTCATTAGCGAGAGATGCTACGCCGGGTCCGTGAGGACATCAACCGATTCGGATCGCTCCGACCCGCCGGGGGTCGACGAACGGCACTTCCATCCCACAGAGAAGCGGTCCGCGGGGCAGACCGCGGAGTGGCGGTTCTAGTAGCCGGCTCTGCCGGGTAGCGCACTCTCCCGGGATCATGCCGATCTGCGGGGAGTCGACCAACGGCGAACGGCTCGCGCCCGAGACTCGCCGGTCCGACGCCGAATCTCCTGCCCGGAGCCGAAATCCCTCGGCCGCGTACTCCGGTTCGCAGGTCGAGCTCCGAATCTCCGGGTCTCACTCCAAAAATGCTGGTGGAGCTGGAAATCGGCTGGCTGGAGTCCAAATCGCCTGGCGTTCCTGCAGCCAGGAGATTGCAGAGTCCCGCCAGCCATTCTCGGAGTGCCGCCGGGCTATTTCGAGCCCGAATGGCCGACTTGAAGCACCGCCAGGAAGTTTTCGACCGCCGCCAGCGAATTTCCCAGCGCAGCCGGTAAATCTGGAGTACGGCCAGCCGATATGACGTGCGACCAGGAGATTTGACGTGCGGCTGGGAGATTTGACGTGCGGCCGGGAGATTTCTAGCTAGTTCTTCCCTAATCGCGAGCCCCAAGATGGCTTCTTTACTCCGATGAGGTCGGTCATGGAGACTTTTCATCGACGCCGTGCCGGGTTAGCTGTTCACCAGCAGACCGTCGTGGCTTGCGCCCGCCTTGGGGGAGCGCAGCAAGGAAGCGGCGCCCTTGTTCCCCGCCGTCCCCGCCGCATAACATCCGTCGTCGAATGACGACATTACCCTCGTCTCTCTTCCCACCGGTCCCGGCGGACGGAGCACCTTTCCCTTGAAAACCAAGATCCTCGTCACGGGGTCGCTCGGCCAGGTCGGCTCCGAGCTGGTCCCCGCCCTCCGCCGCCTGTACGGCCCCGACCAGGTGATCGCGTCCGACGTCCGGATGATGAGCCGGGAACAACTGTTGCGCACGGAGGGGCCGTTCGAGTTCCTCGACTGCACGAACGCCCGCCAGATCCAAGAGATGGTGCGGCGCTACGACGTGGGCACGATCTTCCACCTCGTGGCGCTTCTCTCGGCGACCGGCGAGAGCCGGCCGCAGGTCGCCTGGGACGTGAACATGGGGAGCCTCTACGGCGTGCTCGAGGTGGCGCGGCAGAATCGTTGCGCGGTCTTCTTCCCCAGCTCGATCGGCGCGTTCGGCCCGGGAACTCCGCGCGACCAGACGCCGCAGGACACGCTGCAGCGACCGAGCACCATGTACGGCGTGACGAAGGTAGCGGGCGAGCTGCTCTGCGACTATTACCACGAGCGCTTCGGCGTCGACGCGCGCGGGGTCCGCTTTCCCGGCATCATCTCCCACGGTGCCCCGCCGGGAGGCGGCACCACCGACTACGCGGTCGAGATCTTCTACGAGGCGATCCGGCACAAGCACTACACCTGCTTCCTGAAACCCGATACGCGGCTCGACATGATGTTCATGCCCGACGCGGTCAAGGCGACGATCGACGTGATGGAGGCCGACGCGGCGAGCCTGGTCCACCGCAATGCGTTCAACGTCACGGCGATGAACTTCACCCCCGAGGAGCTCGCGGCGGAGATCCGCAAGCACATCCCCGATTTCGTCCTCGACTATCGGATCGATCCGGTCAAGCAGGCGATCGCCGACACCTGGCCGCGCTCGCTCGACGACAGCGCCGCGCGCGCGGAATGGGGCTGGCAGCCGCAGTTCGACCTGGCCGCGATGGTCACCGAAATGCTCGAAGCCCTGGAAAAGAAACTGTCGCAGGAGATCGACGAACATGCCCGTTGACCGCTTCCTACCCGCGCTCGACGCCGAGCTGTCCGCCCTCGAACAGCGCGGTACAAAGAAGGGCGCCGAGTCCGTCATCGTGGGCGTCGTCCCCGCGGCAGGCGAGCTCGGGCCGCGCTACCTGCTCGCGGGCGAGGGGGACCGGCCGTTCCTCAAGATGAACTCGAACAACTACCTCGGCATGGCGCTCCGGGCCGAATTGATCGAAGCCGAGGAGCACGCGAGCCAGGCCTACGGCGTCGGCCCCGGCGCGGTCCGGTTCATCAGCGGTACGTATTCGGCGCACACCGATCTAGAGGCCCGCCTCGCGAAATTCCACGGCCGCGAATCCGCGATGCTCTGGAGCAGCGCCTATGCCGCGATGCTGGGCGTCCTCGTGCCCCTGATCACGCCCGAGACCGCGGTGGTCAGCGACGAGCTCAACCACAACTGCATCATCAACGCGATGCGCCTCGCGCGGCCGAAGGACAAGAAGATCTACCGTCACCTCGACCTCGCCGATCTCGACGCGAAGCTCACCGAGCTCGCCGGGGTCTGCCGGCGGGTGATTTTGGTGACCGACGGCATCTTCAGCATGCGCGGCGCGAACGCCCCGCTGCCGAAGATCGTCGAGATCGCCCGGCGGCACGACGCGAATTTCCCGGAGAACGTCGTCCTTCTCGTCGACGACTCGCACGGCGTCGGCGCCTTCGGGCGCACCGGCCGCGGCACCGAAGAGGCGACCGGCTCCGAACCGGCGGACATCCTGGTCGCCACGCTCGGCAAAGCTCTGGGCGTGAACGGCGGTTACGTCGTCGGGAGCAAGATCCTCACCGACTTCCTGCGCGAGACCTCCCCCACCTACATCTATTCGAACCCGATCACCGTCGGCGAGTGCGCCGCGGCCCATCGCGCCGTCGATTTGCTCGACAGCCCGGAAGGGCTCGAACGTCTGGCCCATCTCCGCGCCATGACCGAGCGCTTCCAGCAGGGGCTCCTCCGCCTCGGCTACGAGACGATCCCGGGGCAGCACCCGGTCGTCCCGCTGATGGTGCGCGACACCGCGAAGACGACGGCGCTCGTCGCCCATCTGCGGTCGCAGGGCATCCTCGCGACGGGCTTGAAGTTCCCGGTGGTGCCCAAAGGGGACGAGTCGATCCGTTTCCAGATCTCGGCCGACCACACGCCGAAAGACGTCGACGGCGTCCTCGTGGCGCTGGAGAGTTTCGCCGGGCGTTAGGGGCTAGGCGTAGAGTCCCCTCGCTGAGTCTTTCCGGGAAGATCCAAGCGGTCGGCTAACCCGGGCGGAGCGGTTTCGGACCTATCGGTTCAGTTGGAATGAATCCAACGACCGAGGTGACCAATGAAACGAGCCGCGAAGTGGGCGCGCCGGCTGCCGCTTTTCCTCCTGATCCTGGGAGTTCTCAACACACCGTCCTTTTCTCTTCCGGTGGGAACGCCGGTTGTGATCACCGGCGACGAGGAGTGCGAGGTGAGCGTCGACGGCGAATCGATCGGGACCGTCGCCGCCGGGGAGATCAAGAAGATTTCCCTCGTGTCCGGAGAACACTTGGTGAGCGCCAGCTGTCCGGGCGGCCGTCGATGGAAAGACACGGTGACGGTCGGAAAAGATCAAAAAGTGGTGACGATCGCTTCGGCGTCCTCGGCAACGTCGCCTTCGGCTTCCGGTCCATCGGCCGATGCCGAAGACGTCACCATCGGCAGCGGGTGTTTCCTGCTTTTCGACCAGGAGAAGCTCGTTCCCGCCGGCCGCTGGAGGGTCGGCGGGGTGATCAAGAACGGACCCTGCGACAAGGGGGGAATCCGTCCCGGTGGCATCGTCCTCTCGCTCGGCGGCAAGAAGGCGAAGGACCTCTCGCCGGACGACCTCGAGAAACTCGACGGCGGCCCGGCCGGGACGAAGCTCACCTGGGAAGTGGTCGACCGCGAGGGTGAGATCAAGAAGGTGGTTCTCGTTCAGATCGCCTACCCGAAATCCGGGAGCGTCGAGGTCATGCAGCCCGACGGGCAGAGCGTCCGTACGGTGCCCTACGACGGCTACGACTCGATGATCCAGGCGTTCCGAAGCTCACTGCTGGACTCGAGCTCGACGGCGCCGGCCGCGACCGTCTCCACCCCCTCGCCGACGCCTTCGACGGCGAGACGCTGCGTCGGCAAGGCCACGTCCTGCTGGTTGCGCCCCGCCGGCACCTGTACCTCCGGCCGAGGATGCGTCCCGTCGGGAAATTGCCTCGGCTTTGCAGGCAGCTGCTTCGGCAAATCCGAATTCACCTGCGCGACGACGCCCGGCTGCTACTGGATGTCCTTTTCGAAGACCTGCAGCGGCATGGGGCCGACCTGCGCCGGCAAGACCGAGTACACCTGCGCCGCGACCCCGGGTTGCAACTGGGTCTCCTCCTGCGCCGGGACGGCGACGCCGTGCGCTTTGCTCGGCGAAACGGACTGCTTCTCCCAGCCCGGCTGCAACTGGCAGTAGGCGCTGGAGAAAGAGAGGTGGCTTCGGCTCGCCTCACTCCGGAGGGTCTCCCGCTGGCCGGCCGGGGACGGTCTTCGTCGGCTACACAAGAACCTCCGCCAGCTACACAAGAATCGCGGCGGGGCTCGAGGGAAGCGGCGATCGTCTCGAGAGAGTCTCCTTCGGGCTCGAGAGAATCGCCGACGGCTACACGAGAACTCTCGTCGGTTCCACAAGAACCGCGGCCGGGGCCGAGAGAATCGGCGAAGTTCGCA
The DNA here is from genome assembly GCA_044226625.1 of Thermoanaerobaculia bacterium. Taxonomy (GTDB): domain Bacteria; phylum Acidobacteriota; class Thermoanaerobaculia; order Multivoradales; family UBA5704; genus DASYKS01. The sequence goes on from JBGAGQ010000002.1 coordinate 225,630, forward strand.
CGAGAACTTGAGCCGGTCGCACGAGAATCTCCGCCGGGTTCGAGAGAACCGACGCCGGGACCGAGAGAATCGCCAGCGGGCGGCTGCAGGCGGGAGAAGTCCTCTTAAAGTCCCGCCGACAGATCCCCCCGCTCGAGCGGCAGGCGGGCGAGGTTTTGCTCGGCCCAGGCGGCGGCGGTGGCGTTCAGGGGGCTTTTCACGTTGTAGCTCTGGAAACCGATCATCTCCGCGATCTGGACCACCATCTGGGCGAGGGATTGGCCGGCGCTCCAATGGTCGCCGATGCAGATCTTCTGCGGGTCGATGTTCGGGTGGAACACGGGCGTGACCATGCGACAGAAGGGCGGGCGGCGCGGATAGTCGAGCGGCAGGAAGACTTCCGCACGGAAGACCGAGCCGGGGCGCGGCGGGGAGCCGTCGTCCTGCGGTACGAGGCCGCGCAAGCGAAACTCGAAGGTGTACTTTTCCGGCGGCTCCCCTTCCGTCGCCACGAGACGGATCGAGGGATGATCGGTAAAGAGCGCGGAAACCTTTTCGAAATCCGAGCGCAGCCTGCGAATTCGCGCGAGCACCGTCGTCCTCCTACCCTAGCACCACGTATTTGATCCACCAGGCGAGGAGCCCGAATCCGAGGATCGCGCACTGTGCCGCCGCGGTCGTGAAGGCGACGCGGAACAGTCCGTCGACGCCGCTCGGCAGACGCCGGATCTCCTCTTTCCGGCTCCGATAATAGAGCGCCCCGACCGTGAGCGTAATGAGCGAAAGGCCCGGCAGCAGGCTCATGACCATGAACAGGCGCGCAGCGCGCCGAACGGCGGGCGCGCGCTGGCGGCGCACCTCTCGACGCTCGTGGACATCCTTGCTCTCGGGGCGGGCTGCGACCTCGGAGCCGCAATGCCGGCAGCGAACGGCGAGCGCCATGATCTTCGCGCCGCACTTCGGGCAATCCTTGTCCTCGCGCCCCCAATAGGCGGGCGCGACTTCCAGCGCTTTCAACCCTTCCGTCTTCGGCACCTCTTTGCAGCCATAGACGGCGCAGCCGCCGTTTTCGCTCCAACATTCGGCATGGTACGGGGCGCGGCAGGAAGGACAGGCGACCGCCGCCTCTCCCGCATCGATGCTCGACATGCAGATCGCGCAGTTTTCGGCCGGCGCGCTCCGGCTCTCCCCCACGTCGCTCACGAGCGCTGCCTCTGCTCGAACAGGAAGCTCGTGTCGCCGATCTGGATGCGGTCTCCTTGACGCAGTCGGGAGGTACGGATCGCTTGGCCGTTCACGAAGAGCGGACTCACCGCGTCGCGCGCGGAGATCTCGCACTCGTCGCCGATCATGCGGATCGTCGCGTGGTTCTGGGCCACCTTCGGGTCGTTGAACAGGTAGATCTCGGAGCGCGGCGAGGCACCGATGTTCATCACCTCGCGGAACATCAGGAACTCCTTGCCGGCGAGCGGGCCTTCGACCATGCGCAGCCAAGCGTCGCGGGTGAGCAGCTCGACGACGCCGATCATCACGCCGACCGCGGCGCCGATCACCGCGATGCCGATCATCCGCGCTTGATCCGCCCCGACGCGATCTGCGCCGAGCACCACCAGGTCGAGCGGATCGAACAACAGGCCGCCGAGCATGCCGCCGATCAGGCCGCCGAGGAATCCGTGGCTGAGCAGCTTCTTCGAGCGGAGCGCGATCCCTTGCCCGAGCCCCATCGCGGCACCGGCGAGCGACCAGGCCAGCATGCGCGCGACCATCTGGAACAGGAAGCCCATCGAGCGCACGGTCTGCGACGGTGAGGCGAGCTGCTCCTGGGCCGCCGTGCTGATCGGGGTATAGAGCACGCCGGCGAGCACGCCCGAGAAGAGCCCGCCAACGAAACCGACGAGCGCCCCGATCAGGCCACCGAGGATGGCTCGCCGTGCCACCCGGCAGACCACGCCGTCGGCCGCGCCGATCGCGAGGCCGATCATCGCGCCGACCACAGCGAACAGGAGAAGGCTCGCCGTCTCGCTCGCCTGGTCTTGGTCGCGGATCGGCGTGAGGGCCTTGGCCTTCGCCGGAACCTTGGGGGAGGCGTCGACGAAATGGCCGATGGTCAGATCGTTGCCGGCGACCTCGTAGTGCTCGACGAAGACCCCCACCTCGCGCCCCGGAGCGAGCGTCGAAGGATCGAAAGACCCGAGGATCCGAGTTCCAGAGACGGCGCGGAGGAACGGGAAAAGCCAGATCTTCTGGCCCCGCAGGGTGATCGTCCCCTGGCCGGCGATCTCCTGGGCGGCGCTCGGGTCGAGCTTCAGGTCTTCCGGCGTGAGGGTTTCGGCGAAGCTCACCGCTTCGATCTTCCCCTGGACGTAGATGTAGTCTTCGAGCGACGGCTCGAGGATCGCCCAGGCCGCGAGCGCGGCGAGCAGCCCCACCACGCCAAAGAGGATCCAGTTCTGGTAGAACCAGCGGCGCCTCGGCTCGGCCGAAAAACCGGTCTCCCCGCGGAGCGCCATCTGACGGCGCAACAGGTCGTCGACGTGCCCGCTTTCGGCCTCCTCGCGGGTGATGACGATCAGGGAATCACCCGTTGCTTCGTTCGATTCGTTGGGTCGATCGCTCATCAAAGGCTCTCCGGCGCGCCTTCCGGCGCAAGACGGCTATTTCTTCGGTGGGACACGCTTCTTTTCCATTCGTTGACGGCGGAGCTCTTCTTCTTTTTGCTCTTTTTTCTGCTCTTCGATCGTGATCCGCGCGAGCTTGTCGAGATACGCGTCGAGGCGTGGCGGCACGTTCCAGTCGACGACCGCAACGCCGAGCATCACCGTCTGGTCGCCGATCCGTACCGGCACCGGAACGTAGCTCTGGACTTTCGGCGGCGCCACGCGCTCTACCCGATCGCTCCAGATCAAATAGGTGATCCAACCGATGAATCCCGTCGAGAAGACGATCAACAGCGCGAGCAGCGTGCGGTGGAAGTTGCGCCGCTGCTCGTCGAGCGCTTGGATCAGATGGTTGATCCGCCCTTCGAGCCGCTCCACCTCGCGCCCGAATTCGAGCCCCGGGCCGCGATCGACGTCTCCCCCTGTCCTCGACGCCGCCGGATCGCCCTTGCGTTCCGCGGCGGGAACTCGCGCCGCGTGCTCACGCCCGTCGACCCAGAACTTCGCCAGGTGCTCGATTCCCCGCGGCGTGTTCCAGCAGATCGCTGTCTCACCGCCCAGAGGGTCGGTGACGAAGGCGATCTGGGTCGGACCGGAGAAGAAATTCTCCTGGATGAAAAGGTCCATCGCCGAAAACTCGACGCCGAACCCGGGGTGCGTGTGATACCAGCCGACGATCGAGAGTTTGGGGTAGGTGCGGTCGAGCGTCGCGTGGATCTGGGTCCAGGTCTCGTGGGTGAAAGTGACCTGCGCCCGCGCCTCGCGCGCCGCGAGCGCGCGGATCACGGCATGCACTTCGATGAACGGTCCCTCGTCATCCATGCAGCTTTCGCCGACCAGGACGCCGCCGACCTCCGCATCGACCGATTCCTTGGCGTGCCCGACGAGCTCCGCGTAGGCGCGCCGCGCAAAGGCCACGCGCAGCGGAACCCCCGTGGCGGCCGGTCCGGGAAAGGTTCTCTGGATCACGCGTGCGGGCTCATCCGGCGCGGCCGAGCCTGCTGCCTCGCGTTCGGCTTTCGGTTTTCTCGCCATGCCTACCTCCCCTCTCCGCGATCCGGGACCGGCGCGTCCGCCTCGAGCTCGAATCCGCGGAAGCCCTCGCCGTAGCGCGCCCAGACGACCTCCCAGGCCGGGAGGCCGAGCTCGCGCGGCGACTTCGCCAGATGCTCGCTGCCGCGCGGGAACGAATGGACGTAATGCGGCACCCGGTCGGCGCCGCAGCGTGGGCAGAGCGCCTCGTCCTCGGAGATCGCGTCGACCGGACGCATCACCTCGGTCCGCTCGGTGCACCCCGGACATTCGAGCGCCAGGACCAGCTCGCGCGGCAGGTCGATCGCGTCGCAACCGCCGAGCAGCTCCTCGGCCCGGCGGAAGACGACATCGAGCGCCGTCTCCGTTCCCCAATCGGCCCGGACCTCGACCGGCGGCGCTCCATCGTGCCAAGGGCAATTGGGATCGATGGGATAGGAGAGAGCGTATGAGCCGTGGCTCGCCCCATCGAACAGGAACCCCCGGCCGAATAGGCCCGGCAGGCCGTGGAGGAATTTCACCACCTCCTGCGCCTGGATCGCGCCGATGACCGAGGCGGTGATCGGCGTGGTCGGCACGCCGCCGCTCGCCAGCGCTCGCCGTGCGAGCATCGAACACGAACGGCGGCGATGGATCTCCCGCCAGTCGACCTCGCCCATCGTGCATTCGTAACAGGCGGTCTCGGGTGGGAAAAAACCGCGCACGATCCCCTGCATCACCTCGATGCCGCCGTCGATCCACGGACGGCCGAGCCGCGCGCAAGCGCCGTTCAAGAACACCCGCGCCTCGCGGTTGTCGAGGGCGCCGACCACGACGTCGGCCCACCGGATCCAGCCGAGCCCTAGAGCGGCCATGACGTTCACCGGTAGCGGGTAAACCGTCATCTCCGGGTAAAGATCGAGCGCCGCACGCGCCGCCGTCACCGCTTTGCCCTTCCCGGCGTCCGCCGCGCGGAAAAGCGGAGAGCGCGAGAGGTTGCTGATCTCGATCACGTCCATGTCGGCGATCGCGAGTTGGCCGAGGCCGAGCAGCGCGAGGTTCTTGATCACCTCGTTGCCGAGGGCGCCGGCCCCGACGACCAGGACGCGACCGGCGCGCAGCTTCTCCTGCTGCCACCATTGGACGCGCTCGAATCGGGAGAAGCGCGCATCGGCGCCCTCGGGCTCCTGGGAGAGGACGAGGGGCTCCTCCCCGGTTCCGGCGTTCAAGTCCCGGCCGCTCCGGCGGTGATCTCCGGCTGCAACCGAAGCTCGTCCCCGGCGAGGACGCCCGAGGCGGCGAGCGTCTGGGTGTCCAGAAGCTGCTGGCCGCTCCGACGGTGATAGAGCTTGTAGCTCATGATCTGGCCATCGGGGCTGTTCAGAGGCAGCGACATCTTTTCGACCAGCAAGGCGACGATGCGATGGATCGCAACGTCGTCCGGGGTCTCGACGTCGCGCGCCCGGCTGCCGGAGACGTCGAGGACGCGAAGGCGGATGGCGGGCATCAAACCGATTCCTTTCGAACCGAGCTTCAACTCAGGTTGTTGACGATGATCAGGAGGAGGAAGATCACGACGATTGCACCGTTCCACCAGAGCGCGGCCTGCATGAGCGCGGTGTTCTTGAGCCGCTTTTCCCGGGAGGCGAGGGCAAGGCCCAGACCGATCACCGCCGGCCAGAAGGTGATCGCGGTGATTCCGACATCGGCCGCCTCGCTCCCCTCCCCTTCCAACAGCGTCTTGAAAAAGCCGAGGAAAAGCATGCCGACGAAAAGCGTCGACCAAACCGCGAGGCCCAACGCGAGATGGGAGAGGCTCTTCCGTTTTGCGCTCGGCTCGGAAGTGCTTTGCGCCTCGACGCAAGCGGGGCAGACATGCGTGCCTCCGGGCAGGGCAAAGTCACAGGTTGCGCAGAGCGGTCGCGCGCACAGGCCACAGCGCACCAGCGCCTCGGATTCGGGATGGTTCGCGCAGCGCTCGTCGAGCATCTTCCGCCGCACGGCCGCAGCGGCCACGGGGGTGACCGGCAGGAGCGGATGACCGCACACGCACGCGGTCGATTCCGCCGCATTCGACCGTCCGCACTCGGAGCAAAGCTGGGGTTCGAGCCTCGACTTGGACTGCTCGGCGACACAGTCGCCGCAGTAATCCCAGTTTCCAAGCTCGAACGCGCAGAGGGTACACACCGGTCTGCCGCACGAGGAGCAGCGAGTGATCGCCGGCCGGCGGGGATGTTCGAAACATTGCAGTGCGCCGGGCGCTGCCGCCGGCGACTCGGCGGCCGGAGGGCTCGTTGCGGGAGAGGCGCCTTCGATGTCCATTCGCGCGCTACTTCTGACCCAGGCGCGCCATCAGGCCCAGGACCCAGAGGATCAGGCCGACGGCGGCGATCACGAGCGCCGCGGTCGCTTTGCCGCCCCCGGTGAGGTTCGGGTTGGCGGCGATCTCGCGTTTCGCCTTGAGCGCCTTCGAGATCGCCATCGGTTCCAGGATGATGCCGAAGCAGAAAATGCCGATGATCGCGGTCTTCAGGGCCTCATCGGCCTCCTTGCAAGGCTCCGTCGCCTGCTCGAAGACGGGGATCCCGCCCGCGAGCGCCGAGACCTTGCAGGCCCCGCAGAATTTCTGCCCTTTGATCGTCACCAGGCAGTTGCCGCAAAACGGCTCCTGGCATGCGGTACAGCGATCGGCAGCCTCGACCCCGGGATGATTTCGACATTCCATTGGTTCCCCTCCTCTGTGGAAGCTCACACGGCGAGCGCAGAACGCCCTGTCGCGCCTTGGCGCCGCGCTCCCAAAAAACCAAACCCGCTCCTCGAAATGGCTGCCCTGAACGTATTCCAGGTCGGGCAGGGAGTCAATTCGGCAAGTGACGGGTTGCTGCGCCGTTTGGGACCGACTCGGCTCCTTGAATTTTGGCTTCCTGAGAAGAGGACACCGTTCGTGACCACCCGTTGAGTCTCCTCTAGACTCCGCGCGCGAATGGACCTCGGTGCGACCTTCACGCTCCTCTCCGGCGGAACCCTGTTCCTCGGGATCTTCCTCGGCGTCTTCCTGTTTACGCAGGGGGGACCGAATGCCCGCTCGCAGCAGATTCTGGGACTCCTGATCCTCGCTTGCGCGTTGAACGCCGCGCATCCGGTTCTGGTGCGGACGATGGGGCTCCCGCACGGGGGGCCGAGGCATTTCTTCGAGCCCCTTCAGTTCCTTCTTGCGCCGCTCATGACGGCGTATGCCGTCTCCCTGCTCGAAGGAGGGTTTCCCTGGCGCGCGCGACATGCGCTCCACCTGCTGCCGGCGGCCTTCGCGGGGGCGGTGGCGCTGCGATACTCGCTCCACCCCGACGGCTCGTCGTGGATCTCGCTCGGCCTCTGGGGCCTGTTGTCGATCCAGATATTGGCCTATCTCGTTCCGGCGGTGCGCGTCCTCCGCCGCTATCGGCTCTCGCTCCCTGAACGGGTGTCGAACCTCGATCGGGTCGATCTCGACTGGTTGCGCTGGTTTTATTTAGTCGTCTTCTCCCTGTGCACGGTGGCCTGGGCGGTTCCGCTGCTCTGGGTCCACCGGATGCCACGGTCGATCCTGAGTCACGGCCTTTCCCTGGCGACAACGGCCGCGGTCTGGGTGCTCGGCTACCGCGGACTGCGCCAGAAGATCCCGGACGCCGCCGAGGTCGACCGGTTGGAGCCGTCCCGGGCGGAGGAGCCGGAGGCGAAGCCGCGCCCTCCCCTGGCGAAACCCGAGGCGCAACGCCTCAAGGCCGCGCTGGTCGACATGCTGGAGACGCGGAAGCCCTATCTCGATCCGGAGCTCGGGCTCGCCGATCTCGCGCGGCTGCTCGGCACGCCGCGAAACGTCCTCTCGGCGGTGATCAACCAGGAGTTGGGCATGAACTTCTACGATCTGGTGAACGGCTACCGGGTCCGGGAGTTTCGCGCTCTGCTCGCCGACCCGGAGCGGCGGGAGGAAAAGCTGCTCACCCTCGCCTTCGACGCCGGTTTCAATTCGAAGCCGACGTTCAACAAGGTGGTGCTCAAGACGACGGGACAGACCCCTTCCCAGCTCCGAGAGGAGGCGATCGAGTCTCGACCGTCCCATCGAGCCCCGGATCCCTGACCGATCGGGTCTCGATCGATCCGTCCGGACGATCGCCGGCATCCCTCCCCCATAGCTTCGGTCCGCCGCACCGGACCTGGACCATGGGAGCCACGATGCCCGCCACGAACCTGATCGAGCTCGAAGCCGTCTCGTTGACCTACGCCGCCGGGAGCGCGGGTTACCCCGCCCTCCACGACGTCTCTCTTTCGATCGTCCCCGGCGAGCACGTCGCCGTGATCGGCGCGTCGGGCAGCGGCAAGTCGTCGCTGCTCAACATGATCACCGGGATCGACCGACCCACCCGCGGCCGGGTCGAGGTCGCGGGAACTCGGATCGACGGCCTTTCCGAAGCGCCCCTCGCGCTCTGGCGCGGCCGGACGGTCGGAATCGTCTTCCAGTTCTTCCAGCTGATCCCGAATCTCTCCATTCTCGACAACGTCGTCCTGCCGATGGATTTGGTCGGGGTCGTCCCAAAAGCCGAGCGCCGGTCCCGAGCGCGCGGGCTGCTCGAGCGGACGGGGATCGCGCCGCAGGCCGAAAAGGTCCCCGCCGAGCTCTCGGGCGGCGAGCAACAGCGGGCCGCGATCGCCCGCGCGCTCGCGAACGATCCGCCCCTCCTCGTTGCCGACGAACCCACGGGCAACCTGGACAGCGGTAATGCCCGCGCGGTGCTCGACCTCTTCCGTGATCTTGCGGCCAGCGGCAAGACGGTGATCGTGGTGACCCACGAGCGCAACGCCGGCACCGAATTCGGCCGCGTGGTGACGCTCGAGGACGGCCGGGTCGTCTCCGACGAGCGGAGGGCCTCATGAGCCCCGAGCTGCTCAAAGCTTGGCGCGACGTCCGGGCCGGCGGCGGCCGATCGCTGCTCGTCGTCTTCGCCCTCGGTCTGGGCCTCTGGGGCGCGGGCTCGGTGGGCGTGGCCTATCGGATCCTCTCGCACGACCTGCGGCAAAACTTCCTCGCCACCCGGCCGCCGCACGCCGTGGTGACGTTTGCCAAGTCGGGCGCGCTCGACCTCGCCGCGTTGTCTGCCCGTCCGGAGATCGAGGCGGCGGAATGGCGCGACTTCGCCCTGCTCCGGGTCGAGCGCAGGGCCGATGCGTGGATTCCCCTGGCTCTCTACGGCGGCCGGGATTTCGAGCACGCCGGGGTCGCGCGCGTTGTCCGTACCGAAGGGGCCGAACAGCCCAAGCCCGGAGCGATCCGGATCGAGAGGAATGGACGGCAGATCTCGGACCTCGGCACTGGAGGCGTCGCGCGAGTCCGGAGCGGTGGGAGAAACGTCGAGGTGCCGATCGATGGCCTGGTCTTCGATCCGGCCCAGGCGCCTTCGACGCAGGAGCATGCCCTCTACGGCTACACCGACCCCGCGACGTTCGCGACGCTCTCCGGCCAGGAGCCGGGCAAACGCCTGCTCATCCGCTGGCGCGGCGTCCGCTCGAAGGTCGAGGTCGAACGGGCGGTGGCAGAGCTTGGAGCCGCATGGAAACCGAGCGGCCCGGAGGTCGTTTCGGTCTCGATTCCTCCGTTTCTCGAACATCCCCACCAGTGGCAGCTCGACACCTTGATCGGGACCCTCGGAACGATCGGCCTTCTCGCCTTTCTCTTGAGCTCGGTCCTGGTCAGCCAAGTCGTCGCCGCACTGCTCGCCAAACAGGTCCGGCAGGTGGGCATATTGAAGGCGATCGGCGCCAGCCGCCTGCGCGTGACCCGGATCTACGCCCTTTACCTTCTCTGTTTCGCCGTCGCCTCCGGTGTGGCGGCGATCCCGCTCGCGGTGGCGACCGGCTACGGCTTCGCTCGCTTCTGCGCCCGTCTACTGAACTTCGAGATCCTCACCACGCGCCTGCCCGGCGAGACGCTCGGGCTGTTGATCGTCGCCGCGTTCGCCCTCCCCTTTCTGTTCGCCGGTCCGACGCTTCTCCGCGCCGGGCGGATCAGCGTCCGCGAAGCGCTCGCCGAGCCGCGCCTCCCGCTCCGCCGCCGGCTGTCGAGGCGGGCGGCCGTCTCGGTGCTCGCCACGGCGCTCGGCGTCGCGATCTTTTCCACCGGATTCAACGTGCGTCAGAGCCTGTTCGAGTTCCTCGCCGCAACCCGCGATTCGATGCGCTTCGACCTGGAGGTGGGGGTCCGTCAGCCGGTCCCACGCGAGGCACTCTCCCGCGCGTTCGCCGGTGTGCCGGGAATCGAGCGAACGGAAGCGTGGAGCGGAGGCAAAGGTGGGCTTCCGCCACACAAGGACGGCGAGTCCGCGGAGATCTCGATCGTATCCCTCCCGATTCCGTCTCGGATGGTGGCGCTTCGAATGGTCGACGGGCGCTGGCTCGAACCTCGGGAGACCCCGGAAGTCGTTCTGAACCTCGCGGCGCTCGATCGTTTCGGCGTGCCCCGGATCGGCCAGGCGCTCGAAATCACGATCGGCGGCCAGCCGAGGCGAGTTACGCTCGTCGGAGTCGCCGAGGAGCTGAACTCTCCGAAGGCCTACCTCTCCGAAACGTTTTTCGATCGCTGGGCGAACCCCGAGCGGCGCGCGAGCACCTTGCTCGTCTCCGCCCGGGACCGAAGCTTTCGCGGCGTGATGGACCTCAAGCGGGAGATCGAGCGGGCGGTCGCGGCCTCCGATCTCGACGTCGGCCACGTGACCTCGCGCGCCGAGAAGACGGCGATGGTCGCCGCCCACCTGGACATCATCCTGGTGACCCTCTTGATCCTCGCGTTCCTCGTTCTCGGCGTGAGCGCGCTCGGTATGGCCTCGGCCACGTCGATCACCGTGCTGGAACGAACCCGCGAGATCGGCGTCCTCCGAGCGATCGGAGCCACCCCGCGGCGCATCCTCCGTCGCTTCGTCGCCGAGGGCATGAGCGTTCACCTCATCGGCGTCGCCCTCGGCCTTCTTCTCTCTTGGCCCCTCTCGCGCGCCGCCGCGCTCCTCTTCGGCCGCCTGATGCTCGGCCAGGGCGCCACGCTCCGCCCCGCTTGGAGTCCCTTGGGATTCGCGATCACGACGGTCGTCTCGATCCTTTTCGGTCTGCTCGCGACGCGGATTCCGGCCGGCGCGGCGGTGAGGATCTCGACACGGGAGGCGCTGGCGTACGAATGAGGGGTTTCCGCGGGGTGGCTCCGCGGACCGCACCTCTCAAATCGATATCGCGGGCCCGCGTTCGCGATCTCCAGCCGATCGGAAGCCTTCCGGCCGATCCCCGCCTCGTCTAGACTCCCCGCAGATCGAGTCGGCCAACAGTTCCGCAGGACGGTCTTCGCCGGAGAAATCGCGCGGGAGCGGGCTAAGGCTCCGCTGTCGCGCTCGAGGTGTCGAATCGTCGACCGAGGAGAGAGGAGAGGGTTGCGATGGCGGAACGGAAGAGCCGTGCCGAACTGATCCAGCAAGACATGCGGGACCTCCACCGTCTGGGCTACGCCCAACAGCTGTTTCGCGAGATGGGGGGCTTTTCGAACTTCGCGATCTCCTTCTCGATCATCTCGATCCTGACCGGAGCCATTCTGTTGTTCGGCTTTGGGCTGCGTTTCGCCGGGCCAATCATCAACACCGTGGGCTGGCCGGTGGTCAGCCTGTTCGTGATGGTGATCGCGGCTTCGATGGCCGAGCTCGCTTCGGCCTATCCGACCGCAGGGGGGCTCTACTTCTGGGCGCACCGCCTCGGCGGGCCGAAGTGGGCGTGGACCACCGCCTGGTTCAACATGATCGG
>JBGAGQ010000076.1:0-28253 GCA_044226625.1 Thermoanaerobaculia bacterium
ACCTTGGGATCGCGGCGGGAAAATACCAGCGGCAGCGTCCATTCGACGCGGTACCGGTCGGGATGGGCGAGGGTCGGCGAGATCGAGCGGGTCTGCTCGGTGCGCAGGTCGAGACGGTCGACGCGGCCGCCGTAGAGCACGTTGGGATCGAGCGGATCGGGCGCCACGTTGTCGCTCTCGCCCCCCGCGGTGATCTCGCGGAAATGCGTGAGGTTGATGCCGTCGATCGAGCCGGTGCGACTCGGCACGCCAGCGGCACCGGAGTCCTGCTGCGAGCCGTAGACCCAGTAGGGAAACCGGTTGTCCGTGACCACATGGTAGAACTGCCCCGTCGGCTGGTTGTACCAGGAGCTCCAGGTCGCGCCGCCGTTTTGCGAGACGATGGCTCCCTGGTCGGTGCCGAGGATACGCCGAGCGGGGTTCCGCGGATCGATCCACAGCTCGTGGTAGTCGTCGCCGCCGGGCGCGCCTTGGATCGGCACGAACGTCTTGCCGGCGTCGCCGGAGCGGTAGAGGTTCGTGTTGCAGGCGTAGAGCACGTCGGGGTTCGTGGGATCGGCCGTCACGCCGCCGAAATACCAGCCGCGCCCCCAGATCCGCCGGTCGTCGCTGCCGAGCGTCCAGGTCGCCCCGCCGTCGTCCGAGCGATAGAGGCCGCCCGCCTCCGGATCGTCGACCATCGCGTAGACCCGGTTGGGCCGGGACGGCGCGACGGAGAGGCCGATGCGCCCCGGCTTCGCGGGAAAGCCGTGGCCGGCGATCCGTGACCAGTGGTCGCCGCCGTCGGTCGACTTGTAGAGCCCGCTCCCTGGGCCGTTCGACGGGGGATAAACGCTCCAGGGGGGACGCCGGGTCTGCCAGAGGGCAGCGTAGATCACCCGCGGGTTGCCGGGCTCGAAGGCGAGGTCGATCGCACCCAAGTCGACCGCCGCGGCGCCGGCGCCACCGAGCACCTTGCGCCAGGTGGCGCCGCCGTCGTTCGATCGGTAGACGCCGCGCTCCGCGTTCGGTCCGTACGGATGGCCGAGGGCCGCGACGTAGACGAGCTCGGGATTCTCGGGGTGGATCAGGATCCGACCGATCTGCTGCGAGTCGGCGAGGCCGATGTGCGTCCAGCTCGCTCCGCCGTCGATCGACTTGTACATCCCATCGCCCTGCGCGATGTCGGAGCGCATGTCCGCCTCGCCCGACCCCACGTAGAGCACGCGGGGGGTCGACGGGGCCACGGCAAGCGCGCCGATCGAGCCGATCGGCTGACCATCGAAGATCGGCTTCCAGGTGCGGCCGGAATCGCGGGTCTCCCAGACGCCGCCGTTGACGCTGCCGAAATAGAAATGCTCGCTCTCCCCGGGACCCGGAACGCCCGCGACCGCGAGCACCCGGCCGCCGCGGAACGGGCCGATCAACCGCCAGCGGAGGTCCTGGAAGAGCGAAGGATCGACCGGCTCGGCGGACGCGAGGGCGGTCGATCCGGCGAGCAGGAGGAGTGCCGCAATCCTCCGGATTCCGCGCCGCGCGCCCGCGACCACCGCTAGTCTCCCAACTCCATCGCGCGGACGAACGCCGGCTCGCCTTCGGCGAGGTCGAGGCGCGCCTCGTCGGGCGTGCCGAAGACCTTCGCGCGGTGGTCGTCGAATTCCCCTTCCCACCGGGCGACGACGCAGGTGGCGAGGCAGTTGCCGATGACGTTGACGCAGGTGCGGCCCATGTCCATCAGCTCGTCGACGCCGAAGATCACCGCGACCCCGAGCGGTCCGAGCCCTTCGGGCAGGAAACTGCTCGCGGTCGCGAGCAGGATCACGAGCGAGGCGCGCGGGACGCCCGCGATGCCTTTCGAGGTGATCATCAGCGTCAACATCATGACGATCTGGGTCGAGAAGTCCATGTGGTGGCCGGTGGTCGCCTCGGCCGCCTGCGCGATGAAGACCGAGGCCATCGCGAGGTAGAGCGTGGTGCCGTCGAGGTTGAAGCTGTAGCCGGTCGGCATCACGAAGCCGACGACGCGCGGCGGCACGCCCAGGCGCTCCATGACCTCCATCGCCTTGGGGAGCGCCGATTCGCTGCTCGTGGTGGCGAAGGCGATCGTGGCGGGCTCGCGCACCGCCTTGAGAAACTGGCGGATCGGAATGCGGAACAGCAGCGCGACGGCGCCCAGGATGAAGACGACGAACACGATCAGCGCGATGTAGAGCGAGCCGATCAGCTTGCCGAGGTTGAGCAGCACCCCCAATCCTTGGGTCGCGATCGTATGGGCCATCGCCGCGCCGACGCCGATCGGCGCGAACATCATGACGTAGCTCGTGAATCGGAACATGATCTGCGACAGGCTGTCCATCGCGCGGAGGATCGGCTTGCCCTTCTCGCCGATCGCCGACAGCGCCATCGCGAAAAGGACCGAGAAGGCGACGATCTGGAGGATGTCGTTCCGCACCATCGCGTCGACGATGCTCGACGGGAAGATATGTACGATCGTTTCGATCAGCGTCTTCGGATGGCTTTCGCCGATCTTCGCGACCGTCTCGTTGCCGGTCGCGACGAGCGCCACGCCGACGCCCGGCTTCGTGAGGTTCACCACCGCGAGGCCGATGAACAGCGCGATGGTGGTGACGATCTCGAAATAGAGCAGCGCCTTCGCGCCCATGCGGCCGATCTTCTTCAAGTCGCCGCCGCCGGCGATGCCGACCACCAGGGTCGAGAAGACCAAGGGCGCGATGATCGACTTGATCAGGTTCAGGAAGATGTCGCGCAGGAAGTAGACGGCGTTGCCCCATTCCGGCCGGATCCACCCGAGGAAACCGCCCGCCACCAGACCGATCAGGATCCACGTGGTGAGCGAGAAGCGGTACCAGGGCTTCTTCTGCGTCGGGGGGGAGCTCGTTTCGTCGGCCATTGGCTTCTCCGGCTACGGCGATCGTCGGTGGCCGCGTGCGGCGGCCGTGTCTCGGTCCCACGGGTTTTGGCGCGCGATCGTATCAGCCGGAGAGGGGGAGAATGAGAGAAGGGCGGTGGCCCCGAGCGCGCGGGACGGCGCGTCGGTTCGGGGAGCTCGAACGGCGAGGGTCGGCGGCGGCTACGGGAGGGGCATGCGCCGGTAGGGGAAACCGTCGAGGTAGGCGCAATCGAACGTGGTCACGGGAACCGAGCTCGCGGCAAACGGATCGGTCCCGGGCGCGAAGATCTTCCCGGAGCAGCTCGCCGCGAAGCTCTTCAGGTTCGGCGCGAACAGGAGCACGTAGTCGACGACCGCCATACCGGAGTACGTGGCGGCCGGGGTGGTGACGTCGAAATTGAGGTTGAGGAATCGGGCTGTGACGCGCCGCGGACCGTCCTTCTTCCAGGATCCCAGGCTATCGCTGAATGTGAAGCCTCCCGCTCCGGCGGTGACCTGATCGGACAGGGTGATCTCCGCCGTGCCGTCGGCGTGCAGGTTCATGATCTCGGCCCGGTCCGGTAGGTTCGGGGAGTATGTGCCTGCGATTTCGTTGCCTGAATCAGCGATCACCGCGGACGGGGCGAGCGCGGCGACGCCGAAGGTGCCGACGATGATCCAGAAGGGGAGCGAGGCTACGGCGAGGGAGCGGTGGGGCATCGCTTAGGGTCCTTTCTCACGCAGAGAGGTTGAACCTTTACGATACCTCGCGACCCCTGGCCCCGCGCCGGCTCCCCGTGAGAACCCGGGGAGCCGGCGGAGCGACCTTGCGATGGGATGGCCGGCAGTGGAGGTTGTTACGGCAAGAAGCCCTGGCGGTCGACGAGGCCGTTCAGGACGTCGCTGTTCTGGGGCACCGCGGCAAGGTCGTAGTAGTTGATCGGCCCACCCGCGGTCTTCTGGATCCAGACCTCGACGCGCGACGTGGTGAACCGGATGACCTGGGGCCAGAGGAAGCCGTTCGGGCGCGGTCCGATGATGCGGACGAAGGCCTCCGTGCGCGTCGAGATCGCGCCCGCGAGGCAGAGCGTCTCGGGCACACAGTCGTTCACCTTGGTCGCGATCCGCGTGTTGTCGATCCTCGACTTGAACTGGAAGCCCGGCAGCGCGGTCGTCGTTAGCCACGCGCCGGCAGGGGGCTCCGGATCGGGCGCCGAATCCGGCGTGAACTCGGCACGGATCATCAATGCCCGAACCGCCTCGAAGTCGTCGGTGAGCGGAGTCCAGGTGGCCGCGCCGTCGACCGATCGGAAATCCTGCGCGAGGGTGGTGCCGGCGCTTTCGTCGGCGCAGATGAAGAGATCTTCGTTCGCGACGCCGTTCCATTGGACGCCGACGTACGGACCGCCGGCGGTCACGTGGAGCCCGAGGGCGGTGCAATCCTGTCCGACGAACTTGCTGGTGAACTCGGTACCGATCTCGACCGTGCCTGGCACGGTGCCGAGGAAGCTCCCCGGAAATCCGCCCGGGCCGTCGTCGTCATAGACGATGAAGTTGAACGACATCGTCGAGGGATCCGAACCGGTGAGCCAGCAGACGCAGACCCGCGACAAGGTCGACGGGTAGGAGGTCGGCGTAAGGCGTTGCACCAGGCGGACGTCCGGCGCGCCGACTCGGTAGCCCTCTTCGACCGTGCCGTCGTCCGCGGCCACGCCGCCGATGCAGGCGGGGCCCGATTGCGGCAAATACGGGGTGGATCGGTGGGTGTCGGTAAAGAGGAACGACGCGGGATCCTGCGCGGCGAAGAGTGCGGGCGAACAGAAGATCGCGACGGCAGCGATCAGGGAGCTCCGCCACCGACGGTTCGGAGCGGGCGCGGTCGGGACGGCGGTCATCGAGGTCGGGTCGGAACCGGGAGCCATTCCGTTGGAGTGCGGGGTCATGGAGTTCCTCCTATGAACCCGCCCCAAGGGGCAAGAGCGGTGCCATGGCTTCGCCCAGCAGAGAACGAGAGACGGGAGGAACCGGTTGCCGGTATGCGCGGAGCGCTTGCAGGAACTGCCGCTCGCGGGAGGCCCGGGAGCCGGGCCTCCCCAAGATTTCGGGTGCTTCAGTCGAGCTCGAGGCGCTCGAGCCCCGCGCCCTCGGTGGCGGCCCAGAGGACGTCACGCCGGGCGTCGAGGGCGAAGATGCCGCGGAACCGGTCGCTGAGGCCGTCTCCCTGCGGTACCCATCCCGCGGTCGTCGCGTCCCACCGGAAGATGCCCCGACCGCTCACTCCGGCAAAGACCCCGTCCGGGCGTTCCGGGTCGGCGACCAGACGCACGACGTCCGAATCGAACGGCGAGCCGAGCGGCGTGAAGGTCTGGCCGCCGTCGAGGCTCTGCGACACCGCGCCGTCGGGGGTCGCCACCCACAGGGCACCCGGACGTTTCGGGTCGAGCGCGAGCGCGGTCGGATGACGGATGCCGCCGACGCTTCGCCAGGTGGTTCCGGCATCGAGGCTCTTCTTGAGGTCGGCGGCCGTCGTCGCGTAGAGGGTGTTGCCGAGGAACGGATCGACCGCGAGGGCGGTCGCCTCGAGCGGGCGCTGGCGATCGCGCCAGGTCCGGCCGCCGTCGGTCGACAGCGAAAACCTCACCGTACGATCGGGATCGAACCGGGAGCTCGATCCGAATGAGCGGTAGAGCTTCTTCGGATTGCGCGGGTCGATCGCGAAGGCGGAGTTGACGTCTCGCAGGAACGGCGGATATCCGGAGTAGCCGGCGAGCAGGAACCGCCAGGTGGAGCCGCCGTCGCGGCTCACGAACAGCCCCCCTGGCCCGTCGGCGTACACCCGTTCGCCGTCGATCGGATCGAACGAAAGATAAGAGGGAGGGAACGGAGCGTCGCCGATCGCGCCGCGGCTGGTCCGTTTCCAGCTCTCTCCCGAGTCGGCGCTGGCGAAGATCTCGAAGGTGAGGGCGGTGACGTGCGGCACCGGGCCGCTCGTCGCGGCGACGTCACGAATCCGATGGGCGGTGATCCCCTGGGAGGAGGCGCGCCACCCCGCGCCGCCGGAGCCGGATCGCCAGATTCCCCGCTGGGAGCCGGAGAGGATCGCCCCGCCCGAGCCCGGCAACGGCGCGACGACCGCGACCGATCCGTCGGGGCCGCCGAGGCGAAAGCCATCCTCGCCCGGCTCGGGCAGCCAGGTCTCCCCAAAATCGGCCGAGCGAAGGACCCCGTACGGGGTGGCGATCAGCAGGTTGCCCTCGGGAGTCAGAGCGAAGTCGCGGACATAGGTCGAGAGACCGCGGTCGACCGCGACCCAGGTGGCTCCCAGGTCGTCGGAACGCAGGAGGGAGCTGGAGGTGTACAAAAAGACGCGGCGCTCGTAGCCGGCGCGGAACGCGAACCGCGGGCTTTCGACGATGCCCGGAAAATCGATCGACTCGCGCCAGGTCGCTCCGCCGTCGAGGCTTCTGAACACCCGACCCACCTCGAGCCGATCTCGTCCGATCGCCAGCAGCACCGAAGGGTTCGTGGGGTGGACCCCCACCGCCTCGGCAGCGAAATCGCCGAGCGCGAAGAAGGTCCAATGATCGCCCGCGTCGGCGCTGCGGTAGATACCGTGATCGGTCGCGGCCCAGAGCGCGCGCGGCGTCCGAGGATCGAGGGTGAGGAAGTGGGCGCCGAGCGTAAATCTCGGCCCTATCTCGAGCTCGCTCCAGGTCACGCCGCCGTCGCGGCTCCGGGCGAAGCTCGACGAGAAGCTTCCGAACTCGGCAAAAAGCAGCTGGGGGTCGAACGGCGACACCTCCAGCCGGTAGGCGGTGAGCGCCGCGGCCTGCGGGCCCGGGGAGCGCCAGGTGCGCCCGAAGTCGGTGCTCTTGACGATGCCCGCGGACGCCGTACCAGCGAAGACCTGCCCCGGGCGGCTCGGCACCGGGGCGATCGAGAGGATCTCGCCGCCGAAAAGGGGGACCGGGCGCCAGGTGGCGCTCCAGAGGGACGTGGGGACGAGGCCCCCGAGGAGGAGGACAACGGCGGCGGCCGTCGCGGATCGAATCGGCTTCAAAGCGAACCTCCGGCCGGGTCGAGCCCGGCACCGCTCCTCGAGGTGGATCGTATCAGTAGCGTATCAGCAGTCGCCTCAGTACCAGTATTTCGCCTTCTTGGCCCATTCACTCTTCGGATAGCTCTTCTTGAGGAGGTCGAAGGCCGCCTTGGAGAGGTTCGGTTTGTCGGCGCGGCAGCTCGCCACCCGCGCCCGCTGCGACGCGAGATAGAGCGCTTCGGGAACGTTCGCGTCGGCCGGCCGCTCACGCGCCCAGGCGAGGACCTTGCCGGCGACGATGTCGTACCCGTCGCCGAGGTCCTGCAGGGTTTGGATCTCGCGGTCGGCGGTGGCCGACTCCGCGGCGGAGAGGAAGCCGGGGCGCTCGGGTAGCGCGGGCAGGTGCAGGCTCCGATCCTCTTCAAGGACCTCGGTGGGCCACTGCGCGCACCAGAAGTTACGCCGGTAGTCGTCGACCTCCGCGACGGTGCCCCAGCGCGGAAAGCCCCCTTCGACCAAGGGCGCGAGCCCCGGGTTGCGGATCAGCGCCCAGGCCGCGGCGGCCGGGCGGTCGGCGGCGGAGGCGGCGGCCCACGCCGCGATCTCGGGAACCTCTTCTCCGAGAGCCTGGGCCGCACGCTCGGCGGCAGCCGTGTCGCCGAGCAGCACGGCGCGTGTCCAGGCCGCCTCGCCCAGCCGCGCGCGAAGGTCCACGTTCGTCACCTTGGCCGCGGCGGCTTCGAACGCCGAAAGCGGCAGGCGCCTGTTCCACCAGAACGCCGCCTCTCCCGTGAGATATCGCTCCTCGCGGGTGGCTTCGTCGTCGTCCGGCCCTCCGCTCAGCCGCATCTGGACGCCGTCACGGGCGAGGTCGTCGAGGCTGCCGGCGATTCGGAGGCGGAGGCTCTTCGCCCGATTCTCCGAGCCTCGCGAAAGATCGCCTGCGAGAAGGCGGTCGAGATCCTTCCTCGCCCCGGCGCGGTCGCCGGCCGCGATCAGCAATCGGGCTCGCTCGAACGTTGCGGTCGCCTTGGCGGGAGAATCGTCCTTGAGCGCTGCGGCCGCGTCGAGCAGGTCGGCAGGCGCTTTGCCGTCGTCGGGAGCCAGCGAGAGCGCGGCGACGAGCCACGGCAGCGACTTCTCCTTACGCCAGCGCTCGAGCGCCCGCGTCGCGCCTTTGCCCTCCGGCGCGCTCCAGGTTTCGATCCACTCGGTGAGAGGATCCGCCGACTCGCCGGGCTGCGCGTGGCGAAGGAGGTACGCGTAGTCCGCGATCTGTTGCCCGACCGCTTCGGAGGAGAGCTCCCGCGCCGAGAGATCTTTGGCCAGCTCCGCCGTGCGCTCGGCGGGTCGAGCGCGGATCGCGATCCATTCGCGGAGGCGCCGGGCCGGCTCGCGCACGCCGCCGCGAGTCGAATCGGCGATCAAAGCCGAGAGCTCGGCGTCGGCCCGGCTCAACTTCTCTCGGTCTGCCGGCCCCGGGACCAGGGTGGCCTGCCGCACCAAGGCGCGGGTCGCGAGGTAAGGCGAGATGCCGCTCCAGGGCGAGTCTTTCTCTTTGGCGATCGCGAGGAATCGGGTTCGGGCGTCGTCATATCGGCCGGCGTAGAAGCTCGCCGCCGCGATTTGGTAGCGCCGGTCGGCCGCGAGCTTCTCGGGCAGGCGCGGCTCCGGCTCTCGAACGGGCGGCGGGGCGTCCCCGCCGCAGGCGGCGAACACGGCGTCCTGCGCCTCGATCCAGGCGAGGATCCCCGGATGATCGGGGCGGAAACTCGCGCGTCGGTCGGCGAGCGTCGCGACGGCGGTCCGGAAGGCGTCGGCCGGGCAGTTCAGGTAGGGGAGCGAATCGGTGTAGGGGTTGCCGTTCTCGTCGACCGTCGGCACGTCGAGATAGGCGTCCGGTGAGATGAACGGCTCTTGAGGCGCCGGGACCTCGGACTTCCGGGCTTCACGCCAGGCGACGATCGCCTCGTAGACCGGGTCGGTGCCGCCGACGAACGTCGGGTCGATCGCGGCGGGGTCGACCTTGGGCATCGCCAATCCCGACAGGCGCCTCCAGGCGACGACCTGCCAACCCGTCCGCAGGTCCGGCGACAGCACGTCGAGCCGGCCCGCGAGGAATCGCGCCGGGTCCTCCGGCTCGCGTTTGCGCGTGTATTCGGGTGGGGAGAAATCGGGACCGCAGGCGGGAAGCGGAAGGCCGGCAAGCAGCGCGGCGGCGAGAACGGCGCGAAGCGGGGAATTCATCGATCGATCTCCTGGTGGCTGACGACGAAAGCATGTCGCGACCTGGGGTGCGGAGGGAAGAGCCCACCGGGCCGAAGAGGTGTCGAGCCCCGGGCCGCCCGCGGTCCAAGGTCGGTTTGAGGCCGCTCCCGTCGAGTTCCGGTGGACTCACACCCGCCTCATTGATTTCTGTCTTATGTCTTAGACATTGTCAGGTGCAAATGGGAGCACCTTGCCTACGACCTACAAAGGAGCCACTCCATGAGACCCGCGAAAGTTCTCAGATCATCGATCTGCCTGCTGATCCTCGCTGCCGCGCCGCTTGCCGCCGAATCGACGATTTCCTGCCCGAGCGGCAAGATCGACGTGCTCGACTGGTTGACGCTCGACGCCAACCTTCGAAGCTCCAAACACATGGAAGGCTCGGGTGGCTACATCTACACGGTGGTCAACTCCGATAAGTACTACTGGATGAAGACCCCCCAAGGGGACACCTGGGACATCAATCTGTATGACGCGAACCGGATCTACCTCTGGATCACCGAGTCCGGATACGGCACCCCTCGCAACTTCAAGAAGGCCCACCTCAACACCAACGTTCCTTTCATGGACCGTTGTGCGACCCCGGGGTTTCCGGGCAATCCGATCACGGTCGCGAACAACACCTATGACAACGTGATCAATTGCAGCACGCAGAGCGGCCTGATCGACGTCGGCAAGTCGGTCATGGAGCTCTGGGGGCCCTATACCGCCGGCCATCCCGGTTTGGAAGCGACGCGCACGCGAATCGGCGGTGATGTCCCGGACAACACGACGGTGTACGTCGTCAGCTATCGGTGGAGTTGCGACAACAACTACTCGAACTGCGCCACGAAGGAAGAATTCACGCTGGCCCAGGCCTACGGGCTCGTGCGATGGAATGCGTGGAAGTGGACGGGGCTCTCGTACATCCCCGACGGCGAGTCGACGTTCAACCTCCTGCGAACCGGAGTGGTGAACCCGAATTTCCCCTGCTTCTGATCGGGGCGATGGGCACTTGAAAGTCTCGGCCCCAAGGTGGAGGGGTTATCTGCCGATTGTCCGAACTTCGGTCGCTAGGGCTTGTCGCGACCAGGGGCGCGGGTGGAACAAGTAGGCGGTGCGACCGATGAGCTTCAAGGGTACGGGCTCGTCGGTCGCGAGCCCGACGCTCGTTCGGCAGAGAGATGTCGAGAAGTCGCGCCCTCGCGCGAGCGAGGTCCGAATCGCCGGCCCCTCGGAGCCCATCTGGAAGAGCATCGGCACCGCCTCGTCGATGGGGAGGTCGGCGATCCACGGATCGCCCAAGCACCAAGAGGCGAGCGCGGTGATCGACAGCGATGCGTCGCGCGGCAAGGCACGGCGGAGCTCTCGCAACAGCGCCCGATAGAACGGTCTTTGCGCTCGGGTCGCGTCGAAATCGATCTGCACGCCCGAGGCATGCCAACGTCGGACCAGCGGAACGATCTCCCGGGCGAGCCCGGGGATCGCTTCGGAGGGGAGGCCTGAAGTCCCCCGTGCCGCCTCGATCCGCACTACGGCGAGCCGCGGCACGGCGTCCGGCATCGAGATTGGCTGCCTCCGCGCCGCGAGTCGGGCGCCGCCGTTCTCGAGCCTCACCGTGCCGGCGAGCAGAGCCACAGCGGTCTTTCTCGGGTCGAGGAACTCCAACCGCTCGGGTCGCTCCCAGGCCCAGACCACGATCGGGCGACGGGCCACGCCGTGGGGACGCGAACAGCCCGCCAGGATCGCGATCGCGATGGAACCCAGGAGCGCCATTGAGAGAATGCGAGCTCGAGGCAGGCCGCTTTGCATCCCTGAAGCTTACCGAAGCTTCGCCGTAACCTCCCCTCGCGAAGCCAACCCCACTCGCTCCACCCGATCGAGAGCCCGTTCGAGGTCGTCCAGCAGGTCGCGCACGTCCTCCAACCCTACCGAGATCCGTAGCAGCCCGGGACCGATCCCGGCGCGGCGCCGTGCTTCTTCGTCCATCGAGGCGTGGGTCATCGTCGCCGGGTGGGCGATCAGGCTCTCAACCCCGCCGAGCGATTCGGCGAGGGTGAAGCAGGCGAGGCTCTCGACGAATGGCTCGACCGCGTTCGGATCGAGCAGCTCGAAGCTCACCATGCCGCCGAATCCCGCCTGCTGCCGCTTCGCGACCTCATGGCCTGGATGGGTGGAAAGCCCCGGGTAGTGCACCCGAGCGACGGCAGGATGCTCGGCGAGGAATGCCGCCACGGCGTGGGCGTTCTCCTCGTGAACGCGCATCCGAGCGGAGAGGGTGCGCAGGCCGCGGAGAGTGAGGTAGCTGTCGAACGGCGAGCCGGTCAGACCTGCGGCGTTCGCCCACCAGGCGAGTCGTTCGAGGAGCCCGGGATCCTTCGCCACGACCGCGCCGCCGACCACGTCGCTGTGTCCGTTCAGATATTTGGTCGTCGAGTGGACGACCAGATCGGCGCCGAGGGTGAGCGGCAGCTGGAGCGCGGGAGAGAGGAATGTGTTGTCTACGGCCACCCGGGCGCCGTGGGAGTGGGCTAGCGCGCCAAGGCGCGCGAGATCGTAGATGCGTAGCAGCGGGTTCGAAGGGCTTTCGATCCACACCCAGGATGGACGCCTCGCGAGCGCCGCGCGGAGCGCGGCCGGGTCGCCGAAGTCGGCGAACTCGACGTCGAGCCAGCCTTTTTCGGCGTAGTGGCGGAGCAGTCGATAGGTGCCTCCGTAGCCGTCGTTCTGCGCGAGCAGCCGTTCGCCGCGCGAGAGCAAATGGAGGACGAGCGCCACGGCCGACATGCCGCTCGAGGTCACCACCGCTCCGGCGCCCCCTTCGAGCGCGGCGAGCGCCTCGGCGAGCTGGTCGCGAGTGGGATTCCGGGTGCGCGAGTATTCGTAGGCGCCCGGCCGATCGAATCCGGAAAACGCGTAGGTCGCCGAGAGCGAGATCGGCGGCATCACGGCGCCGGTCCGCGGATCCGAACCGATCCCCGCGCGGACCGCGCGAGTGGACGGACGGAGAGGACGGAGATCGGTCATCGCGCACCCCCGAGGTCCGCTCGTCCATTCGGTCTGACATCGGATTCAAGGTTCGAGCGCAAATCCGAGGAGAGGATTGCACCGATCGTCTCGTTCTCTTTGAGGAAGGCGTCGTGGCCGTAGATCGACTCGATCTCGACCAGCCGGACCGGACCGGCCAGGCGCGCGGCGAGCGAGCGGATCTGCTCGATCGGCACGAGCTCGTCGGAGGTGGCGGCGACCAGGGTCGTCGGCGTCGCGATCCCCTCGGGCTCCACTCGGTGGAGGTCGAT
Organism: Thermoanaerobaculia bacterium; assembly: GCA_044226625.1. GTDB lineage: Bacteria > Acidobacteriota > Thermoanaerobaculia > Multivoradales > UBA5704 > DASYKS01. Next base: position 12,455 of record JBGAGQ010000076.1, read on the forward strand.
CGCGAGCGAGAGGGAGAGGAACGCCGCGGGATGGAACCGGTCGGCGAAATCGCGTCCCCGGGCTTCGAGGTACGACTCGACCGGGAATCGCGCTCGGCCCTCGTCGACTCGTGCCGGCTCGGCGAATCGATTCCCGAGCTCCTCTCGGCTTCGATAGGTGGTGAGCGCGAGGGAGCGGGCGAGCGCCAGCGCTTCGCTACCCGCGCCGGTGCGGTTTCCCAGCTCGACGATCCGCCGTTGAACGCTCCGCCAGGCGGAGGAACGCGGATGGCTCTCATGCGCCGCCGAGATCGCCGTCACCCCGCCGATCCGATCGGGAGCGAGGGAGGCGAAGGCGAGCGCCACCATCCCGCCATAGGAGGCGCCGATGAAGCGCTCGATCCGTTCGATGCCCAGCTCGTCGAGCAAGGCGAGGAGCGCGCGGGCCTGATCGCCGGAGGAGACGAGAGGGAACGGCTCGCCCGGAGCGGCCGAACGGCTCGGGCCCGACGAGGCGCCGATGCCGCCCAGCCAGTCGCTCGAGAGCACTCGGAATCGTTCGGTGTCGACCGCGCCCTCCGGTCCGACGAGGTCCTGCCACCAGCCGGGGCTCGGGTCCGCCGCGGTCGCGGTCGCGTGACGCCCGGCGGAGATCCCTCCCTGCACGACGACGACCGGCGCGTCCGGAGGCCCTGAAAGCTCGAAGCCGAGCAGCCCGGCTCGGAGCGCGCCGCCATGTTCAAGCGCAAACTCGGGGCGGAGGAAAAGGAGTCCCGTGCCCGCCGTGATCTCGACCGCGCTCATCGGGCACCTCCCACCGTGGTGACGCTGAGGAGACGCCCGCGGTCGAACGAAGCGAGATCGGCGAGCAACGCATCGGCCGTGCCATCGGGGCCGAGCCCGGCGCCGACGTGGACCGAAAGACCACGTCCGGTGCGGTAGGCGTAGACCACGCGGTCGGAGGGAACGGCGAGATGGCTGCCGCGAGGGATCTCTTCGTAGGCCAGCCGGAATTCGCCGTCTCGCGAGGCGCGGCCGACCAGGCGCGTGGTCGTTCGGCGCGTTGGACGGGCGCGGACCACTTCGGAATTGAGCGCGCGGAGGTCGATCTTCGGCAGATCGGCGGGGGAACGATCGAGCCCCCAAAGTGTGCGAGCGACGATCGAAAGCTTGATCGCCGCGTCGGTACCGTCGAGGTCATGCGTCGGGTCGGTTTCGAGCAGCCCGCGCCGGGTGGCGGCGGCGATCCCCTCTTCCCAGGTACGGCCCGCTTCCACTTCTTCGATCAGCGCCGTGGTCGACGCGTTGCCGACGATCTCCACTTCCGAGCAGCCGCCACGAAGCTCGGCGAGCTCGCGCGCGAGATGCGCGCCCGTGCCCCCTAAAACGGCATTCCAGCCGATCCTCGGCAGATGGATCGGCGAGAGGATTGTGTCGGCGGCGAGGCAGAGAGAATCCTTCGCCGCGAGCGCGAGCGCGGCACCGCTTTCGAGGGTGAGGAGAGCGCGGCGAACGGCGGCCTCGGCACGGCTCAGATCGGTAGGGGTCGCGTCGACGACCCTTTCGGCGGCGGCGAGCGCGAGCCCGTCCTCAGTGGAGATCGGGAGCCCGTCGGCGTGCCGGCCCAGAGATCCGCCGCGCCGCTTGAACGCGACGATCGCTCGCGGCTCGAGGCCGCGCGGATCGAACAGAGTGCCGGTCGAGTCGCTCACCGCGACCAGCCGCAGCGGCAGCCTGCCGATCCGCTCGAGCAGGGCGAGGCCGACCTTGCCGGGGCCGAGGAGGTGAAGGGTTGGGAAGGAAGGGGAGGAACTCGACGAGAGGGAGGTCGGCGAGGGGGGAGACAACGGACGCGTATTCGCCGTGGGCGAGCTGCCCGAACAGGCGAACGCTGAAGTGGGCGTTGACGAAGAAGGCGTGGCGGCGGACGGAGTGGCGGAGAGAGAAGCGGCGGCGGACGTCATGGTCGATCTCCTCGTTCGCTCGGGCGCGTTAGAAGCGTCGAGCGAGGTCGATCCGGAGATCGTCGGCTGCCAGGGAAAGCGTCGTCGGAGAGAGGCGCCCGCCGGTGGTCTATTCGAGGCGGAGAGCCTCGCGCACCGTTCGGACTCATCTTCCGGCGAACCGCTCGACCCGGGGAACACGACGCCTCCGGAGGGTTTCCGTTGGATTTGGCACCACCGCGAAGAATTTCTCCCTCGCAGGTTGCCCCGGCGTCTTCGGGCCAATTCCCTCAGCCGGTCTCGATGAGCGGGCGGATTGTGAGGTGATGAGGCCTAAAAAGTCAATGGACCCGAGGCGGGGGTTGCCGTCCAGCGGAGCGCGAAGGGAAGGAGACGCCTTCAGGCTTCCGCGCCGTCGTGCGGTCGGAGAGTTCGCCAAGCCTCCGGTCCGAGAAACGCGACGAATACGACCAGCAAGCCCCAGGACAACAGGCCGTAGCGCATTTCGAACGACGGGGTCAGGAAGTGGAGCGCGTAGAGCCCGAGGTTCACCGCGAGCGTTCCGTAGAGCAGGAGCCGGCTGCGAAGGAGGGGAATGAGCAGCAGCATCTGCCAGTAGTAGCAGGTGGTGAGGACCAGGGCGAACACCGCGATCGGGCCGAGGAGCGCGGCGGGCGCCGGTTTCATCCGCCACGCGGTGGCGCCGACGAGCGCCAGCAGAACGCCCTGCGCGAGCCAGAGGAACGGGCGGCGCGCGGCGGCGAGGGCGTCCATCTTTGCCTGCCAATGGATCCAGGGCTCGGGGAGCGAGAAGTCGACCAGTTCGCGGCGGAACGTCGGTCTATCGTAGAGGAGGACATCGGCGAGCCCGACGTTGTTGGTGAGCCAGGTCCGCGAGTGCTGTGCGATGTGCTCCGCGAATTCCCCCCAGGCCGCGGGGCCTCGGCCGGCGAGGGAGCCGGCGCCTGCCGCGATGGCGCCGGCGAGGGCGAAACCGAGCGCGAAGTCGAGCGCCCAGCGTGGGCGCTCGCGGCGGAGCAGGGCACGCAGGGCGACCACGGCCGGGCCGATCACGAAGAGGACGGGGAAGATCCGCACCGCCGCGGCGTAGGCGAAACAGGCTCCCGCCCAACGATTGCGCCCCTTTTGGAGCAGGCAGATGCCAATCCCGATCGCGGCGAGCCAATCCTCGCGCAGGAACGCGCCGCCCACCCAGAAGTAGCGTCCGGCGTAGTTGATCCCGAACAGCGCGAGCGCCACTAGCCCCCAACGTGTGCCGTAGGTTCTCGAGACGACGACGAAGAGGACGACGAGGAGGGCGAGGTCGAGGCAGGCGAAAGCGGTGAGCGTACCCTCGTTGATCGGCGGCCAACCGGCGAACAGGCGCGCCACGAAGGTCCAGCTCGGCGGCGGATTGAAGCCATGGTCGAGGCGGATCGATGCCAGGTATCCGGGATCGTTGTGGGCGACGAAGAAATCGTTGTCGGCGACGAATGCACGCCAACGCTCAGGGGTAAAGCGCGCGACCACCGTCCTGCGCCGAGCGATCGATTCGGGAGCGTCGGTCGCGACGACCTGGTTGGTCCGCAGATCTCGGTAGGAGGTGTGGAGGACGGCGCCGGGATCTCGGCTCCGCTGCGCCTCGATCGAGGCGTCGTAGAGGCCCTCGTAGCCAAGCTCTGGAAAGTATTTCGCGCCGAGTGCGTAGTGGAACTGTTCCCAATGATGGATGAACGTCCGGCCGTGGAACGCGCCGAAGCTCAAGTAGCCCGCCGAGGCGAGGAGGGCCGCGAGGACCAGCGCGGCACCCGGCCGTTCTCGCTTCCGCGAGGTCGCGGCGGGCGTGAGCTCGCGGATCAGCAGCAGGGCGACGACCGCGACCGCGAGAGCCGCCTTCACGCGGATCTCCGAATCTTCGTTCTGCGGAAAGTCGGAGCGCCAGAGCGCGAACGTGGCGAACAGTCCCACGGCCGCGACCGCCCAAAGGACGGCGCGGACTTTCGAGGTAGGCGCCGTGTCACGCCGTGGTGGGGGTTTCTTCGCCATCCGTGCGGTCGATGATAGCGAACGCGGAGGCGCCGTTTCAGATCTCGCGGCGGCCGATCGAATCGAGATGAGGCGTCAGCCCGTCCGGAGCGCGGAGAGCGGCTCGGTCCGTGCGGCGCGTGAGGCCGGAACGAAAGACGCCAGGGCGGCGAGGGCGGCCATCGCGAATGCGCTGACGAGGTATGTGACCGGATCGTGGCCGCTGACTCCGTAGAGCAGGCTCGCGGCGGCGCGCGATATCCCGAGCGAGCCGACGAGGCCGAACCCGACCCCGAGCGCCGCGAGACGGAGGGTGCGCGCGAAGGTGCGCCCGCGGATATCGGACGCCGTGGCGCCCAAGGCCATCCGGATCCCGAACTCGGAGCGTCGCTCGGTGACGACGAACGAGATGAGGCCATAGATCCCGAGCGCGGCGAGGAGCAACGCAAAGGCGGCGAACGCGGACAGGAGCAGGACGATCGCGCGGCGAGGTGCGACCGATCGATCGACCACGGAGTCGAGGAGCGTGACGCCGTTGCCGGGGATCTGGGGGGCGACCGGCTCGAGCGCAGCGCGCAGCGACGCCGCGGCCTCCGCGGGCTGGAACGCGCTTCTCGCGACGAGGTGGAGCGCCGCATAGTCGCGGGTCTGGCGAATCGGCAGGTAGAACTCGAACCCGGAATCGGCTTCGGGCGAAAGGTGACGCACGTCGCCGACCACTCCGACGACGAGGCGGTCGACGTCGGCGCGCAGGGTCTTGCCGATCGCCTCTTCGGCTGGCCAGAGATTCTTGGCGAGCGCGGCGTTGACGAGAACGACGGGTTGGGTGCCGTCGCGGTCGCGGGGGTCGAAGTCCCGGCCTCCGAGGAGCGACAGGCCCAACGCCGCAAGATAGCCGTCGCTCACCACTCGCACGAAGGCGCTGGGCGGCGGATCGGCTTCGGTATACGCCACCCCCTGCTTCCCCACGTTCCAACTACGGTTGCCCGAGAGGGGGAGGACGTCGGTGAGCCCGGCCGCCTGAATGCCGGGGGTCGCTCGGGCAAGCCGAAGGATCTCGTCGACGTACGCTTCGCTCGAGCCGTCCGCTCCGGCCGCGCGCCCGGCCGGGGGGCGATCGTCCAACCGGAGAGCCACCGAGCGTTCCGGCCGGAATCCGAGATCGACCTCGAGCACGAGGCGCAGGCTTTTGGCTAGAAGTCCCGCGCCGACCAGCAGGAGCGAGGCGAAGGCGATCTCGGCGACGACCAGGCCCGAGCGGAGAGCCTCCTGACGACGGCTGCCCGTGGCGGTTCGCCCCGAGCCCTGAAGGGCGTCGCGGACCGCGCGGAAGGGGACGATGGCGAGCGGGGCCGCACCGAGAACGAAGGCGACGAGCGCCCCGGCGGTGAGCGCGAACCCGATCGCGACGGTGTCGAAGCGAACGCTCTCTCGCAGAGCGAACGCGAGCGAGTCGAGCCCCGCCACGGCGCGGGCTCCGAGCGCCGCGAGCGCGAGGCCCAAGGCGGTGGCTGCGATCGCAAGCAGCAGGCCTTCCGCCGCCGATTGCCGCGCGATCTGCGCGCGGCCGCCGCCGAGGGCGAGGCGGATCGCCTGCTCGCGTCGGCGCGCCGCGGACCGCGCGAGCCCGAGACTCGACAAATTCGCGCAGACGATGAGCAGCAAGAGCCCGACCGCCGTCGCGAGCAGCCCGAGCGCGGCGTGGAGGCCGCCGCGAACCCGCTCTTCAAACGGCCGAATGGAAAGGCGTAACCCCTCGCGCTCATGGCGCGCGCCGATCGCTCCGATCAGCGTCTCGGCCTCCGCGCGCGCCTCGTCGAAACCGAAGCCGGGGCGGAGCCGTCCGACGACCGAAAGCGTGTTGCCCATCCTGTCGACCGCATCGTTCAGCGGCAAGGGAGAGAAGAAGTCCACGCTCGTTCCCGGCGCGAGCAGCGATCCGAAGTCGAACGGGACCACGCCCACGACCGTGCGGTTTCGCCCTCCGAGATCGAGGGTCCTGCCGACGAGGCTCGGATCGCGCGCGAAACGCCGCGCCCAGAATCTTTCAGAGAGGAGCACCACGTCGAGGTTCTGCTCCGCCTCCTCGGCCGTAAACGTCCGGCCCTGGAGCGGGGTGACGCCTAAGACCGAGAAGAAGCTGCGAGTGACGGGGACGACAGTCAACCGCTCGGGCTCGCCCCTTCCGACCAGCTTCTCGTCGGCGACTTGATAGAACCCAAAGTAGGCGCCGAGGTCCGAGAAGGCGTGGGTCTGGTCGCGAAGCTCGCGGAATACCGAGACCCGGAGCGTCTCGTTCGACAGATCGCCGCGATGCTCGCTCGCGGCTTCGATCCATGCCAGCCGAGAGGGCTCGGCCACCGGCAGCGGTCGGAGCAGCAGCGCCTCGACAACAGAGGCAATCGTCGTCGCGGCGCCGATCCCCACTCCCGCGATCAGGATCGAAAAGAGGGAGTACCCCGCGTCGCGGCGGAGCGAGCGGACCGCGAAGCGAAGCTCGCGCCCGAGCGATTCGACGAGCGGCAGCGAGCGCGCCTCGCGGTGGGCTTCGGCGAGCTGCGCCGCGCCGCCGAGAGCGATCCGCGCCGCTCGCGCCGCCTCTGCCGGGGGCATGCCGCGCTTCACGTTCTCCTCGGTAGCGAGCTGCAGGTGGACCTCGATCTCCTCGGCGAGCTCGCGATCGAGGCGGCTGCCGGAGAAGAACGCTCGACATCGGGCGGCCAGGCGGCGAAGCGCTCCGAGTCGGTCGCGCATCAGCTCTCCTCCTCGAGCTTGAGCAGCCTTTCGATGACGCCCGAGATCCGCGCCCAGTTCTTCTCTTCGACCGCGAGCTGGCGCTTGCCCGCGCGCGTGATCGAGTAGAAGCGCGCCCGGCGGTTGTTCTCCGACGTGCCCCATTCGGCCTGGATCCAGCCCTTCTGGACCAGGCGGACCAGGCAGAGGTAGATGGTCCCCTGATTGACCATCAGGGTGTTCTCGCTCACCTGCTCGATCCGGCGCGCGATGCCGTAGCCGTGCTGCGAGCCCATCGTCTGAAGCGTTCGCAAGACCATCAAATCCAGTGTGCCCTGAAGGATTTCGGATCGATCGCCGGTCACTTGGCTCTCCTTTGGGATGCAAAGAGGAGTGTGCCGGCTTTCCTGTGGGGTGTCAAGAGGAAGGGGGCGGGCCGAAGCTGCCACAATAGCCATCATGCAAACCTTCCTCTGGAACGGCCCCGCCGACGCCCGCATGACGATCGTTCTCGCCCACGGCTCCGGGGCGCCGATGGATTCTCCGTTTCTCGAACGGTTCGCGGAGGGGCTCGCTGAGCGTGGGATTCGCGTCGCGCGGTTCGAGTTTCCCTACATGCAGGCTCGCCGCGAGGGAGGTAAAGGAGGCCCGCCTGATCGGACGCCCGTCCTGCTCGAGTCGTGGCGGGCGGCATACGAGGCGGTCCGAGGCGAGGGGACGGGGCGGGTCGCGGTCGGCGGGAAGTCGCTCGGCGGGCGGATGGCGAGCCTGATCGCGGACGAGGTCGGTGCCGCGGGCCTCGTCTGCCTCGGCTATCCGTTCCATCCGCCGGCGCAGCCGACGAAGCTCCGCACGGCGCATCTCGAAAAGCTCCGGACGCCGACGTTGATCCTCCAGGGGACCCGCGATCCGTTCGGCACGCCGCAGGACGTCGCCGGGTACCTGCTCTCGCCCGCGATTCGCGTGGAATGGCTCGAGTCGGGGGAGCATTCCTGGAAGCCGCTCGCCCGTTCGGGACGGACCGAGGCGCAGAACATGGCCGAGGGGATCGAAAAGGCGGCGGAGTTCCTGCTGGTGCTTTAGTCGCCGGCCATCTTCGGCGAGACGGAAGATCGGGTGCGTGAGGGCGGAGCGCCGAATGGGCTCCGGCCGTTAGGAGACTCGCTCGTGGAGCGCTTCGAGGATCGCGACCAGATCGGGCTCGATCGCGAGGACTTCCGCGAGGGGATCTTCCTTCAAGCTCCGCACGCGACGCGGCACCGTCTTGATCGTGAACTGGCTCGGCGAGAGCGAGCTCTTGAGCTCCTGCCAGCGGAGGGGTGTGGAGACCGTCGCCCCGGGCCGCGGCCGCGCGGAAAACGGCGCCGCGATCAGCTTGCCCCGGCCATTCTGGAGAAAGTCGACGTAGACCCGGCCGCGGCGGGCGGCGAGGTTGCGCTCGATCGTCGCGATCTTCGGTAGCTCGTGGGCGGCGTGGCGGGCGATCACCTCGGCGAGTTGCCGCGCTTGGTCGAAGCCGCAGCGGCGGCCGAGCGGCAGGAGGATGTGGAGCCCCGAGCCGCCGCTGGTCTTCAAGAACGGGGTCCAGCCGATCTCACGGCAGAAGTCGCCGAGGAAGCGGGCGATCTCGATGACGTGAGAAAACGGCGCCCCTTTCGGATCGAGATCGAGGATCGCCCAATCGGGCAGGTCGAGCGCGTCGGCGCGGCTCGCCCAGACGTGCAGCGGGATCACGCCGAGGTTCGCGAGAAAGGCGAGCGTGTCGGCGTCGTCGCACAGGATGTAATGGATGTCGCGTGGCCCCTGCTCGCCCGATTCGCTGCGGATCGCGACGGTGCGGATCCACTCGGGCAGAAAGCGCGAGGCGTCCTTTTGGTAGAACGATTTTCCCTCGATCCCGTCCGGGTAACGGTCGAGCACCAACGGCCGTTCGGCGAGGTAGGGAAGGATCGAGGGCGCGATCGCGACGTAGAAGTCGATCAGGTCTCCCTTCGTATATCCCTCGTCGGGCCAGAAGACCTTCTCTCGATGGGTAAAGGCGAGTTTCCGCCGTGAGGCCGAAGGCGGCAGCGGCGCGGGGGGCTCGGCGCCGTCTTCGTCCGCGTCGGCTTCCGAGCTGGATGACGTTCCCTGGCGCACGCACTCCTCGGCCTTCTTGTCGTCGCGCAGCCGGAGGAACACCGGATGCCTCAGGTGCCCGTCGTTCGTCCACTCTTTGTAGCGGACCTCGACCACGACGCGCGGCTCCAGCCAGACGTGGCGTCCGGTTTTCGGCAACGCGCCGGTCGCCACGGGGCGATCGCGCCGGTAGGGCTCGAGGAGCTTGCGGATGTCGTTCAGCTGCTTCTCGGTAAAGCCGCTGCCGACGCTGCCGGCGTACCTCCAGACGTCTCCGTCGCGCACCGCGAGATGGAGGCCGGCGAAACCGGGGCGGCCGCGCGACTCCGATTCTTTCCAACCGACGACCGCGAAATCGTCGGTTTGGTCGACGCGGATCTTCAACCAGTCCGCATGACGTCCGGTGCGATAGGGTCCAGCCGAGCGCTTGGCCAAGATCCCTTCGAGGCCGAGGGAGACCACGGCGCCGTGGAGGTCCACGCCGCGGGTTTCCACGTGCTCGGTGTAGCGGATCACGCCCGCCTGCGGCAGCATCCGTTCGAGCAGCCGCTTCCGCTCGATCAGCGGGACCGTCCGCGCGTCGAATCCTTCGAAGGCCAAGAGATCGAACGCGAAAAGCGTCGACGGGTTTTCGACCGCCGCCCGCTCCGCCTCGAGCGCGCCGCCGATCTGGCCGCGGTTCTGCAGCCGTTGAAAGCTCGGATGGCCGGAATCGTCCACCACGACGACTTCGCCGTCGATCACGAACGACGAGTAGGGCAACGCCGAAATCGCGCGCGCGATCTCGGGAAAGGTGCGCGTGGCGTCGCGGCCGCTCCGGTAGAGCAGACAGGTCTCCCCTTCGGACTTCTCGGCGACGAGGCGATAGCCGTCGTACTTGAGCTCGAACAGCCACCCGGCGCGCGAGAAGGGTTGATCGTGCGGCTCGGCGAGCATCACCTTGAGGTCGCGCGCTCGGAGCGGCTTTTGTGGCGCGCCGAGCTCTCGCAGCGCGGCGCGGATCTCCTGGGCACGAGGATCGCCGTCGCGCAGGTCTTCGACGGTGAGCCCCGAGAGGATCGAGCGGGGCGAATAGCCCTCGGCCCCGGTCGCGTTCGCCCATTCGTCGCGCTCTTTGATCAACAACCAGCCGGCGGGATCCTTCTTGAGCTTGACCAGTGTCCACCGGCCGCGGAGTTTGTAACCTTTCAATTCGAAGAGGAGCTTGCCGGTTTCTAAACCTTCCTCCATGTCGAGCAAGGGTACGTAGCGCCCGCGATCCCAGACGATCATCTGTCCCGCGCCATAGTTCCCCTTGGGGATCACCCCTTCGAAGTCCGCGTACTCCAGAGGATGGTCCTCGACGTGGACGGCCATGCGTTTCTCGGTCGGATCGTCCGAGGGGCCCTTGGGCACCGCCCACGACTTGAGAGCGCCGCCGATCTCCATCCGCAGGTCCCAGTGGAGAGCGCGCGCGGCATGCTGTTGGACGACGAAAAGCCGAGGCCGCTCGGCGCCGTCGAGGCCCATGGGCTCGGGGGTGGCCGACGCGTCTCGCTTGGCGCGGTACTTGGCCAAGCCGGAGGAGCTGGACGGTGCGGCGTGGGATTTCCCTGGTTTCATCGGTCTTTAGGGGGAGTATGATAGCGCCATGAGCGCACGAGCCTACGCCTCCGGCACCGTCTCCTTCGGCCTCGTCTCGATTCCGATCAAGCTCTACTCGACCGGTGAAGCGTCGACCGGCGTTCACCTGAACTGGCTTCATAAGAAATGCGGCACGCGCTTGAAGCAGCAGTACGTCTGCCCGCTCGACAACGAAGTCGTGGGCAAGGACGAGATGGTGAAAGGGTTCGAGTACACCAAGGGGCAATATGTTCTTTTCACCGAGGACGAGCTGAAGGCTCTGGTTCCCGAGCCGACGAACGCGATCGATATCGCGGAGTTCATTCCGCTCGACAAGATCGATCCGATCTATTTCGAAAAGACCTACTACCTGGGACCGGACAAGGGAGGCGACCGCCCGTACCTTCTCCTTTCCCAGGCGATGCGCGACACCGGCCGCGCGGCGATCGCGCGATACCGGGCGCGCGGCAAGGACTACCTGGTGTTGCTGCGCCCGTTCGAAAACGGTGTGGTCATGCAGCAGCTGCGCTATGCCGACGAAATCCGGTCGTTTTCCGAGGTGCCGCTCGGACACGCCGAGGTGAAACCCGCGGAGCTGAACCTGGCCAAGATGCTGATCGACCAGATCGCCACCGATACCTTCAAGCCCGAGCAGTACGAGGACGACGTGCGAATGAAGACCCGCGCCCTGATCGACAAGAAGGTCGAGGGCGAGGAGATCACCGCGCCTGTCGAGGAGGCGCCGAAGGCGCAGATCATCGACCTCATGGCGGCGCTGAAGGCGAGTCTCGCGGGGTCCGGCGGAGGGGCGAAGGGCGAGCCAGCCAAGGCGGAGCGCAAGCCGGCGAAGCCGAGCCCGAGAAAGCCCGCAAAGAAGGCCGACAAGGAAGATCTCGCCGAGGTGACGCCGATGCGCAAGAAGGCCGCCCGCGGCTGACGTCCCCGGTTCCAAGTTTTTCAAGCGGCTTCCGAAGTCGCGCGTATTTGTGACAACGCTCAGGCTTCGCCTCTTGATGCCGGTTTGCCTCGATTCGGCCGGCGGGGCCGCCGAATAGGGGTTTCTCGAGGAAGTTTCGGACTTCCTATGTTCCTGCACAGCGGGCATGACGATTGCTTAGCGCTTTGGCGATCTCCGTCGTCATGCCGGCCGGGCAAAGCTCTTCCCGGCGCTTCAAATTTGCGGCCGCTCACGCGGCCTCCGGAAAGGTGCGAAATGCCCTCAGGCCGTCCCCGCGCCCTGCTCGCTGACGAGCATCCGATGTTCCTCGCGGGGCTCAGGGGGTTGCTGGAACCGGATCTCGAAATCGTCGGGACCGTAACGGATGGCCTTGCGCTCGTGGCGGTCGCGGAGCGCCTTCTACCCGACCTTGTCATCACCGACGTCGAGATGCGGGGTCTCGGCAGAATCGAACCGACGCGCAGGGTCCTCGCGGCAGTCCCCGGCGTCAAAGTTTTGGTCCTGAGCATCCACGCCGAGCCCTCCTGCGTGCGTGCGGCGTTCGATGCCGGCGCCAAGGGTTATCTCACCAAAACCTCTCCGCCTGAGGAGATCGAGCGCGCCGTCCGCTCGGTGCTCGCGGACCGTTTCTACGTCGGTCCGGCGGTGGCCCGCGCCCTCGTCGAGAGGACCGCTCTCCCGTTCGAATCGCAAGACCCGATCGCCGACGTCCTGACCTTGCGCGAAGCGGAGATCCTCCAGCTCGTGGCGGAGGGGTTGGGCAACCGTCAGATCGCCACTCGGCTGGGTCTGGCGGTTTCCACGGTTCGCACTCACCTCTCCCACCTGTACGAGAAGCTTCACCTCAGGAGCCGGGTGGAGCTGGCTCTGTTCGCCTCGCAGGCGGGTGGGATGGGCGACATGGCCGAATGAGCCAATCCGGGGAGGCCTGAGCCCGGGCCTCCACGCGAGCAGGGATTGGGCGACACGCAGCGGACGAACGGCACCAGCAAAAAAAGGCCCGCGCCAGCGCGCGGGCCTTTCGCCTTCGGGAGAGAGACGGTCCTACTAGGACTGGTTGCAGGTGATGCCGGCCGAGGCCGCACGCTGCCGGAGGAGGTTGTTGCAGTTCCGGCCCTGCGCTTCGGTGATGAACAGCGCGCCGTCGAACCAGTTGCCGCAGGCAGCGCCGAAGCCGGTGATCACCTCGGAAGCCGGCCAGAAGGAGCCCGCGGTCTGCAGGATCACGAGATCGAAGCTCGACCCCGGAGTGCCGATCTGGAAGCAGCCGGACAACGGGCCGGCCAGGGTGTCGGCAAAGCCGGGGAAACCGGTGACGCAGGGGCAGTCGCAAGGCAGGCCCTGGCCGGTGATGTTCGCGAAGTTGGTGCGTACCCGGTCGCAGGCCCGCTGCGACGCTTGCGGGGCGCCGCTGTCGCAGTCCATGGCCTCACAATAGGCGGTGCAGAGACCGTGCGCGGCGCCCGTGGTGCCGTTGCAGATCGTCTCTGCCGACGGGGGAACGCCATCCGGCGTGCCGTTTCCGGAGAGGGCGCGATCCATGAAGTCTTGGGCACCTTGAGCATTGGCCGGCATCTGAGCCGAGGTTGCCGCGGCGCAAGCGAAGACGAGACAGAAGGCGAGCGCGAAACGGCCAAACGTGCTTGTCATTCTTTTTCTCCCAATAAAATCGGCGATTCCCGGTCTCGGGGAAAACTGCCGGAGTCAATTGATAAGTTCAAGATAACGGTTCGTCTCTGTCCAGGGTATCGGCAGAAGAGAGGATCTCGCCCCCCCATGGGCATCCTCTCTAGGGAGGATGAATGTCATCGGAACCCATTTTTTGCAGCCTTGACGCGGAATTCCTCCCGGGCTTTCTGGCGCCTTCCCACCGTGTAGGGCGTTACACTGCGAAGAATGCCTAGCACCCCTCGAGCGCCCTCGAAGCCGGTCGGTTCGCCGCTCGCGGCTTTCTCGCTTCGTGAGGCGGCGGACCTCGTGGGAATCGCCGAATCGAGGCTGCGGGGCTGGGTGCGGGCCGGTTGGCTCGGCGCTCGAGCCGACGGTGCGGCCGAGCCCCGTTTTCAGTTTCAAGATCTCGTCCTTCTGCGCGCCGCTCGTGAGCTCACGGACGCCCGGGTTCCGGCACGGCGCATCCGGCACGCGCTCGAACGCCTGCGCGAGCAGCTGCCCACAGGGAGGTCGATTACCGCCGTGCGCATCCTCGCCGAAGGGGGAGAGGTGGTGGCGCGCGACGAGCTGTCGATTTGGATCCCCGCATCCGGACAAGCGCTGTTCGATTTCGCGGTGGCGGATCTCGCGCGCGAGGCCGCCCCGATTGCACGAAAACGCGCCGAGCGCCTGCTCGCCGAGCGCGAGCTGGATGCCGAGGATTGGTATCGGCTCGGCTGCGAGCTCGAGGAGACCGATCCCGCGGCGGCCGAGCAGGCCTATGAGCGGGTCCTCTCCCTGATCTCCGATCACGCTGACGCGCATCTGAACCTCGGACGGTTGAAGCACGAGGCGGGGCGGCCGGCAGAGGCGGAGGTGCACTACCGCGCAGCGCTCGCCGCCTCCCCGGGCAACGCGACCGCAGCCTTCGACCTCGGCGTGGCGCTCGAAGACCTCGGCCGGCTCGAGGAGGCGGCGGCCGCGTACTACGCCGCACTCGAGGCCGATCCCGGCTATGCCGACGCCCATTGGAACCTCGCCGGGGTGGCGGAAAAGATGGGCGCCACGGCCGAGGCGATCCGCCATCTCTCCGCTTACAAGAGCTGGCTCGACGGACGGCGGCGATGATCCGGCGGGCGACGTCTCGAAGGGGAAAAACCCCGGCAAAGCGCGCGCAGCGCGGCGTTACGCTCCTCGGAATCTGGGCGCTCATGGGCGGAGGCGGCGCCTCGACGCTTCATGCGGCGACCGCCGCGGAGCCCGTGCGCGACATCGCGACCGGGAGTACCTCGAACCTGTCATCGAATCCGCAGGGGATGATCTCGCTCGGCGATCGCGCGATCTTCTGGGCCGCAGCGCCCGATCTGGGCTACGAGCTCTACCGGACCGACGGCACCCCCGAGGGCACCGTACGGATCGCCGATCTCTGCCCGGGCCGGTGCGACTCCTACGATCTCGGCAACGGAGTCGCGGCGGGCGGGCGCGGCTTTTTTCTCGCGAACGACGGCGTTCGCGGACGGGAGCTCTGGACGAGCGACGGGACGCAGGGAGGAACCCGCCAACTCCTCGATCTCGCGCCGGGGCCGGAGGATGGTTCGTACTCTTGGATACTGGCCGCGGGCGACCGGATTCTCTTCGCAACCTTGGACGATGCCACCGAGAGATGGAATCTCTGGTCGAGCGACGGCACCGTCGGGGGAACCGCGGTCTTCGAGCAGCTCGCGCTCGACGGCAGCGGTCTCTCCGTCCCCCCGGGCGCTCCCAGCCCGCCCCCGCTGCCGTCGGACCTTCGCCTGATCTTCGAGAACGGCACCAATGTCGGGACCAGCGAGCTGTGGGAGATCGACGGCACGGCGGCGGGCTCGCGCCGGGTTCTGTCGCTCGACGTCGCGGCCGGCAAGCGGATCTGCGCGGCAGACGACGACCTTCCGCGGGTTGACTCAGGGGGTACCGTGGTCGCGATCTCCGACGGGGGCGGTTGCGAGCCCTGGTGGATTGCCGACGGTGTCGCGACTCGGCTCGCCGACGTCTTTCCGGGAGATTCTGATTCGGTGCCTCACGACGTCGTCCGGTTCGGCTCCGTGGCGTTCTTTACCGCCTTCAACCCGTCCTTGGGGGACGAGCTCTGGCGGACCGACGGGACACCCAAGGGTACGTTCGTCCTTCGAGATCTCGTCCCCGGATCCGCGGGCTCGGGGCCGGACTTCATCGGACGCCTCGGAAGGTACGCGTTCTTCGCTATGGGAGATCTCCGCCGCTCGCCGGAACTGTGGGCGACCACTGGAGAGCCTGGGAGTCTGCGCCGCATTCTCGATCGGCGATCGGGTGCGGTCGGGCGCCTCCGTGGGAGCCTCCCTGCCGGGAGCGTTTTCTTCTCGACCTCCGCGCCGGGGCGGCGGGATGCTCTCTGGACCGTGAAGGAGGACCTTTCGGTCGTCGAGCTGGCTGACGCGACCTTCTTCGGGGCGTTCGGAGCCGTCGGCGCGCGCGCGGTGTTCGGCGCCGATTGGGGCGACGGCCGCGGACAGGAGCTGGGCGCGAGCGACGGCACGCCGGAGGGGACCGGTTTGCTCGTCGACTTGGTCGGTAGGGTCGCCGAGTCGTCTTTCCCGACCCAGCTCACCCGGACGGCCGGAGAGGTCCTTTTCACGGCCAGCGACGGCCGAGAGGTAGCGATCTGGCGCACCGACGGCACGTCGGGTGGGACCGAGCGCGTGTCGGGCTCGACCCCACCGAGATTTCCCTCCGCTCCGACGCTCCTTCTCGCGCCTACCGCCACGGGAGCCGCCGT
>JBGAGQ010000077.1:0-28201 GCA_044226625.1 Thermoanaerobaculia bacterium
AGCCCCCCTCCTGGCCTCCCCCCGCAAGCGGAGGGAGGGACGCTGCGCCAAGAGGTCGTGGAAGGCCGAGCACGCTGGTCGGAGCATGACGCTCCGGAGAAGCTTCCTCCCCCGCTTGCGGGGGAGGACCGAGGTGGGGGCGATTCGCAATGCGTCAAAAGCCCCCCTCCTGGCCTCCCCCCGCAAGCGGAGGGAGGGACGCTGCGCCAAGAGGTCGTGGAAGGCCGAGTGCGCTCGTCGAAGGATCGATCCTCCGGAGGAGCTTCCTCCCCCGCTTGCGGGGGAGGACCGAGGTGGGGGCGCCACCTCATCGCCTACCCTCCGCCCCAAGCTCGGCAAACACGCCGTCGATCCTCTCCAACACACCGTTCAGGTTCCCAAGCACTTCCGTGTTCCAAAACCGCAGCACCCGAAATCCCTCCGCTTCAAGGTAACGATCCCGCACCCGATCCGCCTCGCTCTCGGCGTGCTGCCCGCCGTCGACCTCGATGATCACCTTCGGGCTGAAGCAGAGGAAGTCCACGATGTACGTGCCGAGAGGAACCTGGCGCCGAATTCGAACGCCGAGGCGCCGGTGACGTAGCTCACGCCAAAGGCGCAGCTCGGCGTCGGTTGCGTTCTTGCGCAGCTTGCGCGCACGGGACATGAGGACAGGGGATCTGTGTCCGCAGGGTTGGGTCATGCAACTAAGGACGTAAAGCGGGGGCGACAACTCGATATTGGCTGAGGCCCCCCTCCTGGCCTCCCCCCGCAAGCGGAGGGAGGGACGCTTCGCCGAAAGGGGCTTGGTTGTTGGAGTGATTAGGCCGCTGCGCTGAGCGTCTTGAGAAGTCCGAGCGGGCTGGTCGAAGGGCCGACCCTCCGCAGGAACTTCCTCCCCCGTTTGCGGGGGAGGACCGAGGTGGGGGCGTTTCCGCGATGCGTGAAAAGCCCCCCTCCTGACCTCCCCCCGCAAGCGGAGGGAGGGACGCTTCTCCCAGAGGTCGAGGAAGGCCGAGCACGCTGGTCGGAGCATCGATCCTCCGAAGGAACTTCCTCCCCCGCTCGCGGGGGAGGACCGAGGTGGGGGCGCTTCCGCGATGCGTAAAGGCCCCCCTCCTCGCCTCCCGCCGCAGAAAGCTGTGGAAGAGCGAACCGCATCGCCCGTGCATCCTCCGCGGGCGTTGGTATCCTCCAGCCTCCACCGAGCCCGGAGCAGCGCCATGACCCTAAGCAACCGCCCCTCGCACCCGAAAATCGGCGCCGTCTTCGGCACTCACGACGAGAACACCCTGAAGCAGCTCGAAGGCGTCTCCGCTCGCGCCGAGAAGGTCGCGCTGATGGCGGACGGGCATCTCGGCTACGTGATGCCGATCGGCGGAGTCGCGGCCTACAACAATCAGGTCTCGGTCGTGGGGGTGGGATTCGACATCGCGTGCGGCAACTGTGCGATCCGTACCGATTTGATGGCAGAGCGATTCGAGCGGCGCGACCTCACGCGGTTCGCGGACGAGATCGCGGCGCAGATCTCGTTCGGCGTCGGCCGGAAGAACCGGTCCGACGACGCGCCGGTCGATCATCCTCTGTTCGAAGACCCGGCGTGGGAGGGGGTTCCCGCGAACCATCGCGGCAACCTCCGGGAGAAGGCGCGGGCGCAGCTCGGCACGGTGGGGAGCGGCAATCATTACGTGGACATCCTGGTGGACGACGACGGATTTCTCTGGGTGGGCGTCCACTTCGGATCGCGCGGCTTCGGGCATACGGTCGCCTCGGGGTTCCTGGCGATCGGGGCGGGCGAAAAATGGGGGACTCGCGTCAACGAGACCGAGGTGCTGTTCGACCTCGATTCCCCCGCGGGCGACGCCTACTACCCCTTGATGGAGCTCGCCGGCCGTTACGCCTACGCCGGCCGGGAGTGGGTGGCGCGCAAGGTGGTCGGAATCCTCGGCGGCGAGGAGACCGACCGGGTCCACAACCACCACAACTTCGCCTGGCGGGAGATCCACCAGGGCGAGGAACGGATCGTAGTGCGCAAGGGGGCGACCCCGGCGTTTCCGGGGCAGCGGGGATTCGTCGGCGGCAGCATGGGCGACGACTCGGTAATCCTCTCCGGACGGACGAGCGACGATCCGGAGGTGCGGGCGCTCCAGGAAGATTCCCTCTACTCGACCGTCCACGGCGCCGGACGTGTGATGTCGCGCACGCAGGCGGCGGGCAAGCGGAATCGCAAGACCGGCGAGGTGATCCGCCCGGGTCTGGTGACGCCGCGGATGATGGCCGACTGGCTGGAGGAAAAAGGGGTGATCCTGCGCGGCGGCGGGCTCGACGAATCGCCGCACGCCTATCGCCGGCTGGGCGAGGTGCTCGCCGCGCAAGGCCCCACGATCGAGGTCGAAACGACGCTCCGGCCGCTGATCGTCGCGATGGCCGGCGCCGACGAATTCGATCCCTACAAGGACTGAACCGGGGCTCCGCCTCGACGGGGCCGGCGTCGGTCCTGGGCCCGGCCGACGCCGTCCCAGGATCGTCCGGGCGCCGTCCCGCCACGGGCTCCGGCGCCGGGCGATTCTGGTACCATCGCCTCAGGTTTTCTGCCGTCCACCACCTGAGCGCGGTCCCGCCCCACGTTTGAAACGGGCGGCGGGAGCCATTCGAGGAGGCCCTGTATGTTGAGGTTGTCGCGACACCGTAGGACCTTGGCACGCTTCGCAGCCGCCCTGCTGCTCGTCGTGGGCGCCGGAGGCACCCTGTTCGCGCAGGGCAAGACCACCAGCGCGCTCAACGGCCGCATCGTCGGAGAGGACGGCGCCGCGCTGCCCGGCGTGACCGTCGAGATCTCGAGCCCCGCCCTGATCGGCGGCGCCCGGGTCGTCACGACCGACAACGACGGACGGTTCCGCTTCCCCGAGATCGCCCCCGGAACCTACACCGTCTCGGCCGCGCTCGACGGCTTTCAGAGCGTGCGCCGCGAAGGGGTCGTCCTCGCGCTCGGCCGGACGACCGAGCTGCCGATCAAGCTCGGCTTGAAGGCGCTCGAAGAAACGCTGGTCGTCGTGGGCGAGGCGCCGACGATCGACGTCCAGAGCTCGGAGACGAGCACCAACCTTCCCGCGACGTACCTCGAGAACATCCCGGCCAGCCGCTTCCAGGTCGACGTGATCAACCTGGCGCCCGGGATCAACAACGACTCGGCGTTCGGCGGCGGCGGCTCCTCGGCCAACGCTTACCAGCTCGACGGCGTCGACGTTTCGGACCCGGAGGGCGGCACCGCCTGGGCGTTCGTCAACTTCAACATCGTCGAGGAGGCGCAGCTGGTCGGCCTGGGCGCCCCGGCCGAGTACGGCGGCTTCACCGGCGTGGTGTTCAACAGCGTCACGAAGAGCGGCGGAAACAAGGTCAAGGGAAGCTTCGAGACCTACTTCACCAACGATTCGCTCACCGGGAACAACTCGGACATCGCGGGCATCGCCCCGACGACCAAGAAGTCGTACGACACCAACCTGCAGTGGGGCGGTCCGCTCAAGAAGGACAAGCTCTGGTACTTCCTTTCGGGCCAGTACGTCGCCGACGACACGACCGACGGCGGGCCCTTGCGCACCGAGCGCGATCCGCGCGTCTTCGGCAAACTGTCGTACGCGCCGAGCGAGTCGCTGAGCATCGACGCGTGGACCGAATGGGACCGCTTCGACGTTACGGGCCGCGGCGGCGACGCCGTCACCCCGCTCGAAGCGACGGTGACCGAGGACGCGCCCGAGTACGTCTGGAACGCCTCTGCGCGCAAGGTGCTCTCGTCGGACACGATCCTGTCGTTCGCCTACGGCGGCTTCACCGGCTACTACTACCTCGATCCGAACGAGGGGTACGACATCCCGGGCCGCCTCGACGCCCAAACCGGCCTGTACTCGGCCAACTCGCTGTTTTTCTTCCTCGCCGATCGCGACCGCCAGCAGGCGAACGCCTCGATCAGCCACCACGCCTCCGACTTCATCAAGGGCGACCACGACTTCAAGTTCGGCATGGAGATCGAGCGATCCACGGTACGCAACCGCTACGGCTATCCGACCGGCGTCTGGTTCTACGACAACTACTACACGGCCGACGATCCGGGCACCGAAGCCTACGATCCGGTCCCGTATTCGATCGGCTATTACGGCGGCAACTACGACGTCCACGCGACGAACAAGCGGCTGTCGGCCTACGCGCAGGACACCTGGCGGATCGGACCGAACCTGACGATCAACCCGGGCGTCCGCATCGACCTGAACCGCGGCGACGTGAGCAACGGCGAGGTCTTCTCGACCAATCCGATCGCGCCGCGCCTCGGCATCGCCTGGGACGTCGCCGGCAACGGCAAGAACCTGATCAAGGCGCACTACGGCCGGTATTACGAGGCGCTGTTCGGCTCCTATTACTACTGGGTCGACCCGAACGCGTTCCACGGCGTCGAGCAGCGGCGCGTCTTCCCGAGCGGCTACAACGATCTCTTCGGTGAAACCGCGGGGGCGAGGTACGCGATCGACAAGAACCTCAAACACCCCTATCTCGATCAGTTCCTGCTCGGCTACGACCGCGAGCTCCGGCCCGGGCTCACGCTCTCGACCTCGCTGGTCTATCGAGAGAACAAGAACTTCATCGAGACGGTGAGCCGCGACGGGGTGTTCGAGCCGGTGACCGGATTCGTCGGCGTACGCGACCCGGCGACCGGCCGGCGCGTCAGCACGGGGCAGCAGGTGACGCTCTACAACTACCTGAACGCGGCCGACGACGTGTTGATCGTCACCAACCCCAAGGGGCTCGAACGGACCTACAAGGGGGCGACGATCACGCTCACCCGCCGGCTGCGCGACAACTGGCAGATGCTCGCGTCCTACGTCTACTCGAAGTCCGAAGGGACGATCGACAACGTGAGCTTCTCGAGCTCCGGAGGCGGCAACGGAGGTCCCGGCTCGTTCCTCGACACGCCGAACTCGCTGGTCAACGCCAAGGGTCACCTCACCAACGACAACACCCACCAGGTGAAGATCCAGGGCACCTACCAGATTCCGAAATGGAATCTGTCGCTCTCGGGCAACTACACCTACCTGACGGGAACCTCCTACACCCTGCGGAGCAACTGCCTGCTGCTCGATCCGAACTCGAACAGCTGCTTCCGTTTCGAGCAGGGCGCAATTCGCTTCTTCGGCGAGGCGCGCGGCAGCCGGCGCTTGCCGGCGCGCAACGAGGTCGACCTGCGGGCCGAGTGGCAGCCCAAGATCGGCGGCGACCGCCTCGGCATCATCCTCGACGTCTTCAACGCGACCAACCAGGGCCGCCCGGAGACGATCGAGACCCGCGACGGCTCGACCTTCGGCGATCCCCTCACCTACAACGCCCCCCGGCAGTACCGGCTCGGCTTCCGGTACGTCTTCTAGGGTTGGCCCCCGGCCCCTCCCCGCTTCGCCCGCGGGAGGGGCCTTCCTCACCGGATCGCGTTACAATCTCCCTCGAAATGGCTCGATCCTCGAACGTCTCGAAACCCGAGAAAAGCGCGAGAGCGAGAACGCAGCCCGCGCCGCGGCCAGCAAAGTCGGAGGCCAACTCTCGTGACCTCGCGGCCGAAGTGGACGCCGCGTATCGCGATCTCGGCAAGCTCTCCCGGTCTCCCGCGTCGCCGAAGCGGGACCGCGAGGTCTTACGGGCGTTCCATCGCCTGCGCGCGCTTCAGCATCTCGAAGCCGAGCGGTTCCAGAAGCAGTTCGAAGCCAGCCTGCGGATGCCTCTTCACGCCGGAGCGAAGATCCTCGAACGATCTCGAACCTTGAGGAAAAAGCTTGAGGATCTTGCCGCCGCAGACGCTTCCCCCGCGAAAGCCGCTTCTGCGTAGACACGCTCCTCGACCCTCGCGAGCGTGGACCGTCTATCGCTCGTGTTTGCGGTGGGACTTCGGATTCACCTGCGCATTCTGTCTGCTTCACGAGGCGGACCTCTACGGCGGCCGGCCGGGCGAGGGCCTCGGCGGTATGACGGTCGAGCACCGCGTGCCGAGGAGCGAGCAACCGAGTCTCCGAGGGCGCTACGCCAACTGTCTGCTGGCGTGCCGCTTCTGCAATCAAGCGCGCGGAGCGCTCGGCGTTCGAACCGGCCGCAAGCGCCTCCTGGACCCGACCCGAGATTCGTGGTCGGACCACTTCGAGCGGTTCGGCGATCGCCTACGCCCTCGGGTCGCCGGTGGGAATGCCGAGCACACGCACGCAACCTACGACCTCGACGATCCGCGAAAGGTCGTCCGACGCCGGCTGCGAAGGGAGCTGATCTCCGACCGCCTGGACCTTCTAGCGGGGATCGGCCTGGAGCTAGATCGCTTGCTGCGGCTCGCCGAAAAGCTTCGGAAGCGCAATCCGGCGGCCTTTTTCGCCGCCCTCCGGGAGGTGGCGCGAATCCGATCCGACGCATTGCGCGCCCTCGAGGATCTCCGTCTGTTCGCCGCCATTCCTTCCGATAAGCCGAGTTCCTGCCGATGCGCCTCGGCGAAGCATCATCGCCTCCCCACAGCCCTTTCGGAGCAGACGATTCCCATGCCCATCTTGGGCATCTGACTCAGGTCGTTTCCGAGCAGTGCGCGGCCCGAACCGTAAGCTCCTCGATCCGGTCGAGGTCGACGTCCACGCCGAGACCGGGGCGTTCGAGGGGGACTCGGACGCGGCCTTGCTCGTCCATGGTCCATTCAGGGCGGACGATGTCGCGCGACCAGTAGCGCTCGGAGGGGGAGACGTCGCCCGGGATGGTGTAGCCGGGCAGGGCGGCGAGGGCGACGTTTACGGCCCGTCCGATGCCCGATTCGAGCATTCCTCCGCACCAGACCGGCACGCCGTGGGCGCGGCAGAAGTCGTGGATCGCGAGCGCCGAGGCGATGCCTCCGACCCTTCCTACTTTGATGTTGACGATCCGCCCGGCGTCGAGCGCCACCATGTCCTCGGCGCGGTCGAGGCAGGTGATCGACTCGTCGAGGCAGATGGGGGTGCGCAGGCGCTTCTGGAGCTCGGCGTGGCGCAGCAGGTCGTCGTGGGCGAGCGGCTGCTCGATCATCATCAAGCCGAAGGCGTCGAGCGCTGCGAGGCGATCGAAATCGGCGCGGCCGTAGGCGTTGTTCGCGTCGGCCATGAGCGGCGCGTCGGCGCCGAGCGCTTCGCGCACCGCGGCGAGATAGTCGAGGTCCTCCCCCGGGCCGATCTTCACCTTGATCCGGCGGTAGCCGCGCGCCAACGCGGCCGAAGCCTTCTCGGCGAGCGCCGCGGGGCTCCCCTGGATGCCGAGCGAGATGCCGACCTCGATCTCCTGCCGCGCGGTACCGCGCCCTTCGCACAGGAGCGCCGCGAGCGGCAGGCCTCGGCGTTGCGCCTCGAGGTCCCAGCAGGCGACCTCGGCCGCTCCCTTGGCCATCGAGTGGCCGCGAAAGTTGTGCTCGAGGATCGGCAGGACCTCCTCCGGCCCCGACAGCTCGCGCCCGAGCAGCCGCGGCGCGATCCACTCCTGGAGCGCGAGCCAGGCGGTCTCGATCGTCTCCGAGCTGTAGTTCGGCTCCTCCCCCGCCGTGCACTCGCCCCAGCCGACGCGCCCTTCCTCGTCCGTCGCGGCGACGAGGAGGATCCGGCGGAGCGATTGGACGCCCGAGGAGATGCGGAACGGCTCTTTGAGCGGCATCCGGATCTCGCGGAGGTGGAGGGAGGCAATGCGCATGGGCGGGCTCCTATCCCGAATCCCTATCCTGAGTCTCGATTGGAATCGCTGGTTGGAATCGCTAACTTGAGGTTCGAGCGAGCCCGTAATAACGCCGCTCGCCGTCCGAGAGGAGCGTCTCCGCCCGATATCCCGCGGCCAGGTAGAACTGGAACGCGCGGCGGGTCGAGGCGCGAAACGCGACGGCGCGGTCGAGGTCGACGGCCTTGAGATCTTGGACCGAGCGCGGGGCCTCGACCCGGACGAACGGCGCCTCGGGAAGCGGCGCGTCCAGGTCCTCCGGGGCCACGATCGGCGATCCGGCGAAGCGGTTCGGAGACTCCGGAGCCCTCGCGGCGGCAGCCCTCACCGCGCGCTCGGAAGTGAGCTCCCAACGCACGATGAAGCGATCGGTGCCGATCCCCTCGGCGAGGTCCGAGCCCTCTTCCCCGGCGTACATCTCCTCGACGTAGCTCTCGATGCCCGCCCCGAGCCGATCGAGGTTCAGGTGAGCGTTGCGCGTCTCCAGCGGGTCGAACGTCCAGCGGACGATGTCGACCCCGTTCGCGAGCAGCAGCTCCCGCTGGTGCCGTTTGAGGCGAACCCCGAGACCCCGGTCGCGCGCGTCGGCGACGACCGCGAGCATGTGCGACCAGTGCGCCGGGCGGCCGGCGACCACCCCGGAGAGGCCGAACAGGAAACCGAGCATCCGGCCGGCAGGGTCGAACGCCCCGAGGGCGAGGCCGCCGACCTTCTGGCTCACCTTGAGCAGGCTCGCGGGGACCAGGTCGCTGAAATGCGCACCCCAGGTCGCGCGTTGAAGCTCGACACAGGCATGGAAATCGTCCACCGATTCCATGGGGCGGAGGACGATCCCGTCATCCCCAGATGACGAGGTCTTCGAATCCGATTCGGACATTGGCGACAATCCTGACACACCCGGACGGGGCCGCCCCACTCCCCCCGGCCGTCGAACGAGACCGCGGTTCGTCCCCTTGATCGCCGACCCCACGCCCAAGACCCCACCCGCCGCGAGCCGCGATCCGCGGCGTTACCGGAAGCTCCGCCGGTTCGTCCTGCGCACGTTTCTCCACGCGGTCTGGTGGGACGTGATCCTCGCCTTGCCTCCCCTTGCGCCGCTGCGGCGCCCGCCCGCCGAGCGGTGGCTGGTCGTCGCCCGCCGGTATCGCGCGCTCGCCGCCGAGATGGGGGGCGTGCTGATCAAGATCGGCCAGTTCCTGAGCACCCGGGTCGACATCCTGCCGGCGGCGATCGCCCGCGAGCTGGCCGGCCTTCAAGACGAGGTGCCGCCCGCACCGTTCGCCGCGATCGAGCGCCGGATCGCCGAGGAGTTTCCCGCCGGCTCGCCGTTCGCCGAGGTCGACTCGGCCGTGCTCGGAGCCGCGTCGCTCGCCCAGGTCCACCCGGCCCGGCTGCTCGACGGCCGCGAGGCGGTGGTCAAGGTGCTCCGCCCGGGAATCGAAGTCCTGGTCGAGACGGACCTCGCGGCCCTCGAGCTCGCGGTCCGCCTGCTCCACGTGTCGCGGAAGATCCGCCGCCGGGTCGACCTCGAGCGGCTCGCCGAGGAGATCACCTCGACCACCCGGGCGGAGCTCGATCTAGGCGCCGAGGCGGACAACGCCGAGCGCTTCGCCGAGCTGTTCGCCGACGACCCGGGAATCGCCGCGCCGAAGGTCTACCGGGAGGCCTCCTCCCGCCGGGTGCTCGCGGCGGAGAACGTCACCGCGATCAAGGTGAACGACCTCGCCGCGTTGGCCGCCGCTGGGATCGATCCGGCCGCCGTGGCGCGGCGGCTGTTCCGCGCGACGATGCGGCAGATCTTCGAGCTGTCGTTCGTCCACGCCGATCCCCACCCCGGCAACCTGTTCGTTCGGCCCCTGGCCCCGGGAGAGGATGGCGACAGCGAGGACGGGGCGCCCTCCGAGACCGGCACGGGCGCGCCGTTCGCGATCGTCTACGTCGATTTCGGCATGATGGCGACCGTGCCGCCCCACTTGCGCGGCGCGCTCCGGGAGTATGCGATCGCCCTCGGCACGCGGGACGCGGCGCGCCTCGTCCAGGCCTACTCGGCCGCCGGGGTGCTGCTGCCCGGGGCCGACCTCGAGCGGTTGGAAGAGGTCCACGCCGAGCTGTTCGCCCGGTTCTGGGGGGTGAGCGTCGGCAAGATCCGGGACGTCGCGATGTCCGAAGCCCGGTATTTTCTGCGGAAGTATCGCGACCTCCTGTATGAAATGCCGTTTCAGGTGCAGGTCGAGCTGCTGTTCGTCTCGCGCGCCGTCGGGTTGCTGGCCGGGCTTGCGACCGGGCTCGACCCGGAGTTCGATCCCTGGGCCGAGGCGATGCCGTTCGCCGATCGGATCGCCCGGGAGGAGGTCTCGCGCGGCCTTTCGGCCCGGCTCGCCGATCTGGCGGGCGACGCCCGGGCACTGCTCGGCCTCCCCCGCCGCCTGGACACGGTCCTCGCGCGCGCCGAGAGGGGCGCCCTCCAGGTCCGCCTGGAGCCGGGCCGCGAGGCGCGGCGGATCGCGATCCGGATGGAAAAGTCGCTGCAGCGCCTCTCCTGGGCCGTGCTCGCCGGCAGCCTGGCGGTCGCGGCGGCGCTGCTCCGAGCCGAAGGGGTCCTCTGGGCGGCGATCCCAGGAACGCTGTCGGCCGCCTTCCTGGTCCGATTCCTGCTCGCGCGGAAGGGATGACCACCTTCTCGAGAGCCGCGGAAAGCACCTGGCACACCGCTTGCTACTCTAGGAGGGCAGTCAACGAGATATCCCACGGGGAAGGAACCGACCTACCAACAAAATCCCACCTCACATCGAGATCTTCCGATCTCACCCCGTCACCAAATCCTCCGAATTCCCCTTGTCTACAGGGGTGAAGCCAAAAATCCCACCGGAGAGACGGAACCAACCCCGTATCGACCCCCCTCTCGAGGGGGGTCTTCTCGTTTCTGGGCTCCTCGCTTCCGACCCGCCTCTCGAACCTTCCGATCCGATTGAATCCAAACGGCATCTCGGCGCACTTCGAAGGTCGTCCCAGCCCTCCCAGCCCCAAATCCTTCCGCCGCCGCCCTCGTGTGACAGCCGTGTGACGGACCTGACACCGCCTCGCGCGGGGCGATTCGGGTGTCTTTCTGGCGCGCCGATACGACCTGCCGGTTTGGCCGGCCGCCATTTTGTGGCACCTGCTCAACGACGAATGGACAATCGCTCCGCCAGCCGGACGATTCGGGCGACCGCATCCGCCCCGGCACGATCTTCCGACCCGAGCTCGGCAACCAGCTCGGCGCGCTCCTCGAGCAGGCGATAGAGGGCGACCTGGGGCGGCAGGTGATCGAGCGAAAACGGCAGCGCCCCCGCCAGATCGAGCAGCGCGTCCAGCCGAACCCCCGCGGCGGCGTCGAGCGGATCGCGGCGGAGCCGTTCGGCGAGGCCCGTCATCGCCGGCTCGAGCAGATAGCGCACCCCTTCGCGGTCGAGGGACAACCCCCAGTCGCGCACTTCGACCAGGCGACGGCGTATTTCGGCAAGATCGCTCATGGGATCGCGCAGCGCGTGCTTCAAGTCGGCATGAATTGCCATCTCGGCCGCGCTGCGCAACGGGCCCGGCAAGGCGAGCCCGACGGCGCCCAGCCGGCGCATCAACGGCGCGTGGCGCTCGAACAGCTCCCGCCCGCGCGCCTCGACCTCCTCGATCGTTCCGCGGAGGATCCGTTCGAGCAGGCGCTCCCGGTCGTCGCCGAACAAGGCGTCGAGGGCGTGTTGGACCGGAAAATGGCGGTCGAGCCAACGGACCACCCGCGCCGGATCGGCCAGGCGGAGCGCCTCTTCGACCTCCTCGATCTCGCCAGGGGTCGGATCGAGCCCGAGCGCCGGACCGGAGCGGGCCCGCACCCCCACCTGGACGTTCGGGTCGCCCCAAGCGAACGCGGCGTAGGTGAAACCGCCTTGCTCGCCCGTGATCTCCGAGGTGACGTCGACCTCCGCGAGCAGGAGCTTCAGGGGGCCGCCGGTCGCCCGCCGAAGCGTGCGCCGCGCCACGGCGAACGAGTAGATCCGTCCCGCCTCGATCCCCTCCTCGGGCTCCCGGTCGGTTCGGTCCGTGCGGTCGGACGGGCCGGCGAAGAGGGCGGCGATCGCGTCGTGGGCGGCCACCGCCGAGAGCGCCACGCGCGCCGGCTTGACCGAGGCGAAGTAGATCGCCCGGCCGTCGCCGAACTGCGGCTCGTTGCTCCGCGCCGCGGCCAGGGTCTCCAGGAACGGGGACTCGAGCGACTCGCCGAACAGCTCCTCGGCGAGCTCGATCGCCCGCGCCGCATGGAGCAGCACCTGCCGCGTCTCGATCCCCGCGAGGTCGCTGAAGAACCAGCCGCAGCTGGTGAACATTGCCATCGCCTGCCGCGACAGCTCGAGGAGCTTCCGCGCCCCGATCCGCTCGGCCGGGCCGAGCGGCCGGCGCGCCTCGCGGGCGAGGAACCGTTCGAGCGTCGCCTCCGACCGGTCGAGCACGACCTCGACATAGCGGTCGCGCGCCCCCCAGGGATCGTGGAAAATCTCGGCGCCCGCGCGCTCGAAACGCGAGGCGAGCCGGGCGGCCAGCTCGTCGAGCGCCCGCCGGAGCGGCGCGCGCCACGCCTGGCTCCACCCCGGGCCGCCGCCCGCATTGCAGCCGCAGTCCGAGCGCCAGCGCTCGATGCCGTGCGCGCAGCTCCAAGAGGTGCCCGGCGCGATCTCGACCTGCCATTCCGGCGGGTGGCGCGCCAGAAACTCTCCGTACGAGACGACTCGAGCGAGCCCGTGCTCCTCCAGCCGGAGGAGCGCGGCGGCGAGCGCCATCTCGCCGTGCCGGTGATGGTGGCCGTAGCTCTCGCCGTCCGTCGCGACGTGGACCAGCCGAGCCCCCTCGCGCGCGGGAAACGCCCCGGCGAGCCGCGCCGCGAAGCGGTCGCCGCTATGAAGCAGCCCCTCGAACGCGATCGAGCGGGAGAGCGGGCCGTCATAGAAGAAGATCGCGATCTCGCGGCCGGACTGCAGTCGCGCCAGGTAGGCGCGGGAGGGATCGATCGAGCCCCCCGGCACCTCGCGCCAGGGCGTTTCCTCCCGCATACCCGACGCGACGAGCGGCCTCACCCGCGCGGCTTGATGGGGCGCGAGGATCGTGAACCGGATCCCCTGCTCGGCGAGCGCCTCCAGCGTCGGGACGTCGACCGCCGTCTCCGGCAGCCACATCCCCTCGGGGGCGCGGCCGAAGCGGTGGCGGAAGTCGGCGATCCCCCAGAGCACCTGGGTCCGCCGATCGCGGTCGTTCGCGAGCGGCAGGATCAGGTGCCCGTAGGCTTGGGCGATCGCCGAGCCGTGCCCGCAACGCTCCAGGCTCTTGCGGTCGGCGGCGAGGAGCGCGGCATAGGTCTCCGGATCGGCGCGCTCCATCCAGGAGAGGAGCGTCGGACCGAAGTTGAACGAGATCCGCGCGTAGTTGTCGACCAGCCGCACGAGCCGGCCGCGGTCGTCGAGCACCCGCGCCCGCGCGTTCGTCGCGTAACATTCGGCGCCGATCCGCTCGTTCCAGTCGTGATACGGCCGCGCCGAGGGTTGCCGCTCGATCGCCTCCAGCCAGGGGTTCTCCCGCGGCGGTTGGTAGAAGTGCCCGTGGATGCAGACGAACCGCTCCCCGGCGGGCGCCGTCGCGCGCGCTTCTCCCGGTCCCGGTCGTTCCGCCCCCCTCGGGGCCGTATCGAGGGTCTCCGTCCCACCGCTCGCAGCTCGGTTCCGCACCCGTCGCGTCTCTCCCGGCCGGATCCTCCCGATCGGAGGGTCCGATCGGCGCCCGGCGCGGCGAGACGATAGCGCAGACCGGCCTGGCGACCGGACGACGCGATCGCCGAATCTGACGCGACTCCGAGGCGAATTCGATCCCTGCGGGCGTCTCACCCCTCACGGGTGCTTTTCTCGGCCGTGCTAGCCTGCCGCCTCCCCT
Organism: Thermoanaerobaculia bacterium; assembly: GCA_044226625.1. Classification (GTDB taxonomy): domain Bacteria; phylum Acidobacteriota; class Thermoanaerobaculia; order Multivoradales; family UBA5704; genus DASYKS01. The sequence goes on from JBGAGQ010000077.1 coordinate 13,666, forward strand.
GACGAAACCGACGACCACTGGATGGAGACGGGATGACACCGAGGGATCGGGCCAGGATTCGTAAGGCCAGACTTCGTCGAGCTCTCCTCTCCGCCTGCGCCGTGATCTCCGGTGCGGCGCTCGCCTTGCTGTCGCTGCCCTCCCCCGATCCCGATCCGAGCGCGCGGCGGCGCGAGCTGCTCCAGGCGTTCGCCGAGGCGCGGTTCTTCGCGGGGCGCCTCGCCGGAACGCCGTTCGGCCCGGCCCGTTCGCGACCGAGCCGCGACCTGATCCTCCGCCTCCGCTCCGGGCCGCGGAGCGCCGCGGCTACCCGCGGCGCTGACGGCCCACCCTCCCCGGCCAACGAAAGCGATCCGGCGGCCGAGGCGTTGCTGAGCGGCTGCCCGCGCGAGGCGGTCCGCCGCTGGACGCGGGCGGTGGCCGCCGCGCCGAACGACCCGCGGCTGTGGAACGACCTCGCCGTGGCGCATTCGGTCGCCGCCCAGGCGGAGCGGAATCCCCGCTCCCCCCTCTTCGCCCGTTGTCCGGGGGGCTCCGCGGGGGGTCTGGACGAGCTCGACGCGCTGGAGGCGGCCTCGCGCTCGCTCGCCCTCCTCCCCTCGCCCGAGGCGCGCTACAACCGCGCGCTCGCGCTCGAAGCGCTCCATCTCGCCCGCCAGGCCGGCCTCGCCTGGAAAGAGGTGGCGGCCACCGACCCCGACGCACGTTGGGCCGCCGAGGCGTCCGAGCGGAGGCGCGCGCTCGTCGCGGGGGTTCCAGGCGCCCGCGGGTCCTCCGCGCTGGACGAGGCGACGCTCGTAGGTGCCATCCGCCGGGGCGACCTCGCCGCGGCCGCGCGGCTCGCGACCTCCTCGCCGCAACGCGCCCGCGCGCTCGCCGGGAAGGAGCTGCTCCAGGACTGGAGCCGGGCGATCCTGGCCGGACAGTCGGCCGCAGCCGGGGCCCTGCTCCGCGCCGCCGAGGCGCTCGCCCGGCCGCTCGCCGAGCGGGGCGATCCGTACGCCGCCGAAGCGGCGGCGGCCCTTCGCCGCGCCGGGTCCGCGGGAGCCCTCCTGGCCGCCCGTGCCCTGGTCGAGTACGACGAGGCGTTCGCGCTCTACCGGGGATTCGACGACGAACGGGCGATCGTGGCGCTCGACTCCGCGCGCCGCGCCCTCGGCGCGGCCGGGCTCCCCCAGGCGCTCGAAGCCGAGATCTACGCGGCCTCGGCCGAAAACAACGCCGGCCGCCGGGACCGCGCGCTCGCGCGGCTCGCCGCGGCCGAGCCGAGGATCGAAACGCGCGGATTCCCCGCGCTCCGCGCGCTTTCGAGTTGGATCCGCGCCGTGATCGTCGGGCGCGACGGCCGCCCCTACGATCAGTTGGAGGAGTACCGCCGATGCCGGGCCCTCTACGAGCGGCTCGGCGAGGTCGACCGGATGGCCACCGCCGACAGCCTGCTCGCCCAAGCGCTCTGGAAGCTCGGGCGACGCCGCGAGAGCTGGAGCACCTACCTGAGCGCGACGGCGGTTGCCCCGCGGGTGCGCGACCCCTACCAACGCCGGACGATCTGGGGGCAGCTCGCGTTTCTGTCGCACGCGAACGGCCGCCTCGCGAGCGGGCTCGCCTTCGAAGAGGAGATGCAGCGTGCCGCCGCCGCGCAGGCCGATCCGGACGCGGTCCACGAAGCGCTCCTCCTGCGCGCGCAACTGCTCGCCGGGTCGGGCAGGTTGGACGAGGCACGCGGCGATCTCGAGCGGGTGCGCCGGGAGGCTCTTTCGATCGCCGACGCCGACGACCGGGCGCGCACGGAGGCCGACTTGGATCGGATCGCGGGGATGTTGGCGGTTGAGGGAGAGGGCGTGCAGGCCCCCCACCTAGCCTCCCCCCGCAAGCGGGGGGAGGGACTCGAGGCGCTGGGGGCTGGACGGGCGAGCGCGCGGGCCCCCGTCCTGTTCTCGCAGCGGAGGGAGAGTCTCGAGGCGACGGGGGCTGAACGGGTGGGCGCGCAGGCCCCCCTCCTAATCTCGCAGCGGGGGGAGGGACTTGAGGCGCCGGGGGCTGGACGGGCGAGCGCGCGGGCCCCCGTCCTGTTCTCGCAACGTGGGGAGGGGCTCGAGACGCTGGGGGCTGGACGGGCGAGCGCGCAGGCCCCCCTCCTGATCTCGCAGCGGGACCTGCCCCCCGCAAGTCCCTCCCCCCGCTCGCGGGGGGAGGCTAGGAGGGGGGCTTCCCCGCCCGCGACCGATGCGCTCGCGGCGCTCGACCGGGCGGTGGCGTTTTACGGCGCGAACGGCCAAGGGGTGCTCGAGGGGACGACGCGCGCGGTCCGGGCGCGGGCGCGCGCCGCCGCGGGCGACCTCGCGGGGGCCGAGGCGGATCTCGCGGCGCTCGTCACTCGAGGAACACGGGGCGGCGCGGGTTGGCTCGACCGGGCGAGCGACGAGGATCGCTACACGTTCGGCCGCGAGGCCCGACGGGCGTTCTCGGAAATGGTCCGATTCCTCGCGGAGGTTGCCCATCGCCCCGCGAGCGCGTTCGCCTACGCGGAAGCCGCGCGCGAGCTGCTGGCGCCTCGCGCCTCCCCCGCCGCAAAGGCATCCAGCTCATTCAGCTCATCGAGCCCGTCGGGGAACAACTCGGCGGCGGCCCCCGCCCGGCTCGCGGCCCTGCGCGCGGCGCTTCCGGCGGATACGGTTCTCGTCGAATTCGCGGTCTTCGACGATCGGACATTCGCCTGGTGGATCGCCCCCGAGGGCGCCGCGTTCTTTTCGACGCGCGTCTCCCGCGAGGAGCTTTCGCGTCTCGCCGAGCGCCTCGATCCCGCCCGCGGGCTGCGCGAGGACGCCTGGAACGAAACGGCCGCCCGCCTGTTCGATCTCCTGCTGCGACCCTTCTACGGGCGGGTCGGCGCGGAGAGAACGCTCGTCGTGGTGCCGGACGGACCGCTCGCCCAGGTTCCGTGGGCGGGGCTTCGCGACCGGCGACGGGCGCGCTACGTGATCGAGGATCGGCCGGTCCTGATCGATCCCAGCGCGAGCTTCTTCCTCCGCGCTCTCGCTCGTTCGCGAGAGCTTTCCGCGCGGTCGGGCAACGAGGTCGATGCGGAAGGCGGCCTAAAAGCGCCGAGAGCGGTCCTCGTCGGCGACCCCGCCTTCGACTCGCGCGAGTGGCCGCGGATGAAGCGCCTCGAAGACGCGGCACGCGAAGCCCGGGAGATCGCGGCGCTCTACGGAACGAACGCCGTCGCGCTCACCGAGCGCGCCGCGACCTGGGACGCCTTTCGCGCGGCGGCACGTGGGGCCGACGTGATCCAACTCGGAATGCACGCGTCGCTCGATCCGGTAGATCCGTTCCGCTCGTTCCTGCTGTTCGCCGATCGCGGACCGCGCGGCGCGCGGACGCTGCGCGATCTCGCGACCCTCGATCTGCCACGCACGCGCGTCGCCATCCTCGCCGCCTGCGAAAGCGCCGGAGAGGTCGAGCCAGGCGAAGGAGTGGTAGGTTTGGCGCGACCCTTTCTAGCAGCGGGAGTACCGACCGTGGTGGGAAGCTTGTGGGAAGTGGACGACCGGCTGGCCCACGATTTCACGCTCGGGCTCCATCGCGCCCCGAGCGGAACCCCGGTGGCGGAAGCGGTGCGAAGGGGGATCCTCGAAACCCTGTCCGCTCGGCCGTTTTCGTCGCAACCGTTCTCGTTCGTCGTGCTCGGTTTCTGAGGAGGACGGTGTGCCGCGCAAGCTCGAGGTGACGTTCAAGGGCATCTGTGCGTTCATGCCCGACCAACCGTTCTTCGTCGGCACCACGCCCGGCAAACCGAAGACGGTCCGCGTCGCGTTGCCGGACCTGATCCAGCCCGCGCTCGCCTCGTGGTGCCTCAAGACGCCTCACCTTCCGGTCTTTCGCGCAACCCATCTCGCCGCGCTGACGTTTTCCCTCCGCGACTACTGCGCGAAACAGAGCACGATCGAGCCGGACTACGAATCGGACGGCGTGGGCATCATCCTGTTCAAGGGCGACCGCCTCACGTTCCATCGGCTCGCGTCCCAAAGCCTGACGTTCGACTCACAGGTTTCCTCCAGCACCCAGCCCTCGCAATCCGACCGGACCTCGCTCTGGTGGCTGCCTCGGCTCGCCGAGCTTGTCGACGTGCGCACCGCGACGCCGAACGCTGCGCCGGCCGTCGACCTCGCGTTCGACGCGGGTCACCTTTCGGTCGCCGGCTTCAACGAGGATGCCCACGGGGATCCGCGCCCCTGGTCTTTCTGCCCGATCGCGTTCGACGGCACGGCGTACGTGCCCGGCAAGCCCGTCTTCGAGCGAGCGATCGGAAATCAAATCCGCCTCGAAGCGAAATTGACCGGTGCCCACGCCGAGATCGAGCTGCTTCGGCAAGGCGGAAGCTCCGACTTTCTCCTCTTGGGCAAATTGTGTTCGGGAAAGACCCTTCGCATCGAAATCGTCAACGCCGAGCTCGAATCCCTCCTCCGGTTCAAAGACACCCCGTTCGTGACCTTCGGAATGAACAATCGCGGCGACGCGGATTTCGAGGCGTTCTATCAGTTCTTCGGCCTGCCGTTCGGACCGGTTCCCGCCGATACCGAAGACGGCAGCGGCGATCTGGCGAGGCCTTGCTCCCCCACCGCCGGCTGACCTCGGAGCGATCGATCGGACATCTCGCGGAAATCCCTGGGAGGTAAAGAATGGCGATCCCATCCGTCGACCAAATCTGCCCCCGGTTGGCCGACCTGAAGCTCACCGGGGCCGGCGAGTGCGACGGCCGTCTGCTCCTGCTCGCGGAATACCCGGAAAAGGCGGCCGATGCGCTACGCTCGGCCTTCGGACCGCCGCTAGCCGGTCACACCTGGACGGAGTTCATCGAAGAGGCGTCTTTCGAGCATCCCGATCTCGCCCCCTTCGAAGGCCTGGATCCGAAACGCGTGACCCCCTCGGCGAGCCCGCCGGTGCTGCAGGCGGGAGACAAGATCGGGCGAAACACCGGACCGACGGGAACCCTCGGAGGCATCGTCTTCGACAGCACGCACAGGCCTTACCTCCTGGCCGCCTGGCATTCGACGCCTCTGCAAAACATCCATGAAACGGACAGCGGGCGCGTCGTGGCGAACGCCACGACCCAGATCGGCACGTTCGCAACGGCCGGCCACTCGGCGGATTGCCTCGTGGCCCTGAGCAACGGCACCGGAACCGCGGATCCCCGCTTGAAATTCGGCGCCTCCACCGACCGCTTCCAGCCGGCTCCGGCGGCGGCGAACGCCGGCGACGCCGTCGAGCTCTGCGGCGCGATCGCGGAACGCACGACGGAGGGAACGGTGCTCTGCCCCCATTTCTGCGTCTTGATCAAGAGAAACGGGGTGCTCTACAAGTTCGACGACCAGATCCTGACCCGCAGCGTCAACCGCGCCCGACCTTTCGCGCAGAAAGGAGACTCCGGCGGAATCGTCCTGCGCAGGAGCCGAAGCGGAGCCCTCGAAGCGCTCGGACTCCACCACTCCACCTCGCAGAACTTCTCCCTCTCCGTATCCCACCCCCTCGTCGACATCTTCCGCAGGATCCAGTCGACGATCGGCAGCCCGGTCCACTTCTAGCTAGGCCCGAGGACTCAGATCAACCCCGAAAGGAAACCCCCGCCGCCCCTCGACGTCGCGGACGGGCGCAGATCAAGCTCTTACCCTCTCAAACCACAACGAGATGTTCGGAGGACGCGCCTGACACAGCAGACAGCGGGATCGATCGATCGAAGGTTACAAATCGACCACCATGCTCGACCGCGAGACACAACAGGTAAATATCCGTCACCTGACTCGGTCCTTGGACATGCCGAGAGTCAATTCGACGGCGGTCGAGAAGGCTGGTGGCGCAGGGCCAGAATTCGTGATGTTCGGTGCTTGTCGCGCGGCGAAGCCGCTCGATGGCTGGGCAGGTGAAACCGGGCTTGGATATCGCGGTTGGCTGAAGATCCGCACAAATCCGTTCTGGGTCAGGGCACAGGATGCCCAACCATGGCGAATTTCCCCAGACAGCCATTCTCGCGCGCGGAGGTGATCGGCATGGTCAGAATCAAGCAGGGCAAGGAGCACATTCACGTCGAGGAGTGAACGCATCACTCCTCATCGGCTCGGAGCCGGTCGATCAACTCGTTGGACACAACCGCGCCGCGGGGCGGGAACGGCTCGAAGCCGAAGAAACTCTCCGAAGCGTCCGTATTGCTCGCTCGGTTCTGACTTTCGAGGGCGTCTCGGACCAGATCCGACGGCAAATCGCCTGCGCTACGGTTCTGCCGGCGGGCGCGATCCTGCACCGTCTGGAGCACGTCGTCGGCAATTTCGAGAGTCATTCGCATTGGCCAAATGCTAGCACGCCAGTTGCTTTCCCTCGCCAACGTCGGGACTTTAGTTCAACCCCGAAAGGAAAACCCCCGCCGGGGCCACGCGGATCCCTTCCTGCGAGACGTAATCCTTCGACCCGGTCGCCGAGATCTGCCAGGCCTCGGCGCCCGGGGTGCGCGCAAATAGGTAGCGCAGCCCGCGGTCGATCTCGGCGTCCGCCCATTTGCACTCGACGAGGAGAACGGGACGGCGTTCCTCGGTCACCACGAAATCGACCTCGCGACCTTCGACGTCGCGGAAGAAGCGCAGGTCGAGATCGCGCCCCTTGGCGTCTTGCTCGAACTGGACCCATTTGAGCAGGTGGCTCGCCACCAGATTCTCGAAACGCTGCGGCAGCTCTCGAACCAACGTCCAGTCGAAGTGGTAGTGCTTCTGCTCCTTCTTGACCGCCCGGATCTTCGGCTGACCGAACGGTGCCAAGCGGAAGATCGCGAATAACCGTTCGAGGATCGCGAGCCAGTGGGTCGCCGTTTTGTGGCTCACTTGAAGGTCCTCGCGCAGGGCGTTTACCGACAGCGGCGAGCCCACCAGCTCCGGAAGGCGAAGGGCCAGCTGTTCCAACCGGCCGAGATCCTGCACCCGCTCGAGCGCTCCAATCTCTTCCCGGATCAACAGATTCCGATACTCGCGTGACCAACGTCTCGCCTCGACCTCGGACCCGCCGAAAAACGGCTCGGGAAAACCGCCCAGCGTCAGCAGATCGGAGATCTCGGCGGCGGTGGCGAGCCCCAGCTCGGCCACCGAGAGTGGGTGGAGATGCAGCAGGTGATACCGCCCCTGGAGCGAATCGCCCGAGTAACGGTACAGGTCGAGCCGCGCGCTTCCGGTGACCAGAATCCGCTGCCCTTCCCGCCTGCCGTCCCACAGTCCCTTGAGCAGGTTGCGCCAGAGCCTGTACTTGTGGACCTCGTCGAAGACCCAGAGATCGCCCGGCGGCAACTCGCGCTTCAAGATTCGCTCCCGATCCTCGGGGACGTCCCAGTTCAGGTATCCCTTCGTGGCTCCTGGCAGGGCTCGCGCGAGCGTGGTCTTCCCTACCTGGCGCGGACCGGCCACGAAAACCATCTTCCGGGCGAGGTCGCGCTCGACCTGTTCCGTCAGATATCGATGCTCCGGCGTCTTCACAGACCGAAGGCTGCCACTTTTTTCACCCACGGTCAAAAAAACTCACGACCGTTTTCGACCGCGGGTGAAGAAACTCGTGCCCGGCGCTTGGCCCCGGTTCTCTCCGTCTTCCGCCTCTTGCGCCAGAACCGCGACGTCCGCGGCGAAGGCCGAAAGGCCGCGCCGAGGACGGCGCACATCGAAAGGGAGAGAAACCATGCGCAAGTCGGCCAAGAAACTGAATCTCCACCGCGAAACGCTCCGCAGCCTCGAGGAATCCCTGGACGGCGCCGTCGGCGCATCGACCGTTCCGGGCTGTGTCACCACCGGCTGTCCCACGCGAATCATCACCTGCAAGAGCGCCAACCTGTGCGCCACGGTCGTCTACCCGTGCGTGACGCAGACGGGCTGCGTTTCGGGGACGGGCTGCATCGGCTAGCTCGAGCCGTTCCGCTCGGATTTTGCGCGCCCGTCGGGTCCCAGACCCGGCGGGCGCGCCTCTTCGAACGCGTCGTGGTCTCCGTCGATCCGCAAACGTGATCGAATCGCCGCATGCCGGCCGAGGTCTCGATCCGCGACGCCGTTCCCGCCGATTTTCCGGAGATCCTCGCGCTCAACGAGGAGTGGGAGCATTTCTTGAGCCCCGCCTCGGCAGCGCGCCTCGAGTTCCTTCATGCCGAGGCGGAGTACCACCGCGTCGTCCCACGCACCGCGGAAGACCCTGGGATCGACGCCTTCCTGCTCGCGTTCCGCGAGAATAGCCGCTACGACAGCCCGAACTACCGCTGGTTCGTCGAGCGCTACCCGGCGTTCCTCTACGTCGATCGCGTGGTGGTCTCGGGCCGGGCGCAGGGGCGAGGGCTCGGCTCCCGGCTCTACGACGATCTGTTCGCGTTCGCCGCGAGCACCGGCGTGCCGCGCGTGGTCTGCGAGTACGACGTCGAGCCGATGAACGAGGGCTCCCGTAGGTTCCACGCGCGCTACGGCTTCCGCGAGGTCGGCCGGTCGACCTACAGCGATCCGCCGAAGGTCGTCGCGATGCAGAAGGCGCTCGTCGGCTAGGGCGCGCGCCCCACCCACCGATCGACCGCTCGGCTACCCGCGCGCCCGGTGCCCCGGCTTCTGCGCCTTGCGCGCGGCGGGCCCGGCCGCCGGCACCACGAGCTGGAGCGCCTGCTCGGCGCGACCTACCGTCACCGTCTGGCCGCCAAGGAATTCGAGCGCGTCGCTTTCGATGCCGTCGGCGAAGACCGCCCCTCCCTCGGCCATCTCGGAATGGAGGACGAGCCGGGCTCCGGCTGGGAGAAGGCCAAAGTCGAGACCGACGCCCGTCGAGATCGAGGGGAAGGGCTCGCGAACCATCCAGGCGAGCTGGGGATCGGTCGGGCGCGGCAGGCCCTGCTCGATCTTCCGCTGCTCGCAGATCGAGCGCGCCCAACCGGTGGCTCCCGTGCCGGTCGCGCAGAGGACGCCCGAGGAGGAGTGGCGCTCGCGCTGCTCCCCCACCTCGATCGTGTAGCGGGCCGACTGGTGCGTGCGATGGCCGACGAACACCTCGTTCAAGGCGAGCAGCTTCTGTCCGTCCTCGCGCTCCGCGACCGCCATCGTGCGGCGCTCGATCCGGTAGGCGTTCCCCGAGCCCGTCGCCGTCCATTCGAGGAGGAAGCGGACGCTCGCCGGAGGGTGCCGGCAAAGCACGCCGTCGAAGCGCTCCGGGTCGGAGTTGACGCCGATCACCCGCTGGCCGGATAGGTACTTGGCGACGTTCGCGACCAGGCCGTCCTGCCCGACGACGAGGATCAAATCGTCGGGCGCGAACAGGAATCGATCGAGGTCGTCGCGGTCGATCTGCACCCTGCGTTGGTCGCCCGGGATGCTCGCCTCGACCTCGGAGTAGGCGGCGACGAACCGCTCGTGCGCCGCCTCATGCCAGGCGATGTCCTGCCCGCGCGAGGCGAGGTAGAAGCGCACCTGGTCGAGCGTGCCGCGCGCTTCGCGCAGCCCTTCAAGGGAAGTCTTGCGGGTGACCAGCACCACCCGCGGCCGGGTGCGCGACGGAGTGCCGGCCACGCGCCCCGCCTACTCGCCGGACGATTTCAAGGCGAAGCGCTGAACGAGGTCGCCGAGCAGGTCGGGGGTCACGTTCAGGTGCTCGATCGAGCCGATCTTCCCCGCGAGTTGCCGGAGAGCGAAGCCGAGCAGCACGGACGGCGGCGCGCCCGACCAGATCTCCGCCCGGCGCGCCTCGGCCGCGAGGTCGGCGTCCAGCAGCAGGCGCTTCGCCTCCGTCTCGCCCGCCGCCCGGGTCTTCACGTCGCGGGCCGCCGCCTCGGCGGCGATACCGTCGCGCTCGGTCTGCGCCACGACCCCGAGCCGCTGCGCCTCGGCGTCCTCGCGGACGGAGAGCAGCCGGTTCGCGGCCTCCTGGCGGATCAGCTCCTCCTGTCGCCGCGCGAGCTCGATCTCGGTCGCCAGCTCGTTCTCCTTGATCGCCCGCTCCTTCTCGACCGCGAGCGCGCGGCGCTCGAAGGTCGCCTCGTCGGCCTTCTGCTGGATCGCCTCGCGCGTGGGCGTCTGGAGCGCCTTTTCGATGTCCGCGTTCGGAACCACCTGATCGACCTGGACGCTGACCAACGCGAGCCCCATCTCCGCCGCCTCCGCGTTGCCGCGCAGGGCGGGGTCGAGCGCGGCGCGGATCGTCGCCGCTCCGGTGCGCACGGCGTCGACCAACGGCAGGCGCATCAAGGTCTCGCGCACGGGCTCCTGCGCCCAGCGCGACCAGAGGCCGGCCAGGCGTTCGAGCGGCTGCTCCAGCCACGCGCCGCTCGCAAGGCCGATCGTGAAGTTGATCCGGCGGCCCGCCTTCTGCGCCTCGGCCACCCGATAGGCAAGGGTGATCTGGACCACGATCTCCTGCAGATCGGCCGAGCGCTCGCGCAAGACGAACGTGCTCGCGATGTCCTCGACCGGCACCTGGAGCACCGCGGCGGACAGCGGGTGGAACCAGTAAGCGATGCCGGGCCCGCTGCGCACCAGCTTGCCGCGGCGGAAGTGGAGGATCGATTGGTTCGGCTCGGCGCGCAGGTGGCGAAGGAAGAGGAGGCGGGAGATCTGGGCCATCGCGGAGCTACCTCCGAAACGATCGAAAGACGACAACGCCGGGAAAACGGAGAGTGATTTCAAGGATATCGCAGGGGGAAACCCATCCCGCAGAGGGAATCCAAAACGACCCGAGAAGGGGGACGAGGTTTGAACCACGATCGAACCGTGGGGCGGATAGGATGCGGAGCCGTCCACATCAGGTCCATCTCCCCGACCCCCTCCTCCTCTCTCGATCGCGAGCCCCCGATGAGCCACCGCCGCCCCCACCCCGCCGCTTTCCCTCTCTCGTCGACGTCTGCCTTCGCGATGATCACCGCGATCACCGCGATCACCGCGATCACGGGCCTAGGGTCCGCTGCCCACGCGGCGACCGTGCCGGTCGAGCTGATCTCGCGCGCCGCGACGGTTTCGGACACCGCGATCGGCGAGCTTCCGGGAGCGGGGTTCGACCTGCGGCCGAGCGTGAGCGCGGACGGGCGCTTCGTCGCCTACTCGAGCACCAGCGCCGCGCTCTCCGCCGGTCAGCTCGACGCCAACGCCGCGGCGGACGTGTTTCTCTGGGATCGCACGCTCGGCACCTCGACGCTCGTGAGCCACGCGGCGGTGAGCGCCGTGACAGCGGCCACGGGCGCCTCCGGCGATCCGGCCGTCTCGGCGGACGGCGCGTTCGTGGCCTACCTTTCCGGCGCGCCCGATCTGGTCGCCGGGATTTCGGACGGCAATGCCGGGGCCGACCTCTACGTCTGGGACCGCGCCGCGGGAAGCTCCGTGCTCGCGAGCCACGCCGCCTCTTCGGCGAGCGCCGCGGCGAACGCCCCGGCGCTCGAAGCCGCGATCTCGGGCGACGGCCGCTACGTCGCCTTCGCGAGCGCGGCGACCGACCTGTCGACCGGCCAGGTGGATTCGAACGGCGACACCGACGTCTTCCTCTGGGATCGCATCACCGGCACCGTCACCCTCGTGAGCCACGTCGCCGGGATGGCCGCGAAGGCAGGCGCCGGCCCGTCGTTCGGACCCGCGGTGAGCGCCGACGGGCGCTACGTCGCATTCATCAGCTTCGCCCCCGATCTGGTCGCGGGGCAGGTCGAATCGATGGGCCAGGCGGACGTCTTCGTCTGGGATCGGACGACCGACACGTCGATCCTCGTGAGCCACGCCGCCAGCGGAACGACGACCGCGGGCAACGGCGGGGCGATCCGAGGCGTGGCCCTGTCGTCGGACGGCGGCGCGGTCGCGTTCCTCTCGACGGCGACCAACCTGATCGCCGGAGGGACCGACGCGAACGGCGCGGCCGACGCGTTCGTCTGGGATCGCGCGACGGGGAACGTCGCGCTCGCGAGCCACGCCGTCGGCGCGCCGTCCCAGGCGGGCAACGGCGCGGCCTCCGAGGTGGCGATCTCGGGCGACGGCACGGTGGTCGCGTTTGCGGGCACCGGCACCGACCACGTGCCGGGTCAGGTCGATCCCGACTCCACCTCGCCGGACGTCTTCGCGTACGTCCGCGCGACGGGGGCCCTCGCGCTCGCGAGCCGCAAGGCGAGCGCCGCGACCGACGCGAGCACGGGTGCCCACGCCCCGGCGCTCTCGGCCGACGGCCGCTTCGTCGCGTTCGCGAGCGCCGATCCCGCGCTGATCGGCGGCCAGGTCGACTCCGGAGCGGGAGAGGACGTGTTCGTCTACGACCGCACGGGGGACACCACCGCGCTTGCGAGCCACGCCGCAACGCAGGGCAACCGGGCGGGCCTCCCTCAGCTCGGCGAGCGGGCTCTCGCGATCTCGGCGGACGGCGGCGCGGTCGTCTATTCGAGCCCGGCCGCGGATCTGGTGACCGGGCTCGCCGACGCGAACGGGGGCAACGACCTCTTCCGCTACGACACGCTTGGCGGCACGAACCAGGCGATCACCCGCCGCGCCGCCGACCGCCCCTCCGCCTCCGCCGGGGGCTTGAGCTACGTCCTCGGCCAGCCGATCGCCGCGCTCGACGCGGCCGGGCGCTACGTCGCGTTTTCGAGCACCGGAGTCGGACTCGTCGCGGGACAGACCGGATTCGGCGGCACGACCCAGGTCTACGTCCGCGACCGGAACCCGGCCACGCTTTCGACCTCCATCGCGAGCCACGCGCTCGCCTCGCCGCTCGCCCCGGGCAACAACCTCGCGGACGCCGGGGTGGCGAGCGCCGACGGCCGCTACGTGGCGTTCTGGAGCGCGGCGACCGATCTCGTGGCCCCGCCCCTCCCGCCAGGCACGGTCGGCCTCTATCTCGAAGACCGCGCGGCGGCGACGCTGCTGCGGATCGCCACCTCGCTCGCGAGCAAGGCCCTGTTCGACGATCCCTCGCCGCACGCGATCTCGGCCGACGGCCGCTTTGTCGCCTTCGTCTCCGGGGCGACCGACCTGGTGCCGGGCCAGGTCGACGGCAACGCCGGGCCGGATGTCTTTCTGTTCGATCGCACCACGGGCACCACCGTCCTCGCGAGCCATTCGAACGCCTCGACGACGACCGCGGCGGACGGCCCCTCCGGCCACGTCTCGCTCGACGCCTCCGGCCGTTTCCTCGCCTTCGAGAGCCTCGGCTCGAACGTCGCACCGGGGCAGTTCGACAACCTGGGGCTGCCGGACGTCTTCCTCTACGACGCGCAGACCGGCAACGCCGATCTGGTGAGCCGGTCGTTCGACACGCCGAACAGCACCGCGGTCGGCACCTCGCACGCGCCGGAGATCAGCGCCGACGGCCGCTGGGTGGCGTTCCGAAGCGACGCGTTCGACGTCGTCCTCTCTCAGACCGAGGGGAACGCGGGCGATGACGTCTTTCTCTACGACCACGCCCTGCTCTCGAACCGGCTGGTGAGCCGGCAGGCCGGGAGCGCCTCGACCACCGGCAACGCCCCCTGCACGGAAGCGCGGCCGAGCGCGGACGGGCGCTACGTCGCCTACGTCTGCCGGGCGAGCGATCTGGTCGCGGGCCAGAGCGATGCGAACGGCGCGGCCGACCTCTTCCTCTACGACCGGATCGCCGATTCGAGCACCCTCGCGAGCCACGCCGTCGGCGCACCGCTCACCGCGCTCGGCGTCGACGCGGGAAGCCCCCCCTCGATCGCCGCCGACGGCCGTTTCGTCGCCTTCACGAGCGCCGCGCCGCTCGCCGCCGGGGCGCCCGCGCGGACGAACGTCTTCCTCTTCGATCGGTTCCACGCCACGAACGCGCTCCTGAGCCCGGCGGCCTTCCCCGCCTCCGGACCCGTGGGGACCTCGCTCAACCCGCAGATCAGCGCCGACGGCAGCGTCGTGGTCTTCGCCTCGAATTCGACCGATCTGGTGGCCGACGACCGCAACGGAGCGCTCGACGTCTTCGCGGCGAAGAACCCGAACCTCGGCCAATACTTCACCGTCTCCCCCTGCCGCCTCTACGACAGCCGAGGCGACGGAGCGGGCCCCCTCGCCTCCGGCGCGCCGCGCATACGGCCCGCGCAGGGCCTCTGCGGCGTCCCACCGACGGCGACCACGATCGCCGCGAACGTCACGGTGACCTCGCCCACCGCGCTCGGCTTCCTCACCCTCTACCCGGGAGACGGAGCAGCCCCGGGTGTCGCGACCCTCAACTTCGCCGCCGGCCAGACGCGGACCAACAACGCGGTGGTACGCCTCTCCGCCGACGGCAACGGAACCTACGCGGCGTCGGCCTTCGTGCTCGGCTCGGGGACGGTCCACGTGATCGTGGACGTGGGGGGTTACTTCGAGTAGCCCGGGGGCGATGTCACAAACCTCTTCGTCGAACCCTCCTTAGATCGCAGAGGGCCGCGATCTCGCGGCGTTCAAAAAGAAGATCCAGGGAGACGAGAATGAAGACCCACGACGTTCAATCCGTATCGCTCGCCGTGCCGAGCCGGCGCGCTTTCGAGTTCATCGCGGCTCCGGAGAACCTTCCGCGCTGGACCAGCGCCTTC
>JBGAGQ010000078.1:0-27949 GCA_044226625.1 Thermoanaerobaculia bacterium
GCCAGCGACGGCCGAGAGGTAGCGATCTGGCGCACCGACGGCACGTCGGGTGGGACCGAGCGCGTGTCGGGCTCGACCCCACCGAGATTTCCCTCCGCTCCGACGCTCCTTCTCGCGCCTACCGCCACGGGAGCCGCCGTGCAGGCGGCCGACGGTTCGATCCGGCACGCCCGAGCAAAGACCGGCGGCGCGGATTTCCTCTTCCGCCCCGAGGGGGAAAACCCGGAAGTGGTCGCGAGCTTCTCGCTCGGTGGCCGGGCGCTGTTCTTCCTCGCGGAGGGAGATTCGGCCCGAAAGCTCCAGCTCTGGTCGGTCGACGGGCGGGCCGCGGGAACGAGACGGCTCGCCAAGATCGCGACTTTCGTTCCGAGCATCTCGTATTCGGTGAGGGTAGCAGCCGATCTGAACGGGCGTGGCGCGTACTTCCTGCCGCTCAACGCCCTCGAAGAGGAGAGCGATCTTCTCGACGGCCTGTGGAGGACCGACGGTACTTCGGCCGGAACGCGGCGAGTGGTGGACCGGCCGTGCGCCCCCTGCACCGACGTCGTCCTCGGCGAGGCGATCGTCGGACCGCAGGGACGCTTCTACTACGTCGTGCGGGATCGATTCGCTCGCTTCGATCAACTCTGGGTGAGCGACGGTACGACGGCCGGGACGAGGAAGATTCTAGAGATTCCGGGCTCGTTGGAAGGCGGGGGAGAGGTCAGGTCGCTCGCCCGGTTCGGCGGTGCTCTGCTCTTTTCCGCGTTCGACCGCGAGCACGGACAAGAGCTTTGGCGAACCGACGGCACGGCCGAGGGCACGCTTCGTCTCGCCGACATTCGCTCCGGGCCGGCGTCGTCGGCCCCGGCCGAGGTCACTGCGGTGGGCTCGTTGGCGTACTTCTCGGCGGACGATGAAGAGGCTGGCCGCGAGCTCTGGGCGACCGACGGGACGCCGCGGGGAACCCGCCGGGTCGCCGACCTGCGGCCCGGAAGGCGCTCGTCCGCTCCACGCTTCCTCACCGCGATCGGCGCCCGTTTGGTATTCGCTGCCGACGACGGCCGCCACGGTCTGGAAGCCTGGTCGAGCGACGGCACGAAGGAGGGGACCGCCTTGTGGAGCGACATCGAGCCCGGCCGGCTGCCGTCGAGCCCGGAGGGCTTCGTCGCCCTCGGAAGCGACTTGCTGTTCGTCGCAGAGCGCAGGTCGACCGGGCGCGAGCTGTTCCGCTTGCCGCTTCCCCCGAGCGCTCCGCGCTAGCCCGTCTGACCCGGCGCCGCGGACCTTCCGCCCCGAGAATTCCACGCGACGCGAGAAAACGAAATCCCAGCGCCGAGAACGCTTCGGGAGCTTCCCGCGCGATTCCTGATCCAGGAGAATGAATCCTGAGCCCGGGGAATCCATTTTTTAACGCCCAGAATCGTTTTTTATCTCCGGGAATCGTTTTTTAAGTCCAGGAATCGTTTTTCGACCTTGAAAATCGATTCTCCAGCTTGAAAATCGATTCCCGGACTTAAAAATTGATTCCTGGAGCTGAGAATTCATTCCGCCGGATGAAAATCCAAAAATTAGTCTCGAAAAACGATTCCTGGACTTAAAAAACGATTCCTGGAGTTAAAATTTCGTTCTCCGGGTTAAAAAAACGATTCTCCGGCTTCGCGCGGGATTCTCCAGCCTCGACTGGCAGGGTTGTTGAGGCGCCCGGCTGCCGAAATGGCCCGGAAGATCCGACTCACGCTCGATGGAGGAGCCCTCTACAAGGGACTGCCGCACGGTCCAGGGTGAGCGCCAGACCCGCTCCCGGCAGATCGATCACGGCGACCCGGCGGGGAGACACCGGCGAGTCGATCGAGGGGGAATCTGCTTCGATCCTCTGTCGGCCGAAGATCTCGGCCGAGAGGGGGCGGATGGCTCTCGGTCGGTTCTCGTGGTTCGGGGGGGCACTATCAGGCTAGCCCCTATTTCGGCCGGTCGGTCGGCGAGGCGAGGCAGCGTGGTGGAAACCCTGGAGTACAATTCAACGATGGCCGTTCTCGTGTATCTGGAAACGTCGGCCATCAGCTACTAGACGGCTCGACGGCCACTCAGCGCGTTTCGTATCTCCTGACTTGGAATTCGGATCATTTCGCCAACGCTGAGAGGCGTTCGCTCGTCGAGTCCGCATGTCGCGCCGCCGGCTTCGAGCCGCCGATTCTCTGTACACCCGACGAACTCATGGGAGAGGAGCTCTCGTATGTCGATGCCCCTTGAAGAGTTGGAGACTCCTTGGATCGATCCCCTCGTGGCCGAGGTCCATGCCGCCCGCGAGCGAATCGTCGATGCCGTCGGCGGGGATCTCCACGCGTTGTGTGAGCAACTTCGAGCGCGGGAGGCTGCGGCCGGGAGGATTCCGGTGCGACATCCCCCACGGTTGCCCGATCCTGCCTCGCGTCACGCGGCGTGACGCGGCTGCAACTCACCGGCTGCCCGTTCGAGATCTGTCGCAGACCCCCCGAAGCAGGTGCCACTCGAATCCGCAAGAACCCGCGGCACCAGGTTCCCGCAAAAGACTGCGCGCCTGTCCAGAAACTTTGACATCTTGGGAATCCACCAGCGCATTCCTCGGAATTTGCTCGGGCTACCCCGGTGCCCCCGCAAGGTCCTTTGCGGGGTCGAGCCTCCGCCGAAAATCACGGCTCGGCTCTCAAGCCGCACGGTTTGTGTAGTTTAGGGCGCCGCACCCCGCGTGGCGTGCCGTTTGAAACGTCCGGCTGTCGTAATGGCCCGGAAGATCCGATTCACGCCCGATGGGGGAGCCCTCTTCGAGGTGACCTGCCGCACGGTCCACAGCCGATTCCTCCTGCGGCCTGGGCCGCTGCTCAACGAGATCATCTTCGGCGCTCTGGGCCGAGCGCAGCGCCTCTATCCGCTCAAAATTTGCGCATTTGCCTTTGCCTCGAACCACTTTCACCTTCTCGCGCGGGCCGAGGACAGCGAAAGCCTGGCTCGCTTCATGGGCTACTTCAACTCCAAGTTCGCTCGCGAGGTGGCGAGGTCGACCGGCTGGCGAGACAAGGTCTTCGCTCGCCGCTATCAGGCGATCCCTGTTAGCGACCAAGAAGAAGACCAGGTCGGGCGGCTGGACTACATCCTTTCTCATGGCTGCAAAGAGAACTTGGTCGCCCGCCCTCAGGACTGGCCAGGGGTTCACTGCGTCACCGCTCTGCTTACCGGCGAGCCGATCGAAGGGACCTGGTTCGATCGCACGAAGGAATGGGAGGCGCGCCAGCGCGGGGAAGAGTTCGGCGCTCGCCAATTCGCGGAAATCGAGGTCGTCCATCTCTCGCCATTGCCCTGCTGGGGGCATCTGTCGCCCGAGCAGTACCGCGAGCGGATCGCCGAGTTGGTGGGAGCGATCACCGCTCAAGCCGCAGCGAAGCGAGCGGCGACTGGAATCGAGCCTCTCGGCGTGGTTGAGATCCTCCGGCAGCAGCCCTTCTCCCAGCCAGCCAAGACAAAGAAATCACCCGCACCGCTCGTCCACGCGGCCAGCAAACGGGTTCGGACCGAGATGAAGATCGCCTACCGCTGGTTTGTGAAGGCTTTCCGAGAAGCGGCGGAGTGTTTGCGGGCCGGTGATCGGCTGGCTCGATTTCCGCGGGGGAGCTTTCCTCCCGGTTTGCCGTTTGTTCGAGCGGGTTGGTTGGCGATCAGCCCGGTGACGTAAGGACCGCCCGCCGGTCATTGCGAAGGAAGCCCGCCCGAAGCTTCAACCGGTTGCCCTGCCGGTCGAAGATCGATGCTCCGAAGTTGAGGCGTGACGTCTCCTGAAGACCCCGCGCCCTACCATTCCCGGCGAAAAGAAGACCGCAATGCGCTCTGTCGGCCCAAGATGTCGGCCAAGAGCGGCCATCTGGCTCTCGGTCGCCTCCCGCGGTTCGGCGTCGGTCCCTATTCGGGTGGCACCTAATCGGGCTCGATTTCCGCGGGGGAGTTTTCCTCCCGGTTTGCCGTTTGTTCGAGCGGGCTGGTTGGCGATCAGCCCGGCGACGTAAGCACCGCCCGAAGGTCATTGCGAAGGAAGCCCGCCCGAAGCTTCAACCGGTTGCCCTGCCGGTCGACGATCGATGCTCCGAAGTTGAGGCGTGACGTCTCCTGAAGGCCGCGTGCCCTTCCATTCCTGTCGAATAGGTGACCGTAAGGCGCTCTTCATGCTGAAGATTTCGGCCGAGAATGGTCGTCGAGCTGTCGGTCGTCCTACTTGGCTCGGTGGGGGTCTCTATTAGTCTGGCACCGATACCAGGTCGGTACCCCGCCTGCGTGGTCGAGAAGCGCTCCTGCCGGATCACCTTGCCCTGCCGCGAATTCTCACACAGCTCGCTGGTGCGCGCATGGATATCGATGCCACAATGTCTCACGGTCGGTCTCCTTTCGGCGGCGGACGCCGCTCTTGGTCCCAACCGAAAGGCTACGCCCTCCGGCAGGGGACCGACCGACTCATCTCATCTGGCAGCTATTCGGACTCGCACGTGGAATTTCATTCCTAAGGCCGTCTAATAGATCGAGATAGGTACACTAGGTATCGAACCTATGGCTGGCCAGCGCGAACCCTCTCTCGGGTCCGTCGCATAGAAACGTAGAGTCCAGCCACGTTCGGTTTGGGGCAGTGCTCTCAAAGCGAGCGCAGTTTAACGAGATATGTATCCGCAAGGAGGAACCATGGAAGATTTTGAGTTAGTCAACAAGATTGAAAATGTTGAATTGGAGCCAGAAGGGCATCCGCCAGTTCATTACCATATCAAAGTGACCGGCTCGGTGCTGAAAGCCGGCTACATCGCACCGTTGCTTATCATCAAGAGCATGAAACCAGACGGCAATGGTAGGTTGACCTACTATTTTGCTGCCCGGCCCCCTGAGGGAGGCAACCCGGTGACCCCCGTCCTGATTGAAGCCGAGCGCTATCTCTTCGAGCTACAAGGAGTGAAGAAGCTCATCTTCGTCTCGGCCACCAACGAGATGGAGAGAACCCTATAGCAAGGGGCTCGCCGACTCGGCCGAGAGCGGTTGTTCTGACTCCCGTTCGGCCGCAACGGGACAGTCCTGCGCTTCGGGGCGCTTTCCGGAGGTAGGCCGTCGGGGCCAGCGAAGGCCGGCTCCGACGCGGACCGTAAAACGGCCGGCATTGAGTTTCGACAAACGCATCAAATCCCTGCTGCCGGAGCAACCGATTCAGCGCCTCGTAGAACGGCTCCTCGGTCCTTTGCTGACTCAATCCACGTCGAGCCAGATCGGTCGCTGCTTCTCGCCTCGGTGACCCATTGCCATGGCCAATTCTCTCGCAGAACTCATGCCGCGAGAAGCCGATTTTCACCACGGGCTGTTCTGAAAATCCAGGTTCGGCAGCCTCCCTCTAGTCGGTGAGGGCCACTTCGAAGTCCAGTCGTTCGAGACTCTTCTGAAGACAGCGCCGGATGGCCTCTCGGCCCCGCAAAGAGAACCTGGTCGCCCGCCCTCAGGACTGGCCAGGGGCTCACTGCGTGACCGCTCCGCTGACCGGCGAGCCGATCGAAGGGACCTGGTTCGATCGTACGAAGGAATGGGAGGCGCGCCAGCGCGGGGAAGAGTTCGGCACTCACCAGTTCGCGGATACCGAGGTCGTCCATCTCTCGCCCTTGCCTTGCTGGGAGCATCTGTCGCCCGAGCAGTACCGCGAGCGGATCGCCGAGTTGGTGGGAGCGATCATCGCTCAAGCCGCCGCGAAGCGAGCGGCGACGGGAATCGAGCCTCTCGGCGTGGTTGAGATCCTCCGGCAGCAGCCCTTCTCCCAGCCAGCCAAGACCAAGAAGTCACCCGCACCGCTCGTCCACGCGGCCAGCAAACGGGTTCGGACCGAGATGAAGATCGCCTACCGCTGGTTTGTGAAGGCTTTCCGAGAAGCGGCGGAGTGTTTGCGGGCCGGTGATCGGCTGACTCGATTTCCGCGGGGGAGCTTTCCTCCCGGTTTGCCGTTTGTTCGAGCGGGTGGGTTGGCGATCAGCCCGGCGACGTAAGCACCGCCCGAAGGTCATTGCGAAGGAAGCCCGCCCGAAGCTTCAACCGGCTGCCCTGCCGGTCGACGATTGATGCTCCGAAGTTGAGGCGTGACGTCTCCTGAAGACCCCACGCCCTACCATTCCAGCCGAAAAGAGGACTGCAATGCGCTCTGTCGGCCCAAGGTGTCGGCCAAAGGCGCCCCTTTGGCTCTCGGTCGCTCCCCGCGGTTCGGCGTCAGTCCCAATTCGGGTGGCACCTATTCCGTACCGCACCTATTCCGGTCAGCTCCGATGCCGAAACCAGTTGACTCTTTTCCAAGACATGCGTACGCTTTCATTCAAAGACTTGTGGCTAAAGGCGTTCGTCAAGTTTTCTTGAGGTACCTCCTGATCAACTGGTCTAGCGCGCCCCACGCCGTTATGGGGTCAGTGAAAAGGGAACCTATGCAACAGCCCGTGGGCGGGGAGCCCTAATGAACGAAGGATTTTGGAAGTTGCTTGGGGCTGCGTCAGCAACGCTGTCCGGACTATCGTTTTTGACTGCCACATTTTACTATAATCGAACTAAATTAGACAGCGAGGTCGCGCTACAGGGTAAGTTCATCTTCATCCCGTCCCTTGCACTTTCAAGGTTCGGTTTGGCGTGGACGATGCTGCTTGTACCACTTGTTACGGCAGTGGCTGTGATTTCCACGAGACCTTTGTGGATAGTTTGGGCACCGATTGGCCTAGCACTGGGGGCAGTGTGGGTAGCCATTCGCGCATGGAATGCGCCTGGGACGACTCATTTTGAGAGATTCCTTATTGGGATCAGCGCGACACTTGTCTCTGTTAATCCGATCTATTTGTTTGACGGCTTCATTCGAGAGAGTACTCGACTCAGTTCGATATCAGAGGTTCATGTGGTAGCCTGCCTTCTAGGCGGATTACTGTGGGTACCATTGAGCCTTAATTGGCTCGATAAAAGGAGATGCTTCATTCGACCTCGGCACGACATTACGTCGGAACTTTTGATTTCTATGACAGCTGTCCGAATCGCTTGGAGACTTGCGCGCGAGCAGTATGAAAAAGCGGTCGCATTTAGCCCAGATCTCATTCAGAGGCACGGCAAGTCAAAGGTGGTAGAGCGCCTTGAAATAGTAACACTTCGGAATCAGGAATTCGAGAAGAGGGTTGCGAACTTAGGGCGGCGTATTGATCTAATCTTGCAAAGCGCAGTCAAGAAAAGAATATTCAGCCAAGATGAGTTAACTTTCCTACTCTCCGAACGCGCCGATCTGCCCAAAGAACTTGAAAATTTTGCCGAAGATATTCAAGAATACCTCGATCATCTGGAGAATGTAGGTTCTATCGCTGGCTCTAGTCAGAGAAAGAGTTAAAGATGCGCACCTACCCTCCAATCCCACTGGTAGGTGAGCTATGTCAGCACGGGTCGATCGCTCTAAGTTGGCCTGATCCTTCGGAATTTGATCGGATCACAGAGTTGCGAAACCGTAGCGAGATTCGACGTTGGTTCCTCGACGATCGAGCTATCGATGAGGAACGTAACCGCCTCTGGCTGACAGACGGCATGTGTCGTCCTCAGGAGGCACTACTTTCGATCCGCTGGAAAGGGGAATTCTTTCTCGGAATAGTAGGATGGACGAATTGGGATCCGACAGAAAGAACCGCGTCTTTCGGACGTTTGGCACTTGATCGTCATGCCTTGGCAGATTTACTGACCAAAGGCGATTTTAAATCATTCCGAGAATTTGGCATCGCCGTCGAAGCTACTTGCGTACTTCGTGACTTTGCTTTCCAAAGCATGAACCTTGCTCGCCTAAACACATATTACATTCAAGGAAACGCCCTTGCTGCAAGGGTCAACAAGTTGGTTGGCATGGTCGAATGCAGCACGAGGAAAAGGCTACGTCTTGATGGTTCCGAACTCTCGACCGTTGAGTTGAGCTTAGATTATCCACGCTGGAGGCATTTAGTTAGCCAATCTAGGCCCGCTGGAGAAGGAAAGGTTTGAGATGAAACAGTGAAAATACCACGTATATCACTCGCTTCTGGGAAATCCATTCGATATCGCTTACGCGAGCGGTGGATTGTCTGGCTCGAGCTGCGACAGGCGCGGTTTCGCGAAGGGCTTGAACTTGCCTCGCGGGCTCTTTGTGTCTCTCCCTCAGTCTTTCAATTTGTGGGCTACGGCGGAAGCTCCGTTGTCTTCCGAGCGCCTAATGTAGAATTCGGCGAGGTCGCGGTCAAGATTCCTCGATATGGTCAACGTGAAAGCGGTGAATTCGGGGGCGCAGAAGCCTCGCTGAGAAGAGAAGGGCAGGTACTGGCCGCGATTGGATCGTCGGAATTTCTGCCCCGACAGGTCATAATCGATGTTTCTGGCCGTTTTTTGGTTCGCGAGTACGTTAGTGGCCCGACATTGAAGGATGCTACGATTCGTCCGTCCCGACCGCTCAGGACTGTTCACGACTTGCTGGCTCTGGCGCGATCACTCTTCCCACGAATTCATGATGCACCGGAAGGTCAGTTTGTAATCCGTGATCTAAAGCCAAGTAATATTATCCGTACAGAGCCTACAGATCGCCTAGTGCTGGTAGATTTAGGAGGTGTGCGACGGGCGGGTGAATGTGCAGTACTCGATGGAGGGCGGCGGCTCGGAAGCGGTAAGTGGCTCTTCTGGGCGCCTGAACAACTTCTTGCGGGACCAGCTGTTGGCCCAGCAGCAGACTACTTCGCATTGGGCGCGTGCGCGTTTTTTGTATTGTTAGGGAGACCCCCCTTTTCAAATTCGCGCGCAGTGCACTGCGACGCACGGAAGGCATATCTGACGGAATATGCCGTGGCAAGCAGGCAACTGCGGGCTTCAGCATCCCTGCTGGGTCTCGATAGCTGGCTGGTAAGTTTCATTGATTCTTGCCTCGATCCGAGAGTCGAACAAAGGCCTATGTCGCTGCCACCTGCAAATGAAGGTGGTTGGGAGCGTTAATAATGCTGCGAATCATGCTGATTTGTGAATCGTATCCACCAGCTATGGGCGGAGTAGCTACCTCCGCGAAACGCATATCGATGCACTTGGCGCGATTGGGACTGGATGTAGT
Source organism: Thermoanaerobaculia bacterium (assembly GCA_044226625.1). Taxonomy (GTDB): domain Bacteria; phylum Acidobacteriota; class Thermoanaerobaculia; order Multivoradales; family UBA5704; genus DASYKS01. Next base: position 9,095 of record JBGAGQ010000078.1, read on the forward strand.
ACTCGCTACCTTTGACGGAACTAAGCCTTTAGACGTTAGTGATTACTGCTTGGAGGAGACTGATGAGGGGGTGCAGGTCTGTCGCTTTGGCCCATTCTTCCTGAAGAATATCGATCCGCGAGCAACTCAAATGTCTGAGAAGCATCGCGCGATGTTAAGGCGAAGAATTTTTAATCAAATGGCAGCGCTTTGCAAATCGCGACCTCCGGATTTAATTTTTTCAATGTATCTCCTGAATGCAGGGTTTATGGCAGCGCTGCTAGCCAACGCTCTTGGTTGCCCGCATATTGCGGGTGTGCGAGGTAATGATGTGGGGCGAAATATTTTTGACATTGAACGATTTGGTGTAATTTCGTGGACTTTGCATCAATCGCTGAAAATAGCGTGCGTAAATGAGCACCTACGCTCACGTCTACTGATTGCGTTTCCCGAGTTGAGGGAACGCGTCGTCATCGTACCCAATGGTGTTTTGACGCCTACGATCGAAACAGAGCCTGGTGCCCGAGCGAGCCTTTTGGCGAACACGGGATGGGCACCAGACGTTTTTGTCGTCGCCTTTGTAGGGACGCTCCGTGAGAAGAAGGGGATCGTGTCTATGCTTGAAGCCGTGGAGAGTCTTCCGGAATCAACTGATCTGAGATTGATACTCATTGGGCCGCCGCTTTCGGGTGTAGAGCAACACCTAGCCGGTCAAAGACTCAATCGTTTGATTGAAAGCCATCGAGTTCACTTAACCGGGCAACTTCCTCGCGAGGAGGTGGGCCAATGGCTGGATGGCGCCGATGGAGTGCTGATGCCCAGCGTCGACGACGGTATGGCCAACGGGTTGCTCGAAGGGATGGCCCGGGGAAAGTGCCCCGTGGCTTCAGTTGTTTTTCGCGACCTCTTGCAAAATGGAGAGAATGGAGTTGTGCTTCCAGACACATCACCGCAGGCTATAGCTTTTGCGCTTAGCGAACTCTCTCGTGATCGCGTACGAGCTGCTCGATTAGGCGTAGCTGCACGCGAAACTGTGTTGAGAAACCATACCCCTGAGGAGGAGGCGCGGCGCTACATGGATCTGTTCTTGAATACTGTCGCCGAGATAGATTCGTGATCCCGGTATTCAGGCCTGCACTGCCAGCATGCGTCTTGGAGGCCTCACGTATAGCTTTGGAATCGCGCTGGTGGGGCTATGGCCCTCGTTGCGGTGACCTGGAGAACGTCTTTGTCTCAGCGTGGAACGGCGCTGCGCTTGCAACGTCCTCTTGCACCTCGGCTTTGTATCTTACTGCGCTTGCCCTGCGTGGGCGGGGAGAAGAGATTATCGTTCCGGCCATCACATTTCTATCTACACCAATGGCATTCGCACACGCTGGCTTTAGGGTTCGCCTTGCAGATGTTTCGGAGAATTTGCTGTTGGATCCCGCTGCTGTAGAATCACTCATTAGTCCACGAACCGCGGCAGTTGTGGCAGTCCATCTATATGGGCAGCGCGCTCCGCTAGAGGAATTGGAAGCCCTGTGCCGCAATCACGGCGTGATTCTGGTGGAGGACAGAGCTCATAGAATCGGTTTAGAAGACCCTCCGTTAGGCGATGTAGTTTGTCTAAGTTTTAATGCAGTGAAGGAACTCCCCGCTGGAGAGGGAGGACTATTCTGGAGTCGAGAGAGTGCAATGAGCCAGAAGGCTCATCGCGGATCCTATCTTGCCATGGGCCTGGACACGTGGCAGCGGAGTCGCGACCCACTGCATAGTGAGTATATCTTTGACGAAGGGACGGGGCTAAAACTTCGCCTCAATGATCTTGCGGCGGCGCTCGCGCTTTCCCAAATTGACACCCTGCGGCAGACGAGCCAGCGGCGTCAGGACCTCTTAGAACATTATTGTCTGGCCTGCCAGGAGACGAGTGCCGCTTTTTTTCTGCCGGAACGGCACCAGGGAGACTCGTTCCTGATGGCTGTCGCGAGAATCCCCGAAGCACAGAGAGGTCAGGTTCGAAGTATTCTTGCTTCTCTGGGTGTAGCCACTGCGATTCACTACCCCTCATTAACAGAGCACTCTCTCTTCAGTAATTCAATCTGTCCGACAGCGGATCGCTTAGCACGTGAGGTTTTGACCTTGCCTAGTTCTAGCGATCTCACGGATGAAGAGATAGCACATGTGGCTTCCGCGCTACGTGTTGCTGCGAGAGTTTTCAGATGAGAGTCGCGCTATTCATAAAGAAATTTCTCGAGCCAACGCATCATGCAATTGCATTGGTGGTCCAGCAACTGGTTGAGCACAGGTATTGGGTGTTCGCTCGGCGGTTCGGCTTCGCTACCAACTTCACGATCGAGAACGTTATAGAAACTATATGCTACGATCGCGGGTTTCCTGTAGAGCTGCGACACTTGCACCCAGATTTGGTTCATGCAGTTTTTGACGGCAATCTAGCGCTGCGTGCGGTGGTCGCGGCCAAGGAATTGGGTTTGCCTTCCATACTGAGTTTCCATGGAGGCTTCGATACGAAGGCAAAGATTGCCGATCCTCTCTATCGCGAAATAACACGACAATGTGCTGAGACGGCCGCGCGCGTGACCGTTGTCTCAAATGCAGACGCAGAGCGCTTGAGGCAGATTGGCATATTGCGTCCCGTGGATGTCGTCCGAGTACCGATCGACCTGACGCGATTGCCGTCCCAAGTACGACGTACTCCCGGTAGGCTCATAGCTATAGGCCGACTCGTTGAGAAGAAGGGTTTCGATATCGCTTTGCGGGCGCTCTCACTACTACCGGAACGGTACAGGCTTACGATAGTCGGCGAGGGTGACTGCGACCACGCTTGGAAGCAGCTGGCTTCCGAGCTGGGAATCGAAGGGCGAGTGGAATGGACTGGCCTCCTTTCCCTTGATGACTGCTTGAAAGCTTTGTCGCGGGCTTGGGTACTAATTCATCCAGGTGCGGTCGGACAGGATGGTAACGCTGAGGGTACGCCTCAAGTGGTATTGTGGGCGCAGGCGATTGGAATCCCGGTGGTTTGCGGTTCCAGCGGTGATCTCCCAGAGCTTGTTTCTAATGACTTATCCGGGCTTCTTGTGAAGGATTGTCGCTCCGAGAACTTCGCTGACGCAATCATGCGGCTGGAATCGCCAGTCCTCCAAGAGATCGTAATTGATAACGCAAAAGAGTTGGTGAAGGTTCATTCGATAGGGTATGTAGTCGAGAAATGGCGCCAGATTTACCTCGCGGCTGCCTCGCAAAAATAGTTCTTGGCGTTGGTCAGGGTACACTACTGAATGTAGGTTCCGCGCCGCTAAGCCCCCCCAACACCCCCGCCACCCACCGTTCGACCATCCCCCCCCGCCACTGAGGCTGAAAGTCCGTATTGTCGAACGGAGTAGCCACCTTCCGCGCCAACCCCGCCGCCTCCGCAATCGACTCCTCCGTCAGCTTCTTCCCGACCAACGCCGCACCCGCCTCCTCGGCAGCGCTTGGCGCGGACGCGACGGCCCCCAGTACGATATTCGCCTTCGTCACAACCCCGCCGCCGTCCACCCAAACCGCCACTGCCGCCGAAAGCACCGCAAAGTCGATCGACCCTCTTCTTCTCAGCTTCCAGAACACCGACCGACAGTGCCCCGCGTCCGCCTCCCCGGGCAGCAGGATCTCCGTCAGGATCTCCTCCGGCCGCTTCGTCAGGTAGTCGATCCCATCGTTCCGATACAGCTCTCCGATCGGAATCATCCGCTCGCTAATCCCGTTCCCGCCACCCCCACCTCCGTCCCGCGACACCAACCTCACTCTCGCCCCCAACGCCTGAAGCATCGGCGCGGCATCGGACGCCGTATGCGCCAGGCACTTCGGCGAGCTGGTGGCCACCCAGCAGGTCTTCCCCTTTTCTTTCAGGCAGTAGTCGATGCCCCTACGCCAGTCTTCGGTCTGGTCGTAGTAGGTGCAGCGGGTGTCGAGGCAGAGGTTGCCGCCGAGGGTTCCCATGTTGCGGAGCGGGGGAGAGGAGATCGATTCGACCGCTTCGGCGAGGGCGGGGTAGCGGGCTCGGACGTCGGGGTGGCTTTCGACGTCGGAGAGGAGGGCGGTCGCTCCGATGCAGAGGTCGCCGTTCTCGGTCGTGGTGATCTCCGAGAGTCCCGGGATGCCCATCAGGCTTACGACGGTCTTCGCCTCTTCGTGGCGGCGCTTCAGGTTCGGCCAGAGGTCAGTGCCTCCGGCGACGAGGCGGACGGGACCGTGCTCGGCGCTCTCGGCCAGAATCGCGGTGACTTCCTCGATCGATTTCGCCGCGACGTAGCGGAACTCGGGCAGGCGCAGCATCTACCGCTCCTCCAACTTCGTGGTGAGCGCCTTCTTTTGCTTGAGCGCCTCGTCGCGGGAGCTCATCGTGCCGGTCGCGGTGCCGCGCATTCCGGAGCGGAGCTTGCCGCGGAATTCGTTGATCGCCGTGCCGTCGCCCCCTTCGGCGGGGGTGGGAACTAGCAGCGTCTCGCCGTAGTCGATCTCCGGGAAGCTCTTCGGGCCGTAGCGCGGCTCGTTGCCCTTCTTCTTCGCGTCGAGCGCCTTGAGCACCATGTGTGGATGGATCGGCACCTGGTCGACCCGGGCGCCGACGGCGTCGTAGATCGCGTTGGCGACGGCGGGGAGGATCGGCAGGAGGGGACCCTGGCCGACTTCTTTGGCGCCATAGGGGCCTTGCGGGTCCGGATCTTCGATCAGGTAGGTCGTCACCGGCGGCATGTCGAGAAAGGTCGGGCTCTTGTATTCGAGCATCGAGGGGAATTTGTGCACCAGGGCGTTCGAAAGGTGACGCGGCAGCCGGCGGAACGCCTGCTCTTCCATCATCACCTCGCCGAGCCCCATGTAGACGCCCCCTTCGACCTGGCCGACTGCGAGCACCGGATTGAGGGCGCGGCCGATGTCGTGCGCGATCCAGACGTGGAGCGGTCGCCAAAGGCCGGTCTTCGGATCGGCTTCGACCTCCACCACGGCGGCCGAGTAGGAGTAGGTGGGGGAGGGGCCGACGCCCGAGCCGCGGTATTTGCCGGGCGAGCGAGGCGGAATGTAGGAGCCCACCGTGCCGAGCGTGCCGAAGCGCGCCTCCGCGGCGATCACCGCGTCCTGGAACGTGAGGCTCTTGCTCGGATTGTCGGGATCGGCGGCGTCGAACACGCGTCGCTCGGCGAACACCAGCCGGTCGGGCGGGATTTCGAGCTGCTGGCCCACCGCCTGGGCGATCAGATCGCGCGCCCGCTCGGCGGCCTGGAGGGCGGCGTTGCCCATCATCAGCGTCACGCGCGACGAATAGCTGCCGAGGTCGACGGGGGTGAGATCCGTGTCGGCGACGCACAGGCGAAGGTCCGAGAGATCGATGCCGAGCACCTCGGCGACGATTCCGGCGAGCACCGAGTCGGAGCCCTGGCCGATCTCCGCCTCGCCGCAGAAGACGGCGACCGCGCCGGAGCGATCGAGCTTCAGCTGCACGCCGGATTGCGGCATGTGGTTCCAGTAGATCGGCAGACCCGCGCCGCAGAGATACGAGCCGCAGGCGAGGCCGAGGCCGCGCCCCTCGGGGAGCTGGCCCCACCGTTCGCGGAAGCCGCTGCCGGCGACCACCGCCTCGATGCAGCGGTCGAGCGAGACCGTGCCGAGCTTCAGCCAGTTGGCGGTCGTCGAATCGGGAGCGACCAGCATCTTCAAGCGGAAGTCGGCGGGGTTTTCGCCCAGGGCGACCGCGATCTTGTCGAGGTGGACCTCCAGGCCGAACCGCGGCTGTGGCGTGCCGTGCCCCCGCTTCGGACCGCAGGGGGGCTTGTTGGTGAAGGCGCGCAGACCGTCGAACCGGTAGGCCGGCATCTCGTAGGTCACCGTCTCGAGCGCGCCGGTGTAGTAGGTCGAGGCCACGCCGTAGCTGCCGTAAGCGCCTCCGTCGAGCGCGGTTTCGAGATGGTGCGCGGTGATCTTGCCGTCTTTGGAGATCCCGGTCTTCATCCGCATCTGGACCGGGTGGCGGCCGCGGTGGCAGTAGAAGACCTCCTCGCGATGGAGGACGATCTTCGCGGGTCGTCCCAGCTGGAGCGCCATCTTCGCCGCCACGATCTCGTGATTGAACGGATCGGACTTGCCGCCGAAGCCGCCGCCGTTCGAGCAGGCGATCACGCGGATGCGCGAGGCGGGTAAGCCCAGCACCTTGGTGAGCGCGCGGTGCAGGTAGTGCGGCGTCTGGGTCGACGACCAGACGGTGACGCGATCGTCGTCCTCCGGCACGGCGACGGTCGCGTGCTGCTCCATCGGCAGGTGGGTGTTCCCCTCGTAGAAGAAGAGATCCTCGAAGATCCAGTCGGCGCGCTCGAAGCCTCCTTCGATATCGCCGAAGCGCATCGAAACCCGTTTGTGGACGTTGCCGACGTCGGCGTGGTCGTGGAGCTGCGGCTCCGGCGTCGCGATCGCCTGCTCGACCGTGGCGATCGTCGGGAGCGGGTCGTATTCGACCTCCACGGCGAGAGCCGCTTCGTAGGCCGCATCTTCCGTGGTCGCGGCGACGGCGGCAACCGGGTCGCCCACGAAGCGGACCCGCTCGGGACAGAGCGCGTGCTCGTCCATCGAGACGGGAAGGATGCCGAACGGCTCGGGGGTGTCGGCGCCGGTGAGGGAGCCGAGATAGCCGGGGATCTTCTCGGCTTTCGAGAAATCGATCCGGCGGATCGTGCCGTGCGGGATGCGGGAGCGGACGAGCTTGACGTGGCACATGCGGGGGAAGGTGAGGTCGTCGGCGAACTTCGTGGTGCCGGTGACCTTCGCGCGGCCGTCCACGCGCCGGAAGGGAGTGCCGATCCAACGATTCGGCCGATCGGCCGCGGGCTCCGGGTCGAGGAGGGGATCGTCGTCTTGGCGTAGCGGCTCGGCCATCGGGTTACCCCCCCACCTGTCCTCCCCCCACAAGGGGGGGAGGGACGACTTCGGGCGACGTTGCCGACCGGAAGCGCTGGAGCCCTTCGTCCCTGCGTCGCTCCAATCGCCGAAGGAACCCTTCTCCCGTAGGGCGCTTTTCTTCCTCCCCCCTTGTGGGGGAGGACCGAGGTGGGGGGGCTAGGCGCATCGCAATGGCCATGGCGTCAGGCTCCCTCTTTCTCGGGTTCGCCCGGATCCACAGCCTTTACCCCAGGAAGGTGAGGGAACGGCAGGACCGTGTGCTCCGCAGAATCCATCGCAGGGGTCGCTTCTCTCCCGGGAAGAGGGGGCAGCGGTGCCGGCGCTCCATAGAGCACCTCGCGTGGCGGCACCCACGCCTCGCCGCGCAACAACGCCGCCGCGCCCTCGACCGCCTGGACGATCTTCCAGTAGCCGGTGCAGCGGCAGAGGTTGCCGGCGAGGGCGTTGCGAATCTCGTCCGTGGTGGGCGAGGGCTTTTCGGTGAGCAGCGCCTTCGCGGTCATCAGGAGCCCGGGGGTGCAGTAGCCGCATTGGGCGGCGCCGAGGTCGGCGAAGGTCCGTTGGAGCGGATGGAGGGCGTTGCCGTTCTGGAGTCCTTCGACGGTCTCGATCTTCCGGCCGTCCATGTCGGCCGCGAGCACGAGGCACGAGAGGATCGGCCGGCCGTCGACCAGCACCGCGCAGGTGCCGCATTCGCCGAGCTCGCAGCCGTGTTTCGTGCCGGGCAGCGCCAGCTCCTCACGCAGGACTTCGAGCAGGGTGTGGTGGGTGGGGAAGACGGCCGCTCGCCGCTCGCCGTTCACGTCGAAGATCAGAGAGGTCCATCCCGCTTCCATCGATCCGACTCCTTCCGCCCAGCCCAGCGCATCGCAAAAAGATCGCACCCGAACGTCATCCTAAACCCTCGGCGGGCGGCTCGCTCCGCCCTTCGAGGTGTAAGTCGCCCTACCCGGGAAGCAACGCCCGCGCCCCGACCCAGATCCACCAGAGGCCGACGCCGCGGAAAATCCAGAGCAGGTTTCTGACACCCAACAGGAAGAAATTATGTGCCGGAAAAGGGACCGAAAGCGGTGCTCGCTCGCTCTGACCGAGGTATCCCCAGGCGCCTAGATTCACTGAGATCCCCACCGCGAGCTGGAAGATCGCCGTTACCCCCGCGAGCGCCGCCGCTCGCCCGAACGCTGCGGCGGCGAGCGCGGCGAGAAGGCCGAGCAGCGGCAGGAAGATGCCGACCCGTAACGGCAGCTTGATCCGATCGATCCAGGAGATGAAGCGGGCGGCGGGCTCGCGGTGCGCCGGACAGCAGCGGGCGACGAGGCGCTCGGAGCCGGCCAGTAGCTCGAGGTCGACCGCCGGCCGCCGGGTGAGCAGGGCGTTGCACCAGAAGCATTTCGCCGTGCGTGCCCGGGCGGCCCAGGGGCGGGCGATCAGGCGATGCCCGGGAATGAGGAGGACACCGACGAGCAGGCTCGCGCCGATCGGGCGCGGATGGCGGACGAGCAGGAAAAGGACGAGCGGGATGAACAGGAACAGCAGCAGCCCGAGCCCCTGCGCGTACCAGCGCGAGACGGGGGCGGGCGCCGTCGCCTCGGTCATCCGGATCAGAGCCCTTCGAGGGCGGCGACGTCGACCTCGGAATCGGTCTGCCGATAGAAACCGGAGCCGTTGACGTTCTGACCCATGCCGCAGGCGGGGCCGGAGGCGCCTTGCTCGACCCGCACGTTGCGCCCGCTGAAGTCGAAGGCGATCCGGCAGCCGTCGGTCTCGTAGACCGCCGCGTCGCCGTTCATGCGCATGGTTCCGGTGACCACCCCAGTGTTGGCGAACGACGGATCGCTCCCTTCGGGGACCCAGAACGCGGAGAGGCGGAAGCGAATCCGCTGGCCGGGCAGGAGGAGGATCGTCAGCCGGTTGGTGAGGCGACCGGTAAACGCCTCGTAGGTGCCCGACGTGCCGTCGTCCGGCGAGGAGTCGGCGTCGAGGGTGAAGGGCAACGGGCGCGAGCTCGAATCGGCGCCGGTCCAGTTGCCGGAGAAGACCTTCCCCTTCCAGGTGCCTTGGAATTGGCCCGTCCGCTCGCCTCCTTCGCCCACCTGCGAGAGGCGGACGTCGTTGCCCTGGGCGGTGCCCTCGAGGCGGATCGGCTCGCCCACCGCCTCGTAGAGGTAGACGCCGGTGATCCGGTCGCCGTCGCGGATCAGCGTCATGCGCAGCATCTGTTTGCCGTCGAAGGCCCCGCGGAAGTGAGTGCGTCTCTCGCGCGCAACGGCGGGCAGCGAGATCGCGAGGAGGAGCAGGAGGGCGGCGAGGATTCTCGAACGGTCGGTCATGCCTCTAGCTCCCGTGATTGGTCCCGGAGCATTCCGGTTCCTTTGGACGTACCGCCGACACAAAGGGTCAGATGGCAAATTTTGTTCTCGCTGGGCGCGAAGCGCAAGGGGGCGCGGACGCGCCTTCCTCGGATCTTCGGAGGACGCGGCATCGACGCAAGAGCGCATGTAAAAGAGCTTTGCGCGGCCAGCACGGCTCGCGACGCCTTTCGGAAGGGGGCCACGCCCCGCGCGTGCTACGATTTTTGCCGTTCGATCCGGACCACCATCATGGACACTTCACGAGCAATCTCTCGGCCGAAGCGCGGCGGCGGCATGGGATGCCTCGTCGCGTTCTTCGCCCTGTTCCTGCTCGTGGGGTTCGCCCTCACCCCGTTCCTCGCCTGGCCGATCGCGCGCACGATCGGCGCGCGATCCTGGCGCGCGGTTCCGTGCACGATCCTCGCGAGCGGGGTCAAGGAGCATTCCGGAAGCGACGGCTCGACCTACAGCGTCGAGGTCCGCTACGAGTATGAGGTCGACGGCCGCCTCTACCGGGGGGACCGGTACCGGTTCCTCGGCGGCTCGTCCTCGGGTTACGACGGCAAGGCGGGGATCGTCGCGGGATTGCCCGTCGGGAGCCGGCAGGTCTGCTACGTCGATCCGAAAGACCCGAGCCGGTCGGTGTTCAACCGGAGCTTCGGAGCCTGGGTGTTGCTTGGACTGATTCCCGTCGGCTTGATCGGTCTCGGTCTCTGGGGGATCGTCGCGAACGTCCGCCGCCCGAAGCCGTGGAAAGGTGTCACCACGCCCTACCAGCCTGGCGGCGGCGGCGTGGTCCCTTCGGGGCCGGTCGAGTGCGCCTGGCTGCCCGAGCCGCGGGGTGAGGTCATCCTTCCCCCAGGTGGCGTGGGCGAAGGGGCCCTGGTCCTGAAGGCGGACGCGGGGCCGGTCGGTAAGTTCGTCGGTTTGACGTTCATCGCTTTGTTCTGGAACGGGATCGTCAGCCTCTTCTTGAAGGACGTCGTCGCGGGTTGGCAGGCGGGCCATGGGGACGGCTGCCAGAGCTTGTTCCTCGTGCCGTTCGTGCTGATCGGCATCGCGCTCCTGCTCTCGATCCCGTACCAGTTCCTCGCGCTGTTCAATCCCCGCCCGCGGCTGGTCCTCGATCGATGCCGGCTCCGGCCGGGGGAACCCGCGCGCCTCTCGTGGAGCTTTTCCGGAGCCTCCGGCAGGATCCGGAAGCTGAAGATCGCGATCGAAGGGCGCGAGGAGGCGAGCTATCGGCGCGGGACGAACACCCACACCGACCGCGCGACGTTCGCGACGTTCGTCCTGTTCGATGGCGATCCCGCGCTCGGCACGGGCGAGGTCGAGGTGAAGATTCCGTCCGGCTCGATGCACTCGTTTTCGGCGTCGCACAACAAGATCGTCTGGAAGCTCGCGGTCGCGGGCGAGATCGCCCGGTGGCCCGACGTGGCGGAGGATTTCGAGCTGGTCGTCGTCCCCGAGGAACCGCGGAGGAGCGCCTGATGGAGTGGCTCGAGGTGACGCTACCCGGGGGACGGTCGGTGTTCGCGCCGGGCGAGGAGATCGAGGCCTCGGCGGTCTGGCAGCTCGACGAGGTCCCGAAGTCGCTCGAGCTCCGGCTGTTCTGGTACACCGAAGGCAAAGGGGACCGCGACACCGAGATCGTCCTCTTCGAGTCGCTCGAGCCGAGAGGCAGCGGCCATCGCACCTGCCGCTTTCGCGTGCCCGAGCTCGCTCCCGCGAGCTTCTCGGGCCGGTTGGTCTCGCTCCTCTGGGCGATCGAGCTGGTGGTCGGGCCGGGCCAACGCGCCGCGCGCGCCGAGCTGGTGGTCTCGCCGACCGGCTACGAGCTGCCGCTCTACGGCCCGGGGGGAGAGACCGACGCGAGCGCGTGACAATCCCTTCCGGGTCGAGCGGGTGCACGCGCTCGACTTCCGGTTTCCCCCGGAGGGAGCCGAAGGCCTGATCGCCCGATTCGAAGCGATGGGGCGGCGCGCGGTGATCGTCGGCGCCGAAGGGAGCGGCAAGAGCACGCTGCTCGCAAATCTCGCGGCCGAGTTCGAGCGGACGGGGAGCACGGTCCGTCTCCTCGCGTTCCGGCCGGGCGAGGCCTCCGCCCGTCTCCGCGCTCCACTGCGCATGACGTCGCCGAGAGAGGTGCTGCTGCTCGATGGCTTCGACCACCTACCCCGGCTCTCTCGATTCCTGCTCCTCCAAAGCGCCGCCCGGCGAGGCGGCCTTCTGGCGACGAGCCATCGGAGAGAGCGTGCGCTCCCCTCGCTGATCGAGCTCACCCCGTCGCCGGATCTGCTCTCGGAACTGGTTCGCGATCTATTGGGTAATGAGGCCGAGCGGCTCGATCTCGCCGAGGTCCACCGGCGCCATCGAGGGAACCTGCGCACCGCGCTCCGCGAGTTGTACGACGTCTGGGCGATGAGGGAAGGACCGGAAGGATAGGGGAAGAAACGCAAAAGGCCCGGCGGTGCCGCGCCGCCGGGCCTTCCTTACGATCGATGGACCGCGGAGATCAGGCCCAGGGAAGGGTCATGACGAAGATCGTCGCGCCGACGAAGATCGCCGAGCCCGCTGCGAAGAAGCCCCAGCGGATCTTCGTCTTGAACACGAGTCCGAGGCCTGCGAAGAACAGCCCGACCGTGTAGATCACCCCCGCGAGGTCGAACTTGTCGCCGTTGTCGTTCGCTTGGCGCCCTTCTTCGAACTTCTTGTCCGCCTCGGCGAACATCTGGTTGCCCTTTTCCAGGGCCTTGTCGATGTAGTCGTCGTCGAGCTCCTGCGTGAGAGAAGCGAAGAGGATCTCGTCGGGGATGTCGCGCTCGAGCGCGGTGTGCGCGTCGGTTTCGGGATCGCCGCTCTCGGCTTGAGGCTCGGCGTTCTCGGCGTTCGCTTCGTCGGCATCCGCGGCCTCTCCGTCGGCGGGAGCCGCCGGGGTGGCCGGTGCCGCCTGGCCTGCCGGGGTGGCGGCCTCGTCGGCCTGCTCGTCCTCGTCTTCGACGTAGTAGTCGAGCGGCAGGCCCATCGCCTTATAGCCCAGCTCGGACATCTGGTAGCTGTACTGGTAGCTCGCGATGTCGAGATGGCGCTCGCGCGTCTGTCCGTCGGCGTCGCGCGCTTCGAGGATGTGCTCCTTGGCGGCAGCCACCGCGGCGTAGTCGGCGTTGATGGCGACGGTGTCCTCGTTGTACTGGTTTGCGGCCTTGGTGGTGAGGGCGTTCGACGAGGAGAAGGCGTCGAGCTGCTTGCCGCCCCACTGGCCGCTCTGGAGCGAAGCCAGGGCGGCGCCGACGGCGGTCAGGCCGAGGAGCACCGCGGTCGCGAGCTCGAAGAGGTCGAACGGTTTACTGGACTCGGATTCTTGGGTAGACATCGGGCAGCGTCCTCCGGAAGGGAAGGTTCGAAAAACGACACGGACCATGGAAAAGGTCGGCCGTGATTCTACCAGCCCCCGCGCTGCCGCGACGCCTTCGTCACGCTTCCGCGACGCTTCCGATCCCCCTTTGAATCCTGAAGCGAGCCCGCCGAGTTGGAGATCCGGCGAAAGAGCTCAACCGGCCGCACCCGCCCCTTCGGAGGCTCGCTCGGGCTGCGAGCCTTCCGGCAGATCCTTCGGCGCGAAGAACAGCCCGTAGACGAGGAGGGCAACGCCGAGAAACATCGGCAGCGCGCCCAGGCCGACCAGGTGGCTATCGATGTTGCCGAGGGCGATCATCAATCCGATGCCGAGCGCGAGGAGGATCAAGCCCGCGAGGCGCGCTCCCTCGCGCCGTCCGAGCCAGAGGTTCTTGCGCTCGTTCTGGAGCAGCTCGAGCAGCTTCTCCTCCGTCACGTACCCCTTTTCGACCGCTTTGCGGCCGAGCTCGTAGCGGTAATAGGCCTCGCGCTCGCGCCGGCGCTGGTGGGTGATGGTCCAGAAGGTGAGGAAGACGAACAGACCGATCGCGCTGATGACGGGAACCATCAACGCGAGGATCTGGGTCATGCCGTGGAGGAGGATCTGCATCGGAGAGTCCTTTCGCGTCCGGGAGCGCCGGAATTCGTCGTCATCCGGTGGGACGCGGGTCCCGCAATTTCGGTTGCAGCGGCCGCGCACCGAATCTCGTGCAACCCAGAGGCGGCTTCGCGCGTCCAACAGAAGGTGAGCTTGCTCGAGGAGCCGGGGCCGGGAGCCGAGGTGCGTGCCGATGCTGCTTCAATACGGCGCGTGCTCGCCGGGGACGCCGAGGCCTACGCGGACATCGTCCGCCGTTGGCAGCGCCCGCTCTACGAGCTCGCTTATCGCTTCAGCGGCGAAGCCGGAACGGCCGAGGAGATGGCGCAGGAGGCGCTCTTGAAGGCCTACCGTGCGCTGCCCCATTGGCGCGGAGAAGGGGCGTTTTCGACCTGGCTGTTCGCGATCGCGACGAACTCCTACCGTTCGTGGCTCCGCCGCAAGCGCCCGGCCACGCTGCCGATCGAAGCGGCCGAGGAGGCCGCGGCGCCCTCGGACGGCGATCCGGCCGAGCGACGCGAGCGGGAGGCCTGGGTTCGCCGCGCGGTGGACGAGCTGCCGGTCCACTACCGGGAGGCGATCCACCTGTTCTACTTTCACGAGATGGACCTCGCGGCCGCGGCGGCGAGCCTGGGCGTTCCGGAAGGGACGCTCAAATCGCAGCTCCACCGCGCCCGCCAGCTGCTCGAGCGCCGACTCGCGCCGCTGGTCGGCGCAGGGACCTCGGGTCCGTCAACGAATCGGGACAAAGCGAACCGGAGCCCGGCGAGTTGGGACGAAACCAATGGGGAGAAGCCGAGCGGAGTGAAGGAGAGGATATGCGCGACGTGAGAACCGAAGAGTCCGCTCCGACGGCGCTCGACCGGCTGTTGCTGGCCGAGCTGCGCCCGCCGGGAGAGGTGCCCGACCTCTCCAACGCGATCATGGCGCGGGTCCGCGAAGAGGCGCTCCACGTGGCCCGCCCTATCGGCCAGATGTCCGGACAGTCTCCGTTCGTCGGCACGATACCCCCCTGGCGGGGAAGCTCCCGTCCGATCGCGCCGCCGCCCCTTTCCGGAAGCGTCGTGGTGCGGCCAGCGCTCTCGATCCTCGGCGGCTTCTCACTCGCCGTGGTCGCCCTCCTCCTCTGGAGCGGTACCCCGTCCGGAGAACGTTGGCTCTCCGTGCTCGGCGCCGCGGTCGACAGCCCGCTCTTTCTCTGGGTCGCCGGAACCCTCGCCGCTTCCGCGGCGGCGATCGCCGTCCCGATGGTCTGGATGGACGCCTGAGGCGGGTTCGAAGGGGCGACGGTCCGTTCGCGCGATTGGATCAGGAGCGCGCGGTCTTAGCTCAGAGCTCTTCGAGCGCGAGCGCAAGCTGCCTCACACCGCGCCGGATCTCTTTCGGCTCGATCGAGGCGAAGCCGAGCTGGAGACCTGGCCGGGCGACGGCGCCTCGGGTGTAACGGCTCAACGGCGTGACCTCGACGCCGCGGCGTAGGGCCGCCTCTGCGGCGGCCTCGTCGGAGAGGCCCGGCGCGAGCCAGCCGGCGGTCTGGAGCCCCGCCTCGACCTCGGAGATCTCGAGCACTCCGCCGAGGCGCTCGCGCGCCGCCGCCAGCAGGGTCGCCGAGCGCTCGGCGTAGATCTCGCGCATGCGGCGGACATGGCGGCCGAAATGCCCTTCGGCGATGAAATCGGTGAGGACCGCCTGCTCGAGGAGCGGCGCGTGCCGGGCGCCGAGCGAGCGGACCGCGGCGACCGTCTCGACGAGGGAGGCGGGTACCACGAGATATCCGAGCCGGAGCGAGGGGAACAGGACCTTGCTCAAGCTGCCGGTGAACGACACCAGGCCGTGCCGGTCGAGCCCTTGCAGGGCGGGGAGCGGCCGGCCGGAGTAGCGGTACTCGCTGTCGTAGTCGTCTTCGAGGATCGCCGCGCCCGTCGTCCGTGCCCATTCGAGCAGGGCGAGGCGACGGGGGAGGCTCATCGCGATTCCGGTGGGAAACTGATGCCCCGGCGTGAGGTAGACGAGCCGGGCGTTGGCCTGCCGCGCGCCCGGAACGACCATCCCCTCGCCGTCGAGTGGTAGGGCCTGAATCTTGGCGCCGATCGCTTCGAACGCGAGCGCGGCGCCCGGATAGCCCGGGTTTTCCATGCAAACCCGGTCGCCCGGATCCAGGAAGATCCGGCCGGCTAGATCGATGGCCTCTTGGGTGCCCGAGACGACCGCGATCTGCTCCGGCGCGCAGCGAACTCCACGGGAGGCGCCGAGATATTCGGCGAGCGCCTCTTGGAGCGGCGGATACCCGAGCGGGCCGCATCCGCGCAGCAGGCTCGCCGAGGCGTTGCGGTGCCGGCGCGCGACGAGCTGCGCCCAAAGAGCCACGGGGAACAGGTCGAGCGCCGGGAGATTGGTGCGGAAAGCGCGTGGGACGCTCGCCTCCAACCCCGAGAACTCGCGAGCGCGGCGCGCGAAGGCGGAGAGCCGGAGGCTGGGCGGGCGTCTCGACTCGGGGGCGCTCCGGCGCCGCGCGTCGACTTCGAGCAGCGTGTCCGGAAGGACGTGGTTCACGTAGGTTCCGGAGCCCACGGTCCCGGCGACATACCCCTCCGCCGCGAGCTCCTCGAAGGCCGCCACGATCGTGCCGCGCGAGAGACCGGTCTGCGTGGCGAGATCGCGCGTGGCCGGCAGGCGCGCCCCGGGACGGAGCCGTCCGGCGAGGATCTCGGCGCGCAACGCGTCGGCGAGCCACCGCGCGGCGGGCTCCCCGGGGTCCCGCGGCGGCAGGGCGAGCAGCGGCGCGGAAATCGTCTTCGCCATGTGGGCCCCTTCCCTCGCTCAAATTGGTCCAGTCAATTTATCCTAAATGGAGCTGTTCGAGGTACCACTCGAGCGGTACGCTCCTCCCCGTCGACGAGATCCGCAACCGACGGGAGAACGAACATGAAACCTCGATTCAACTACGCCAAAGTCGCCCCCGGCATCTACGAAGCGATGGACGCCCTGGACACCTATCTCGCCTCCTGCGGGTTGGAGGAGAAGCTGCTGCACCTGGTCCGGTTGCGCGCCTCGCAGCTGAACGGCTGCGCTTACTGCCTCGACATGCATTGGAAGGACCTGCGCGCGCTTTCTGAGAGCGAGCAACGCCTCTACTCGCTCGACGCCTGGCGCGAGACGCCGTTCTATTCGGACCGGGAGCGCGCGGCGCTCGCCTGGACCGAGGCCGTGACGCGCGTCGCCGACGGCCACGTACCGGATGCGGCCCACGACGAGGCGCGGGCCCAGCTCGACGAGGGAGAGCTCGCCAAGCTCACGCTCGCGGTCGCCGCCATCAACGCCTGGAATCGCCTCTCGATCGCCGCGCGGCTCATGCCGGGCGGCTATTCCCCGGCAGCCCCGGTAGGAGCTTGAGATGAGCGCCCGCCAGATCGCCGCGTTGGTCTTCCTGTCCGCCATCTGGGGCGCGTCGTTCCTGTTCATCCGGGTTGCCGCGCCAGCGCTTGGACCGTTCCCCCTGATGGCGGGGCGGGTCGTCCTGGCGGGCGCGGCGCTGTTCGCCTACGCCAAGGCGCGACGGATTCCGGTCGTTCTCGCGCCCTACGGCCGGCGTCTCTTGATCTTGGGCCTCGTCCATTCGGCCGTGCCGTTCAGCTTGATCGCGGCGGCCGAGATCCATCTCACCGCGTCGATGGCGGCGGTGCTGCTCGCCGCCCAGCCGCTGTTCGCGGCGCTGATCGGAACGCTCTGGCTGGGTGAACCGATCTCCTGGAAGCGGATCGGCGGGATCGCGCTCGGCATCGCCGGGGTGGCGGCTCTCGTCGGTTGGAGCCCCGTGGCGCTCGACGCCCGCTCGATCGCATGCATCGCCGCCGTGCTCGTCGCGTCGATTTCCTATGCGGCCGGAAGCCTCTACTCGCGTCGCAAGCTCGGTGACGCCCCGGTGATGACGCTCGCTCTCGGACAGCAGCTCGGCTCGGCGGTATGGCTGCTCGCACCCGCGGCGATCGCGTGGCCCCAGGTTCGAGCGACCCCGGCCGCGCTCGGCGCCCTCGTGGCGCTCGCCCTGGTGTCGACGGCGTTGGCCTATCTCGTCTTCTTCTGGCTGAACGGCGAGGTGGGAGCCGTCAGAACGTCGACGGTGACGCTCATCATCCCGATCTTCGGAGTTTTGTGGGGGAGCCTGCTGCTCGGCGAGCGCCTCACGCCGGGAATGCTCGCGGGGCTCGGCCTGATCCTGTCGAGCCTGCTGCTGGTGAATCGCAAGTCGGAGCCGTCCGTCGCGAAGGCCGAAAGCCGTCCGACGATTTCGGCGGTCGGCGCCCGCTGAACGCTGCGACGTGTGGGGGGAGTTTTTCAGCAGCCGGCTAGGGTCCGGCGTAGCGCCCTCGGTTCACCTGTTGGCGGAGGCCATCCAGAATCCAGCCCACGGAACGCTCGGTCTGCGGATTGACCAGGAACGCCGGGGAACCGCCCGGATCGAGGAAGAATCGGCAGGTGACGAGCGTGCCCGTGCCGAGCGGCTCGAGATCGAACGAGCCGTGCTGGTCGCGGACCTCGCCGCCGGGAAGCGAGGTCCAGGTGACGCGATAAGCCGTCTCGCTCGGCCGGGCGAGTCGGTAGCGAGCGGTCAGGCGCCGCGTGCCGAGGAAGCGCGGCAGCTCGAGCCGCTGACGCGAAAGGATCGAGCCGTCCTTCTGCGGTTCCGCGGTCGAGGCCTCCAAGAACGGCATGAACTCCTCGTAATGGAGAACGTCGGCCACGGCGCGTACCACGCGCTCGAACGGCTGCGGAACGAGGGCGCGGCCGAACCCCTCCTTGAAACTCGTTCCGCGGACGGGCGCGGAGCCGACCAGGATCTCCCCACGTTCCAGCCGAATGCGATCGGCGGAGGAGAGGGGAGCGACTCGAGCGGCTCCTGGTTCCGAATGCCCGCTTGCACCGCCCGCAGGCTCGGAGCGGATCGCGAGGCAGACGATCACCAAGGCGGCCGCGACGAGAAGCATCGATTCCGCAGAGGAAGCTCTATCGGGTTTCGATCGCGCCGGCCGATCCGCGGTCGTGGGTTGTTTCATCATTCTTCCCGATTGTAGCTGTCGACTTGCACTTTCCCCGCCGATAGCGGCGGCTCCATTTCGTCGCGAGAGAACACGCCGGTAGGATCCCCGAGGACGGGCTGCGCGAGGGGAACGCGATGACAAAGGTTCCGCGGCACCGAGCGCTTCCTCGGTGGCGGCGTCTCGGGGTCGGATTCTTGCTCTTGGCGGTGCTGCTTTGGCCGATACGGCGAGGGCTTGGCAATGCGGTCCGGGCGGTCGGGCTCGCGTTCGAACCGGCGCCGATCGTCCTGCCGGTGCCCGTGGAAGGAATTCGGCCCGGGGATCTGGAGGACACCTGGGGAGCCGCGCGCAGCGGGGGACGGCACCACGAAGGGATCGACATCCTGGCGCCGCGAGGAACGCACGTGCTCGCGGCGGCTCGCGGTCTCGTCACCGGCCGGGGCTGGAATCGGCTCGGCGGGCGGTTCGTCCAGGTCTTCGGCGCCGGAGGGCGCTCGTATTACTACGCCCACCTCGATGCCTTCGACGAGCCGGACGTTGGGGACTGGGTCGAGCCGGGCGACCT
>JBGAGQ010000079.1:0-27753 GCA_044226625.1 Thermoanaerobaculia bacterium
GGAGGTGGATCTCGACCGGGCTCCCTTCGTGGAAATGCCAGAGCTCGTCGGCCTTGAGCCGGTGGAAGTGGCTGGGGTGACCGCTCTTCAAGAGGAAGTAGATGGCGGTCGAAAACGGCCGGTCGCCACCGAAGCGCTCGGGGAGGTGCTCGGCCCGGACGGTTTCGGCGGCGCGGTAGGTCTGGGTGTAGTAGCCCCCCTCGGGATGGGGGACCAAGCCGAGCACGGCGACCAGCTCGGAGGTTCGCGCCTCCTTAGAGTTGGTCGCCGGCTCGGACGGAGTCGTCATGCGCCTTTGGCCGCTTTGACCGCCGCGGTGAGCGGCGGCAGGATCTCGTGGACGTCGCCCACGATGCCGTAGTTCGCGACCGCGAAAATCGGCGCGCCCGGATCCTTGTTGATCGCGACCACGCAGCTCGACGCCTTCATGCCGACCAGGTGCTGGATCGCGCCGGAGATGCCGAGGGCGAGATAGAGCTTCGGCGCCACTGTCTGACCGGACGAACCGATCTGCCGATCGCGCGGAAGCCAGCCGCTGTCGATCACCGGACGGCTCGCTCCGATCTCGGCGCCGAGGGCCTTGGCGAGGTCTTCGACCGGTCCCATCTTGTCGCCGCCGCCGATGCCTCGGCCCACCGCGACGATGATCTCGGACTTGGTGAGATCGATCTGGTCGCCGCCCACCTCTTCGATGCCGAGGATCTCGCGCTCGGACTTGACGGCCGACAGATCGGCGAGCGGCGAGATCGGCGCCGGAGACGCGCCCGGTGCGGCCGAATCGGCCGAGAAGGCGCCCGCCTGGACGGAGACGATCACCGTCCCTTCGCCCTTCACCTTCACCTTCGCCTGCAGTTTGCCGCCGAGGATCGGCCGCGAGAAGAGGAGCGCCCCCCCGTCCTCGACGAAGCCGGTGATCTGCGGCAGGAGCCCGGCGTCGATCTCGTGGGCGAGGCGCGGCGCGTAATCGACCGTCTGATAGGTGTGGGCGAAGACCACGAACGCGGGCCGCGCGGCGCGGATCGCCGGGGCGAGCGCGCCGAGGAAGGCGCCCGGGGTATAGCCGGCGAGGTCGGCGTGATCGGCCACGTGGACCGCCGCGAGGTTGCGCTGCGCCGCCGCTTCGGCAGCCGCGCCCACGCCGGAGCCGAGCACCACCGCCTCGGCCTTGCCGCCGAGCGCCGCCGCGAGCTTCTGCGCCGCGGCGATCGTTTCGAGCGCGGCGCGGGAGACCTGGCCGTCGCGCAGTTGGAGGACCGCCCAAACGTTGTTCGATGTGCCCGACATCAGATCACCCTCGCTTCCTGGCGCAGCTTTTCGACCAGCGCGCCGGCCGCCGTGGCGGCGTCACCCGAGAGGATCTGCGCGCCGCGCCCGCTCTCGGGGAAGGAGACCGAGACGATCTCCAGCCGCGAGCCCGCGAGGCCGGTCGCGTCGGCGCCGAGCCCGAGGGCATCGGCGGTCACCTCGTCGATCGGTTTCTTGTTCGCGCCCATGATCCCCTTGAGCGAGGCGTAGCGCGGATGGTTGATGCCCGCCTGGATCTCGATCACGGCGGGGAGGTTCAGACGGAAGATCTCGTTCATACCCGATTCCATTTCGCGCTTGACCTGGGCAGTCTTGCCGCCGGACTCGATCTCCAGGCCGATCACCAGCCAGGCGTGCGGCCAGCCGAGGTGTCCGGCGACGAGCGAGCCGGTGCCGCCGTAGCCCACGTCGTCCGACTGGCTGCCGGTGAGCACGAGGTCGAAGCTCTCGCGGCGGATCGCCGCGGCGAGCGCCCGGGCGGTCGCGATCGCGTCGCCGCCGGCAAACGCCGGGTCCTTCAAGAAGACCGCGCGGGCGGCGCCCACGGCGAGGGCCTTCTTCAACGCGTCCTTCACCCGATCGGGGCCAAGGCTAAATACCACCACCTCGCCGCCGGTCGCCTCGGCGATCTTCAGTCCCTCTTCCAACGCGTACCGGTCGCTCTCGTTGGTGACGAACGAGAGATCCTCTTCGTCGATCCAGCGCCCGTCCTTGGCCACCCGCAGGCGGGCCTCGACGTCGGGCACCTGTTTGATGCAAACGGCGATTTTCATCGCGGAACGTCTCCTCTCGGTTTCTTCGATCGGGAAGCGCGGCGCCGGGAGGTCTCGTCCTGCCGGGACACGCCGCGCGGGAATTCCTTCGTGAGTGTGGGACCTAAGGGGCGGCGCGGGCGCCGTTCAGCAGGCGCCGCAGCGCGGGAGGCGGCAGGTTGAACGCCCAAATGCGGCCGTCCCAGACGAGGGTGGGGATGACGCGCCGACCGCCGCTGCGTGCCATCACGAGCTCGGCCGAGGCGTCGTCTCGATCGATGTCGACCTCCTCGTACGCGGCCCCCGCGTCGGCCAGCACGCGCTTTGCGATCCGACAGTCGGGGCACCAGCCGGCGCTGTAGACCGTGAGCGTGGCGGCCTCGACGCCGCGGCCGTCGGCGAGCGCCGCCGCCTCGTCGGCGGAGAGCTTCGTTCCGAGGAGGCGCAGCTTGCCGAAGGCGTCGGCGACGAGGAGCGCCGGCAGGTCCGCCCGCGTGAGACCGAGGCGGGCCAGAGACGCCGCCGCTTCGAAATCGGTCGCGACGTCCGACGCCTCGGCCCCGTCCGGCGCCTCGAAAGGCGCCAGGCTCGAATCCCAAAGGAGCTTCGGTCGTGGGGTCATCGCGTCACGGTCCGTTCGTACCGAATCGATTCGCTCAAGGCAGAGTCGGCCCCGGCACCCGTACCGCCGCGCCGTTGATCGCCCGCGCCGCGTCGGTGGTGAGGAACCAGATCGCCTCGGCCACATCCTCCGTCCGCGCCCAGGAGGCGGGATCGGCGTCGGGCATGCTCGCGCGGTTCGCGGGGGTGTCCATGGTCCCGGGCAGCACGGCGTTCGCCCGGCCGCCGCTCGGCGCGAGCTCGCGGGCGAGCGATTCGACCATCCGCAGCACGGCGGCTTTGGTTCCGGCGTAGGCGCCCACGCCGGCCGCCCCTTCGAACGCCGCGGGGGCGGAGACGGCGACCAGCGAGCCCCGCTTCGCGCGCTCGAACCGGCGCGCGGCCTCGCGAAAGATGCGGAACGTGGTCTCGAGGTTGAGCGTGATCAGGTAGCTCCAATCGCGGTCGGAGAGATCGGCGAAACGCGACCAGCGGAAGCCGCCGACGAGATGGACGATCGTGCTCGGAATCCCGGACGCGCCCTCGACCTCGTCGAACATCCGCCCGACCGCTTCGGAGCTCGCGAGGTCGACGCGCCGCACCGCGAGCGTCTCGGACGGCGCGAGCTCGGCGAGCTCGGCCAATCCGCCCTCGTTCGCGTCGACCGCGAGGACTCGCGCGCCGCCCGCGAGGAAGCGGTTGACCACGCTCTTCCCCAGGGCGCCCGCGGCGCCGGTGATCACGACTCTCGACATCGGGGAGTTCTCCTCTGAAAGGTGCCGTCCGGACACGAACGGGGGACCGCGGTTTCGGGCCTGGGCCTGGGCGGCCCGCCGCACTCGAAGCGGGCGACCGGGTCGCCGCCGACGCGATCCCGGTTCGCCGGAAGCCGGTTCGGCTTCGCGCCGACGAAGGGGATCGCCGACGGCCGAAGAGTACCACGGGGAACCGGCGCTCGAAGCCCCCGGCGCGCGCTTTGCTTGCCGGGCGTGGACAGGTCGAATCGGCACGTGTTACGTTGCCGCATTCCTCGCCCCGCCGGCCGGGGAACCGAACCGGCCGACGAACGATCTCACGGAAGCGAAACCGGGACCCCGCCACCTGCCGATGATCCTCGCCTTTCTCCTGCAGTCGTCTCCCGCGGTCGCCCCGGAGAGCCCGGGTCTCTTCAGCTTCTTCACCGAATCCGGACCGGTCGCCAAGCTGGTCCTGGCCGTCCTCCTCGGATTTTCGCTCGTCTCCTGGTCGGTGCTCCTCGGCAAAATCCGCCAGCTCGGCCGCGCCGAGCGGGCGAGCCGCGAGTTCCTCGACCTGTTCCACCAGAGCCAGAAGTTCAGCGAGGTGAACGCCGCTGCGAAACGTCTGGAGGCCTCGCCCCTGGTGGGCATCTTCCAGGCGGGCTACGCCGAGATCGATAGCCAGATCAAAGCCGCGAACCCGGAGGGTCCCGCGGGGGAACGGCGCGGCCTCAAGATCACCTCGATGACCTCGCTCGAGCGGAGCCTCAAGCGGGCGGCGACGACCGAGACCCAGGCCCTCACGCGCTGGACGCCGTTTCTCGCCACCACCGCGGGCGCGACGCCGTTCATCGGCCTGTTCGGCACGGTCTGGGGCATCATGGTCGCCTTCTCCGAGATCGGCGCGACCGGCTCGACGTCGATCGTCACCGTCGCCCCCGGAATCGCCGAGGCGCTGATCAACACGGCGGCCGGCCTCGCGGCCGCGATCCCGGCGCTGATCAGCTACAACTACCTCGCCGGTCGCGTGCGCTCGGAAAAGGCGCGGATGGAAGATTTCGCCCTCGAGCTCCTGAACCTCGCCGAACGGAACTTCACCTAGAGACGGCACGGCGAAAGAGGCCCGCTCCCCCATGGCTTTCCAACTCGGCGAACCGGAAGAGGACGGCCTCCTCGCGGACATCAACGTCACGCCGCTGGTCGACGTGATGCTCGTGCTGCTGATCATCTTCATGGTCGCGGCGCCGATGCTCCATCAAGGGATCGAGGTGAAGCTTCCGCAGGCGGCCGCGAAGAATTTGCCGCTTCGGGTGGAAGATCCCCTCGTCCTCTCCATCCGCGGCGACGGCCTGCTCTACCTGCGCGAGACGCCGGTGACCCGCGAAGCGCTGGTCGGCGCGATCCAGACCGAGATCGCCGCCAAGGGCGATTCCTCGGTCTTCCTCAAAGGGGATCGCGAAGTCCCGTACGGCAAAGTGATCGAGGTGCTCGACCTGCTCTATCGGGGCGGCATCGAAAACGTCGGCCTGGTGACCGATCCCAACGGGCGGAGCGGACGCGACGCGCGCGACGCCGAAACCGGCCGCGGCCGCTCGGGCTGAGGCTGAGGCGATCGGAACCATGGCCGCGGACGCCGTCCTCCGGGTGCTCTCCGACCGCGCGCGGGTGATCGAGCGGTCGCGCCGCGGCGAGATCGCGGCGCTCACGGCCGCGGCGGTGCTCCATCTCGGCGTGGTCGGCGCCGCCCTCGCCCTCACCCTCTTGAAGCCGCGCCCGGAGCCGATCGACTTCGTCGCCGCGCGGATCGTCCCGGCCCAAGCGCTCGGCGTCGAACGCCCGCGCAAGCGCGTCGAGGCCCCCGGGCCGCCGGCCCCGAAACCCGCGGAAACCGAGGCCCCCCCCGAGCCGGAACCGCCCGCCCCCGAGCCGCCCCCGGTGGAGACGCCCCCCGCGAAGCCGCAGCCCGTCCCGATGCCGACCGGGCCGCTGCCGCGGCCGAAGGGCTGGAACGACCCGCCGCCGCAGGCCGTGACCCCGGCGGCCCCGACGGCGAAACCGGCGAATCCGGCGCCCGCCAAGCCGACCCAGACCGCGCCCCCGGCCACCAAACCGCCCGCGCCGGCCAAGCCGACCTCCGGCACCGGCGCTCCCGGACCGGGCGCCGACGTGGCCAAGGGGACGGAAGTGGGACCGCGCGGTTCGTCCTCGGGCACCGCGGCCGGGACCTCGCCGTTCGGCGACCGGATCGCCTCGATCGATCCGGACTTCACCTACGGCTATTACATCGAGCAGCTGCTGCGGCAGATCGACTCTAAATGGACGCCCCCTCGCGTGGGGGCGAACATCCGGACCATCGTGCGATTCCGCATCCTGCGGCGGGGCGACATCGACCAGCTCGACGTCGCCGAAACGTCCGGGATCAACGCCTTCGACCTCGCCGCGTTGCGCGCGGTCCAGAACGCCGCGCCGTTTCCGCCGCTGCCCGCGAGCTACAGAAACCCGAACCTTTCCGTGAACCTGATCGTCCGTTGATCCGAGGTGCCATGACTTCTCGCCCGACCCGCCGATTCGTCGCGTTCTCGCTCCCGGGACTTGCCCTGCTGGGCTGGGCCTGGGCGTGGGCCCAGACCCCGCCGCCCCCCGCCCAGCCCTCCTCTCCGCCGACCGCCGCGCCCGTGCCGGGAACCCAACCGAGCGCGCAACCCAGTGAGGTGACGCTCGAGCTGTCGCGCAACCAGAAGGCGAAGATCCGCCTCGCGATCCCGCGCTACGCCAAGGCGGGCTTTTCGGCGGGCGAAGGGGCGGCGGCCTCCACGGAGCTCGAGACCACCGTGCGCGCCGACCTCGATTTCTCCGGCTACTTCGAGATCCAGGGCCCCGAGCAGCTTTCGGGCCTCGCGCTGAGCGGCGACCTGCTCCGAGATCGCGACGTCTACCGCTCGACCGGCAACGAAGTATTGCTCGCGGGCGATCTTCGCGAGGAGCAGGGAAAGGTCGTGTTCGAAGGGCGGCTGTTCGATCTCAAGAGCGGCCAGTCGATCCTCGCCAAGCGCTATCGCGGCAGCTACGCCACCGCGCGCCGGATCGGCCATACCTTCGCCGACGAGGTGATCCGTTACCTGACCGGCGCCGCCGGCTTTGCGCTGTCCGAGATCGCCTACGTCTCCGAACGGGGCAAGACGAAAGAGATCTGGCTGATGGACTACGACGGAGGCAATCCCCACGCCGTAACCGGCCACCGCTCGACCTCGATGTCGCCGGCCTGGAACCCGGCGGGCGAGGGCGTCGCCTACACGTCGTTCGTCAACGGTCCGCCGGGGATCTTCTTCGCCGAAGTCGCCTCGGGCAAGAAGCGGCCGGTGGTCACCTCGGGCACGCTCAACATCTCTCCCTCGTACTCGCCCGACGGCTCGCGGCTCGCGTTCTCGCGCTCGGTCGGCGGCAACATCGAGATCTTCTCTTCGGACTCTTCCGGCAACAACCTGCGCCGTCTCACCCAGTCGGCCGCGATCGACACCAACCCCGCCTGGAGCCCGAAAGGGGGAACGATCGCGTTCACCTCCAGCCGCGCCAGCAATCCTCATCTCTACCTGATGGACGAGGAAGGGGCGAACCAGCGCCGTCTAACCTTCGAGGGAAGCTACAACGACGGAGCGTCGTGGAGCCCGGACGGCTCCGAGGTCGCCTACGCCACGCGGCGTGACGGGCGCTTCCAGATCGCGGTCACCAACGTGGTCACCCAGGACACGCGCGTGCTGACCTCGGGACCCGGGGAAAACGAGTCGCCGACCTTCTCGCCCGACGGCCGAAAGATCGCGTTCACCTCGCGCCGTTCCGGAACCAAACAGATCTACGTCCTAGACGCCGCCGACGGCGCGAACGTACGCCAGCTGACCACCGAGGGGAGCAACGACATGGCCGATTGGTCGCGGCCGAAGTAGCGAAAAAACCCGCACTTCGCCGCGATATACTGCGAAAGCCGTCCCGGGTCCGCCGGATCGATTTCGTTTGAAAATTGCCACCTCCACCGAGAGAAGGAGAGACCCCGATGAACCGCACCGCGATCACCTGCCTGATCCTCACCGGAGCCCTGGTCGGGCTCTACGGCTGCCCGAAGAAGAAGCCGGTCACGCCGGCGCAGGATCTGAACGTCGACACGACGACGGTCCAGCCGACGCCGCCCGCGCCGGCGACCGAGGTGCCCGAGCCCGTGGCGCCGAAGGTCGACGACCAGGTCGAGGACCGCTTGCTCTCCGCCGATCTCCAGGTGGTCAACGACGAGCTGCGCCGCCGCGGCTTCGCACCGGACGTCTACTTCCAGTACGACGAGAGCTCGCTCTCCGACGAGACCCGCGACCGCCTGGCGCGCAACGCCGACCTGCTCAAGGCGGCGCCGCAGCTCCAGCTGCTGATCGAAGGGCACGCCGACGAGCGCGGCACGAACGAATACAACCTCGCGCTCGGCGAGCGTCGCGCCAACGCGACGAAGGACTACCTCACCTCGCTCGGCGTGGCCGAGGCCCGGCTGCGCACCCTCTCCTACGGCGAGGAGCGCCCGGCTTGCACCGAAAGCGACGAGAGCTGCTTCTCGCAGAACCGCCGCGCGCACATGGTCGTGACCGGCCGGTCGAACGGATGAGGCGAACGATGCGAGCGGCGCGGCTGATCCGCCTCTCGTTGGGGTTGCTCCCGGCGCTCGCCGGGAGCGCCTGCGTATCGACGCAGGACATCCAAGGGATCCAAACCCAGATCTCCGACGTCCAGCGCCAGTTGCTCCAGATGCAGCAGGTCGCGCCCAGCAAGACGGATGTCGGCAACCTCGAGACGTCGATGAGCAAGCAGATGGACTCGCTGCTCAAGACCGAGGCCGACATGCAGGTCAAGCTCCAAGACCTCACCGGCCAGATCGAGGCGCTCCAGGCGAAGCTCGAGGACACGACCTACCGCCTCTCGCAGCTCTCGCAGCAGATCGCGGCGACGAACCAGGAGCTCAAGAACTTCCAGAGCGCACCGCCGCCGGGCGCCGTGGTCGATCCGAACGCTCCCGGCGCTCCGCTCGACCCGAACGCTCCGGGCGCGCAGGCTCCCCCGCCGGTGCGCGGCGGCGCCGATCCCAAGGGGCTTTACGACGCGGCGTACAACGACTACCTCAAAGGGAGCTACGACCTGTCGGCGCGGGAGTTCCAGGAGTACCTCCAGAACTTCCCGAACACGGACCTCGCCGACAACGCCACCTACTGGATCGGCGAGTGCTGGTACCGGCAGAAGAAGTACCGCCAGGCGATCGAGCAGTACGACCTGCTGCTGTCGAGCTATCCGAAGAGCGACAAGGCGGCGGGCGCGCGCTTGAAGCGCGGCTACAGTTACATCGAGCTCGGCGAGAAGACCAAGGGGCTCCTGGAGCTCCAGCGCGTGGTGCGCGACTTCCCGGCGAGCGACGAGGCGAACCTCGCCCGCCAGCGCCTGCGCGAGCTCGGCGGTTGACCCCGCGCGGGGCGTTGTGGTAAAAACTCTTGAGTCGCACTGCGGTGCGACTTTCTTTTTGGCCCGAACGGACTCGAACTCGAAAGTCAGCTCACCCACGGTCGGATCGGTCGGAGTTCCCGACCTTGGCGATCGAAGCGACGAAGGACGACGAAGGATATGGCGAATACGAAGTCGGCGGAGAAGCGGAACCGGCAGAACATCGCGAACCGTGAGCGGAACCGCGGTCAGCGCTCGAAGATGCGCACCGCGATCAAGAAGCTGCGCAGCGCGGTCGAAGGGGGCGACGTCCAGGGTGCCCAGCAGATGCTGACCGCGACCCTCGGACTGATCGACGTGACGGCGAAGAAGAGGGTGATCCACGCCAACACCGCCTCACGCTACAAGTCGCGCCTGACCCGCGCCGTGGCCGGCGCCCAGGGCTAAAGCGCCCGATCTGCCGCGTGCGCCGGGCGAACCGGCGACTCGAGAGCCCTCCGCATCCTGGAGGGCTCTTGGCGTTTCTGAGCCCCACGTGCCTCGGGCTCGCCTCTCGAAATACCCGGCCGGTCTCATCGGTTAGCCCACTCGATCCAAGTATGCCCGCTCCCGATCCAGAGGCACCGCCCGCCCCGATCCTCGCGCTCCGCGACGTCACCCGGACCTTCGAGGAAGCGGGACGCTCGCGCACGGTGCTCGCGGGTGCGTCGACCGTCGTCCGCCGCGGCGAGATCGCGGTGCTGCTCGGACGGAGCGGCTCGGGCAAATCGACACTCCTCCATCTGATCGCCGGGATCGACCGGCCGACTTCGGGCGACGTCCTCCTCGAGGGGATCTCCGTGCCGAACCTCTCGGAGCGGGAGCGGACGCTGCTACGTCGGCGGCGGATCGGTTTCGTCTTCCAGTTCTTCAACCTGATCCCGACGCTCACGGTCGAGGAGAACCTTCGGCTGCCGCTCGAGCTCGCGGGCAAAACCACGGCGTCGGATTTCGACCGGGCGCGCGATCTGCTGGCCGAGGTCGGCCTCGGCGACCGCGCGGGCGCCTATCCCGATCGGCTCTCCGGGGGCGAGCAGCAGCGGATCGCCGTCGCGCGCGCCCTGGTCCACGAGCCGGCAGTGGTTCTCGCCGACGAGCCGACCGGCAACCTCGATCTCGAGACCGGCCTGCAGGTCCTCGCGCTGCTCGACCGGCTCACCCGCCGGGCTGGGAAGACCTTGATCATGGTGACCCATAGCCAGGAGGTGATCGGGCTCGCTGATCGCCGGTTCGAGCTCCACGAAGGGCGGCTGGTCGAGCGCGGCACCGCCGAGGCGGCGTGAGCCGGCGCGATCGAGAGATCGGGCGGCGGACACCGCCGCTCCTCGCCCGCGCGAACCGGCGGCATCTCCTCCGCCACCCCTGGCAGCTCGCGCTCGCCGTCGCCGGCGTGGCGCTCGGGGTTGCCGTTTTCCTGTCGATCGATCTCGCGAACCAGAGCGCGAAGAAAGCCCTCGCGCTGTCGCTCGGCGCGCTCCAGGGCAAGGCAACGCACGAGATCGTCGCGAGCTCCCCCGAGGGGATCCCCGAGGAGGTCTTCGTCCGCCTCGTCCAGTCCGGAGTCGAGCCCGCGGCGCCGGTGATCGAGGCGACGGCGGTCGTCACTCCGCGCGCTCCGGGCTCGCGCCCCGAGGCGATCCCGCTGCTCGGCGTCGATCCGTTCTCCGAGGCGCCGTTCCGACCGGCGTTCGGAAGGATCAGCCAGGGCACCCAGGAAGGAACCCCGGGGCTCGACCTCGCGGCGTTCCTCAACCGGCCGGGCGCTTGCCTGCTCGCCCGCGCGACCGCAGGGCGGCTCGGCCTTGCACCGGGCGACCGGTTCCCCGCGCGCCTGGGCCCCGCGGTCCATCCGCTCTTCCTCGCCGGAACGATCGAGCTACCGCCCGGAGAGGCGGAGGCCTCTTCGATCAACGATCTCTTGGTCTGCGACCTATCCACCGCGCAGGAGGCGACCGGCCGCCTCGGCCGGCTGTCCCGCATCGACCTCCTCCTGCCCAAGAACGCCCAGGAAACCGAGCGGGTCCGCGCTCTCCTCCCCCCCGGTCTCGTGCTGCGGGAAGCCGCGGGGCGCCTGCGCGAAGGCGACGAGATGACTCGCGCGTTCCGGATGAACCTCCAGGCGCTCTCCCTCCTCGCCCTGGTGTGCGGCACGTTTCTGATCTACAACACGATGACCTTCCTAGTGGTCGAGCGGCGGCGCCTGATCGGCCTGCTGCGCGCCCTCGGTGCCACGCGGCAGGAGATCTTCCGCGGCGTGCTCTGGGAGGCCGCGGCGATCGGCGCGGCCGGCACGCTCCTCGGCCTCGTAGTGGGGGTGGCGCTCGGCCGCGGCTTGGTGCGCCTCGTCGCCTCGACGATCAACGACCTCTATTTCGCCCTGTCGGTCCGGGAGCTCGCGCTTCCCTGGACGACGTTCGCCCTGGCCGTCGCCGTGGGGCTCGGGGTCACGCTGCTCGCGGCGCTCCCCCCCGCGATCGAGGCGACCGGCACGCCGCCCCAGGGGGTCCTCGTCCGCTCGGTGCTGGAAGCGCGAAGCGGCCGGGCTTTGCGCCGCGCGAGCGCGGGCGGCGCTGCGTTCCTGGCGCTCGGGCTCGCCGCGCTGCCGTTCGGCGGCGCCTTCGCGTCGTTCGTCGTGATGTTCGGGGCGATCCTCGGCTTCGCCCTGCTCGCTCCAGGCGGCGCGGTTCTCCTCGGCAGGCTGTTTCGGGCGCCGCTGCGAAACACCCCCAGTGGGCCGCCCCGCGGGTCCGGCCGCCTCGGCCGGATCAACTGGCTCGGTAGGATGGCAGCCTCCAGCCTCGAGCGGAACCTCTCGCGGACCGGCGTGGCCGTGGCGGCCCTGGTCGTCGCCGTCTCGGTCACCGTCGGTGTGGGGGCGATGATCGCGAGCTTCCGAGGCAGCGTCGAGCGGTGGCTCGACCGTTCGCTCGCGGCCGACCTCTACGTCGCCCCGGCGGAGCGAGACTCGGGCTTCGTCGGCGCCTCGCGTCCGGCGGAGGTCCTGGTTCGGCTGGCCGCGATCCCCGGGGTCCGCCGCGTCTGGCCGCTCCGCCGGGCGGAGGCGGCTTCGCCGGCCTCCGGCAACCGGGCGGCGGGCACCGTCCGCCTGGTCGCCGTGGAGGCGGACCCCGCGGCGACGGTGCTGCGGCAAGGCGATCCCGAAGCGGCCTGGGCCGGCTTCGCGCGCGGGGAGATCCTCGCTTCCGAGCCGCTCGCCACCCGCCTCGGGCTCGAGGTCGGCTCGACCCTGCCGCTCGCGACGGCCATGGGCGTCCGGCGCTTCCGCGTCGCCGGGATCTATCAGGATTACGCCTCCGACCGGGGCATCGCGATGATCGACCGCGAGCACTACCGGCGTCTCTGGCGCGACGACCGGGTCTCGGGAATTGGGCTCGATCTCGCGCCCGGCGCGAGCGAGAACGAGGTCGCGCGGGTCGCGGCGGCCGTCCGCGCTCTCGACCCGAGCCGGCCGCTCGGGGTGCGGAGCACCAAGGAGCTCAAGCGCCGCTCGCTCGTGGTCTTCGACCGGACCTTTCGGATCACCGGGGTGCTCCGCCTGCTGGCGGGGCTGGTCGCCTTCCTTGGCGTGCTCCAGGCGCTCCTCGCGCTCCAGCTCGAACGGACCCGAGAAATCGGCGTGCTGCGCGCGCTCGGCATGACGAACGGCGAGGTGGGCGCCTTGGTCGCCGCCGAGACCGGCCTGTTGGGCCTCTCGGCCGGCCTCCTCTCGCTCCCCGTGGGCTTCGTCCTGGCGCTGGTCCTGGTCGAGGTGATCAACCGCCGCTCGTTCGGCTGGAGCATGGACCTCGAGCTGACGCCGGGGGTGTTCCTCGGCGCGGTGGCGCTCGCGCTCTCGGCCGCGCTGCTCGCCGGGATCTTTCCGGCGCGGCGCATGGCGCGCACCTCCCCCGCCGAGGCGCTCCGCGAGGAATGAGGAATCGGGGATGAGCACGGCCCTCGGCGATTTCCGTAGGGGCGGAGCTAGCCTCCGCCAGAGATCCGTGGCCTCCGCGGGTGGAGGCGAGCTCCGCCCCTCCATGCACGGAAGCCACAGCCCGAAGAGACACCTCCTCCGGTCGCTCCTCGTGATGCCGCTTATCCTCCTCTCGGCCTGCGGCGGCCGGCCGGCGGAGAGGGTCGGCCCCGGTGGCGGGGCGCGCGGGGTCGCCGCTTCGCTTTCCTCGCGCGATGCGGCGGAGGACCGCGGGTTCTCCCGCGCGCTCGCGCCGCGGACGTTCGTCTTTCCGGCCGACCACGGGCCGCATCCCGATTTCCGGACCGAATGGTGGTACGTCACTGGCCACCTGAAGAGCCGCGAAGGGCGCTCGTTCGGATTCCAGTGGACCCTCTTCCGCCGGGCGCTCGCTCCCGTCGCGGCAGAGCGCGCCTCGCGCTGGGGCGCGCGCGACGTCTACCTTGGCCATTTCGCGGTCTCGGACCTAGCGCCCGGAGGGAGCGGATTCCGATCCTTCGAGCGCTTCCGCCGCGCGGCGCTCGGCCTCGCCGGAGCGACCGCCACGCCGTTTCGCGTCTGGCTGGACGACTGGTCGCTCGAGAGCGCGGCCCCGGCCAAGCCGGGAGATCCTTCCGGACCGGTTTGGCCCGCCCACCTGCGAGCCCGCGCGGGGCGAGGGGCGGATACCCGTCGGCTCGACCTGGTTCTCGACGAAGGGGTACCGCCGGTTCTTCAAGGCGACCGGGGGCTCTCGAAGAAAGGTCCGGCCCCGGGCGAGGCGAGCTACTACTACTCGCTCCCCCGCATGCCGGCCCGAGGCACGGTCCAGATCGGCGCCACCAGCTTCGAAGTGACGGGAATCGCCTGGCTCGATCGCGAATGGAGCACAGGAGGTCTGCCCGCCGGCCTCGCCGGGTGGGACTGGTTCGCGCTCCGGCTCGCCGACGGACGCGAGGTGATGCTCTACCGACTCCGCCAGGAGGACGGTACGGCGGCCCCCGAAAGCCTCGGTACGGTGATCGGTGTGGACGGTTCGGCCCGCACGGTCGAATGGGGGAAGCTCGAGCTGGGCGAGACCGCCACCTGGACCAGCCGTCGCAGCGGCAGCCGCTACCCTGCCGGCTGGCGAATCCGCATCCCCGGAGAGTCGCTCGACCTCGAGCTGCGTCCGAAGCTCGCCGACCAGGAGCTGGCCGGGCCGTTCACCTACTGGGAAGGGGCGGTGGCGGTCTCCGGAACGAGCGGCGGACGACCGATCGCGGGCGACGGGTACGTCGAGCTCACCGGTTACGCCGACCGGTCCGGGCACGAGCGCCCGCCGGGCGGTTGATCTCGAACGAGGCGTTTCGATCTTCGCGGCGAGCCCGGCGAGTTGAAAAGGGACTGGTAGAGTCTGGTCTCGTCCACGGGCTCACGGGTCCCGTTTCGAGGAGACAGACATGTTCGAGCCCGCCTCCCCCTTGCGTCGATCTGCGCTGACCGCAGCCGTCTTCGGCCTCTGCCTCGGTTTCAGCTTCGCTTGCGGCACGGGAAGCCGCACCGCGCCGGCTCCTCGCACGGCAGCGTCCCAGCCCGCGGTGCCCGCGGCCCCGGCCCTCCCGACCGCTCCGGCCGAGCCCGCCGCGCCGAGCTACACGATCGAGCAGTTTCTCGGCACCACCAATTTCTTCGGCGCTTCGTTTTCTCCCGACGGCTCGAAGGTCCTCGTCTCCTCCGACCAGACCGGTGTCTTCAACGCCTTCGCCCTGCCGATCGCGGGGGGCGAGCCGATCCAGCTCACCCGGTCGACCGAGACGCTCCGCACGATCGGCTATTTCCCGCGCGACGAGCGCTTCCTCTTCTCCTCCGACCAGGGGGGCAACGAGATCTCCCACGTCTACGTGCGCGAGCTCGACGGTTCGGTGCGCGACCTCACGCCGGGCGAAAAAGTGAAGGCGGAGTTCGGTACCTGGTCGGCCGACGACGCCTCGTTCTTCGTCCTCACCAACGAGCGCGATCCGAAGTACTTCGACCTCTATCGCATCTCGACCGACGGCTATGCGCGCGAGCTGCTGTTCCAGAACGACGGCGGCTACGAGCTGCGCGGCATCTCGCCCGACCAGCGGTGGCTGGCGCTCGGCAAGGCGCAGACGACGCTCGACAACGACATCTATCTCTACGACCGGACGACGCGGCAGACGAAACACATCACGGCCCACGAAGGAGAAAGCTCCCACGACGCCGGGCCGTTCAGCCGCGACAGCGCCTGGCTCTACTACCGCACGAACGAGGGGACCGAGTTCCAGAAGCTGGTGCGGTACGAGATCGCGACCGGCAAGCGGGAGGTGGTGCTCGCCCCGGAATGGGACGTGACGGACGCGGTCCTCTCCAAGGACGGCCGCCTGCTCGCCGTTTCGATCAATCGCGACGCGCGGACCGAGATTCAGCTGTTCGAGACCGCGGGAATGAAGCCGGTCGACCTCCCCGCGCTCCCCGACGCGGAGATCGCGAGCGTTCGGTTCTCCGCCGACGGCAAGCGGCTCGCCTTCTACGCCGACTCCGCACGCTCGCCCGCGAATCTCCTGGTCTACGACCTGACGAGCCGCGAGCTTCGCCCGCTCACCCGGGCGCTCGATCCGAGCCTCGACCCGAAAGCCCTGGTGGACGCCCAGGTGGTGCGCTTCCGCGCCCGCGATGGGGTCATCATCCCGGGGCTCCTCTACATGCCGAAAGGGGTGACGCCCGCGCATCCCGCGCCCGCGGTGGTCTGGGTGCACGGGGGCCCGGGCGACCAGTCGCGGGTGGGCTATCGGGCATTCATCCAGTACCTGGCGAACCACGGCTACGCGGTCTACGCGATCAACAACCGCGGGAGCTCGGGCTACGGCAAGACGTTCTTCCAGATGGACGACCGGAAGCATGGCAACGCCGACCTCGACGACTGCGTGGACGCCAAGAAGATGCTCGAGGCGACCGGCGTGATCGATCCGAACAAGATCGGCATCCTGGGCGGAAGCTACGGCGGCTACATGGTGCTCGCCGCGCTCGCGTTCCGGCCGCAGGAATTTCCCGTCGGCGTGGACCTCTTCGGCGTCTCCAACTGGGTGCGGACGCTCGAGAGCATTCCCGCGTGGTGGGCGACGACGCGCCAGGCGCTCTACAAGGAGCTCGGCGATCCGGCCGCCGATCGCGACTACCTGACCCGGATCTCGCCGCTCTTCCACGCCCAGAACATCGTCAAGCCGTTGATCGTCCTCCAGGGAGCGAACGATCCGCGCGTGCTCAAGGCCGAGTCGGACGAGATCGTCGCCGCAGTCCGGAAGAACGGCGTTCCGGTCGAATACGTAGTGTTTCCCGACGAAGGGCACGGCTTCACCAAGAAAGCGAACCAGGCGAAAGGATACGAGGCAGTGCTCCGCTTCCTCGACCTCCATCTGAAGGGCGCCCCGGGCGCACAAGCGGGACGGTGAGTCCGCCCGCCGGCCGGCCGGCCCACCCTGGAATGACATGGGAATCGGCACGGGAATGACGGCGGCGCCGCCGTTCCTGCCGCTCGCCCTGTTCGGCCTCACCTACCTGGGCTTGGCGCTCGGCCAGATCCCGCCGTTCCGCCTCGACCGGACCGGTTTCGCGCTGCTCGGCGCCGTCGCCTTCCTCGCCACTGGAGCGATCGACGTAGCGCAGGCGAAAGACGCGGTGGACGCGCCGACTCTCGCCCTCCTGTTCGGCATGATGATCCTCTCCGCCCAGTATCGGATCTCGGGGCTCTACGGCGCGATCGGGCGGCGGCTGGTCGCGATCGCCGACGAGCGTCGCCTGCTCGCCGGAACGATCGTGATCGGCGCGGCGCTCGCGGCGCTGCTCACCAACGACGTCGTCTGCTTCGCGCTCGCCCCTCTCCTCGGCGGCGCCCTGCTCGCTTCGGGCCGGGATCCCCTCCCCCACCTGGTCGCGCTCGCCTGCGCCTCGAACCTCGGCAGCGCGCTCACGCCGATCGGCAATCCGCAGAACATCCTGATCGCCCAGCGGCTGGCGCTGCCTTTCCTCCCGTTCGTGGTCGCCTGCGCGCTGCCGGTCGCGGCCTCCCTGGTCGTGCTCTACGCCCTGCTCGCGCCGCGGCTCGGGCGCCGGACCGCGCCGCGCGTGGCGATCGACCAACCGGCGGATCCGCCGCTCGATCGCCGACAGGCGATCAAGGCGGTCTTTCTCACGCTCGCGGCGATCCCCCTCTTTCTCTCCCCGGTTCCGCTGCCGCTCACCGCGCTCGCAATCGCCGGCGTCGTGCTGGTGAGCCGGCGCAACCCGACCCGCGACATGCTCGATCTGGTCGACTGGCCGCTGCTCGCCCTGTTCGTCGGGCTGTTCGTGGTGGTCCGGGGGTTCGAGCTATCGGGCTGGACCGCCTGGGTGGGCGACCGGGTTGCGCAGGCGGGCATCGATCTCACCCATCCGCCGGTCCTCGTGCCGGTGGTCGCCCTGCTCAGCAACCTGGTGGGCAACGTCCCCGCCGTGATGATGCTCCTGCCGTTCGCTGGCAAGGGGGCCGCGGTGGGTCATGCCCTGGCGCTCGCCAGCACGTTCGCCGGCAACGCCCTGCTGATCGGCAGCATCGCGAATCTGATCGTCGCCGAGCAAGCCGCCCGGATCGGCATCCGGCTCGGATTTCGCGAGCACGCGCGGATCGGCGTGCCGGTAACCCTCGCCGCGCTGTCGTTCGCGATCCTGTCGCTTCTGGCGGGCTAGCAGCGCACCCCGATCACGCCGCGCCGTGGATCGGACGAGGAACGGAGCGCCAACTCGAGGAACGGCTGGGTGGCGAGCGGATCCATCTGGCTCAGGCGGTAATGGAGGCGAACCCCCGACTCGAACAGGACCCGCAGCAGCTCGCAGCGCTGCTCGACCGGCTCCGACGCCGCGCTGAACGCCGGCATCATGCGGCTCTCCGCGCAGATGTAGCGGGCCCAGCAGCCATCGCACGCGGCGGTCGTCCGCGGCCCACCGCCGAATCCGTCGACGCCTACCCAAAGGCTCGCGACCTCGGACGGTTCCATGTCGCGCAGACCGAAAGTCGAGTCGACGTCGCCGATCCAGGCGGGGCGGCGCACCGGCTCCCGATCGAAGTCGAACATCGGCTCGCGTTGGAGCAGCCGGCCGACCAGCCGCGTGAGCGGCTGGAAATCGATCGGCGCGGCCTGCGCCTCGAGCCCGGAACAGATTTCCTCCGAGATCGTCTGGAGGTCCGTCACGAGATCGCGGAGCTCTCCGCCGCTTCTCGGCTCTTCACCCGTCGGCCACGCGATGTCGAGATGTTGGATCCCCGAGCTTTCGGCGAGTTGCCAGGCGTCACGCAAGCGGACGCCGCGGGAGAAATCGAGCCCCAGGGTCAGGCGATCGCCCAACCGGTGGGCGAGCGAAGCGAGGACCGGCGCCAGCTTCCGCTCGGCTTCGCACAAGGAGACCGGGCCGGCCAGAACGCGCAGTGGGAACGTCTCGTCGACCAGATAGCGGACCGTCGGCTCATCGAGCGCCGAGACGGGAAGGGTGATCTCGAACGAGATCGCCCGCCGACTGGCCGCGGCGAGTCGTCGCGCTTCGGCGAGGAACCGGCGCAGGACCACCACACCCGGAAAGCCGATCTCCCAATGGCAGCGGATCTTCACCGGCCCGCGCTCGCCCCCCGGCCGGAAAATCCCCTCGATCAGCTCGAACAGCTCGGCCTCGGTCGGACGGTCGAGCTGCCACTCCCGGTCCCCGCTCGCCGTCGACCATTTGCCCGACGCCGAGAGATCCTCCGCCTCCCCCCCCTCGGCGAACCGGTCCGAGGTGAGGAGATCTTCATGGATCAGCCAGCTGAGCATTTCCTCGGTCGGCTCCGTCCGATCGAGAGCGAGGCTCACATACGCCTGAAGCTCCGACGGAACTTCGAGGACCATCCCCCGTTCCAGGTCGTAGATCAAGTCGCAGGCGCCGTTCTGGGCGTCGAGAGCGTGCAGGTTGCGCAAACGCAGGGCTCCGGGCATGGGAATTTGGGCGGTATTCATGGCGCTTCCCTCAAGTCGATTTCGCAGATCCTTCTCGAAGCTATCTCTTTCAATCTACTGCAATTAGCACGCTCTACCCTGAATGTTGCCGCACCCCCACCAAAGGTGGACAACTTTCGCCAAGAAAGATGTGATTCAGAGGCTCTTTGAAGACCGCCCCAGGCGGGGGGAAACCGGAAAAACGCGGAGGAAGGCGGGGAAACGCGGGGACGGGCGAGGCGCGGCTCGCCGCGCCCGTCCCCGGTGGAAACGGTGCTCAGTTCGATTTCAACCAGCGATCGAGCCAGCCGAGAACCGTGTCGTGCCAAAGCAGGCTGTTGGCCGTGTGAAGTACCCAATGCCCCTCGTCCGGCAGGTAGAGGAAGCGGCTGGGGATGCCCCGCCGCTGGAGCGCCGTGAAGGTCGCGATACCCTGTCCATCGGGAACGCGATAATCGAGCCCCCCGTGTGCCACCAACATGGGAGTCTTCCAATTTGCTACATAGTTCACCGGATTCCACTTCTCGTGCGCCTCGGGGTTCTCGAAGTACGGTCCCCCCTGCTCCCACTCCGGAAACCAGAGCTCCTCGGTCGTGTAGTACATGGCGCGCTGGTCGAACAGGCCGTCGTGGTTGACCAGGCACTTGAAGCCGTCGGGCCAGCGCCCGGCGATCCAATTGATCATGTAGCCGCCGTAGGAGGCGCCCAGCGCGCAGGCGCGCGAGCCGTCGAGCCATGGATACTTCTGGATCGCCGCGGCGAGGCCCTTCTGTAGATCCTCGAGCGGCGCTCCGCCCCAGTCCTTCGAGATCGCGTCGGTGAACGCCTGGCCGTAACCGGTCGAGCCGTGGAAGTCGATCATCACGGTCGCGTACCCGGCGCCGGCATAGACCTGCGGGTTCCACCGGTAGTGGAAGTTTTCCTCGAACGACCCCTGGGGCCCGCCGTGGATGAGGAAAGCGATCGGCGCCTTCTCCCCTTCCTTCCAGCCGACCGGCTTGCCGACCCAGCCGTAGACCGTATCGCCGTGGGCGCCCTGGAACGAGAATTGCTCGACGTCGGCCATCTGGACCGCGGCGAGCTTCGCGTCGTTCCAGTGGGTGATCTGGGTGAGTCCGGAGCCGTCGGTCGCCACCGTGAACAGCTCGACCGGCGACTTGAACGTGTCGCGGCCGAAGACGATCCGGTTGCCGGCGAGCGCTGGAGAGTGCACCGTCCCTTCCGAGGTGAGCTTCCGGGTCTTACCCGTCGCCACGTCGATCGCGAACAGCGGCCCGCGGCCGGTGTCGGTCGCCGAGGCGTAGATCGTCTTGCCGTCGCGCGCCCAGACCAGCTCGTTCGGCGTCCGATCCCAGGCGGCGGCGAGCTCCTTCTCGGAGCCCGTCGCGAGGTCGCGCAGGCGGATGTGGAACCGGTCGGCTTCGAAACCCGGACGCGTCATCGCCATGTAGGCGAGCGTCTTGCCGTCGGGAGAGAAGCTCGGCTGGGTGTCCCAGGCGAGGTTGCTCTCCGTCAGGTTCTGCGGCGCCGCGGAGCCGTCGACCGGCACCCGATAGAGGTCGAAGTTCGTGGTCCAAGCCTCGCGACTGCCCGAGATCCGCGCCGAGAAGACGACGCTCTTGCCATCGGGGGAAAACGCAAACTCCTCTGCCCCACCGAACGGCCGCGAAGGGACGTCGGCGTCGAGCGACTTCGAGAGATCGATCGGAGCGCCCCCGGCGGCCGGCATGACGAACAGGTGGTTCTGGCGGCCGTTGCCCCAGGAATCCCAGCGCCGGACGAACAGGCGGTCATAGACCTTCCCCGTCGCCTGGTTCGCCTCCGCCTCTTCGGCCCGCTTCTTGGTGCAGGCGAGATCGGCGCAATCCGGATAGACCTCCAAGCTGAACGCGAGCGTCGCCCCATCCGGCGAAACCTCGAGCGCCGAGACGTCGAGCGGCAAATTAGAGACCTGCACCGGTGCACCCCCGTCGGCCGGCACCCGCCAAATCTGCGACGAACCCGACCGGGTCGACAGGAAATAGAGCGACTTGCCGTCCGGAGCCCAGCGCGGGTCGGTATCCCGCTTCGGATCCGCGGCGATCGGCTTGAGCCCCGAGCCATCCGTGTTCACCAGCCAGAGGTCGTATTTCCCCCCGTTGGTCGCGAAGTCCGTCTGCCGGACCGAGAACGCGATCCGGTTCCCCTGCGGGTCCGGCTGCGGGTCGGAGATCCGGTCCATCACCCAGAGGTCCCGGGCGGAGAACGGGTGGGGGGGCTGGGCGGCGAGCGGGGCGCCGAGGGTCAACAGGAACAAGACGGACTTGCGCATCAACTAACCTCCCGGGAACGTTAGGTCTCTCCGAGGATTTTAACTCGCGGCAGGCGTTCCCAGAGGCCTCCACCTGCCTGCCTCTCAGTCGCAAAAAGCCTATTGCGCTCTATTTGGCTCCCGAAAACTCAGCCAAAACGACTTTGGCCTCAGCTAATCCTGGTGAGCGTAGCTCCGTTAGACATGCAACCGCACGTTCGGCAAAAGGACGTCCCTCTTCGCTGTGCCCCTGCCGCACAAGAGCTTTCGCTAATCGCCAGCAGTCGTCTGCGATCAACTCCTTTCGACCCACATCTTCAGCGAGTCTCAATGCCTCCCGCGCGAGGCGCTCAGCCTCCGACCACTCCCCACGGTCCAAAGCGAGCTCGGCGATGTTGCCGGTATACGTCGCAACGCTCTCGGGCTCAGGCAAATGGCTCGCAATTGCAAGAGCATTTCGATAATAGTTTTCCGCCTCCTCGAGACGATTTGATTCGCGGAGAACCTCCGCCAATGCATTAAAGCAACTGGCGACAGGAAAGCTGTCGGACTTGATCCCTCGCCAAAGATCGAGCGCCTCTTGGAGCGCAATGATCGCCCCCGGGTAGTCTCTGCCCAACCGGCATCCTTGGCCACGCAAGAAAATTGCCAGTGCATGTTCATGTGCACCTGCATCCGGCGTCTTCCCCCAATGGCGAGCGGCGCGGTTAGCACATGTTAAAACCTCTGCGGACTGTCCGCGTAAATAATGGCCATAGCCAATGTCATAGGCTCTGCGACCAGCATTCATGAAATCTTCAGCACGTTCAGCACTGGTCTCGGCTGCTTCGCTCAGAGCAAGTCTGATATCCCAACGCCCGGAAGAATCAAGGAATCTATACAGTGCATCACATGTCTCCTGGAGACGGCGGTTGTCTCCAGAAATGAGCACCGGAAGTGCAGCTGCAATTTTGGGCCATGATTCTTCCAGCATGGGAAATCGGGAAAACTGGCGATACCCGTTCATTGTCGCTAGTTGATGCACCTGTTCTGCTAGACGCTGACCACTGATTTCAACCGTGCGGGGACACGTGCGCCGCAAGAATCGAGCGGCCATAGGAGGAAGCAACCAGGTGCGGGCCTGCTCATCTTCGATTAGCAAAGCTCGATCTCGAAGGCCGTCGAGGGCGGTATCGACAGCCGTCGGACTTAAGCGAGTCAATGGGATTAGCCAATCAACAGGCGCCGGTCGGTCGAAATAAACCAAAGCCGATAATACGGCCGCTTCTTCAGCCGAAAAGGTTTCGGCTAGATC
This sequence comes from Thermoanaerobaculia bacterium, assembly GCA_044226625.1. Classification (GTDB taxonomy): domain Bacteria; phylum Acidobacteriota; class Thermoanaerobaculia; order Multivoradales; family UBA5704; genus DASYKS01. The sequence continues at coordinate 22,435 of JBGAGQ010000079.1, forward strand.
CCTAAAGGCAAAGTCAAGGGGGTCATTCTTGACATCTTGTTTCTCACGCCGATGGGCTTCCTGTAGACGCGACACAGCTTCAGACACAGTGCGGCAGCGACCAGTGATCCTACCGAGCTGCCCAGCAACCCACGTGAGCAATAAGGGATTTCCACCAGTTTCTGCATAGAGGCGATCACGATCAATCTTTGAAAGGTTGGCAACCGGTTTCCAACGCCTTCCCAACTCGATTAGCAGCAGGTCCGCTGCCTCATGCTCTAAGCGGTCTAGCCGAAGGTGCGCTGCGGTCGAAGCGTACGCACTGTATCGACTTGTGACTATAGCGCGACAACCTGGAGGCAAGGTCTCCAGCAGCTCGAATGTCCTTGCCTGCTCCCTTTTATTAAAGGACTCCAGATTGTCTAAAACCAAAAGGGCGCGGTAGTCTGCAAGTGCATGGCGTACAAGCTGAGGCTGCATTTCAGGTACAGCTTTTGGTATGTCATCACGACTAAGCGCCCGACCAATCTCGCTCAGTAGCGCATAGAAGCTCTCCACACGAGCGGCTTCCAGCTTTCGTTCGCCCTCAGGGAGCAGCTCGCTGACCTTAGCCGTGAACCAGAGCTTAAGAGGAAAGTGTTCAACTGGAGCTCTGTGGGCTGCTTCCAAGGCTAAGGCCGTCTTTCCTACTCCTCCCGGGCCGTCCAAGACTACTCCCCAGCTCCGATTTTCCGGCCGAAGGTATTTCGCGACCTTCTCTAGTTCCTCTTTTCTCCCGAAAAACGGCCGACGTGGAAGTAACATTGATCGGATGCCAGGAGCTCGATGGAAGCCGACGGAATGTTCGCCGTTAACGCGTCGACTCCGTTTTGAATTCCGAGGTCTCGTAACAACGGATACTGGCGAGGTTCCCTCATCCTTTCTTAGCTCCGCATGCTCGTGGTCGGGAATAAACCGCCATCGTCCTGTCGCCGATGTCGCGAGGCGCGGCCAGAGGCGAAGATGAGCGCCTGTGCCGGAAAAGTCGATGCGGCCTGCTGAATATCCGTGAACTCGCCTTATCCTTGGTGGTTCCCCAAATCTCTCCATCCCAAAAACGGAACATCCCTGGCATCGGTGCACTGCATGCGGGGAGCCACCAAACTGTAGGTAAGTGATTTCGGGCTCGTGTTGGTGGCCGAAAAGATGAACCGCAAATCGTCCTGGCGGCGCGATTTCCGATCCCCCATGTTGCTGAGCCTGGGGAGTCAACCAGCGAGGTCCGTGATGGGTTAGCAAGATGGCAATGTCGTGGCTATTCGACCATACATCAACACCTTCGCCGCATACAGCCTGAACCTGCCGAGCATCCCACACCAAATGTCCTTCATAGTCTCCGCCCGCCAGTTGAAGAAAGGAGGTGTTCAAACCAATCACGCCGACCTGTCGATCTCCGGCCTCTAGCGTGACAGAGTAGTCTCCTGGTAATGCTCCGACTCTAATGCCAGGAGGACGGTGGGGAGCTTGTTCCCACCACTGGCTATAGGAGGCAAACGCGCCATCTATCACGCGTCTGTAGCCTCCTGTGGATTGATCCCAGAACTTTCCTTCGACTCGCTGATACCCATCTGGATCCAATAGGGTGTCGACAGCCGGGTTGTCTTCCATAGGATTCGGGCGATACAGATCGTGATTCCCAGGTACCGCGAGCAAGGCAATTTGGGATGACTGCAGCTCGCAAAGCCTCACCCATAAAGGCTTTAGCACCTGCTCCTGCATCGCTTGGAACTGGGCTGTTTCACCTGATTGGACAAGATCTCCCGTAAACACAACAGCATCCCAGGGTCCACACCTTTTGTGGAGATCTGAGAGACTGTCTAGGAAGGGCTCGCGTAGCGTGGGCCACAGGCAGTCCTGGCCCTTTAATCCGTAATGGAGATCTGTCAAGTGCAGCCAAGAAAAGGAGCCATTGCGCATGGGCGAGCACTCCTAAAATGACTCTGGGCGGTTTGACCGTACCGATTATCGAACTGTTCAGGTGCGGCCGCCCCAAACACACCTCTTCTCTTGGCCGAGCGCGCCGCCGTCCGTACTCGAACGGCGGTCCGTACATCGCTGACAATCAAATAGACATACCGACCGGATCTATAATTGAACCACCGTCTACCTGCATGCCGCCAACGGGATCGATGACTGTGCCACCATCGGACATGAATTCCATCTCAGTTCTCCTTGGAGAGTTATGTCGTTTAGCCGACGGGGTCAATCCCGTTGCCAGCCTCTGAAATTGGGTGGTACGGGGCGTCTCCCTCCAGATTTAGATTGCCCGAAAACCTAAATCCACGCCTCAAGATAAGTAACATGGCCCAAAATAAGGTCATCCGCTTTAACCCTCCGTTAAATGAGAGACGGTTCTCGGCGCTGGAAAGCCTTGTCCCAGCGCTGCTCATACGCGACCGCTGTCGAACAGCAGTGTCTCTTTCGGACTCTAGTAGCCATCGGAGGGTAACGCGAAGCTTTCATAGTTTTCGGATCACTGTCAACACGGCGTCTAAGAAGCACAGGTGCCGGACATAGGGTCTTCAGAGACAACCTCGCCGGCAAAGCCGCCCTACATCGAAACCGACCCCTTCCGGAACTCGCTCCGCCCCAGGTGGACATTTACGAGCACCGGCTTGCCTTGCCGCAGCGCGGCACGCGCGTCGGTCAGGACTCCGCCGATATGCTCATCCTTATCCAGCATAAAGCCCTTCCCCCCATACCCCTCGGCAACCCGATGGTAGTCCGTCCGAGCTAGCACCGTGGAGACCGGGTCTCCCAGGACCTCCACCTGCTCGCGGGCAATCTGACTCCACGACGCGTCGTTTCCGACAATCGCCACCACCGGCGCGCCGTGGCGGGCCATGGAGTCGAACTCCGCAAGACTGAAGGCGCACGAGCCATCCCCCCATAGCAGCCAGGTCTCGGACTCGGGCCGGCACAGGCTCGCGGCGAGGGCGAAGCCTCCTCCGACTCCTAGCGTCCCGAAGACTCCGGGGTCGAGCCAGGAGAGCGGTTTCCTGGGGGACAGCGTATAGGCAGCCGTGGCCACGAAGTCGCCCCCATCGGCCACAAGGACCGAGTCGTCCGGCAGGATCTTCTCGATCTCCCGGAACAGCCGGATCGGGTTGACGCCGTCGGGCAGACGCTCGGCCGCTCCTTCGTCGATCTGCTTTTCCCGCTCGTCGTCACGGGCGCGGAGCGCGGCGAGCCAGGGGGCGCGGCGGCCGGCGTCTCCTCCCGCGAGGCTCGCAAGCTCGATCAGCGAGCGGCCCGCGTCCGCGTCGATCGAGATCGAGGGGCGGCGGTTCCGGGCGAAGCCCTCCGTGGACCGGGCGAGCGCCACGAGCTTTGCGGCACGGTGGATATGCCGCCCGTAATCTAAGCGGAAATCAATAGGCTGCCCCGCGAGAATCACCAGATCCGCCTCGCGGAGCGCCTCTTTCCTTTTGTGGCGGAGCTGGAGCGTATGCCGGGCGCCGAGCAGGCCGCGGGCGCCTCCCGCGAGGTAGACCGGGAGGCCGAGCGCCTCGATGGCGGCAGCGATGCGCGGAACGTCAGCGACCGAGGCGACCGCCTGGCTTCCGACCACGAGGACCGGGCGCTCGGCGCGAGCGAGCGCCGCGGCGACGCTGCGCAGCTTGGCGCGCGACGGCTCGGCGAGGGGGACGATGCGCGGCTCGCCCGGCTCGTTCCGCACACCTCGGAAGAGGCGGTCGGTGTGGCGGCGTAGATAGCCGGCGAGCAGGCGGCTCGGCAGATTCCTGCCCTTGCCCGCGGCGGCCTGATACCAATCCCTCACCAGCGATTCGGGATAGAGCAGGTCGACGGGCGTCTCGAGGAAGACCGGGCCGGGAACTCCGGCGCGCGCGACCGTGAACGCCTGGTGCACGGCGGGACCGAGCTCACGGACCTTTTCGCAGCTCGCGAGCCACTTCGCCGCCGTCTCGAGCAGGGTGAGCTGATCGATGTCCTGGAGCGCGCCCCGCCCGCGCAGCAGCGTCGCCGTCGCACCGCCGAAGAGGACGAGCGGCATCTCGGCGAGCTGGGCGTTCTTGAGCGCGGTGATCGCGTTGGTCACTCCCGGGCCCGCCGTCACCGCCGCGACGCCCGGAATGCCGGTGAGGCGCGCCGTGGCGTCGGCCGCGAAAACCGCGCTGGCCTCGTCGCGCACGTCGATCACCCGAATACCCGCGCGCTGCGCTCCGGTGAGGATCGGCGCGATGTGGCCGCCGCACAGCGTGTAGAGGAAGCGGACGCCTTCGCGCGCGAGCGCGAGGCCGATTTGATCGCCGCCGTGCGCGGGCGAGCCGACGGGAGAGACGTCCTGGGGTTCGGTCACGGCGCGTGATTCTATGCCGATGGGCGGAAGGAATCCGCTGTCCCGCTGGACACTGCGGGCGCACCCCTTACAGTAGACGTGTCGCGAATTCGTCGTCGCAAAGATCAGCGACGGACCGCCATGGCACCGCACGTCGCGGAAACTCCAAACAACGGCGTTTCAAAAAGACGACGGCTGCTCGGCCCTTGCGGGTCCCGCAGCAAGGAGGAGCTATGTCTCAACAGGTCCGTCCCGCCCGATGGGTCGCGGCGTCCGCCCTAGTGCTCGCCCTCGCCCTTCCGGTCGCCCTTTCCGCTCAGGCGCTTCCGACGCCCAAGGATTTCGTCTCCAACCTCGACCTGCGCTGCTACAGGCTGAACGACCAGCCGCCGCTCAACGTGCCGCTCCAGCTCGACCACTTGAATCCCTATTTCGTCGAGAAGGGGCTGCCGCCTGAGAACGTGGTCCTCGGCAAGCCGCAGGAGCTGTGCGTTCCGGTCTACAAGAACCAGGTCCAACCGCCCGCGACGGTGCTGCCGTTCCTGCGCTTCGCCGATCTCAAGTGCTACCAGATCTCCGGACCGTCGCTCGATCTCGACCTGCACCTCGATCACCTGAATCCGCAGATTCCGCCGATTCTCGGACCGTTCGTCGACGGCATCGTCCGGGAGCCGCAGCAGCTCTGCGTTCCGGTGCGGAAGAACAACCAGATCATCCCGGCGGCGGTCCTGCAGCTGATCCAGTGGCTCGACATCAAGTGCTACCGCTTCGAGCCCCGCGAACCGGCACCGATCGACTCCATCTTCTTGAACCACCTGAATCCGCTCTACGCCGGAATCCCCGGCCAGAAGGCGCTATTCCAGCAGACGCCGGAGCCGCAGCTGTGCGTTCCCGTCATGAAGAACCACCAGGCTCCGCCGGATTCGGTGGCGAAGATCATCGCCTACTCCGACGTCCTCTGCTATCCGGTGCAGGCGGCGGCGATCAACCAGCCGGTCACC
>JBGAGQ010000003.1:0-220189 GCA_044226625.1 Thermoanaerobaculia bacterium
GAGAACGTGTCGCTCCTCCTCGCGCTCAAGCGCCTCGAAAAGGAGGTGCGCAGGACGCTCGCCGCCCGCCGGGCGGAGGGCCGGGGCGCCACCGATTTCCTCTCGTTCATGATCGCCGCCCGCGACGAGCGCAACGCGAGCGAGCTCTCGGACGAGCAGATCCTCGACGAGCTGATGATGATGCTGGTGATGGGCCACGTCCCGACCGCGATGGCGCTCACCTGGACGTTCTACCTGCTGGCCCGCCATCCGGAGATCGAGGCGCGGATGCTCGCCGAGCAGAGGAGCGTCCTCGGCGACCGGATCCCGGAGTTCGCCGACGCCGCGCGCCTCCCCTACACCCGCCAGATCCTCGAAGAGTCGATGCGGCTCTACCCGCCGAGCTGGAGCTTCTCGCGGGTGGCGATCGAGGACGACGCGATCGACGGCCGGCGCATCCCCGCGGGCTCGCTCGTCGTGGTCTGCCCGTGGGTCACCCACCGCCGTCCGGATCTGTGGGACGAGCCCGAACGGTTCGACCCCGACCGTTTCGCCCCAGAGCGCGCGGCCGAGCGCCCGCGCTTCGCCTATTACCCGTTCGGCGGCGGGCCGCGGGTGTGCATCGCGCGCGAGCTCGCGTTGCTCGAGATGCCGCTGGTGCTCGCGACGCTCGCGCGTCGCCACCTCGTGCGGCCGATCCTCGGGCGCTCGGTCGTGCCGCTCGCGGGCATCGCGCTCCGACCGAGCGGCGGCCTCGCCTCGCGGCTCGAGCCCGCGGACCGAAGCGAGCAACCCGCGGGCGGAGCGCCGGCGTCGATCGCGTCGATCGCATCGATCGCATCGATCGCGTCGATCGCGTCGATCTCATCGACCCCATCGATCGTCTCGTCCCTCCCGGCCTCCGCTTTCCCCGCGACGCTCGGCGACCTCCTCGCCCGGATGATTGCGGCCGACCGGCCCGCGGTGATCCTCGAATCGCGCGCCGAGGGATGGGCGCCGGTCTCCGCCCGCGCGCTCGGCGAGCGGATTCGCGCGGCCGCCGCCGGCCTGCGCGCGCTCGGCGTCACCCCCGGCGACCGGGTGGCGTTGGTCGCCCGCGGAGGTCCCTCCTGGACCGCCGTCGACCTCGCCGCCTCAGCGATCGGTGCCGTGGTCGTTCCGCTGCCCGAGGAGCTTCCTCCGGACGCACTCGGTGAGCGCCTGGCCGAGTCGGCCGCCGTGGTGTCGTTCGTCGCCTCGGAGCCCGCGGCGCGGGAGCTCGCGCTGCGAATCCGGGACGGATCGCTTCCCGCTCTTCGCCGGATCGTCCGCTTCGACGGTGCCCCCACGGCCGCCGCGTGGGACGAAGAGCCGACCGACACCGAGCGATCGGTCTCGCTTCGCGCATTCCTCGCGCAAGGCGACGCCGGCTTTACGCTCGACGAGCTGCTCCGCCGCGCCGCCGAGCGGAGACCCGACGAGGTGGCGACGCTCGCCTATACCGCGGGAGCCCACGGCGAGCCGCGGGCGATCGAGCTGACGCACGGCCGGATCACGGCGGCCGCCGCCGCGCTCGCCCGCGGCGGTTTTCCGCTCGGGCCGGGCGACGTGGCGCTCTCGACCCTGTCGCTCGCCCACGCCTCCGAGCGCGCGTTCCACTATCTCTGTCTCGGCCTCGGCGCCACGATCGCGCACTCCCCCTCCGCGAGCTCGGCGCTCGCCGATCTGGCCGCCGTCGAGCCGCACGCCTTCACCTCCGACCCCGGCCTCTGGAAGCTCCTCCTCAACTGGCAATTCGACCGGGTCCAGCAGCAGAGCGAATGGCGCCAGCGGCTCTATCGCCGGATCGTCCGGATCTCGCGCCAGGCGCTCCCCTACCGCGAGCGCCACGGCCGGCCGCCGGGATTCCAGGGCTGGCAGCTACGACAGTTCGAGCGCTTCGTCTTCGCGCCGTTCCGCGCCCGTCTGGGCAAGCGCTTCCGCTTCGCCCTGTCCGGCGGCGCCCGGATGTCGCATGGCTGGATCACCTTCCTCTGGGCGATGGGCATCCCCGTCTACGAAGGATGGGCGACCACCGAGAGCGCCGGGGTCGCGACGTTCAACACGCCCTCCGCGATCCGCTGCGGCAGCGTAGGCGTTCCCCTGCCCGGCCTCGAGATGCGCATCGCCGACGACGGCGAGATTTTCCTCCGCGGCCCGAACCTGGTCCCCTCCGACGATCCGGAGGGGTGGGTCGCCACGGGCGACGCCGGCTTCGTCGACGACGCCGACATGCTGCAACTGTTCGGACCGAAGGACGAGCGAGGACCGGAAAAATCCGGTCGGCGGGTATCGCCCGCGCCGCTCGAGAGCATGCTTCGCGGCAGCCACTCGCTCTCCCAAGCGCTGGTCGTCGTCCGCGACGTCCCGGCGGCGCTCCTGGTACCCGATTTCGCCGTCCTCGACGCGGCGGCCGAGGCGATGGGTTTCGCCGACCGGGCCCCGGAGAAGCTGGTCGCCCTGCCGAGGCTCCGATCGATCATCGCCCGCGACCTCGAGGGGATCAACGCGCGCCTCCCCGCCCACGAGAGGATCAAGCGCTGGGAGCTCTCGACGCGGCCGTTCACCGTCGAGGCGGGCGAGATCACCTGGAAAGGAACGTTCCGCCGCGCGGCGGTCCATGCCCGGCGCCAGGAGGAGATCGACGCCCTGTTCGCGGAGTGATCCAAACGGACCGATCCTCGCGGCACGGCCGGCCGACAATCCTCGATACAATACGAAGTCCGCGGTTTCGCAGCTCTGACGAACGGCCCGGCGCTTCCTCGAGCGCCGAAGCGCCCTCGCGCAGCGCCGGCGGATCGCCGGAACCGATCCGATGAGCGACTGGCGCACCTACCTCGACACGTTCTATCGGCAGAGCCCGGCCGAGCAGCGGCGGCTCTGGTCGCAGCTCTCCCCGGAACAGCGGCTGGCCTTCGACGCCGCCCGCCAGGCGGCTTGGCCGGCCGGTGAGGCGACCCCCTCGGCACCTTCCGACCCACCGCCGAAGCCCGGTCCCACCACGCTCGCGGACGACATCGACTATTTGATCCGGCTCGGGCAAGACATCACCCGCTCGGTCAGCGTCTGGACCGGGATCGGCAAACGAAGCACCGAGTACCTCGCCTGGCGACTCCGCTGCATCACTTTGCTGCGCGAAATGGGGCCGCGCGTCGAGCATCTGCTCGCGGCGATCGAGAAGCGCAAGCCCATGTATTACCAGGCGTACTACGCCGAGATCCTCGGAGCGCTCGAGTCGGCGCGCGACCTGGTTTCGCGCCCTCACCGCCCGGCGCTTCCGGCCGGAGTCGAAAGCACGTCGGCTCCCGAGCCGACGAGGGATTCCGCGCCGCAGCCCGGGCCGACCGGTCAGGCCGAAGGCACCGGCGAGACGCGGGTCTTCCTCGTCCACGGGCACGATCACGCCTCGCTCCAGCAGGCGGCACGTCTAATGGAGCAGCTCGAGCTGGTCCCGATCATCCTCGCCGAGGAGGTCTCGCGCGGCCGGACGATCATCGAGAAGCTCGAAGAACGGGCTCGCGCGCACGCGGCCGTGGTCCTGCTCACACCGGACGACGTCGGTTCGACGGCGGCCGAGGCGCCCCAAGGCCTCAGGCCTCGGGCGCGACAGAACGTGATCCTGGAGCTCGGCTATTTCCTCGGCCTGCTCGGCCGCCACCGCGTGGTCGTCCTCTACACCCCGGGCATCGAGCTCCCCTCCGATTTCGTCGGCGTCGAGTACATCAAGCTCGACGGCGAAGGGGCCTGGAAGCTCCGGGTCGCGCGGGAGCTGCGCGCCGGCAACCTACCGGTGAATCTCAACCACCTGTCCTGAGCCTTACGCGCTCGCTCCCCGATCCTGGAGCGGGGCGAGAAAAGGGCGGCCCGAGGCCGCCCCGTTCCCTTGGTCGACGACCCCGCCCTCAGTCGTCGTCTTCCTCGTCGTCGCCGCAATCGGTGATCGCGAAAGCGGTCAGCGCGTTGCTGCGGAAGCCGGCCGAATAGAGGTGACCGCATCCCTCCGATTCGTGCTCGTCCTCGTCGTCGTCCTCGCCGCCGGAGAGGGCGAAACCGATCACGCCCCGAAGCCCCGTCGCGTCGGTGCCGTTGATCAACGCGCGCACGAAGGTGAGCGAGCCGTCATGCGGGTCCCGGGAGAAGACACCGATCCGGAACTCGCCGAACGCCGCCGTGAAGACGTAGCGCCCGTCCCGCGTCTCGATGACGCCGCTCGCCTGGAGCAAGCCGTCGACACCTCCCACACCGTCTTTGAGGACCTGGTTCTGGGTCAGCGCTCCCGTCCGTCGGTCGACCTGGAACACCGAGACCGCGTTGTCCGCGATCCCCGTCACGTACGCCTGCTTGCCGTTCTTGCCGAGAATGACGTTACGTGCCGCGGCGAGGCCGTCGACGCCGTCCACTCCATCGGTCACCACCTGAACCTGCGTGAGATCGCCGTTCCGCTTGTCGCGCGAGAAGACGGTGACGGAGTTGTCCGCGAGCCCCGTCACGTAGACCTGTTTGCCGTTCTTCGCCACGGCGATGCCGAATGCGCCGCCGAGCGCATCGACGCCGCCCACCCCGTCCTTGATCAGTTGGCGGAAGGTGAGCCGCCCCGTCGAAGAGCTGCGCGTCCAAACCACCACGGCGCTGTCACCCACGCCGGCGCTGTAGACGTTCTTGCCGTCGTTGCTCAGCTTGATCCAGATCGTCGAGGAGAGGCCGTCCGGCGCGTCGACCCCGTCCCGCAGAACCTGGACCTGGGTGAGGAATCCGGTTGAACGATCGCGGCGGAAGACGGAGATCGCATTCTCGAAGGTGGCGCCGACGTAAAGGAACTTGCCGTCTTCCGAGATTTCGATGTTCTGTGCTCCCATCAGGGCGTCGATGCCGCCGACGCCATCGAACAACGTCTGGATTTCCGTCAGCTCGCCGGTCAACGCGTCGCGGGAGAAGACGGCCAGGCTGTTGCTGGTCTCGCCGGTCGCGTAGACGTGCTTTCCGTCTGGCGACACCACCACGTATCGCGGCCCGACGATCCCCGTGACGCCACCGAGACCGTCTGCATAGAAGTTGATGTACGACAACACCTGAGCCTCCGCCGAAGCGGCCACTCCAAGAGCTGCTACCACGAAAAATCCAAAGACCTTCCGAAAAGACATCGCTCCTCCTTGCATCGAGACACGACTGCCAAGGCGAAGAAGAATTCTTCACCGCACCGCGGCCCGAAAGTTCGTGGGGACCCGCCAACGCTTCTCCCCCAAGACGCGCGGCGGTTATATGGGTAGTGACTTTTGTTTATAAGAGCGTGACGGCACGTCACCGGATCCCCTTGAAAATGGGTTCATGCAGCCCGCGGGGGATAAGATCAGAGGCCCGTCGGGTGCAGGCGCCGTCGTCGTCCGCGCCCGGTCCCTCCCCACGACCTCTTCGAAAGGCGTTCCCATGCCCACGAACACCGTCCGACTCCATCGCGTGCTCCGAGCGACCCCGTCCCGCGTCTATCGCGCCTTCCTCGATGCCGACGCCATGTGCAAATGGCTCCCCCCGCACGGCTTCGTCGGCAAGGTCCATCACCTGGACGCTCGCGTCGGGGGCACCTACCGGATGTCGTTCACGAACTTCTCCTCCGGCAACGGCCATTCCTTCGGCGGCGAATATCTCGAGCTGGTCGAGAACGAGCGCATCGTGCACACCGATCGGTTCGACGACCCGAACCTCCCGGGCGAGATGCGGACCACGATCACGACGAAAGCGGTCTCGGTCGGCACCGAGCTCGCGATCGTCCAGGAAGGCATTCCCGAGATGATCCCCCCGGAGGCTTGCTACCTCGGCTGGCAGGAATCGCTGCAATTCCTCGCGTTTCTGGTCGAGCCCGAAATCCCCGATTGATCGCCCACGGGCGACGCGGCGTGCCATCGATGTCCGGTGGCACGCCGGCCGAGGGGAACAGCGCGGGTCTTCAGCTTGGGTCTCCGGAGGGACGTTCGATGCAAACGATCGGTGTGATCGGCGGCATGAGCTGGGAGTCGACGCTCGTCTATTACCGTCGGATCAACGAGAGGGTGAAGGCTCGGCTGGGAGGATTCCATTCGGCCAAGGTCCTCCTTGCGAGCGTCGACTTCGCCGAGATCGAAGAGCTCCAGAGGGTCGGCGACTGGGACGCGGCGGGCGAGCACCTCGCCGCCGTCGCCCGTTCCCTCGAACGGGCGGGTGCCGACTTCCTGGTCCTTGCGACCAACACGATGCACGAAGTCGCCCCGGCGATCGAGCGAGCGGTGGCGCTTCCCCTTCTCCACATCGCCGACCCGACGGGCCGCGCCATCGTCGCCGCCGGCCTTTCGAAGGTCGCCCTCCTCGGCACCCGCTTCACCATGGAGAAAGAGTTCTATCGCGCTCGCCTCGCAGAGCTTCACGGCATCGAGTCCCTGATCCCGGACGCCGCCGACCGCGAGACGGTGCACCGAGTGATCTACGACGAGCTCGTCGCCGGCAAGATCGTCTCCGCTTCGCGCGACCGCTACCTCGCCGTGATCGAACGCCTCCGCGCCCGAGGGTCCGAAGGGGTGATCCTCGGTTGCACTGAGATCTCGCTGCTGCTTCCTCCCGGCTCGTTCGATCTCCCGGGATTCGACACCACGGAGCTTCACACCGAGGCGGCGGTGGACCGGGCGCTCGGCTCGGCAAAGCCCGGAGCTCCGAGTTGCCCGGGTTAGCGGCCCCGTCCGCCCGGCGCCTACAGCGACCGCCAGCCGTGCACGGCGATTCCGCCGCGCCGATGATTGCTGTCCCCACCGTACACCAATGCAGCTGGCGCCTCCGGATCGCCGACCACACGGCGCCAGAATTCGAGGCCCGCGAAGAAATCCGGGGCGATGGTCTGCGCGGACTTGATTTCGATTGCCACCCGGTTGCGCCCCAGATCCACGACGGCGTCGACCTCATGGCCGGTGGAATCGCGCCAGAAGTAGAGATCGGGTTCTTTGCCCCGGTGCAGGAAATTCTTGAGCAACTCGGAGAGGACGAAGCTCTCGAAAATCGAGCCACGGCTCGCGTGAAGGCGCAGATCTTCTGGGGACTGGATCCGCAGCAGATAGCAGAGCAGGCCCGTATCGAGGAAGTAGAGCTTCGGACTCTTGATCAGCCGCTTGCCGAAGTTCGCGTGGTAGGGCCGCAGCAGTCGAACGAGAAAGCTCGACTCCAGGATCGACAGCCAGCGGGCCGCCGTGGTGTGGGTGATCCCACAATCGTTCCCGAGCGAGGTGAGATTGAGAATCTGGCCGTTGCGCCCGGCGCAGAGGCGCACGAATCGGCCGAAGATCTCCAGGTCGCCGACGTTTACGATCTCGCGCACGTCCCGCTCGACGTAGGTCTGGTAATAGCCCGAGTACCAGAACCCCGGATCGTCGAGCTCCCTGTCGTGAACTCTCGGGTAGAAGCCGCGCAGCAGCGTCACCAAAAGGTCGGGAGCGTTCTCCCTGATCCGCACCGGAGGGAACTCACGCCCCAGCTTCTCTAGCGGGAAAGGGTCCCGCCCTTCCAACTCGCCGAGAGAAAAAGGAAGAAGGTGAAGAATCGCGCTCCTCCCGGCCAGAGTCTGGCTGATGGATCGCAGGAGGAGGAAGTTCTGCGACCCGCTCAAGACGAACCGCCCCGGCACGTCCTCGCGGTCGACCAGACCCTGGATGTAGGAAAAGAGGTCGGGAGCCCTTTGGACCTCGTCGAGGATCACCGGCCCGCTGAACTGGTCCAGAAATCCCCGGGGATCGGCGAGCGCATACCCACGAACGTCGGGCTCTTCGAGAGACGCGTAGGCGTGGTCGGGAAACGCGGATCGGACCAGCGTAGTCTTTCCCGACTGGCGTGGGCCGGTGAGCGTCACCACCGGATATTGCCGGGCCACTTTCTCGAGAACGGGTCGGAGTGCGCGCCGGATCATGCAGATTGAACTTTCGATGTTCAATCTACAAGGACTCCTTGGGCCGGGTCAAGGAACGCGTTTCGGCCCTGAGCTTACCTCGGTTCCTTCAGGCGTCTCGTTCGGCTCATTGCAGCCTCGAGGCGGAGACTGCGCTCCCTCGGCTGGCGCCGTCTCCTGAAAGAACCCCTTTTACGGTCACCACCAACAATACCGAGATCAAGCCGCCGACCAGATTCGGCGCCAGGTCCGCCAGCCGGGCGTGGTGTCCGATGGCGGTGCTCTCCAAAAGCTCGCAAGCGAGACCGAGCGCCATCGTCGTTCCAAAGGCCGCGGCGAGACGCGCCACACCGAACGCCACAACCGCGAGAAGAAGGAGAACCGCATAGGCGCGGATGTGTTGAACCTTCGAGAGCGCCTGTGCAAAATCCGCCCAAGTCAGGCCGAGATCCACCGCGAATGGGTGCCGGCCGCGGGGAGCGCGCGACGCCGCATACAGCCCCAAGCAGGCGAAGAGGGCGAACGGCAGCGCCCGGAGGATCCGAGACACCGGCCTTCGAGGTCCCGCTGGCCGGCGAAGATCCGAGGTGATGACCCAAAGGGCAGCGACAGCGAGCCCTAGAGCGAGGACGTTCATCGCCATGACGTTGGATACCCCGCTGAGAAAGACGATCGGCCCGATCTTACGCCCGGACTACCTCGTCACCGACCTTCGGAAACCGACCTTGCCTCCATTATGCGAGGCCGTTCACGCTCAGGTCCTCGAATCGTCGGGTCTGGGGGTCGTACACAACGCCCCAATATCCGGGGCCGCCATCGCAGGCCACCATCGCTTTCTGGCCCAATTGCTCCAGCCCCCGGGAAGGGAGCTCGATCGGGAACGCGTTGATGTACAGCACCTTTCGGGATCCGAGAACGATTCCCACATACTGCCTGATGAAATTCCTGGGATCGCGAATGCGCGCACCTCGAACGCAGCAATTGGCTCGCAGACGACCTATCTTGTCGAGATCCCGCTCGGCGAGGGCCATGTCCTGAAGCGTCGGGCTCCAAGTGCCGGTGGACTTCGGCACCGAGCGTGAACATTGAGCCAGGGCACTCGACGTTTCGGACACAGGAAGTAGATAGGCATTCGGTTCGAGGGGCCGAGGCTCCAGCGCTCCACCCTCTTGGAGCGCATTCTCCACCGCGGTCTCGATCGACGCGCAGATCTTGGCGAGGCGCTGGGGGCAACGGTTCCTTGCGTTGTCTAGGATCACGCGAAGGTTGCCGGAGTCTGCCGTGGCATCGATATGAGTGAGAACGAAGTGCTCGAAATCGGCATCGGCTCGAGTCTCGCGGTCGAGCTTTCGTAGGTTGCTCCAGTCCTTGGCGAGGAGGGCTGTTACGAATTCGGACACGCCTTCGGCCAGGTAGCCGTCGTCGCAGTCGGGGAAGAAGGCGCGAAACCATCGGTGCAGGTCCGCCCACGTTCGAGACCTGGAGAGTTCGGCATCGGCGCGGTCTCCGCAGCGGTCGACAGCGATCGCTCCCCCCGATGGCTGGAAAACAGCAAGAAGGAGCAGCAGCACGACAGCCACGGTTGCATGGGCTCTAATTCTCATCGGTCCTTCCTCGAACGAATCGGGCGCGCCATCCAAAACGGCGACCGGCCAGCCACCCATGCTAACCTTTTCGCATTCCTTTTCCTGCGATGCAGACTCTTCCCACCGTCTTCGTCTCTTCGACCTCCGAGGATCTCCATTCCTACCGCCAAGCGGCGAAGGACGTAATCCTCGATCTCCATTGGCACCCCGAGATGATGGAGCACTTCAGGACGGAAGGGCGTGCGGGAATAGTCGAGGCGTGCACGAAGAGGGTCGAAAATTCGGATCTGGTCCTCGCGATCCTCGGCTGGCGCTTCGGATGGGTGCCTGGTCCGGAGGCCGGCGGCGACGGCAAGAAGTCGATCACCGAGATCGAGATCGAGACCGCGAAGGCGCTCGAGAAGCCAGTGATCTTCCTGCTCGCCGAGAAGGAATGGCCAGGGCATCACTGGGAGAACGAAACGGCACGGCGCAAGCAGATGGAAGCGCTCCGCGCCGGTATTGATCGCCTGGCGGTGTTCTTCTCGTGGGAGCCCGTCGAGGTCGGCAAGCGGGAGGCGCTGCCGCAGTTTCGAGCGAAGGTTCGCGAGGCCCTTCTCAAGCATTGGCCGATCGGATGGCCGGGACCGGCACCCGAAGGACACCCGACGCCCAGCTATCCGAACGACGAGATCCGCCAACTGTCCGAAGCACTCGAATCGGCCCAGCAGCGGGAGGAAACGATCCTCATCAAGGGAGGCGACCTGACGGATGTCAGAGCGGAGATCCTCGACCTTCGGCGAAAGATTCGCGAAGGGGGCAACGTAAAGGCCGGTGACCTCCTCTCGGGCCGCTACAAGCTCCTCGAGCTGCTGGGCGACGGCGGATTCGCGACGGTCTGGAAAGCCTTCGACCGGAAGGAAAGAAAGCTGGTGGCGGTCAAAGTCCTGCATCCGCCCGTCGCCCGGGACGGCTCGCGCCTCGATCGATTCTTTCGTGGCGCTCGCCAGATGGCCGGGATCTCTCACCCTGGCATCGTGCGCGTGCTCGAAAAGCGCCTCGACGACGGCGGCTATCACTACTTCGTCATGGAGTACGTCGACGGTGGCGACCTCCGTACGGCCGTGCTCGAGAAGCGCTTACCGACCGAGCGGGTTGTTCCGCTAATCCGCGAGGTGGCCGAGGCGCTCCAAGCCTTTCATGACCAGGGCAAAGGATTCGTCCACCGCGACGTCAAACCGGCAAACATTCTGCTCGACGCTGCCGGCCGCCCCAAACTTACCGATTTCGACCTCGTCCGGGCGGCGACCGACACGACCGGCGGTACGAAAGCCGGAGCGATGCTCGGCACCTTTCTCTATACGGCGCCCGAGTGCATGGGCTCACCCCACGAGGCGGAAGTGAGAGCCGACGTCTACTCGCTCGCCATGACTGCGGCTTTTTGTTTCTCCGGACACGAGCTTCCGTTCAGTGTGTTGCGCAGCCCGGAGGCCTTCGTCGAGGCACTCCCCTGCCCCTCGGGTGTTCGACAAGTCTTGAAGCGTGGAGTGGCACTGGATTCTGCCGAGCGGTTTCCTTCGGTTGCTGCGCTCGCAGAGGCGATCGGGAGAGGCCTCGCCGCTCCTGTCAAGGTTGAAGAGCCGGTCTCGAGGAAAGAGGTCTCGACAGGGATCCTAAGCTCACGACCAACTCAAGTTCTCCTCCCATACTCGGAAAAGTTGGCCGCCAGACCCCCAGAAAGAGATCGTCCCTCGGCGGTAGAACGGACGCTGCCGTTCTACAGGAGGGAGGTCTCGCCCAGGAAGCCAAGCTCACGACAGGCGCAAGACCTCCTTCCTTACTTGGAAAAGGAGGTCGCCAGCCTCCCGGAGAAAGTTCGCCCCGCGGCCGTACTCGCGGCGGTTGAACGGTCGCTTCCGTTCAAGGCGAACGACCTCAGAACGCTCGGCATCGTAGCGTGGGCGCTCGACTTCTTCCCCGGTCGAAGCGACCGACCCGGCGAGCGCGAGAAGGCGATCGACCTCCGCAAGCGTGCGTTCGTCCCCCTCCACAGGCGGTACCCCCAGCCTTGCATCGGCCTCGACGATCCCTCCTGGGCTTCGATCCCTGGCGGAAGCTTTTTAATGGGCAGCCCCGTAGGAATTGGACGTAGCGATGAACGGCCTGAACATCTAGTGACGGTTTCACCATTTCGCCTGGGAATCTACCCGGTCACTGTGGCCGCGTATTCGCGCCTCACCGGCAAGAGCAACAAGTCTGAAGACTTGCCTGCCACCGAGGTGAATTGGTACTCGGCTTACGCCTATGCGGCCTGGTTGGGCGGGCGTCTGCCGACCGAAGCCGAATGGGAGTATGCCGCACGCGGGGGCACGACCTACGAATATGCGGATCGGGAGGGACACAAAACGACGATCGAAAAGGTCGGATGGTATTCCGGCAACTCCCACTCGAAGATCCATCCAGTCGGCCAGCTCGAACCCAATCCGTGGGGCCTCTTCGACATGATCGGCAACGTCTGGGAGTGGGTGGTCGATGGGTACGGTGCCTACTCGCCAGGCCCACAACGAGAGCCGTGGGGGCCAGCAAAAGGCGTGCGGCGTGTATTGAGAGGGGGTAGCTCATGGCTTGGAGAAGACGCCGCGCGCGCGGCGATCCGGGGCCATGGGAGCCCGGGGTTCAGGTTCGAGTTCCGGGGCTTCCGTGTCGTGCTCCCTGCTTTCCCCGAACTCATATCGTAGGGAAACCCTTCTCATGCCTACGCTTACGCTCTAGAGCAATCCGGACGGAATTCACAGTTCTGTTTGGCGACTGCTGGAATCAAGCCCTCCCGCGAGGCGGCGCCGGCTCAGACGAGCTCTCATAGCGAACCCACCGGCGGTGCTGGACAATCCCCACGATCGCAAACCCCAGCTCGATCGCAGCGCCCGCACCGACAACGACCGTTACCGGTGCTGCGAACCACTCCAGCAGGAATCCGGCAGCCGCGAGGCTCAGTCCTAGCACCCAGTAGAGCCGCATGCCGAAGAGGGTGGCAAACACGAGGTAACGCCCGCCGATGGTGAGCAGCATGGCGCCGAAGAACCAGGCGGGGTTTTGTAGACCGAGCCCGTAAGCCAGCGGCAGGCTGAAGATGAGCCAGAAGGTGCTGGCTCCCGCCAGCAGCCCGAGGGGGTTGGTCTTGGAGTGGGTGCCGGGTACGCCGGCAATGCGACAAAGCAGCACGCCGACGGGGTGGATGAGGACGCCGCCGAGGAGAAGCGCCCAGATCGCGCGTTGCGGGGACGCGAGCACCGCGGTTCCCGTGGCGACCCACCACGCGAGTGAGGAGGCCAGAATGCCCAGGGCGCCGCTGAAGTAGCCGCGGCGCATGTCGGACTGCGCCTCGAGGATCGTCATCCGCATCGTTCGGCTCCGAGTTGGATGTGCACGCCAGACTCAAGAGGCAGTCTGGGTAGGGCTCCGCCCTACTCGGCCGAACTCGTTGACTTTCTGAGGTCTTTTGGAGGCGACGACCGGATTCGAACCGGTGAATAAGGGTTTTGCAGACCCTCGCCTTACCACTTGGCTACGTCGCCTCGGGATCAGGCAGACCGAGCTGCACGGCCTTTGAATCCGGGACTTCCAAAGAGGGAGAATTTGGAGCGGGAAACGGGACTTGAACCCGCGACCCCAACCTTGGCAAGGTTGTGCTCTACCACTGAGCTATTCCCGCCCGCCCAAACAGCCTGCGAAGGATAGTCAGAGCCCCGCGAGGTGTCAAGCGCCGAGAACTCCCTCGCCGAGGAGGGCGTACCGGGCTCCCGGGGCGGGAGCGACCGCAAACCCAGTCCACCCCAGGCCGGAATTGGGCCGGATCACTCGTGGTCTGGACCGGATCACCACTGGTCTGGACCAGTTCACCAGTGGCCTGGACCGGATCACTACTGGTCTGGACGGGAACACCACTGGTCTGGACCGCATCACCACTGGTCTGGACCGGAACACCACTGACCGGGACCGGATAACCACTGGCCTGGCCCAGATCACCACTGGCCTGGTCCCGAACACCACTGGTCTGAACCGGAACAGCACTGGCCTGGCCCAGATCACCACTGGCCTGGACCCGAACACCACTGGTCTGAACCGGGTCACCACTGGTTTGGACCAAAACACCAGTGGTCTGGACCAGATCACCACGGGTCTGGACCGGAACACCACTGGCCTGGACCAGAACACCCGTGGTCTGGACAGGAGCACCACGGATCTGGCTCAGATCACCGCTGAGCGCGCACGTTAGGCGCTGGGGCGGGTTCGGACGATCTACGGCTCCGCGCGGCCCTTCCCCATCCCCTCTTCGAGCGTCCTCAGCCCGAGCGCCAGGACTTCCTCGTTCGCGAGCTTGATCGCGGCGAGGTGACCGGCTTCAGGCACGAGGAGGAGGTCGGCGCCGGCCCTTTCGGCGAGGGAGCGGTGGTCGGCGGCAGGGATGCCCGAGTCGCTCGCCCCTCCAACATAAGCGGCGGATTTGAGGCCGAGATGGGGCGCGTGGCGGCGGAGATCGAGGTAGGCGTGGGCTCGGCGCAGGAGAGTGCGGAAGAGCAGGTAGACCGGGCGGCCGATCGGCGCGCTGTACCAGGACCATTCGAGGAGGTGGGGCGAGACGTCCTCGAACACCGCCGCGCGGAACGGCCGATGGCGCGACATGAGCACGTGTCCCCAGTAGCCGCCGGAGCTCACACCCCAGAAGCCGAGCGGGAGCCCCGGGGCGCGCGACCGGAGCGCGGTGAGGGCGTCTTCGAGGTCGCGATCCCAGAACGCGCCCGGGGGCGCGCTGCCGCCGAATCCGGAGAGGTCGAAGGTGAGCACGTGGTAGCCGGCTTCGCGCAGCGCCTCGATGCGGCCTCGGCGGTAGAAATAGGCCTGCCCCCATTCGAGCCACGGATGCGCGAGCAGAACGGCTCCGCGGGGGGGCCCCGGCGCGGGAAACCAGGTGGCGGCCAACTCGCCGCGCCCGTCCGAGCGCGGGATCGCGAACGGTTCGAAGGGGGCGAGACTCTCGGGCGGCGGGTGGGGAACAATTCGCCGGAGCTTGGGGCCGAACGCGCGAAGGAAGAGGTGCCCCAACGCCTCTTGGATCCGGCCGGGGCGCGACGGAACCGGGCCGGCGGACGGGGACGGATGGACGGATGAGGAGTTGCTCATACGACGTTCGGCGTCGGGCGGCACCGAACGCTACAATCGGCACCGTTTTTCGAAGCGGACCGCAACGCGAAGCTGCGGCTTCCCAGCGCTCGCACGGCAGAGGACGACGCTCCAGGAACTTCCGGATCCGACGACCTCCCCGACGGAGCTCGGCCGTGCCAGGAGAAGATATCGCGATGAAATCCCTAGGGCGCTTGGCGCACCTCGTTCTCTGGACCGGAGCCGTCGCCTCTCCCCTGCTCGCCGACGCGGCGGGCGTCTCGACCGGGCCCACCTTCGTCGCCCGCTCGACCGCGCGATCGGTCGACGTCGACCTCAGGACCCTGCCGATCGCTCCCGATTGGCGGCCGGGCGAGCCGTTTTATGGCGAGGACGAGCGCTTCGAGCCGAAAGGCCTTCCGCCGCGCGCTCCGGCCGTGCCGCGGCGTGATCCGCTGCTCGACCTTCAAGCCCGCTCGCCCGCTCCGTCGGCGCGGGCGTTCTCGACGCCGCTCACCAACTTCGCCGGCTTGACCACCGGCGCGCAGCCCCCCGACACCACGGGCGACGTGAGCGCCGATCACTACATCCAGATGGTCAACGGCGCGGGCGCCCGCTTCGCGGTCTACCGTAAGACCGACGGGGTGATCCTCGCCGGACCGACCAACCTCTCCACGCTCGGCACCGGCAGCTGCGCCTCGAGCGTCGGCGACGGCATCGTCCTCTACGACTCGCTCGCGGGGCGTTGGGTCCTGTCGCAGATCGGATCCGGTTCGAACCTGTGCGTGTTCGTGTCGAAAACCTCGGACCCGATCTCCGGCGGCTGGTGGGCGTACCAGTTCGCGGCGCTCGAGTTCCCGGACTATCCGAAATATTCAGTCTGGCCGAGCGCCTACCTCGCGACCACGAACGAAAGCTCGGCCGCGGTCTACGCGCTCGATCGGACGAAGATGCTCTCGGGTCTCGCGGCCACGGCGCAGCGCTTCTCCGCCCCGCCGCTCGCCGGATTCTCCTTCCAGGTGCTCGCCCCGGCGGACGCCGACGGCGCCGCGCCCCCGGCCGGTGCTCCGGCCTACGCGCTTCGCCATCGCGACGACGAGGAACACACGCCGGGCTCGGCGAATCCGAATTCCGATTTCATCGAGCTCTACGCTTTGGCCGTCGATTTCACGACGCCCGCCAACTCGACGTTCACGGGTCCGACCTCGATCCCGGTCGCCGAGTTCGACTCGAGCTTCTGCGGCTCGGATTCGGCCGCCCTCTCGTGCATTCCGCAAACGACCGGCACCCGGCTCGACGCGCTGCGCGAACCGATCATGAACCGCGTGCAGTACCGGAACTTCGGCGACCACGAGACGATCGTCGGCAACTTCGTGACCGACGTGGACGGCGCCGACCGCGCGGGCATCCGCTGGTTCGAGCTGCGCAAGTCGGGCGCCGGGGCGTGGAGCCTGTTTCAGGAAGGGACTTACTCGCCGGATGCGACGCGGCGCTGGATCGGCTCGATCGCGATGGACAAGCAGGGCAACGTCGCCCTGGGATTCAGCGCTTCGAGCGCGGCCCTCTCGCCGAGCTCGCGCTACACCGGGCGGCTCGCGGGAGATCCGGCCGGGACGATGCCCCAAGGCGAAAACTCGATCCAGGCCGGCACGGGGACCAACCCCTCCAGCCGCTGGGGCGACTACGCGTCGATGACCGTCGATCCGAGCGATGACTGTACATTCTGGTTTACCACCGAGCACACCGCGGGGAGCGGCACGGGAACCCGCATCGCCTCGTTCAAGTTCGACGGCTGCGGCGTCGTCGCGCCGTCGTTCGGCTCCTACTTCACCGTCACCCCCTGCCGGGTGGTCGACACCCGGAGCGGCAACGGCGGCATCCTGTCCTCCGGCGTCATGTCGAGCTACGCGATCCGCGGCAACTGTGGGATCCCCCCGTCGGCGCAAGCGGTCGCGGTCAACGTAACCGTCGTCGCCCCGTCGGGCTCCGGGTTCTTCTCGCTCTACCCGGGCGGCACGAGCCCGCCGGGCACCGCGACGATCAACTTCGGCCCGGGCCAGACGCGCGCCAACAACGCCATCCTCCCGCTCGGCACGGACGGCTCGGCGGCCGTCCTCCCGTTCGTGGATGGCGGCGGCCAGGCGCATCTGGTGATCGACGTCACGGGGTATTTCGAATGAGCGTTTCGGAAAGGACGGCTCCCTCCATGCCGGATTCTGCCGGACAGACCGCCGCGGCAACGATCGCCGCGCCGAACCCGTTTCTGCACCAGGTGCTCAAGGTCGCCTGGCTGTCGATCGGGCTCGGGATCGCTTTCGAGATCCTGCTCCTCGTGCTCGCCGCCCTGACCGGCACGGCCGGCGACAGCGGCAAGCCGGCCCTCGCCGATCTCGCCCAGAAGGTCTCCTGGTCGTTCCTGGTCTGCGTCGGCCTCGCGTTCGGGACCGCGGTGAAAAAGATGCGCGAGGCGGCGATGGGAGCCTTCGGCCTGTTCGCCGCGCCGCTCGCGTTCATCGGGGCCAAGGCGGTCCACAAATCGCTCGGCCAGGCTCTGGGTACGATAGCGCCCGGCGCGACGCTCGTGGTGCCCCTGCTGATCGCGGGCCTCAAAGGGCTCGAGTATGGCGTGCTCGGCGCGCTCCTCGGTTACGCGACCCAGCGCGGCAAGAGCCTCGGCTTCCACATCGCGACGGGCCTCGCGATCGGGCTCACGTTCGGCACGCTGCTGATCTGGGCGGGGGTCCGCTCGGCGCCCGCGCCGGTGGGCGCCGTCGATCTGATCGGCCGCGGAATCAACGAGATCCTCTTCCCCCTCGGCTGCTCGATGGTGATCTACGCCTCCGAGGTCTTCGCCCGCCGATTCCGCGGCGAGGTGCCGGCTACCGCTTGAAGCCCAGCTCGCAGTAGAGCCAGCGGCCGTCCTTCCGGCCGGTGAACACGCTCTCGATCGCCGAGCCGGTCCGAAGATAGCCGCCGCCGAAGCCGAGCTCGACGCCCGGCCGAAGCGTCCAGACGAGGTCGAGGTCGAGCTCGGTGCCGAGGTCGCGGCTCGGGAACACCCCGCCGCGCGGTCGGCGGGCGACGTAGCCGAACGACGCGGCGTTGAAAGCGCCGGAGCCGCCGTACCAGGCGTCCTTGCGGTCGACCAACGAGAACGAATGGAGGGCGGCGCGCGCCTTCCACCGCGGCGTCGGCGCGAACGTCGTCTCGACGTACGCGTCGCGCAGGTTCGAGAAGGCGAAGAAGTCCAGGTTGCCGTAGAACTTGTGGTTCGTCGGCAGCAGGTTGAAGAACCCGCCGAACGTCTTGCCCGCCTTACCGGCCGAGGCCTGCTCGAACGCCAAATGGACGGCGGGCTTGCCCGGCGCGGCCAGGAAACGATGGCCGAGGTCGACCGCGAAAGCCGAGGCCCCGCCGCCGTGGCTCTGATCCTGGAGCGCGAGCCAGACCAGCAGATCGTTCGCGTCGTTGCCCGCGAGGAGCGACGCCCCGCCGGTCGTCACCTCCAGGCTCTTCCGGCCGGCGAGGACCTGCGGCACGAGCCGCCTGCGGTCCTCGTAGCGGCTCCCGAACAGGCGGACCTCGGCGCCCGGAATCCAGCTGCCCCGCGGAGCGGAAACGGTGATCCCGACGAGGCTCATCTCGCCGAGGTCGTCGAAGGCGTCGTCGTAATCGAACGCTCCGGTGAGCGGCCGGAGCGCGAAGGCGTCGATCCGCGTCGTACCCGCCGTCCGCACGAAGCCGCTCGCGCCGTCGAATCGCCGGCCGACGTTGGTGAAGTCGAGGTTGCCGAACAGGCGCTCGGCGAGGCGGCGCTTCTTCACCCCGTCGAGGAAGTCGCTGCCGGTCGGCACCTCGAAGCCCTCGACGAATCCCTGCCGGCCGATCGTGAGGCGCGCGTTGGTCCCGGTCCACGCGATCGACAGCTCGGCGATGCCGAGGCTCGTCGGCGCGGTCGCCCCGGCGTTCGCGCCGAGATAGGTCGGTCCCGAGCCGAGGACCGCGCGGCGGGGCACGGCGCTCGTCGCGGCGCTCTGGGCGAGCGCGTGGAAAGCCCAACGCGGCGCCACCACGTCGACCCCCGTCCGGACCCGCGCGATGCCGAAACCGTAGCTCGCGTCCTGCGCGGGCGTCGAGCGCGGCGTCTCGAACGACTCGCCGCGCAGGCGGACGTCGAGGCTGGTCTTCACCTGGATCTTCTTCGTTCCGGCGTCCGACGGCTTCGAGGCCGCGGCCGGCTTGTCGTCCGGAGCGGCCTTGGGTGCCGCCAGCACGGGCATCGCTGAAGCGAAGCCCCAGCCGATCGTGAACACGCCGAGCAGAAGTCCCGGCATCCGCCTCATAACTCCCCCTTCCCGTAAAGCTCGTTTCCAGGAGGAGAAAGCAATCCGGAGGCCAGGCCAGGAAGGGAGCGCCGAGTCACGTCGCCGCGGGGAGCGACGCGATTCCGCCCGCCGGTGCGATCGACGTTGTAAAAACGTCCGTCGAGCGGCCGAAGGCTCAGATGCCTTTGAACAGCGCGTCGAACGCGGAGCGCGCCTCGCTCGGCTTGGCCGCCGGCCTCTCGGCGGCGAACTCGCTCGTGGTCTTCGGCTCGAACAGCGCGCAATCGTTGCGATCGCGTTTCTTCGCCACCCGGGCCGCCAGCTCGGCGAAACGGCGGCACTCGAAACGGGTGCCGGGATCGAACGACACGCAATTGGCGCAGCTGTGGAGCGGCGCGCCACAGCCGGCGCACGTCGTCGCGACCTCGATCGGCTCGGCGATCAATCGCTTGTGGTTGCAGGCGACGCAGCGGAATACCGTTTCGGTCGGGGCGCCGAGCCCGCGTCCGCGCGGGCCGTCCTTCTTGGGCGGCGGCCCTTCCGTCCGCCGGGCGGCAGGAGCTTCCTCGCTGCTTTGATACCCGCGGTGGCGGTACTTGCGATCGTCGGACATGGGAAGGGCTCCTTGCGGGCGGCGGCCGAATCCCGGCCGGGCTTGCATCCTACCCCGCGAGCGCGGCGAGCAGCAGCGAGCCCGGCCCGAACGTCGCGCCGAGCGGCGGTCCGATCTCGCCCGCGATCCGCTCGGCGGCCGGCCAGCGCTTTTCGAGCAGGGCGCCGAGGGCAACGGCAGCGGCCGGCAGATCGCCGTGGGCGACGCCGAGGAGCGTCGGACGCTTCGCGCCGAACCGCTCGGCGACGCGGTCGACGAGCACCGTCGGAACCTTGTCCACGCGATCGACGCGCTCGCGCAGGAACAGCTCCCCCTCTTCGATCTCGTAAATCGTCCAGACCTGGACCGGTTGGAGGAACAGACCGAACCGCGGCCGCTCCTCCTCCTCGCGCACGGCGACGAAGAGCCGCAGCTCTTCGCTCAGCTCCTCGATCCGGAGCCGGATCGCCGTCGCCGGAAGGCCGCGCCCCGCGAGCGCCGCCGCCGAAAGGGCGAGCAGGCCCTGGCCGAGGCTCACGCTGCGGCTGTCGCAGACCTCGATCTCCGGAGGCTCGAGCTGCGCGCGAAAACCGGAAAGGGCACGGAGCGCGTCGTCGGCGGCAGCGCGTGAGCTCGCGAGCGCGCTGCCGAACCGGGGCGCGGCGTGGATCGAAACGAGGTCCTGCGTTTCGAGCAGCGCGGCGTAGAGCGACAGCAGCTCGCCTCGACCGGGGGGCTCGACGGCCGGCGCGACGCCCCCTTTCGACGCGCGGGCGAGCTCGCGGTAGAAGTCGGCGGGCGAGATCTGCTCCCGGTCGCGCACGAACGTCTCTCCGAACGACAGCGAATAGGGCACCAGTCGGATGCCGCGCGCCGCGGCGAGGTCGACGGGCAGATCGCTCGCGGTATCGGTGATCACCCGCGCCCGGTCCTGGGGCTCGTCGAGCACCGCCACCCCCTGCCGCACCAGCTCGCCCAAGCCGCGGAGGATGTCGCCATCGGAACGGGCGGGCAGCGCGTCGAGCAGCGATCGAACCTGATCGGCCTCCTGGAGCGCCCCCAGGATCTCCCGCTCCATGACGCCGAACTTGCCGCCGAAAAACTGCGGTCCAAGCCGCAGGCGGACGCGCGCCTCCGGATGGGGCGGGGTGGCGATTCGGTCCTCCAGCGCGGCGAGCACCAGGTCGGACAAGCTCCGGTGCAGCGTGCGCTCCGGCAGCTCCGTGCCCGCGACCCCTCCGGCGGAGGCGAGCGGCAGCAGGCGGACCTCTCCGGAGGTCTGGAGCGCAAGGCGGCAGAACGCCTTCTCGCCCGCGTGCGTGCCGGTCCGCGCGGCGATCACCTCGCCTTTTTCGAGAGCGATCTCGCCGAGCGCGGTCCGCAGGACGCCGGAGCCGCCGACCGCGCCGAGCGCCCGCAGCAGCTCGAGGAACGGGATGGCCGCGAGGTCGCCCACCAGGGCGCCGCCGTCGAGATCGATCGAGAGGTCGATCTCCAGGCCTTTCAGCCCGCGATGGTTTCCGAGGTCGGCCCGCAGCAGGGCGAGCAGGAGGCGGCGGAGCGCCCGATCGAAGCCCTCGCCGCCGAGCGGCAGATCGGCCGGATAGCGCACCTCGAAGACGCCGCCCAGGCTCTCGAGCTGTTCGTCGATCGAGGCGACGATCGAGACCGCGGCGGTGCCCGCGGCGGTCGAGCCGAAGGCGGCGACGAAACGCTCCCCTTCGCTTCCCGAGCGGACGGGCACCACCTCGCGGCCGGACGCGGCGATCCGCTCCGCCACGAGGCGGCGCTTGAGGTCGTCCCCCTCGACCAAGACCACGGTCTTGCGATGCACGGTCCGGCGTTCGCTCAGAGGGACGGAGGATCGGAACGGTCGAGGGAGAAATCGGCGATCACCGGCAGGTGATCGCTCGCGAGCCGGGCGAGCCGCAGACGCGAGGTCTGCACCGAGTGCAGCGTGACGCCTCGAT
This sequence comes from Thermoanaerobaculia bacterium, assembly GCA_044226625.1. Classification (GTDB taxonomy): domain Bacteria; phylum Acidobacteriota; class Thermoanaerobaculia; order Multivoradales; family UBA5704; genus DASYKS01. The sequence goes on from JBGAGQ010000003.1 coordinate 21,507, forward strand.
AGTAGATGCGGTCGAGCCCCCCTTGCGGCGAGAACGAGGGGTAGGTCGGGATCACCTTACGCCGCCCCCGGGTCCGCTCCGTGGCGCAGCGGAAGCCGAGCCTTTCCGTGAACGTGGGCAGCAGGAGCGAGCGCCAGTCGTTGAAATCGCCGCCCACGAGAGTCGGATGGCCGTTCAGCGCCTGGCGGAACTCCGCTGCGCGGGAGAGCTCGGCCACCTGGCGGGTCCGCTCGCGGGCGGACAGCCCGAGATGGAGGTTGAACACCTCCAGCCGCCGGCCGTCCGGCAGGTCGAGCGTGGCGTGCTGGCAGCCGCGGCGGATCCAGCTGTCGTGCATGGTCAGGTCGATGTTGCGCGCCGCGACGATCGGGAAGCGCGACAGGATCGCGTTGCCGTACCGCCCGCGTTTCAGGTCGACGTTGAGCCCGAAGGCGATCCGCGGCAGGCCGAGCGCCTCGGCGAGCGCCTCCGCGAGATCGAGCTCGCGCGACCGGGGCGCCCCTTGATCGACCTCCTGGAGCAGCGCCACGTCCGGGGCGTAGTGCGCGAGGATCTCCACGATCCGCTCGAGGCGGAAGCGCCGGTCGATCCCGATGCATCGGTGGATGTTGTAAGTGACGACTCGAAGGTCCACGCGCTCTTTCGGCTCTTTCGGCACCCTCCGAGGGGCGCTCGGCCCAAGTGTAACAGGGCGCCCCGAGTCCCGCCTTCCCTCGGGAGGCGATCCGGACCGCTAGGGGCGCTCACCCGCAAGCGCCGAACGAGAAGGCGTAGGCGCGCAGCCCCGGCCGGCCGAAACGGACGACGAGGCGGTGCTTCCCCGGCTCGGCCCCCGAGACCAGGCGCACCATCCGCCCCCGCTCCCAGACCGCGCGCGTCCCTTCCCCGACCGGGTGGAGGTCGGCGCCCCGCGCGCTCTCCGGCACGGGCCTCCCGTCGAGGAGGACCTCGGCTTCTCCCGCCGGATCGAGCACCTGGTGGACCCCGATCCCTTCGAAACGAAGCTCGATCTCCGCCCCCGGCTCGGCGCTCTCGAGATACTCCGCCTCGTGCCGCCAGGCGCCGCGGGCGGTGAAGGCGTCCGGCGGGATCTCCGCGGACGGCAGGCCGGCGTGGTGGACGGTCTCCCCCGGCCGGTACCCCTCCGGCGCGAACAACCGGCCGCGATGCCAGCCGACGTAGATCTCGCGGCTCGAGGGGTGGCAGACCGCTCCTGAACCGGGGCCGGGAGCGTTGGGATCCATCCACGCCTCGGGCCAGGGTCCCGACTCGCCGCGCTCGGCGAGCAGGCGTTGGAGCCACCGCTCGGTCGTCGCCTCGTCGCCCTCGCCGAAACTCTCGAAGCGCAGGTAACCGCGGACGTCGATCAGGTATTTCGCGGGCCAGACCTTGTTCGCGAAACGGTCCCAGGTGGCCCGATCGGAGTCCGACAGCACCGGGTAGGGAATCCCTTCAGAAGCCACCGAGCGGGCGACGTGCTCGGAGCGCGCGGTGAATTCGAACTCGGGGGTGTGGACGCCGACGATCGAGAGCCCTCGCGCCGCATAGCGCTCGTGCCAGGCGATCAGGTAGGGCAGCGAGCGGAGGCAGTTGACGCAGGTCGACTCCCAGAAATCGACCAGAACGACCCGGCCCCGCGCCGCGGCGATCGAGAGCGGAGGCCCCTGGATCCAATCCCCCGGCGCGAGGTCGGGGGCTCGGAGGGGATGGCGGATCTCGGGCATGGCCGGGGGCACTCTATTCGAAGCGGCGGCAGGGTTTCGGCCACCACCCGCCGCATATGATGCGCGCCATGCCGCGCGCGATCTCGCCGACCGGCCGGGCGCTGATCGTGGCGTCGGGAGCCGGGATCTGTTTCGGCGCGATGGCGTTCGCCGCCAAGATCGCCGCGGCCCGGTTGTCGGGGTCGGAGGTCGCCTGCATCCGCTTCGCGCTCATGCTCGCGCCGCTCCTCTGGCCTCCGGTCGCGAAGACGGCGTTCACGATTCAACGGCTCGACCTGCTCATCTATCGGGGCCTGTTCGGCGGCCTCGCGGTGTTGACCTACTTCCTCGCGATCGAGCACGTCTCGGTCGGTCTCGCCACGCTGCTCAATTTCTCGGCGCCGATCTTCAGCGTGCTGTTCGCCGCAAGGTTCCTCGGCGAGCAGATCGACCCCCGCTTCCTCGCGCCGCTCGGCGTCGCCGCGGTCGGTCTCCTCCTGGTCGTCCGCGGCCAGACGCCCGGCGGGGGGGCGTTCGCTTTCGGACCCTGGGAGTGGGTCGGATTGATCTCGGCGGTCTTTTCCGGCGCTGCCGTCGCCTCGCTCCGAGCCGCGCGCCGGAGCGAGAGCTCGTGGTCGATCTACACCAGCTTTTCCCTGTTCGGCCTGCTCGTGACCCTGCCGTTCGCGCTCGCCAGCTGGCGTAAACCCACGCCCGGCGAGGCCTGGGCGCTGCTCGCGGTCGGCGCGACCTCGATCGCCGCCCAGCTCGGGATGACCTATGCCTACCGCTGGGTTACGAACCTCCAGATGGGCGTCTGTACCCAGCTCGCCGTGGTCGTCGCGATGGCGCTCGGCATCGCCTTCCTCGACGAGCCGGCGACCACCCTCGGCCTCGCTGGCAGCACGCTCACGATCGGCAGTATCCTCGCGGTCGTCGCGATCCAGGCCACGCCGCGAGCGGTCGAGTGACCGGCCGGCGAAGCCTCCTTTCCGACTCTCCTTCCCTCGATCTCCATGAGCGAACCCGCATCGCCCCCATTGGCTCCCCCGACCCCTCCACGGAAACGGGGCTGCCTCCGCCGCTTCTGGCTGCCCGCGCTGGTCCTGCTCGCTCTCTACGTGGGCTGGAAGGCCCTCACCTGGCCGGACGTCGCGCGGCTCGCCGACGAGAATCCGAAATCGACGGCGTTCATCGACGCCTACCGGAACCGCTGGTTCGGTCCCGACCGCGAGGTCGAATGGAAATGGGTCCCCTACTCGCGGATCTCGAAGAACCTTCGCCGCGCCGTGTTGGTCGGTGAAGACGCCGCGTTCTTCGGCCACGAAGGGTTCGACACCGACGAGATGCGCGACGCGATCACTAAGGCCATCGAAAAGAAGCGGCTGCCGCGCGGCGCCTCGACGATCACCCAGCAGCTCGCAAAGAACCTCTGGCTCTCCTCGTCGAAGAACCCTCTGCGCAAGATCGAAGAGGTCCTGCTCACCCATCAGCTCGAGAAGCACCTGACCAAGAAGCGCATCCTCGAGATCTATCTGAACGTGGTCGAGCTCGGCCCCGGCATCTACGGCGCCGAGGCCGCGTCCCGCCACTACTTCAAGACCTCCGCCGCCCGGCTGTCGGCCCATCAAGCGGCGCAGCTCGCCGGAAGCCTCCCCGCGCCGAAGAGCTGGCATCCGGGGAGCACCAGCAAGAAGTACCTCTGGCACGTCCGCTGGATCGAGCGACGCATGTGGCGCACCGGCTGGGTGACGGGCCGGGTCTAGCCCGAACCCGGCTTCGTTCGACCGACGGTTTCGGTTCCTCCCCGCCAATCCCCCTGGAGCACGAACGCTCCCCAATAGTAGGGATCGCCCCAGCCCGGCCGCGAGCGGATCGCGAGCTGCGCGCCGCGCAGAGCCGCGGCCGGCGCTTCGCCCTTCTCGAGCAGCCGGCGGTAGAAATCGACCATCAGCGCCTCGGTCGCCGCGTCGTCGACCCGCCATAGGCTCACCAGGGCGTTGGCCGCTCCTGCCGCGAGGAAAGCCCGGCCGAGGCTCTGCGGCCCTTCGCCGCGTTTCTGGCGCCCGAGGGCGGAGTCGCAGGCGCTGAGCGAAACCAGCTCGGCTCCGAGCCTCCGGCCGGCCAGATCGCCCAGGCGCAGGAAGGTATCGCCCCCGATCTCCGCGCCGGTCGCGTCGAGCCGGGCGAGCGCGAGCCCGGAACGCTCCGGCCGGACCGGATCGACCAGGCCGTGGGTCGCGAAATGGAGGATGCGATATCGCTCCAGCCGGGCGCCCAGGACGCCGTTCCGGCTCGCCGCGAAGCCGACCCGGCGCGTCACGGTCACTCCGCGGGCCAGGCGCCCGATCGCCGCGACCTCGGCTCCGGTGCTCGCGATGCGCGGCAGATCGGTCCCGAGAAGGGCTCGTCCTTCGGGGCCGGACGCGAGGACGGCGCGGACCGTATCGCCGTGGGTCGCCGGATCTTTCGAGCCGCACGGGAGCCGGTCGTCGGGACAGCCGAAGACGGGATCGCCGACCGCGAGCAGCCCGTCCGGAGGCGGTGGCCGCCGCGCCACCTCCGCGCGAATCGCGAGCGCCAGGGAGGCCGACGGAAGCGTGACGACCGGACCTCGATCGACCAGGCGCGTGGAAGCTCCCGGCAGTGGGAGCGCGGCGAACGGCACGCCGAACAGCGCGCCGTCGGGAACGATCGCGAAGCGATCCCCGTCCAGCCGCGTCGCGATCGGTCCGAGCAGGATCCGGGCGAGTTTCTCGGTCGAGCCCCCACGCCTCGCGCCGAGGACTCTGCCCGGGGGCAATCCGAGCCCTTGGATGACCGGGTGGCTCGCCGCCTCGATCTCCCGGCCCGCGGGCAGGACCGAGACGGCCAAACCGGTCGAGCGAACGATCCAGACGAAGCTACGCTCCGCGCCGAGCCAAAAGTCGAGCAGCACGTCGCCCGGAGCGAGCGAAGCGCGAATTTCCGCCAACCGGCGCGGCGGGCTCGTCCCCCGTCCGCTGACCTCGTCCAACAAGGTTCGCGCCCGCGCTCGCTCGCTCGCGTCGAAGGCCGCGTCCGGGCGGCCCTGCGCGACCCGCAGATCGACCAGGGCCTCGAAGAACCGATGACGGTCGGCCCACAGGGTCGCCCGCGCCGCCGGGGTCATTTTCGACCGGAGCCCCTCGACGATCTCGATCGCCCGCTCGAGATCCACGCCCGCCTCGTCCAACCGGCCCGCGCGGCGCAGCGCCTCGGCCCGCAACGCGAGGACCGAGGCCCGGCCGTCTCCGTCCCCCAGGGCGCGATAGCCCTCGATCGCCTCGTCGAATCGGCTCAGCGCGAGCGGAAGATCCCCTTGGCGGGAGGCCGCCGCGCCGAGCAGGCCGACCACGTAGGCGAGCGAGGACGGGTCGTCGACCCGGCGCCGATAGATCGTTTCCGCGGGCAGGAGATACCCGAGCGCCCGCCGCGTCCGCCCGAGATCCAACTCCATCCCGCCGAGGGTCGCTCGGCAGGCGGCCTCCCGCTCCGGGCTGTTCAACCGCAAGGCCAGGGCGATCGCCTGCTCGCCGGCCCGCCGCGCGAGCTCCCACTGACCCAGCCGCCGATGCGCGAGCGAGAGGCTGTCGAGCAGGTCGACGCGCAATTTCGGATTGGAGACGTCGAGCGCTAAGCCGCTTTCCAGATCGCGCATCGCCTGCTCCGGATCGCCGAGGGAGAGCGCGGCGGTCGCGGCGAGGTACGCGGTGTTGACCTGGGACTCCCGGTCGCCCAGCTGTCGCCAGATGCGCTGCCTTTGGGCGGCGAACGCATGCGCCTCCTCGAACTCGCCCCGACGCACCGCGAGTTGGGCGAGCCCCTCGAGCGCGCTCGCCTCGACGAACCGGTCGCCCTCGGTTCGAGAGAGCCGATATTCGGCCAGGTAGACCGCTTCGGCCTCCGTTTGGCGGCTCGTCTCGGCGAACACCGACGCCAGCTTGTGCAACGCGGAGGCGCGAAGCGCCGGATCCTCGGCGAGGTCGGCGGCGGCGCGCAAGTGCCGCACGGCCTCCGGATCGCTCCGCGGCAGCCGGCGTCCGAGCCGATCGTGGACCCTCGCGGCGAGTCCCGGAGCACGCGCCCGTTCGGCCGAGCGCAGGGCGCGAAGGAGCGCGGCGTCGCCGACCGCGTCTCGCCGCGAGATTCCGAGCAAGAAATCGTTCCAGAACGCTGCGCGCAGCCGCTCGCGCGGTCCCGCCGGGCGGGGCGCGGAGATCGCGAGCCGGTAGCCCGCCTTGGAACCGACCGCCTTGCCAAGGACGATTCGGACGCGCGCTTGGCCGGAGGTGCCGGCGACCCACTCGAATTCGTCGCTTCCCGTGGCATAGGTGAGGCCGTCGACCACGGAAGGCGACGTATCGCCGGGAGCGAACACCTCGACCACGACGTCGCTCGAGCGTTGCTCGGCCACGACCCGGACGAACTGCCCCGCCGCGACCGGGAATCGGTAGAGGTGAGACTCCTCCCCTTCGCGCCACGTCCGAACCACGTCGAGGCCGTGAAAACTCTCGGCACGGTACCGAACGATCTCCGAACCCGCCACGCCGAACGCGAGTCCGGCCAGCAGCGCCAAACCGGAAGAGAAATGGACCGCTTTCACCCATCGACTCCACAGCGACCGGTCGCTGGCACGGGAAACGATCGGTGCGACATCGTTGACGCGGCGACTCGACTCCGAGCCGCCGCGGTGGGAGTTTACGCCTTCGACGTCTTCTTTTCGGCCTGCGACTCGGCCGGCTTCTCGACGGGCACTTTGAGGAAGAACGCGCCGCTGGCTTTCTTGTCGACTTTCGTACCGTCAGCGGTGTCGGATTCCTTGGAATCCAAAGCATCCCCCTCGGTTGCACCCCCCAGGACCTCAGCGAGATGCCGCTCATCGATCGATTGAATCGTTACTGGGCAGGAGGCGTCTCGCAGCCGGTCGGTCCGTGCGCTCAATCGTTCTTTCTCCATGGCGCTTCTCCTCTCGGGCCCCGGGCGGAGAGACCGAGGCGTCGCTTCTATTCGATCTGGGTTTCAAACAGCGAGTTCCTGGGAGGATGACACCCTCCCACGGCTTTCGTTGATTTTTCCTATCGAAAGAGAACTGAAGGGGAAACGCCGGTCAGTCCGCCGACCGGTCCGACGCCGGAAGGCGCACCGCCGGGTCGCCGAAAACCGCGTAGTACCGCGCGTCGTGGCAGGCAGCCTCGATCTCCCACAACGTATCAGCCGCAATCGGCATGGCTTCTTGGCGCCGCTGGTCCAGCTCGACGCGCTCGACCAGCCGGGCCTGATAGCAGGAGCGAAAGGCGCTCATCGCCTCGCCCACTGGCAGCCCGCGCAGGAGTCCCTTCAAACAGCGGTCGTAAAGCTGGGGAGGTTCCGGGGGCACACCGGGGTCTCGTGACTCCTCGAGGAAGCTATAAGAAAAAACCAGATCGAGATGGCCGATCGCCGCGAGCGCTCCTCGAGCGAGCATACGCTGCGGGAGCCGCGCGGTCAGATCCTCGGGAGCGAGCCGCTCCGGAACCGGAAGACCGGCGAGGCCCAGATCGTTTTGCGCCGATACGCCGAGACTGCAGCAGGCGAAATGAAACGCGACCATCCCGTCGAGGTCGAGATCGCTCCGGAGGTCGTTTGCCGCGAAGTAGTCGGCGTCCGAAATCCCCGCGTTACGAGGACCCAGCCAATCCGCGCAGACCAGCGCGCCCTGATCAGCCTGCTGCCGCCTATCACCGCAGGCGAAAACCGCGCCGTGCCCCGCGGTGAACAGGATCGCTGGAGGGACCTCGCGCTCAAGCAGGCCGGAAAGGCGATGCTTGGTTGCGTTCGCCCCGAGGATTCGCTCGACCGTCCACCCGTCGCCGGGAAGAGAGCACGATTCGGCGAGCGGCAAAGCGAGGCGGCGCGAGCTCTCTTCGCTCAAGGGATCATCGGGATGCTCGGGGGCGAAGAATGCGATCCGCCGCACGGTTCCCGCCGGAACGTGCGCCCGTTCCGCGCGAACTAAGCGTTCGGCGTAGAGGGCGTAGTCTTCGATCGACTCGAGCTCGAGCCGCCCCACCGCATACTCCTGTGCCGCGAGCTCGGTCTGGAAGTCGAACGGAATTGCCTCAGGTCCACCGACCAAGACGAGGTAACCCGGGATCTTTCGGGGATCTGGGATCCCCGGCGAGGCCTTGTATCGTCGGCGGAAATCGAACAGAAGCTCGCCCGGACGATACTCGAGAAGATGGAAATGCCTCTCCGAAACGGCACCGACCTGCTCACGCCGAAAGGCCAGTAAGGGCTCCAGTGCCGCAAGGAGGCCAGGCATCCGGGGGTCGCCGGCAGGGAAAACCATCCCCCAGCCCCTCTTTGCGATCTCCCAATCGGGCATCTCCTCGCGGCCTCCGCGTCGAGCCGGAGCCGAACGGGAACCTGCCACTGCGTTGCCCAGGCTTTCCAATTGGCGGACTACGAGGCTCTGTCTCGCACTCCTCGCAAGCTCGGTCGGCGCTCCGAAGGAAAGCGCCGCGGCTTCGAGGTCAGCGGCCGAGATCGGCGGCAACGCATACCGACCGGTACGCCCGTCGACGCCGAAGAGTTGGATTTCTCGAGGTTTGGCGCTCATGGGCGCTTTTTGGTCGAAGAGGAATCAGGTCGCGCCGCTCGGGAGCCGGAGCTCGAAGCGCCCCAGTCTCCCTGGAGAACGAAGGCGCCCCAGTAGTAGGGATCGGCCCAGCCCGGCCTCGAACGAACCGCGACCTGGCTTTGGCGGAGCGCCTCGGCGGGCGCAAGGCCTTGACCGAGGAGGCGCCGGTAGAAGCCGACCATCAGATCCTCGGTCGACGAGTCGTCCACCCGCCACAGGCTCACCAGCGCGTTTGCCGCACCGGCCGCGAGAAACGCCCGCCCCAGGCTCTGCGGTCCCTCGCCGCGCTTCTCCTTGCCCAAGGCCGATTCGCAGGCGCTCAAAACGACGAGGTCGGAGCGTAGGCGGCTCGCTGAGAGATCGCCCACACGAAGGAAGGGATCGCCCGCGAGCTTTCGTCCCCCCACGTCAACTCGGGTGAGCGCGAGACCCGAACGATCCGGCCGTTCGGGATCGACCAGGCCATGGGTCGCGAAATGGAGGATTCGGAAACGCTCCAAGGCAACCCCTAGCACGCCGTCGCGGCTCGCTCCGAAACCGACGCGAAAGGTGGCAGATCCGGTGCCAGCAAGCTTCGCAATGGCCGCGACCTCGGAGCCCGTTCGGACGATCCGTGACAGCCTCTCTTCGGCAGCCTCACCCCGTCGCCCTACCGTTTCGGAGCCCAGAAGCGATCGGACGCTGGCGACCCACTGGCCCGGCACCGTGGCCTCCCTCGAGCCCGACTGTTCCGCCGCGCAGACGATTCGCGAGTCGGGGCAACCGAACACCGGGTCGGCGACCGCGAACAGGCCCTGGTCCGCAGCCGTCCTCCGCGCAACGGCATCGCGGATCTCGAGCGCGAGCGACGCCGAAGGAAGGGTGACTACCTGGGCTCGATCGACCAGTCTCGTCCCAGAATCGTCGCTGGCCCCAGGGATGGGCAGCGCGGCGAAGGGCACGGAGAAGAGAGCCCCATCGGGCACGACCACCACCGTGTCGCCCGTCAGGCGGCGAGAAATCGGAGAAAGGAGAGTCGCGGCCAGTGCCGCGATCTTCGCTTCCCTCTCCTCGCGTCTCATCACCCCGGGCGGCCTACCGAACGTCCGGGTCGCCTCGGCGGCCAGACCCTCGATTCTTTCTTGGGCTGGAAGGAGCACCCAGGACAGACCTTCGCGGCGAACGACGAACAGCACGCTACGGCGCGTCCCTAGCGAATATTCGAGCAGCAGGCCCCGCGGGGGAAGGCCGGCCATGATCTCCGCAAGGGTTCGAGGCGCGGCGCCCGGACGGCCGCTCACGAGATCGAGCAGGGTCCGGCCCCGAGACCGCTCGCTCGCCTCGAACGCCGCGCGCGGTCGCCGCCGTTCGATCTGGAGGTCGATGAGTTGCTCGAAGAACGCGTGCCGATCGGCGAGAAGATCCGCGCGAGAACGCGGATCCAGGGCGGGACGAAGCGACTCGAGAATCGCGATCGCCGCTTCCAAGTCCGCCTCCGCCTCGTCGAATCGACGGGCCTTACGCAGCGCGTCGGAGCGGTGAGAGAGAACCCACGCCCTGTAACCGTCATTGCCCAGCCGTCGATAGGCCTCGATCGCACGGTCGAAGTAGGGCAAGGAGGCCGAGACCTCGCCGGTCCGCTCCAAAGCAGGCCCGAGCATGGCGAAGGTATTTGCGAGAGCGGATGGATCTTCGACCTCGTTCTCGAAAATCCGCTCCGCTGGAAGGAGGTGGCGGAGCGCCAGCTTCGGCTGTCCGGTATCGAGCGCAATCGAAGCGAGGGTGAGGCGGCAAGAGCCTTCCAGTTCGCGATCACCCAGCCTCCGCGCGCCAGCGAGCGCTCGATTTCCGATCTCGTTCGCAGGCTCCCATTGCTCCATTCGCCGATAGGAATGGGCGAGCCCGTCCAGGAGGTCGACCTCTAAAGCCGGCGGCAACCCCGGTACCTTCAAGGCCATCGCGTAGGCGTCCTTCGCCTGCTGGTGATCTCCGAGGTCGATCGAGGTCGACGCGAGGTACCTCAACGTGAGCGCCTGCTGGTCTCGATTTCCCAAACGACGCCAGATCGCGAGAGCTTGGCGATAGAGCGCAAGCGCTTCGTCGAACCGGCCGGCGCCTTTGTTGAACTGGGCGAGATCCAACAGCGCGAAAGCGAAGCGGGCGGGGTCCCGCGCACTGAGAGCGATCTTCCGCTCCGTCCGAAACGCCTCTTCCGCTTCCGCCTTTTCGTTTCGCTCTCCGAGGGTGATGCCGAGGCGTCGTAACTCCGCGCACTTGAGACTCGGATCGACCGCGCGGGCGGCCGCCGCACGAAAGTGACCGATCTTTGAGGGATCGTCTTCGGGCAAGCGCCGCCCGAGGCGGTCATGGACCAGCGCTTCGAGGTCGGGCGCCGCGGCCCGCTCGGCGCGGCGGAGCGCCGCTTCGAGCGTCGCGACCGCCTCTTGCCGCGGAAGAGCTTTCGCTTGTTCGATGGCGCCAAAGGCCGACGCGCGAAGCCGATCGATCTCGCTGGCCGGCCGCGGAGCGGAGCTCTCGATCCGATAAGCCGGCACCGTGGCAGCCACTTGGCCAAGGACGATCCGAATCCTCGCGGCTCCCGCCGTCTTCGCCACCAGCTCGAAGTCGTCTACTCCCGTCGCATCGGTATAGCCGTCGACGGCGACCGGAGCCTGTTCGCCAGGGGCGAGCACTTCGAGGACGACATCGCTCCCCCTCTGTTCCGCCGCGACGCGCAAATGCTCGCCCGCCCGCAGGGGAACATAATAGAGATGAGAGACATCCCCTTCGCGCCAGATGCGAACCGCGTCGAGCCCTGTCGGCCGCAGAGCGGCTCGCTCGTTCCCTGTCGACAGCGCTGCGCAGACACCCAGGGCAAGCCCGGCGGCCAGGGCGAGCGGTGACGCGGTCCGATGGAGCAACGTCAAAGTAGTTCTGAGAATATCAGGAGGCTGGGCGATCTCCCACGATGACGAACGTCCCGAGCGCTTGGGTGTTGCCGTTCTTTCGGGTCGAGAGGCGTAGCGAGATGCCGCCCTTGCGGAAGCGCGCCGGGACCTCCAGGCCGAGCTCGCCGGAGGCGACCGACCGACCCTCGCCCCGCCACACGACGACGCCGGCGCCGTTCACGATCTCCACCCGAACCGGGGCGCCGGCTTCCAATCCCGGCAACGGGACGAGAATGGCGATCGGCCGGTCCGAGCCCTCCTCCACTGCCCCAGCCGGCTCGGAGACGCCGCGGGTCGAATCGGCGGGTATCGCTTCCGCGATCGCGACGCCCACCCGAGGCTGGCGCGCCTGGTGCCAGCTCCATCCGGCGAAGGCGAACGCGAGAAGAGCTACGAGGTAGGGTGCCCAGCGCACCCCGCCGCGGGCCGGAGGAGGAAGAGCCTGCATCGCGGACGCCATCTCGGCGGGAACCGCCGTCTCATCCAACCGCTTTCGCAGCTCGGCGTACGCTCGGCGCTCTTCGGCGTCGGCCCGGGCCAGCGAAACCTCGGGCTCGTCGACCACCGTCTTCCCCGCGCTGGGCGCGGCGAGCATCACCTTGCGGCAGGCGCGGCACGCGACCAGATGGTCGCGTAGGGTCTCCACCTGCTCGGCGTCGAGGAGCCCCGCGGCGTAGCGCTCCCAGAGCGAGGCCTCCGGATGGGACCCGAGATCCCGGGCCTCTTCGTCGATCCAGTCTTTCGCGGCGCGTGCGAGTCGAGCCTCGATTTCGACCATGTCGCCTCCTCGGCTCAATGAACCGACCCTTGCGGGTCGGTCAGGATTTCGCGCAGCCGCCGACGCGCTTGGAACAGGTGGGCACGGACGGTCTCTTCGGAGACCAGCAGGAGCGCGGCGATCTCCTCGTAGGTCTGGCCGTCGAGGTAGAGCAGCACGACCCGGCCCATCTTCTTCGGCAGGGACTGGATCGCCGCGCGAAGCCCTAGCGCCCGCTCGCCCTCCAGCGCCGACGCGAGGAGGTCCTCTGACGGATCGGGCAGGTCGAAGAAGCTCTCGTCGTCGTCGACCGGCACCTCGCGCCCCTTGCGCTTGCCGGCGCTGCCGTGGCGCAGGCGGTTCTTATAGACGTTCTTCGCGATCTGGTACAACCATCCTCCCCTCGCCTCCGGATCTTCGAGCTGGCCGATCCCCTGGCACGCTCGAACGAAGGTCTCCTGGACGAGATCCTCCGCCTCCTCGGCGGAGAATCGTCGGACGAGGAAGAAGACACGAAGCGATTGCCAATGGTTGAGAAAAAGATCGACGAGCAACGGATCGCGGTCGCCGAAAAGGGGTGGACGCGTCATGGCCACCTAAATTCTAAAGTTTTCTCGGCCCGGAAGGGGCCGAAGCTTTCGGAGGGGTCGGAGGGGGCGGATGCGAGACGCGCGGCCGCCTCAACCCGGCGCGCGGAGCGCTTCGACGTCGATCTGGATCGTCACCTCGTCGCCGAGGAGCGAGCCCGCCCCCTCGAGCACGCGGTTCCAGGTGATCCCGTAGTCCTTGCGATCGAGAGTGAACGAAGTCTGCCATCCGATCCGCTCCCCTTGAGGCGTCCGGACGAGGCCGAGGAGGACGACCGGCAGGGTAACCCGGCGGACGACGCCACGGATCGACAGATCGCCCGTCACCTCGAAACGGGTCGGCTCGAGGGGGCGAACGGCCGTGCTTGCGAACGTGAGCTCCGGAAATCGCGCCGCGTCGAAGAACTCCGCCGAGCGCAGGTGCGCGTCCCGGTCGTCGTTGTCGGTTTCGATCGAAGCGGCCTTCACCCGGAACTCGACGCTCGACCGAGCGGGATCGTCGCGGTCGTAACGGATGAGCGCCGCGAAGTCGCGGAACCGCCCGCGCACCGGGGTGACGAAGTGGCGCACCGAAAACGCGACCGAGCTGTGGTCGAGGTCGGCACGGTAGACCGGCGGCGCCGTGACGGCCACCGACTGGGCCGCGGCGGGGCCCGCGGCGGCGACGGCCATTCCCGCCCAAAGACTCACCCGGAAACCGAGGAAAACAAGAGGACCGGCGCCCCACCGGGGTCGGCGACAGCGAAGCGGGCCACCGTCCGCGATCGACCTCGCGTCGGGGCGGAGAAGAGCTCCGCCCCGACGGGATTCGGCGAGGCAACGACGAGCGGCGGCCATCCCGCGCCTTACACCCCCAAGGAGAACGGCTTGCCCGGGTCGATGCCGAGCTCGGCGATCGCCCGGCGCGGCAGGTCGGCCGACACGTCTCCGCGCAGCGCGAGCTGGTGGAGCGCCGCGAGCGCGACCGATTCGGCGTCGACCTCGAAGAACCGCCGCAGCGCCTCGCGTGTGTCGCTCCGACCGTAGCCGTCGGTGCCGAGGGCGAAGAAGCGTCCGGGCAGCCAACGGGCGATCTGATCGGGAACGATCCGCATGTAATCCGACACCGCGACGATCGGGCCGGGCTCGTTTTCGAGCAGCGAGACGACGTACGGCTTCCTCGCCGGCTGATCGGGGTGGAGCATGCTCCAGCGCTCGGCCTCGAGCGCCTCGCGCCGCAGCTCCTTGTAGCTCGTGGCGCTCCAGACGTCGGCCGCGACGCCGAAACGCTCGGAGAGGAGGTCGCGGGCGCGGAGCGCCTCGCGCAGGATCGGCCCGGAGCCGATCAGCTGCACCCGCGGCCGGCCGTCCGGCGGCGTGCTCGAGACCCGGTAGAGACCCTTCAAGATCCCCTCGTCCGAGCCCTCGGGCTTCTTCGGCATCGGGTAGTTTTCGTTGCACAGGGTGATGTAGTAGAAGACGTCCTCGCGGTTGCGATACATCCTCTGCAGGCCCTCGCGGACGATCACCGCGATCTCGTAGGCGTACGCCGGGTCGTAGGCGAGCAGGTTCGGGACCGTGCTCGCGTGGACGTGGCTGTGGCCGTCTTCGTGCTGCAAGCCTTCGCCGTTCAGGGTCGTCCGGCCGGCGGTCGCGCCGAGCAGGAAGCCGCGCGCCCGCTGGTCGCCGGCCGCCCAGATCGAGTCGCCGATCCGCTGGAACCCGAACATCGAATAGAAGATGAAGAACGGGATCATGTCGACGCCGTGGGTGGCGTAGGAAGTCCCGGCCGCGGTGAACGACGCCATCGATCCGGCTTCGGTGATCCCCTCTTCGAGGATCTGGCCGTCGGTCGCCTCGCGGTAATACAGGAGCATCGACTTGTCGACCGGCTCGTAGAGCTGCCCGACATGGGAGTAGATGCCGAACTGGCGGAACATCGACTCCATGCCGAACGTGCGAGCCTCGTCCGGGACGATCGGCACGATCCGCCGCCCGAGCCCCGGGTGCTTCATCAGCTGGGTGAGCATGCGGACGAACGCCATCGTGGTCGAGACCTCGCGGTCGACGCCATCGGAAAACTCCTGCCAGAAGGTGTCCCCTAGGCTCTCGATCGGCTCGCGGCGCGTCTTGCGCGACGGCAGCGGACCGCCGAGCGCACGGCGCCGCTCGCGGAGATATTCGATCTCCGGGCTGTTTTCCGCCGGGCGGTAGAACGGGGCCTCCGCCAGCCGGTCGTCGGGAATCGGGATGTTGAACCGGTCGCGGAAGTGGCGCAGCTCGTCCTCGTTGAGCTTCTTCTGCTGATGGGTGACGTTCCGGCCCTCCCCCGCCTCGCCGAGGCCGTACCCCTTGATCGTCTGGGCGAGGATGACGGTGGGCGAACCTTTGTGCTCGATCGCGGCCTTGTAGGCGGCGTAGACCTTCGCCGGATCGTGGCCGCCGCGCCGGAGCTTGCGCAGCTGGTCGTCCGAATAGCCGCGCACGAGGTCGAGCAGCTCGGGATACTTGCCGAAGAAGTGCTCCCGAATGTAGGAGCCGGTCTCGACCGAGTATTTCTGGTACTCGCCGTCGACCACCTCGGCCATCCGCTGCATCAGGAGACCGGTGTTGTCGCGCTCGATCAAGGGGTCCCAGTCGTTGCCCCAGATCACCTTGATCACGTTCCAGCCGGCGCCGCGGAACGCGGTTTCGAGCTCCTGGATGATCTTGCCGTTGCCGCGCACGGGACCGTCGAGCCGCTGCAGATTGCAGTTGACGACGAAGATCAGGTTGTCGAGCTTCTCCCGCGAGGCGAGCGTGATGGCGCCCAGCGACTCGGGCTCGTCGGTCTCGCCGTCGCCGAGGAACGCCCAGACCTTGCGCCCCTTCGACTCGAGCATGCCGCGGTCGACCAGGTATCGGTTGAACTTCGCCTGATAGATCGCCGACAGCGGCGCGAGCCCCATCGAGACGGTCGGGAACTCCCAGAAGTCGGGCATCAGCCAGGGGTGCGGGTAGGACGACAGGCCGCCGGGGACGGACACCTCGCGGCGGAACGCCTCCATCTGCTCGCTCGAGATCCGCCCTTCGAGGAACGCCTGCGCGTAGATGCCCGGCGAGCCGTGCCCCTGGATGTAGACCAGGTCGCCGTCGAAGCCCCCTTCGCCCCGGCCGCGGAAGAAGTGGTTGAAGCCCACCTGGTAGAGCGTGGCCGACGATGCGAACGTCGAGATGTGGCCGCCGATGCCGGCGAAGTGCTTGTTCGCGCGCACGACCATCGCCATCGCGTTCCAGCGGATCAGACCCTTGATCCGGCGCTCGACGTCACGGTCGCCCGGGTAGATCGGCTGCGCGGAGACGGGGATGGTGTTGACGTACGGCGTGCTCGCGGTGAACGGCAGGGTGACCCGGTGCTCGTGTCCTTTGTCGAGGAGGCGGCGCAAGAGGAAGCGCGCCCGGTCGGCGCCCTCGATGCGGACGACGTCCTCGAAGGCCTGCAGCCACTCTTCGGTCTCGTCGGGCGCGGAATCTTCCACGTCGGCGGGTCGGGAGGGCGCTTTCAGCTCGGCGATCATGCGGATGGAAACCTCCTGGAGGGACGGGCGAAACGGAACGCCCGGTTCGAGAGGCCATAGGTTCTCATGGATCGAACCCGGCCGCCAACGCGAACGCCTGGCCCGAGCGCCCCCCGGATCGCGCAATCGTCGAGAAAGCCAACCCTGGTTTGCGTCTTTAAGAGAGACGACGCCCGACCGGGCCAAAAGGAGAGATTGACAATGAGTCTACATGTAGCTACATTGCCCGACATGAGAGACGTCGGGATCCGCGAATTGAAGGCGCAGCTGAGCCGCGTCGTGCGCGAAGTCGAGGACGGAGAGACCGTGATCGTCACCGATCGAGGGCGGCCGATTGCCGAGATCCGGCCCGTGGACGTAGCCCCTCCGACCGAAGAGCATCCCGGCCTGCTGAAGATGGCGCGCGAAGGACGGCTCCTCCTCCCCCAGGTGCGCAACCATCCGGGCCTCTATTCGCCACCGCGCCGCCCCCTGGGACGTCCCCACCCGAGTATCCAGGAGCTGCTGGACGCCGGACGGCAGGACCGAGGGGAGGACTGATCGATGGACGCGCCGACCCTCTACGCTGAATCGAGCGCGGTCTTGAGCTTGCTGCTCGGCGAACCGGGAAGCGACCGGGTGGCCGACGCGCTCGGCCAGGCGGGCCGCGTCGTCGTCTCCGAACTCACGCTGGCGGAGACCCATCGCACGCTGCTCCGCGCGCGGGCCGTGGGCAAGTTGACCGACGAAGAGCTGGAGCAAGTCCGCGGCGACCTCGAGCGCGCCGGACTCGGCTGGTCGCTCCAACGGCTCGACGCCGAAACCTACCTGCGCCTCCGCCGCCCCTTCCCCGCGGAGCCGGTTCGCACGCTGGACGCCCTCCACCTCGCCGGAGCGCTCGCCGCGCGGCGCGAAGTCCCCGAGATCCGCCTGCTCAGCCTCGACGTCCGTATCCGGGACAACGCACGCGCGTTGGGTTTCGACGTCGAGCCGGAAGAAGGAATGTAAAAGTCGAAGAAGCCCTATCCCACGGGAAGCTTCGGTATTCGCCGCGCGTGCGTTAGCATTCCCGACCGGATCAGAGCCCGTCGACACGGATTTCCACTCTGCGCGACGAAACGCCGCTCCTCGCGTTCCCTCGTCGGTGTACCGGCTGGATTGCCGCCATCGGCCGTAGGAAGCCGCTATCGGTGAGCGATATTCGTTTTCTACCGGCGGATAGCGGCTATCTGGCGCTGCAAAACGGCTATCGGCGATTTATAGCGGCTATCTGCGCTGGATAGCGGCTATCCGCCGCCGCAAAACCGCTATTTGCCGCGTATAGCGGCTATCCGTCGCCGCTAAACCGCTATCGCGCGCGTATAGCGGCTATCCACGTCCGATCGCGGTCCCTCTCGCGCGCGAAACGGCTATCGGCGGCGTGAATCCATGATCGATCTCGCAAAGCCGCGAATCGGTCGCGCATCACGCCCAGCGTCATCGAATCGACTCGGCCGACCGGCCATCGAGCCGATCCGGCTCGTATGACGAGATCTCGATCCTCGGCTCCGCGGAACCTACCATCCTTCGAGCTTCCTCCGGATCAGCTGTTCGCCCTTGTTGGGATCGGTCGCTTGGGCGTGCGTGATGCCGTGGCTCGCGAGAATGCGCAGCGCATCGGCGCGGTCGGGGTGGGGCGCGTGCACCGGGCTCGAAGCGGCCTGATACAGGTTCCGCGCGTGGAGCGCGCGCTCCTCACCGAGCCTTTGGCCCGCCGGGGCGTTCTTCTTCTGAAAATGGCGGTAGAGCTTGTAAGCCCCGAGGCCGAGGGCGGCGAGCGCGCCGGCTCCGGCGAGACCCCAACCGATCGGGGTGAACAGCGCCCCGGCGCCGAGCAGGCCCGCGAGCAGGGCTCCTCCTCCCAACGCTCCGATTCCCGCGCCGATGCCGCCCAGGATGTTGCGCTTGCGGCGTTTGGCCAGCTGCCCGCTCATGTGATCCGCCGCGGCGGTCATGTTCGCGCTCATCGGCGGCCCCGCGCGGACGGCGTCGATCTGCGTCTTGTGCTGATGGGCGCGATAGGCCCGATAGCCGGCGCGCCCCGCGACGATCGTCTGGACGCCCGCGCCGATGCCGGCCGAGGCGAGGCCGGTGGCGGCCGGCAAGATCGAGGTTCCGGCGTGGCCGACGGCGCTGATCGCGTTGCCCGCCTGCATCCCTTGGCTCGCTGCGTCGGCCAGATTCACGGTCGCATCCACGGCGAGGCGCTTGGCCGTGCTCCGCGTCTCGGCCTGGGCTCCGGTCTCGTTGGGCTGAGGCGAGAACGTGTCGCGTATCCCCCGGCCGAAGCCCCTCACGCCCCCCTCCTGGCCCATGTTGCGGAGGCCCTGGTACGTGGCCAGGAGGTCCGCGCCCCCCGAGGCGATGTTGAGACCCGCTCCGGCCGGCCCGGTGACGCCGCTCGCGGCGCTGGTGTAACTCGTGGGCGCGACCGCGGCGGGAGGGGTGACCAGGGAGTTCACGGCGCCCAGGCCGCCGATCACCCCGGTCTGCGTTCCAGGGGAGTTGATCGCGAGGAAGTTCTCCGCCCGCGTGCCGAGGGAGGGGGGAGCGTACGGGGGAAGAGGAGGCAAGCCGGCAGGGGCGGCCCACGCGGCGGCGGGTGCTCCGGGTGGGCCGCCGCCACCACCCCCGGGTCCCGCGGGAGCCAAAACCGCGCCGGCCGCAGCGGGAGCGGCGCCGCCGCCGCCCAGCGCCGGGGCGAGCATCGCGGGCGGAGCCGGCAACGCGGCCGCCACAGCACCCGCGCCGGGTGCCCCCCCTCCACCGCCCAGCGCCGGAGCCAGCATCGGGAGCGGAGCCGGCAACGCAGCCGGCACGGCGCCCGCGCCGGGTGCGCCCCCTCCACCGCCCAGCGCCGGAGCCAGCATCGCGGGCGGAGCCGGCAACGCGGCCGCCACAGCACCCGCGCCGGGTGCGCCCCCTCCACCGCCCAGAGCCGGAGCGAGCATCGCGGGCGGAGCCGGCAACGCGGCCGCCACAGCGCCCGCGCCGGGTGCGCCACCTACACCGCCCAGCGCCGGAGCCAGCATCGGGGGCGGAGCCGGCAACGCGGCCGGCACAGCGCCCGCGCCAGGAGCGCCACCTCCACCGCCCAGGGCCGGAGCGAGTATCGCGGGCGGAGCCGCCGGGGCCGGGAGCGCGGCCGGCACGGCGCCCGGCAGTTGGTCCATGTCGTCGTCGTGAGGCCTCGGTTTGCGCTGAATCGGCGCCGCTCCGTGGACGGCCAGATTTTCGAACCGGTGCCCAAATCGCGTAGCAGCCTCCAGAGCGATCGAGACGGATCGCGGCGCCTCGGACGGCGATTCGGATCCGACGGCGCCCGAGCCCTCGGTGCGGGCGCTCTCCGCCGGCCGCTGGATCGAAGCTCGCATAGGGACGCGACCCGGGGTCGGAAAACCGGCGATCAGAGCGCGCCGGTCCCGCTCTCCGGGCCCGCGGGCTCCACTCCCTCGAACGCGGCCCGCTCCGGAGATCGAAAGAGCCACGGCCCGTCGCTCGAATCCAGAAAATCGTCTACGGAGAGATCTTCCGAGGATTCGGCCACGGGCTCGGATGCCAAGGGACGGTCGAGGGGCTGCTCCGAGTCCATGGGACCTCCTCCCGCCGCAAGAGTTGTAGGCGATGCTGAAGGCATCCTGACAGAGTCGCGACGCACCGACAAGCGCATTTCCTATTCAGGATCACGCCGCGGGCTCGGTGAGAGCCCGCGGGGGTTCCGCGGAATCGAAGCTCAGCAACCGTAGCCGAAGCACTCCTTCGTGACCTGGATGCCGCCCACCGAGACCGAAACGCAAACTCCGGTGGGGAATCCCAGCGTGGTGCAAAGGTCGATGCAGGCTTGAGCCAGCGTGCCCGAGCCGGGAATCGGAACGGAGATGCATTCGTTCCCGACCACCGGGAGGTCGAGGCAGATCTGTCCGTTTTGCACCACGACGGACACGCACTCGGCGGGCGAGATCCCCGACGCCGCGAGGGCGTGGGCGGAGGCGGTCCGGTGGACCGGTGCGGAGAGTTGCGGGAGTTTCATCGGGAAGTCCCCTTTCGTCTCGGCGCCCGATCCGCGGGACCCGGCGCCGTTTCATGTCGCTCCGGAAGCGGAGCGCACGTTGTTTCACTCCGGCGGCTCGCGACGCGGAGGTCCCGGATCGTGCCCGGGCGCGTACGGCCGCACGGGTAGGTCGAGACCCGCGTCGCCCTCGAGCTTCGTGCCGCAACCGCAGATGCCGAGCGGGCCCTGCTCGAAGGCGTCAAGCCGCAATCGGTCGGCGATGTTCTTTTCGTTGATCGCGGCGGTGAAAAAGGCGCCGAGGCCGAGCGCGGCGCAGCTCCAATAGAACGTCTGGCTGAGATGGCCGGCGTCGAGCAGCAAGACCCGATACGCCTTCTTGTGCACCTGGTATTTCCAAAAGTTCCGGTAGAAGCGCGCGGCCAGCACGACCAGGACGTGGGCGGTTTGGAAATACGACTGCCCGGCGGTGAATTCGTTCGCCAACGCTTCGGCCTCGGCGAGGGTCAAACGTTCGATCCGCTCCAGGCCATGGACACGGACGTCGTAGTGGTAGAGGCCCGGCGGGAGGCCCTGGACTCGCAACACGAGGGGATACGCCTCGATTGGATGGAGCCCGCCGCCCGAAGGGCTGGTCTTCTGGAGTGCGACGACTCCGTCGGCGACCTCGGCCACGCCCCGGCAGCCGAAGACGTGGCGCAACAGCGAGGACAGATCGGCCAGCGACATCGCGCCGTCGCGGTCGAAGACGCGCGTGGTCTTGCGCTCCGCCGGCCATCGAGACGCGATCCTCTCGTCTTCGACGAGGGGCAGCGGGACGGCCTCGGCTCCCAGGACCGAAAGGAAGGGCGCCGGAGGCTTGCCATAGCGAGCCACCACCCGGTTGAGCCCCTCGCCTCCGTTCAAATAGGCGTCCCAACGGTCCGCGTCACCTTCCTGCAGCCCGACGTCGCCCCACACGCTCATGAAGTGATAGAGGGCGGCGTACGGCTCCCACCTCGACGCGGCGATC
Source organism: Thermoanaerobaculia bacterium (assembly GCA_044226625.1). GTDB lineage: Bacteria > Acidobacteriota > Thermoanaerobaculia > Multivoradales > UBA5704 > DASYKS01. The sequence continues at coordinate 42,696 of JBGAGQ010000003.1, forward strand.
TCCTCGTCTCGCCTTCTCGCCGACGCGGCCTCCGGGACGTCGCTCGCGAGCAGGAGGCCTTTCTCGATCAGATGGTCGATCACCTCTTCGTCGAACCGCTCTTTCAGCCGGTCGACCTCGATCCAGCGCGTCGAGGGGACGCCCGCCAGGATCTCCAGCTCGGCCTCGCTGATCAGATGCTCGGTTTGAGCGAGGAGGTCGGCGGCCACGAGCTCGTTGCCGCGGAAGATCGAGATCTCGCCGCGCAACAGCTCGTCGACGCCGAGCGAGTAGCGGTCCCGCAGCCAGAGAAAACAGAGGTGATGCCGCTTGACCGTCTTTCGGAGTCCCGCGGAATTTCCTTTCGAATCGGGCGCGTCGCCGTTCGGCCGACGCTCGGCCGACGTCACCGCGGCGGCGTCCCGAGCGCCGAAGCCGAATCGGTGGAGACAGTCCGATTTCTCCGGCAGCCGCACCCGCGCGGGTAGCCGTTCCGGATCGAGCGCGACGTCGAGCCTCTCGAGAAGGGTCCGTGGATTCCCCTCGAGCTCCGCCCGGAACGCGTCGTCCGTGGCGAGCCGGTAGGCAAGATCCGAGGTGAGCTCCAAACGGGTTCGGCTCGGCATGGATCAATCCTCCGGCGACCGGTTCGCCAGGATTCGAGCGAGCGGCTCGAGCTGGGTTTCGTAGCGGCGCCAGCGCCCGATCTCGTCCGTGTGCATGGCCGGGAACGCATCGCCCGCGGCGGCTTCGCGGCGGGCCTCCGCATCCGCCAGTCCGCAGAAGCTCTCGACTCGCGTCATCACCTCGCGCGGGTTCTCGACCAGCTCTTCGTAGCGAACCTCCATCACGGGCGTGGGGAGCACCTCCTGCCAATGGCGCATCAAACGGCAATAGGAGAGGAAATAGCGCCCCAGCTCTTCGAGATCGAAGCTGAACGTCTGTCCCCGCGCGAAGTTGGTGCAGTAGCAGGCGAGGCACGCGTCCATGGTCCCCCGAACGCAATGGAGGATCGCGGCCCGGGGCAGGATGAGTTGGATCAAACCGAGGTGGAGGAAATTGCCCGGCAAGGTGTCCGTGAACCGTGCCGCGGGCCCCGCGATCGCCGTCGCCTGGGCGACGTACTCCTGGCCCAGCTCGCGCGCCTGGCGCCGGGTCATCCGTGCGACGCCATCCGGATAGGTCGCACCGAGGCGCGTTGGAAAAGCGGCGGCGATCTCGGGCACGAAGTCCGGCTCGCCGCCCGCGTGGAGCGCAGGATGCCGCCGGAGCATGCGCTCCACGAGCGTCTTGCCGGTCCGGGGCATGCCGACGATGAAGATCGGGACCGCCGACGAAAATCCGAAGTCGGAGCGCTCGGCAAACAAACTCCGGGGGAAGGCGGCGATCAGGCGGTCGTGAGCTTCCTCTTCTCGCGCGGCGTCGAACGAGATCGACGACCTTCGGAGACGGTTGCCTTCCGCGAACGCTTCGAAAGCCGCCGCGTGATCTCCCAGATCGGCGTACGCCTTGCCCAGGGCGAACGACAAGGCCGGCCGCTCTTCGGCCGCCTCAGGCATCCGATCGCGCAGGCGGACGAGCTCGGCGAGCGCCGGATCGCCGGGCTCGAACGTCTTCGCCAAGGCGAGGTTGTAACGCGCCTCCACGTAGCTCGGGGCCAGCTCGAGGGCTCGGGCGTAACTGGCCACGGCCCCGTCGACCTCGCCTTGCAGCTGTAAGGCGTTGCCGAGGTTGTTGTGCGCCTGAGCCAGCTTCGGATCGAGCGCCAGCGCCTGCCGGTAGCAGGCGATCGCCTCGGCCGTCCGGCCCCTCTCCATGAGCGCGATGCCGAGATTGTTGCGCGCCGGCGCCGAGCTCGGCGCCAATTCGAGGGCCCGCCGAAAACTCTCTTCCGCATCCCGCGTCCGCCCCAGCCGGAGCAAGGCGCTCCCCTGTCCGTTGTGGGGCGCGCCGAGATCGGGCCGGAGCTCCGCCGCGCGACCGTACGCGGCGACCGCGCGATGGGGGTCGCCGATCGCCAGGCCGTGGTTCCCCAGGCAGAGGTGCGCCTCGAACGAGTCGGGATCGATCCGCAAGGCGGTCTCGTAGCACGCCAGGGCTTCATCGAACCGTCCTCGCGCCTCGAGGACCTTCCCCAGGTTGAGGTGGCCGAAGAGGAAATCGGGACGGATCGAAAGTAACTTGCGATAGAGACGTTCCGCCTCGTCGAGCCGGCCGGAATGGTGGTGGCGAATGGCTTCTTCGAACGTTCGCTTCGGGTCGGCGGCGCTCTCGAGCCCGTCCGCCGGCTCGATCCGCGACTCGGCCGAAAATTCATCCACGAATTCGCGTTGGGCTTCGCTCTGGACGGCGATCATCGGGTCTCCCGCCCGAGCGCTCGCTTCAACGGCTCGAGGTGGGCCTCGTAACGGCGCCAACGCCCGACCGATCTCTCGTAGATCGGCTGGCGCACCTGAAGGTTGCTCGCGGTGCGGACCGGACGCTCGGTTCGGTGGAACGCGACGCATCGGTCGTCCCACGGCAGGCCGCAGAACGCGAGCAGCTTGCGGGTGATCTCCTCCTGGTTCGAGACCAGGTCCTCGTAGCGGACGTCGAGCGTCGGCGCCGGCAGTGCGCGCCGCCAGTGCGCCATCAGCCTCTCGTAGCTCCGGTGGTAGCTCCCCAACTCTTCGAGGTCGTAGGTGAACGGTTGGTTGTCGCCGGAAAACAGGATCGAGTAACAGGACAGGCAGGTATCCAACGGATCCCGGAGGCAGTGGACGATGCGCGCCCCGGGCAGGGCGAGAGCGATCAGGCCCAGGTGGATGAAGTTCTCGGGCAGCTTGTTCGTGACGCGCCGGGCCGCGCCGTCGCGGGCGCGCAGCGTCTCGACATAGCGGCGTCCGGCGGCCGCCAGGGCGCGTTGCGGCGGAAGGCGCGGACCGTCGAGGTATCCCTCGTCGCGCCGTAGATCGGCGGCGATCCGACCGAGCGTGGGAAGCTCGCCCGCGCCATGGACCCCCGGGTGGCTGGCGAGGATCTGCTCGACCAGGGTGGTTCCGGATCGCGGCATCCCCACGATGAAGATCGGCAGGTCCGACGGCTCTCCCCCGCCGAACCGCTCGGCCATCGCGGTGCGGCTCAAATTCCTTTCGATTCGCAGCAGCGATTGCCGCCAGCGCCGAGCGCTGTAGTCGAGCCGCGCGCGCTTTCGCCGATTGCCGTCCGCCCAGAGGCCGAACGCCTCGTCCTCGCGGCCGGCCGCGTCGTATACCTTGCCGAGGGCGAACGAGAGGTACATCCGATCTTCGGACGAGGCGCGCTCGTGCCGCAGCAGCTCTTCCATCTTGGCGACCCGCGCGTCGCCGGGCGCCAAGCGCTGCACGTTGGCGAGATGGAAATAGGCCTTGGCGTTGCCGGGCGAGAGCTCGAGCGCCCGGCTCGCGCTCGCTTCCGCTTCGCGGAACCGGCCGAGGGCCGCCAAGGCAGTGCTCGCGTTCGCGTGCGGCTCGGGATAGTCCGGCCGCAGCCGGAGAGCCCGGCGAAAGCAGGCGAGCGCCTCGTCCACGCGGTCGAGCTCCAGCAGGGCGCAGCCGAGATTGTTGTGTCCTTCGGCGAGCCCGGGCTCCAAGCGCAACGCTTCCCGGTAGGAGGCGATGGCTTCGTCGAGTCGCTCCCGGTCCGCCAGCGCGGTCCCGAGGTTGTGGTGCGTCCGCCCGTCGTCGGGCCGGATGACGAGAGCCGCGTGGAAGCGCTCGATCGCCTCGTCGATTCGGCCCAGCTTGAGGAGCGCGCTGCCCAGATTGTCGAGCGCGTCGGCAGGGTGCGGGCTCCGCCTTGCGGCGTGTTCGAAATGGTGGACCGCGCGCTCCGTCGATCCCATCTCCAGAAGCAGGCAGCCGAGGTCGTAGTGCGCGGGCGCCGACTCGGGATCGATGCGGAGAGCGCGCTCGAACGCCCCGAGCGCCTCGTCGCGACGCCCCAGCGCTTGGCATGCCAACCCGAGGTTCACGTGCGCGGGCACGAAATCCGGCCGGATCGCCAACGCCCGCCGATAGCAGTCGACGGCGGCGGCGATCTCGCCGGAGCTCTTGAGGGCGTTGCCCAGGTTGAGATGCGCCTCCACGTACTCGGCGTCCCGCTCGAGAGCGCACCGGTAGCTTCGAATGGCCTCCGTGCGCCGGCCCGCGCTCTCGTAGGCCTTGCCGAGGTTGTAACGGAGGAGGGGCGCCTGAGGCCGAGACGAAACCGCCTTTTCGAACAGCACCGTGGCCTCGCCGGAGTTGCCCCGCTGGGCGAGGAGCAGCCCCAGATACTGGAGCGCGTCCGCGTCGTCGGGACGCTCTCGCAAGACCCTGCGGTAGATCGCCTCGGCGTCCTCATGGCGTCCGGCCTTGTGAAGCTCGACGCCGGCCTCGATGGGGTCGTCGATTGGCGGTCGCGGCGCCAACGGCACGGCGGGCTCCCGAGGGATGTCTGTGGGGTCGATCATCGCGCGCTCCGGATCGGCCTCGGAGCGAGGGGTGGCCCGGACCGGTCGCCCGGGCCACCCGCCGCCGAGACGGTCAACGACCTAGTTGCAGGCGGGCCAGCCGAACGGGCAGGTGCAGGTCGAGCCGTCGTTGCAGCAGGTCGACAGGAAGGCGCAGCTGCACTTGGTCTGACCGCTCGAACAGGCCTGCGGCTCGATGCCGGTCCGGTTCTCGCCCTCGCGAACGGCGGCGAAACGGTTGCGGTGGACGGGTTCGGACTGAAGCGGGGTGTTCATATCGAACTCCTTTGGATGTGTGCCCCGTCACGGGACGGCGGCACGGGGTTGCGATCGACGACGGGTGGAACGACGGCGGTTCGAAAGCAGTTATGCGGTTCTGCGACGGTGGGCGATCAGTAGACGTCCCAATGCCGGACGGCGCCCACGGTGACCGGGATCACTTCGCTCACGTCGACCGTGAATCGATAGACGTGGCGCGCCTGCTCCAGGCGCTTGGCCGGGTTGAAGAAGATCAGCTTGACGTCCCAGCAATCGGAGCCGGGGCGGCAGATCGGGCTCCGTTCGACGCCGATCCGGTCGAGCTTCAAACCGCCGTGCACCGCGTCTCGGTAGATGAACTCGAGTTGGAAGGCGTTCGTCGCGGCGAAGTTCATCGACCTCTCCTGCGGCGTCAGGCCCAGGTTGCGGACCTCGTAATAGACCCGCTCGAGGAAGTTCTGAATCCCTTCCGACTTCCGCGCGTGCGCCGCCGCCGAATCCTTTTCTTTCGGGACCTCTCCGGCGGCCGCCTTGACCAGCGCGGGCGTATGCCAGCTGTAGAGGCCGCGCACGTCGGGATAGAGCACGGGCACGATCTGTCCGTTGAGCAGACGCTTCGTGCCTCGAACGACGCCGGGCACGGACACGCGCTCGGCGCCTTCGGTCAGCTGCTCTCGCAGCGCGCGCCGCAGCCGCTCGTAGGTCGTGGCGGCGAACGGGCCGTTCGGCGCCACCGCATAGACGACCGTGGCATCGAGGCTGAGCGTCCAGGTGAGGCTCGCCGCCGCGGATGGGTCTTCGTCCAGATACGCCAGCAGCTCCCGCGGATCGTTCACGTTGCGATGGGTGAGCTGGATGAACTGGTCCCGCCTGGATTCCGTGCCGAAGTCGTACCCGAGCTGCCCCAGCACGTACGCCAGCACCGGGCTCGCGGATCCTCCGGATCCTCCCGCGCTGCCCGAGCCGCCGCAGCCGCAATCGGAGGCTTCGATGCCGCTCGCCGCGATGCCGGCCCCGCTTTCCGCTTCGACCTCGAATCCGAGCTCGGGGAGGTCCGCGAGCGCTTCGGCGGCGATCACGGCGTTCGCGATTCCTTGGGGATCCTCGACGCTCGACGCCTCGATCGCGGTCGATCCGCCACTCTCAACTTGCGCTTGGCTTGACATGTGTCCTTCCCTTTCCGTGGGTTGGTGGTTGATATGAATGGCCATGGCCGTTCCGGTCTTTTGCGGCACCGGCAAGATGTCGATCGTGGGAGGAAGGTCGTGGGCATCGCTCCATGCCTCCCGCGCGGCGGCGAGGACTCCGAGCCCGGCGGTCAGGTGCCGGTAGGCCGCGGCGAGATCGAGCCGGCCGGCGAGCAGCCGCCGGCATTCCGTACCGCTCGAGACGTCGCAGGGCTCGGCGCCGCCGAGGAGCGCGGCGCGTACCCGGCGCGCGTCGGGCCTCTCGCCGCGGGCGAGCTGGAGGCTCATCAAGAGCGCCGCGAGGCCCGAGACCACGGGCGTGGCGAAGCTGGTCCCCGTCTTCCTTGCGACTCCGCCCCCGGGTAACGCGCCGAGGATCTCCTCCCCGGGCGCGAGAATTCCTTGCTCGAGGTAGGCCTCGCCCCAGTTGCTGAACTCCAAGGGAGTCCCGGCCGCGGTCATCGCGCCGACCGCGAGCACCGACGGCACGGCGGCCGGAACGTGAACGCAGGCGCAGCCGTCGTTGCCCGCCGCGGCGACGATCAGGACGCCGTTCTCCCAACACCGCTCGATCGCCTGCGCCAGCAAAGGCTCGGCCTCGGCGCCCGGCGCGAGCTCGCCGCCGCTCACGTTGATCACGTGCGCGCCGTGGATCACGGCGAGGTTGATCGCCCGCGCGAGGTCGAGCTGCGAACAGGACAAAACGTTGCCTGGCCGCGGTGAATAGATGGGCACGATCAAACCGCGGCAGCCCGGCGCGATGCCCGGCACCGGGCTGCCGTGCCGGCCGAAGATCACGCTCGCGACATGGGTGCCGTGCCTCGACGCCGTATCGTCGCCCGCGGTGCCCGCGGTGCCCGAGGCCACGGTCTCGACCCGCGTGAGCCTCTCTTCCGAAAAGCAGGGATGGGAAAGATCGACCGGTCCGTCGAGAACGGCCACGCAGACCCGCGGATCTCCCATGGTCTCCGACCAGAGCGACTTCAACCGCGGCACCGCGACGTCGATGGCCATTCGTCTCTCCTTCCAGGGTTCGGCCGGGCGACCGGCCGAACTTGCGTTTGTCTTCACTGAAAGGAAAGGTTAATGATCGATCGGCGGGCTGAAAATCGGGGCCCTCTCTGATCTTCGGCTAGGGGAAAACCCGATCGTTCCCCTCCGGACGGGGCGGCTGCCGCTCCGTTTCGACCCACAACGTGGCGTGGCGTGCCAGGTCCGCGACGGAAGAGAGGTCGAGCTTGGACTTCAGATGCTCCAGATGGGTCTCGACCGTCTTGATGCTCAGATGGAGTTGTTGCGCGATGCGCCGCGTTCCGTGGCCCTCGCCCAGCAGACGGAAGACCTGCAACTGGCGGTCGCTGAGTTGCGCGAGGGGCGAGCCGGGCTCTCGAGGGTTTCCGCCGACGAACTGGCGGGCCAGTCGATTCGCCAGGGTGTCGCTCATGTAGACGTCGCCGCCGAGCACGTGGCGGATCGCGACCATCACCCGGTCGCAAAGCTGTTGTTTGGAAACGAAGCCCCGCGCGCCAGCCCGCAGCGAGCGCTCGCCGTAGATCGTCTCGGAATGCATCGAAAGCACGAGGACCGGAATCTTGGGATGACGCGCCGCCATGGCTTTCACCAGCTCCAGACCGTCGTCGCCCCCTTCGAGCGCCAGGTCGACGATCAACAGGTCGGGCTTCTGCCGCTTGACGGCTTCGAGCGCGGCCTGGACTCCCCCGGCCTGGCCGGACACCATGAGGTCGGGCTCGTCGTCGATCAACGCGATCAAGCCGCGCCGCAAGAGCGGATGGTCTTCGACGACGAGGATGGTCTTTCGTTCCTGAGCCAATCGTTCGGGTCGCTTCGCGGGCATGGCGTCGATCCTCGGAGTAGCGGCCGGCGACGGAACATCGCAGGGGGCTGGGGGTCCGCGGCGCGAAGGCCCCGTTCTTCGGATGCGCCTCCTTCGCGCGGCCCATCCAAGAAAAGTATGGTTTCGTGGTCGGCCCGGACCATCCGGGAGCTCCCCGGTTGTGGCATCGGGGAAACCCCCAAGGTGCCGCGGGCGTGCTCCGCACAACGCGCGAGCGTGGAGGCGCGGGATCGACCGAACGTGGAGATCGAGGGGACCGCGAAGATCGCGGAACGGAAGGACCTACGGCTGGCGCTCGGGAGCGTCGGGCCTCTTGAGAGCCGGCCGATCTTCGGAGGGATCGGACGTCAGCGGAAACTTGCAGATGACCGTCCAGCCGCTGCGCGCCGCGCCCGCCGCTCGCAACCGCCCTCCGATGAGGCGCGCCCTACGGTCCATGTTGCGGAGGCCCGTTCCCGACGGCGCAGGCGACGGCGCTCCCGACCCGTCATCGCGCACGCGGAGGAGGCCGACCTGTCGCAACCGGCGGAGCGCGATCTCGACCCGATTCGCCCGGCCATGCCGCACGGCGTTGTGCACGGCTTCCTGCGCGATCCGAAACAGGTGGGTCTCGACCGCCGGGTCGATCCGTGGCCAGGCGTGATCGCATCGGAGGGCGCAGTGGACGCAATATCGCGACCGGACGTTTCCCGCCAACGTCTCCAGCGCGGCCGCGAGGCCGACCTGAGCCACCCCCGCGGGATCGAGGCCCCGCGCGAGATCGCGGGCGTGGCCGACGCTATCGTTCAGCAGCTGGGAGATCTCGGCGGCCTCCCCCGCCGCCCGATGCGTGTCGTTCGAAAGCTGTCTCGCGAGCCGAGCGCTCAAGGCCGCGAGACCGGCGAGGTACTGGCAGAGTCCGTCGTGGAGATCTCGACCGACGCGCTCCTGCTCTCGGTCCGTGGTTTCGAGGATCTCGTTCTCCAACCGCCTCTGATCGGTCACGTCTCGTGCCGAGGCATAGACGAGGCGGGTCTCGCTCCCGCGCCTCGCGTTCCACTGCAGCCAGCGGTACCGACCGTCCTTGCCTTGACAACGGTTTTCGAACGTCACCGTTCGGAAGGACCGCGCGAGCTTCTTCAACTTCGCTCCGGAGAGCTGGCGGTCCGCCGGGTGAACCAGATCGAAGAGGGGCCGGGCCAGGAGCTCTTCGCGGGACCAACCCAGGACCTCTTCCCAGGCCGGGTTCAGGCAGCGGAAGCTCCCATCCATTCCGAAAGCGCAAAGCAGATCGGGCGATAGGTCGAAGAACGGAGACGAGACCGCTTCCTCCCAGCGCCATGGCGGTTCGGAAGGAGCTCGGGGCGGTCCGAGCCGACGATCGACGCCGGCGTCCCTACGACTTGTCTTGCCCGCGCGCATACCTGCCTCGTTTCGAGCCCGTCTTTACGAGCGCTCCGGCGCGGACGGAGCCGGCGGAGGACAGGCCGAAGCCTGGTTCTCCCGGCACCCGTTCCGCGGGAGCCACCCTGCCATGCTCGCCGTATTTCCTGATGTTGCCAGATAATACGAGAAGGTGAGAATCGGGGAATCCCTGATTCCGGGGTCAGGGTTTATGCCCCTCTTCGAACCTTCCTGACGTCGAATCGAGGCCCCGAGCCGCCGGCGCGTCTGCGGCATCGCGCGGAAGCCTTCCTACCGGGCGGAGTCGTACAGCGGCTTGCCCTTGTCGACGACGTGCACGGTGAAGAGCTTCAAGGAGGTCTCCCCGACGACGATCCAACCGCCGTGCGCGACGTCGCGGAGGTTCAGGTTGGAAGCTCCCGTCGGCAGGGTGATCGGCTTTTCGCCTTTCGCCTGTACGGTGGCGCCCTGGATTACATAGAACGCCTCGATGCCGTGGTGAAGGTGCCGGGGGATGCCGTCCCCGGGTTTGTATTCGGACGTCGAGGCGATCACCTCCATGTCCGGCGCGCCGGAGAGGTCGGCGCGCGCGATCTCGGTGCGTTCCCGGGAATCGGAAGGGCCCTTGGCGATCTGCCCGGCGGCGACTCCGAGGCCGAAAAGGGCGAGGCCCGCGAGGAACGGCGGGAGGTGGCGTCGGTTCATCAGGGTCTCTCCTCCGCGCGGCACGCGGATGTCGATGGCGATTTTCCAAGCATGGCGTTGCGCCACCCGAGCTCGCGGCCCGTGCCCAAGGGAGCAGGCCGGGCTATTCCCGGACCTCGGGCATCGGAACGGGCAGCGGTCGGGACTCGCCTCTCGTCTTGTAGACGCGGGTGTAGGTTCCGTCGACACCGACCCGCCGCTTTCCCTTGTTCTTCTTCACCTTGAAATCGTCGGCATATTCCGAGCCCTGGTCGCGCGTCAGGTTGGCGCCACGCGCGATGCGGTCGACATCGACGCGGTCGTCGTACATCCGGTGGTCTCCGGGCTTGAAGTACGGGCGACCCGAACCGCCGAAGTGGAGCTGGCCCCCCGCCTTGAGCTTCCCGCTTTGCGCGCCGAACACCCCTTGCGTCAGCGGCTCGTTCGATTCCTTCGAGGTATCGCTCTGGCCCCCTTCTCTCGCGGCCATCAGGTTGCGGACCACGATGGCGTCATACCTGGTGGGCGAGTTTTCTCGCGTGGCGTCGCGCCCCTTGTTGACGCGAATGCGCCCGCGCCCTCGGTCTAGCTCCTGGAGCGCGGCGATGTTGTCTCGCGCGCCCCCCATTTCCTCGCCTTCCTTCTCGTAGAGGCCGACCTGCATCCGGTAATCCGTTCCGGACTCCTCCAATTTCCGCGCGTAAGCCAGAGGATGGCTCACGTCGCCACTCGCCTCGAACGAGATGTTGTAGGGATCGGGGGGCGGCGGCTCCCGCTCGACGGGCTCGTCGTGCGACGAATCGGCGCTGCTTTCTTCCGGCGCTTCGGCCCATCGCTCGTTCTTCTTCTTCTTGTAGTCGTCCTCGACGGCGACGATCTGTCCGCTGCGCTTCCGGATGTATTTCACCCGCTGGATCGGCTGGACGCCTAGATTTTCGAACCGATGGCCGAGCCGCGTCGCGGACGCGAGCGACGCCTCGATCCCGAGCAAGCCTCCCGGCGGGCCGGTTCGGGTAGAGGCCGACTCGGAATGAATTCCTGGAGAGGTGCCGAGAGCCGGGCGCGTGGCCTGCGCGTACATGGAGGTTCTCCTTCGGAGCTTCGCGGAGGATACGCGAAAACCGTTCGAGGGTGCTCGTCAGCTACCAGCCTTCGAGCTTCCGCCGGATCAGTTGCTTGCTCTTCTCGGGATCCCCTTGCATGTGATCGTGGGTGATGCCGTGACTCCCCAGGACCGCCATGGCATCGGTTCGGTCCTGGCCGCCGCGCTGGTAGGCCGCGTGGAGGTTGTCGGCGTGCGTTTTGCGCTCCGAGCCGAGCCGATCTTCCTTCTTCTTCTTGAAGTGACGGTAGAGCTTGTAGGCGCCGAGGCCTGCCGCGGTGAGCGCGCCGGCCCCGGCCAGTGCCCACCCGATCGGGGTGAGCATGGCGGCGCCTCCGAGAAGCCCCGCGAGCAAAAGCCCGCCCCCCGCCGCGCCGGCCGCGGCGCCAAGGCCGCCGATGATGTTGCGCTTGCGACGCTTGCCCAACTGCTTGCTCATGTGGTCCGCGGCGTCGCTCACGTCCTGGTGCACGTTGTTGCGCGCAGAGAATCCTCGGCGGACCCGATCGACCGCCCGCTTGTGGTGCCAGGCGCGCCCCATACGCCAGGCGGCCCGGCCGGCGACGATCCCCTGGACGCCGGTGCCGATACCGGCCGACGCGACGCCCAACACCGGCGACAGCGCCGAGGTGCCGCCGTGGACCAGGGAGCTGATCGCGTTCGCCCCCTGCATGCCCTGGCTGCTCGCATCGGCGAGGTTGACCGGTAGATCGACGGCGAGGCGTTTGGCGGTGCTGCGGGTCTCCGCCTTCTGTCCCGTTTCCCCTCTTCGGAAAGAGAACGTGTCGCGCAGGCCGCGGAAGAAGCCGCGGATTCCTCCCTCCCGGCGCATGTTGTTGATGCCCTGGGCGGAAGCGACGAGATCGGAACCCATGCCGAGAACGTTCAAGCCGGCGCCGATGCCCGTCGTCGCGGTCCCCATCTTCGGCGGTATGCGCGAGCTGCCTGGAAGCTGCGAAGGAGGGGTCAGGAGCGAGTTGACGCCCGAAGCCCCACCGACGACGCCGGTCTGGGTGCCCGGCGAGTTGATCGAGATGAAATTGGCGAGGGGCGAGTCGAGCAGATTCCCGCCGCCGCCTTGCGGCGGATTCGGATTCTGCATGTGCACGGGAGGATTCTGATTGACCAGGTTCGGCGGAATCTGGTCGTTCGGATTCGGATTGTCGTCCTGGTTCGGATTCGGGACGATGTCCTGAACCGGGTTCGGATTGTCGTTCTGGTTCGGATTCGGGACGAGGTCCTGAACCGGATTCGGGTTGTCGTCCTGGTTCGGATTCGGGACGATGTCCTGAACCGGATTCGGGTTGTCGTCCTGGTTCGGATTCGGGACGATGTCCTGAACCGGATTCGGGTTGTCGTCCTGGTTCAGGTTCGGGACGACGTCCTGGTTCAGGTTCGGGACGATCGGATGCTGGTCCTGATTCGGAATTTGGATCGGGACCGGAAGCGGGTTGTGATTCAGGTTCAGGTTCGGGTTCTGGATGGGTACCTGAGCCAGGTTCAGAACGGGAGCGTTCAACTGCAAGTTGGGCAGATTCTGCCCGTTCTGTGGAAACGTTCCATAGTTCGGGATGTGTTGACCGTGCAGGAGCGATCTGCCGGCACCCCTCATTCTCTGGATCGCCGGAGCGGCCGGTCGAGGTCCGATCGGGAGCCGCCATGGCAAACGGGACGGCTCGCCGCTCTCGGACTCCAAGCCTCTGGATTGCCGCGAGCTCAGGTTCTCGAACCGGTGGCCGAGGCGCGACGCGGACGCGAACGGCGACGCCTCGCGCGCCGGCTCGTCGCGCGCAGCCGCCGAATCGGTCTCGGTCGAGCCGGTCGAGGAGGCTGCGGCGGGACGCTGAGCGTGGGTCCGCATCGGGTTTTCTTCGGGTGGAACGCCTCGCCGGAGGATACGCGACGTGCGCCGGGGAACGGAAGCCCGGCTCCTTTGGTCCCTGCCCCCTCGGCGAGCCGCCGTCGCACCTCGAGGCCGCCCAGGGCGCCGCCATCACGACCCCGCCGACGAGGTACGCGTCCTGCATCGGCACCTGCCTCACCTGCGAAGCGAGCTGCCTCGGCAGCTGCAACGTGAGCTGCAACGGCACCTGCGAGTTCACCTGCCAGTACACCTGCACCGGCTCGGCCGTCATCTGCTGCGCCTGAGGGCGTCATCCGGCCGTTCGATCGTTCGGGGGCGTCCGCCGGGACGCCCCCCCTCCCCGTTTCCAGACACCTCCCCCACCCCCATCCCCTCCCTACAACGGGGTGGTAGCGTTCTGGCGCCAGGACGGCGACAATACGCATCGAAACCCGGAGTCAGCTCCGTATCTCCCTCGACCCGAGGGAATCGGTAGACCCCTAAGCGAGAACACGCCGATGCAACCTGAATCCACCCAGAAAACCGACCACCACCCGGTGAGCGACAACCTCGAGGCGCTCCGCCAGGGGCTCGCGCTTCTCGATCGGATGGAGGCGGCCCTATATCCTTCGATCGGCCCCCACGTTCGTCACGTGCTCGACCATTACTCCGCTTTCTTCGCGGGCCACTCCGGAACGACCATCGACTACGACGCCCGCCAGCGCAACCCGCAGATCGAAACCGAGCGCGAGGCGGCCCTGAAAGCGCTGATCGAAGCGTCCGGCCTGCTCGCCGACCTCGATCGCGGCGCTCTCGAGCGGCCGATCTCGGTCCGCTCGAACGGTGGCGGGTCTCCCGAAGACCTCTCCCGCTCGACCCTGCGGCGCGAGCTGCAGTTCCTGCTGAGCCACACGGTCCACCACTGGGCCCTCGTCCGCTCGATCCTCACGCGCTCCGGCATCGACGTCGCCGAGTCGTTCGGCGTCGCTCCCTCGACCCTGCGCTACCGCGAGGAGCAGGTGGCGTGTGCACCGCAAGCTGGCTGATCGCCCCGGACGGCTACCAACTCCTGTTCAATCGCGATGAGCTGCGGACCCGGCCGCTCGCCTTGCCCCCGCAACGGGGCGAGCGGAACGGGGTGCGCTATCTCGCGCCGCTCGATCCCCAGGGGGGCGGCACCTGGATCGCCGCCAACGAGCTCGGGCTCTGCCTGTTCCTGCTCAACCGCCGGCCGGACCGCGAACCGAAGGCGCCCCAGGCGAGCCGCGGGCGGATCCCGCTCGAGCTGATCGACGCCGCCTCGATCGAGGAGGTCGGACGGCGCGCCGCGGCGATCGATCTGTCGCACGTCCGTCCCTTTACGCTGGGCGCGTTCGAGCCGGGATGCGCCCCGAAAGTATTGGCTTGGACCGGCGACGCCTTCGGGGCCGTCGACGGCACGCCGCCGCTCGTCTCCTCCTCGGTGGGCGACGAGACCCTGTTCGCCGAGCGCCGGGCCCCCTACCCGCGGGGTCCCCTCACGCTGCGCAAGCTCCTCGCCTACCAGCGCGGCCACGGATCCGGCCCTTCGGCGGGTTCGGTCTGCATGCATCGGCCGGACGCCCAGACGGTGAGCTTCTCGCGCGTCGCGGTCGACGCGGCGCGGGTGCGTCTCGGCTACTCGCCGGGTCCTCCCTGCGAACGTGCGCCGGTCGTCTGGCGCGAGCTGCCCCGGCGGACGGCGAGCGCGGCCGATCGATCCGGGCTCGACCGATGACGCGTCGCCCATGATCGACCCGGGCGACCTCGCCGGACGGCTCGCGAACGGAGCTTCCGGAACCGGGCTGCTCTGGGGGCTCGCGCTCTCCACGCTCGTCTCCGAGGACCTCGCCTGCATCGCAGCCGGCGTGTTGGTCGCCCGGGGGACGCTCGGCTTCCTGCCGGCCACCCTGGCGTGCTTCCTCGGGATTCTGGGCGGCGACCTCCTGCTCTACCTGGCCGGACGGTACGGCGGGCGGGCGGCGATCGCGCGCCCTCCGCTCTCTTGGTGGATCTCGGCGGAACAGGTCGAACGGGGCGAGGCCTGGTTTCGGGAGCGTGGAGGCCGCATCCTCTTCGCCGCGCGCTTCCTGCCCGGGAGCCGCCTCCCCACCTACGTGGCGGCCGGCCTGCTCGGCTGCCCGATCGGCCTGTTCACCCTTTGGCTCGCCGGCGCGGGCGCCCTCTGGACGCCAGGTCTGGTGTGGCTCGCCGCGCGCCTTGGCAAGGCGGCCCTCGGCTATCTCCAGAGCTATGGCCAGGCGGCCCTGCCGCTCGCGGTCGTTGCCTTCCTGCTCTACGTCGCCCTCTCCCGTTGGATCCCGCCGCTGTTCACCCATCGGGGCCGCCGGCTGGCGCTCGGCCGCTGGCGTCGCATCACGCGGTGGGAGTTCTGGCCCGCCTGGCTGGTCAACATCCCCGTCGTCCTTCACGCGGGCTGGCTCGCGTTGCGCCACCGGAACCCGACGCTGTTCACGGCCGCGAACCCGGCGATGCCCGCCGGGGGGTTCGTGTTCGAGTCGAAGGTCGAGATCCTGGCCGCGCTCGAGGCCGGCGGCGCGCCGGTCGCCCGGTTCGCCACCCTCAAGGGCGAGGAAACGGTCGAGGAGCGGGTCCGCGTCGTCCTCGGGTTCTTGGAGCAGCACCGGCTCGACTTTCCGGTCGTGATCAAACCCGACGTCGGTCAACGCGGCGAGGGGGTCGCCGTGGTCCGAAGCCGGGAGACGCTCGAAGCGCAACTCGAGCGCTCCGGAAGCGACGGCATGGTGCAGGAGTTCGTCGCCGGACGCGAGTTCGGGGTGTTCTACGTCCGGCACCCCGACGAGGAAGCGGGCAGGATCTTCTCGATCACCGACAAGCGGCTTCTCACCTTGACCGGCGACGGCGAGCGGACGCTCGAGGAGTTGATCCTCGCCGACGACCGGGCGGTCTGCATGGCGGCATTCCATTTCGAGCGCCACAAAGACCGGCTCGACGAGGTGCCAGCGGCGGGAGGGTCGATCGAGCTGGTCGAGATCGGCAACCACTGCCGCGGCGCGATCTTCCTGGACGGCCGTCACCTCGCGACACCCGAGCTCGCCCGCGCGATCGACGAGGCGAGCCGCGGCTACGAGGGGTTCTTTTTCGGCCGCTATGACGTTCGAGTGCCGTCCGAGGAGCACCTCAAGGCGGGGCGCGAGATCCGCATTCTGGAGCTGAACGGCGTCACCTCGGAGGCGACCCACATCTACCAGCCGGGGGCGAGCCTGCTGGACGCGTATCGCACCCTGTTCGCGCAGTGGCGCCTGGCGTTCGAGATCGGCGCGGCGAACGTCCGGCGCGGTGCCCGGGCCACGCCGCTGCGGGAGGTCTTGTCGCTGGTCAAAGCGCATCTCGCGGGAGAAGCTCCCGAGAAGGGCGAGAGCTCCTAGCCGGCGCGGGCCGACGTCACCCGAACGCCGAGCTCGACCAGCGCGGCGTCACGGCGAAATCCTCGGGAGCGGACGGCGAGAACTCGGCGAGCACCGCCTCGCGCAGCGCGACCGCCAGCGACTTCCGGTCGGCGTCGACCAACGGCTCCTGCGCCACGGCCACCGTGGCCTCGATCTTCGAGAGGCCGATCAACGGCAGCAGATGGGGCCCAAGCGCCATGTCCCCCCACCAGCAGACCGAAAGATGGGCCGGCGGCTCACCCGGCGCGGTCCGATAGGAGATCGCCGCCGCGTGGACCGGATGTCCGGACGAGGCCGGAAGCGCAAGGAGCGGCGAGCGAAAAGGAAGCACCCCGGCGCCCGGGCTGCTCGTCCCTTCGGGAAAGAAGATCACGCCGCGGCCGGCCAAGCGCGCGGCCTCGACCCGCGAGAGCAAGGCGGGCAGATCGCTCTTCTTCTGCCTCTCCACGTAGAGCGTGCCGAACGAGCTCACCAGCGGCCCGAGCACCGGCCAGCCGGCGATCTCCGCCTTGGCGACGAACGTCGTGGAGATCCGGCTCGCGAAGACCAGGATGTCCAGATAGGAGAGATGGTTCGCGGCGATCAGGAACGGAGCCTCGGGGACGGGCCCGCGCCAGGCGACCCGGACGTTCAAGACGCGGAGGAAGGCTCGCGACCAGACGCGAAGCATCCGCCCCTGCCATCGTCCGCGCGCCCGCGGCCGGGCCACGGTCGCCGCGAGGCCGGCGAGGTGGACCGGAAGGAGTGCGAGCGAGACGCCGATCAGGCCCGCCGCCCGACCGCCGATCCGCAAGCTTCGGCGCGCCGTCATCCCTCCGTGCTGGTCTCCGAGGCTGCCGGCAGGTTGTCGAAGAACATCTTTCGCGACTTCTCTTCCATCGCCATGACGTCGAACAGCATCAGGAAGTCGATCGTGCCGAACGCGCGATCGATGACCGGTCCGCCGGCGATCTTGCCGCCGTAGCGCAGATACATGTCGAACAGCGCCGGGAGGACCAGCGGCTCGGTTCCTCCCGCGCCGGTGCTCTCCGCGGTCCCTTCGGGCAGGTCGCACTCGAACCCCGGCCGCGCCGGGATCGCAAGGGTCGGATGGAGATGGTCGCCCGCCGCGAGCGTCGCCCGCGCGCGCCAACCGTCGCGCATGTCCTGGCTGGTCACCGAGCAGCAGCCGAACAGATAGCGCTTCCGGTTCCGCGCCACGTAGAGCGCGAGGCCGCGCCAGAGCAGGAACAGCACCGGGCGCTTGCGATGCTCGCGGGCGATCGCCGCGCGGCCGAGCTCGATCCCCTGGGAGATGACCTCGGACGGCAGATGGTCGAGGACGAACTCGCCGTCGGTATAGAAGCCCGTCCCCGCCGTCGCCATCTCCGCGGTCTGGAGACGATAGGTGCCGACCAGCTCGCCGGTCGGCGCGTGCTCGACCAGGAGGTGGTGGCAGGAGCGATCGAACTCGTCCTCGTCGCGGCCGGTGGCGTACGAGGTGGCGAGCCCTTCGTCCAGCTCCAGGTTGAAGATCTCGAACCGGAGCCGGAGAAGCCGATCGAGCTCCTCGGCGGTCGTGGCGAAGCGAAGCCGGTACGAGCCCGCGGTGAGGACACCCGGCGGAATCAGCTCCGGAGCCGGCGGAAACGACCGGAGCGGCTTGCTCTCGGCCTCAAGGACGGGATTCCCGTCCAGCGCCACCTGCGGATTCGACTTCGAGGACGAGCTGATCATCGAACCTCACCACCTCTCCGCGGAGCCGCACCGGCTCCGCCACATGCTCGAGAAGCTCGGCCTCGAGCGGCCGACCGTTCGCGCCGGTCAGCCAATAGTTCAAACCCGCGCTCGCTCTCCCGGCCCCGGCCTCGGAACCGTCGGCGAGAAGCAGCGCCGGAACCCCGCCCGCGAGGCAGCGCGCCGCGCAATCCCGATGGACCTTCCCCTCTCCGGGGTTCATCACCCCGAGCCAGCATTTGGCATCGGCGATCACCCCGGAGAGGGTCGCCGGTCCCAGACGCCGGGCGGCCGGAAGCGGCGGCGCATTCCCGCCGAGCGGTTCGATCGATTCCGGTTCGACCTCGATCATCCCGCGTCCGCCCCGCCGAATCAACGTCCCGCGCAGTCGAATCGCCCGGCCTGCCCAGGAGGAGGCCCAGAGCCTCGCGCCGTGCTTGCCCGGAGCGACCAGAGCGTACCCCGCGCCAGAGACGTCCGGGTGACGATCGCGAGGCAACACCCAGAGGATCGGGATCGGACCCGCTTGGAGGCGTCCGGAGAAGGTACGCGGCTCCCCGTATTCGAAGCTCGCTCGAGCGAAAGGCTTCTGCGCCGAGGCCGCCACCAAGCCGACGACGATCGAGAAGACGAGCCAGGCCGCGACGACCATTCGGGTCCGCCGGCCGAGGCGCGGCGGCAGCGGCTCCTGCCAACCGATGAAGAACTCGGCGGGATCGTCTGGCGCAGCCGCCCGTTCATCGATCGTTGCCGGCTCGACCCGCGTGCCCGGAGGAAGCACCTCGGGATCGACCAGCACGCGGCCATCGCGGACGACGACCCGAAAGGTCTCGACCTTCTCCTCGAACGGCGGCGGAGAGCTTCCCGAGTCGGGCAGGTATTGATAGCCGTGCCAGGGACAGGTGATGCAGCCGTCGACGATCTTCCCCTCGCCGAGCGGTCCGTTCTGATGGCGGCAGACGTTCGAGAGGGCGGACACCTTGCCGTCATACCGGAAGACCGCGATCCGCTCTCGGCCGACCACCACCACCTTCGCCCGCTTCTCGGGGATCTCGGCCACGGCGCCGACGTCGATCAGGCTCGAACCGGCGCCGGAGGAGGCGAGCGCCCGGTCGACCCGCTTCTCTTTCAACGCCGCGGTGAGATGGAGTGCGAGGATCGCCGCGCATCCAGCTCCGACGAGACCGGCGAGCCACGGATTCCGCTCGTCCTGGAGCGCGCCGAGCGCCACGTGCATCACCAACAGGGCGTAGGCGAAATAGACCCCCATGTGGAGGGTCTTCCAGACCCGCGGCGTGAGGTTCGCGAGCCAGAAGTCGTGGCTCGTCGCGGCCATCAGGAAGAGGATCACGAGCGCCGCGGCTCCCAACTGCTGGAAGGGAAAATCGGCGAGGCTCGAGAAACGGGTATTGCTCGCGAGCAGGCTCACGAACGGATTGACGTTGCCCTGGCCGTGGAACTGGCTCAAAGCGAACGTCCCGTGCGCGAGCCCGAGGCCGAACATCGCGACGCCCAGATGGCGACGGTTGTAGAGCAGCGGGAGAAATCGTCGGTCGAGGCGGCAAAGCGGACCGATCGCGAGGATCACGTGCAGCAGGAGGAACGCTGCCGTGCCGAGCCCCCGGATTGCCAAGGTTTCGAACGTCGCGTCGGGGAAACGCAACGCGCCGAGGCCCACGAACGCGATCAGAAAGAGCGCGATGCCCGCCGCGAGCGCCGCGTCGTAGGCTTTCTTGCGTCCGCTCCAGCCGATCGCGGCGTATCCGGCGCTCACAGGGCCCTCCGGGCGAGCAGCGCGAGGGCGAAGAGGATCGGCAGCGCGACCGCGAGGGCCAAGAAAATCCGCCGGTGGGCGATGCGCAGCGGCCGGATCACGACCTGCGCTCCGCCGTCGCCCGCAGCCATTTGCGAGCGAGGACCGGCCAGAGCGCCACGACCCCCGGCGCGATCAGACAACGGAACCCCCACCCCGCGCCGCGCGCGGCCGGATCGACCCGCTCGATACCGCGCAGAATGAAGGGCACGGCGAAGGCGAGCCCCGCCGCGAGATAGATCGCGACCAGCGAGACGATCCAGCGCGCCATCGTCTCCGCCAACACCTATCCTCCGAAGAAGAACTGGAAAGGGATGTGCGCCCGCATCGACCAGGCCTGTTCGTCGTGCTGGGCGCGAGGGAAGGCGAGATAGAAAAGATCGTCGCCGGGACGATAGCCGGCGCCGCAGAGGGCATTGCGCATCGCCCGCGTCGGCTCGTAGTTGTCGCGCGGCCAGCCGCTGTCGAGGTAGATCTTCACGTCCCGTTTCGCCTCGCCCTCGACCCTTTCGTGCAGATCGTCCCGATAGCCGAACGTGCTCGACATGCAGGCGGCATTGCCGAACACGTCGGGCCATTGCCAAGCGAGGAAGAACGAAACCACCCCGCCGAGCGACGAGCCCATCACCACCGTGCTCTCGGGCCCCACCCGGGTGCGGTAGGTCGCGTCCACCCAGGGCTTGACCTCTTCGACCAGATAGCGCCCGTATTCTTCGTATCCCGGCTGAGTGTAGTCGACCATCCGATCGAGCGGGTAGATGCCGACCACGATCGCTTTTTGCACCAGGTTCATCTGGTCGAGCACCCGGAGCGTCTCCTCGACCCGCCAGTGCTGGCCGCCGAACGCCTCCTCGGCGAAGAACAGGTTCTGACCGTCCTGCATGTAGAGGACCGGATAGCGCGCCAGGGAGTTTTCGCCGTAACCGGGGGGAAGGAAGACGCGCAGCGGATGATTCCGCTCGTGCGCGCCGGTTGGGACGTGCTGGATCGAGCAGACGCTGCAGGTCGCGTCGGCGAAGAAGTATGGATAGACGTCGCGCTCGGCCGGATCGTCCTCGAGTGCGAGGTAGTTTTCACCCTGCGACCAGACGATCTCGTCACCGCGCCGAAGCACCGGCTTCCAGTAACGGAACGTCGAATCGAGCGCTAGCGGGAAATCGAAGCGCGTCCCGTCCTCCGAAACCGAGGCGGGGGCGACGTCCCGGTCCCAATCGACGTCGGTGCGAAGGGCCAGACGATAGCTCTCCCCCGCCCCGTCCGGATCGAGGTCCGCGAGCGGGTATTGGACATGAAGGGTCACGGTATGGGTCATCGAAGGTCTCCTCGGAAGACAGGCTCACACGATCTCGAACCGATCCTGTGCCGGTCCGAGCCTTTCGGTTACCGGGCTGACTCGCAACGTGCGCACAACCCATAGAATGACTATCCTCTTGAGGCTCTGTCGCCCCTTTCTCCGCCCCGCGCTCGACGTGTTGCGCGGTCTCGACCGTCTGCTCGACGGCGGCCTTCCGGCGTTGGCGAAGGTCTTCCTCGGCCTCGCCCTCGGATGGTGGATCTACGTGCCGGTCCACGAGCTGCTCCATGCCGCCGCCTGCGTGGCCTTCGGCGGCTCGGTCGAGCGCCTGGAGATCGACGGAGCCTACGGAGGGGCCCTGCTGGCCAAGGTCTTCCCGTTCGTCGTCTCGGGCAGCGAATACGCCGGACGCCTTTCGGGGTTCGACACGAACGGAAGCGATCTCGTCTATCTCGCGACCGATCTCGGCCCCTTCCTCCTCGCGCTCTGGCCGGGCGTCTGGCTGCTCCGCCGAGCGGTCTCCCGACGTCGCGCCCTGCTGTTCGGCCTGAGCCTACCCTTCGCGCTCGCGCCGTTCCTTTCGCTCCCCGGAGACGCCTACGAGATCGGCTCGATCGTCGCGACGCGCCTTCCTCCTTGGTGCGAAGCGGCGACCCTCGCGCTACTCCGCGGCGACGACGCGATTCGCAAGCTCGGCGAGTTGCGCGCCGCGTCGTCTCCTTCGATTTGGACGGGATACGGCTTCGCGCTCGTGCTGGGCTTCCTGTGGGCCGAAGCGACGTACGCGCTCGGCGGGTCGATCGCGGGCCGCTTCGGTGAAGAGGCGGTCGAAGCGCGTTCGGTTGGGCCCAAAGCGGGGGCCGAAGAAGGTCCGAGCCCCGGATGAATAGGAAGGCAAATTTCCCCGTTGACAAGCAGTGGGAACGGGCGTAGTTTGATCTCGTAACGAACGTCCTAGGAGGGCTCGATGACCACTCCACCGGACCAGAAAAAGCTCCCGCGGTCGAGGTAATTCGGGTTCTCGATCTCGGGAGCGAGCCGCTCGGCTGCGGCGTGCGCTAACGCGAAAACTGGATCGAATGCCCGATTCCAGGCCGACATCGCGAAGCAAGCGAAAGCCAACGCGCCCGGCGCGAACGACGGGAAGGCGAACCGAATCGCCTTCCCGTTTTGCTTTTAGATTTCTATTGCATTTTTCGGAATCGGTTTTACATTTCTGAGGCCGGCTCCGGACTCGAGCCCTGATCGCCGGACCGCTCCCCCGCCCTGGCAGGGGAAAGCGGCGGCCGTCGTCCGGTTCCGGTGTGCATGCGGCGTCTTCCTGTCTAACGCCGTTTCGACTCGTCGGTCGAAAGCTTCTCCCAATCCCCTTCCGGTGCATCCAAGGCGATCGCGAGTCCGCCGTCCGAGCCGACATAGATGGGATCGCGCACCACCCGGACTTTGCCACCACCCACCGCCTGCAGCTCGCGCTCGAGGCGAGGCCCGAGACCCCGGATCAAGCCGGTGCCGCCGGAGAGGACGACGTTCTGGCGCACCCGCTCCTGGTATTCGGGATCCACCCGGCTCAAAAGATCGAACATCGACTCGACGAGCGGCGGCAGGAGCGTCTCGCACGCCTGGCGCATCTCCGCCGTGATGTCGATCCTCGTCGGCTTGCCGGCGACCGGCGCGGTGACCAGGATCGGCGCGAGCGGCTCGCCGACGAAGCTCCCTTCCTCTTTCCAACCGCGGACCATGTGCAGCGAGATGCTCGCCTGCGGATGGCGCTCTCGGATCAGGCGGAACAGTTGCTCGTCGATCGAATCTCCCGCCTGGGTAAGGGTCCGCTGGTCGTCCTCCGTCGGCAGGCGCCCCTTCATCACGCAGATGTCGGTCGTGCCCGCGCCGATGTCGATGATCATCGTATGGAGGAGCTCCTCGAGCCCGTAGGCGACGGCAAACGGCTCCGAGACGATCAGGAGACTGTCGGCGATCCCTTGCATGGCCTTGCGCACCTGCTGCTTGTTGACCCGCAGCGCTTCGGCCGGCACGCCGACGACGGCACGGACGTGGAAGCTCGAGCGCTCGGCCGGGTCGACTCCGGCTAACTGGACGAGATGGCGCAGCAGCTCGCGCACCGCCGCTTCGTCTTTTTCCGAGCCGTCCTTGATCAGCCCCTCTTCGAGCGGCCGATGCAGGTCGAGCATGGTCCGCTGCTCGAGGGCCTCGCGGCCGATCAGCACGCTCTTCTTGAGCACCTTGCGGGCGACCATGTCGAGCGGCCAACCGACGTAGCTTTCGACCACGTGGCGCTGGCCGTTGGAGGCGGAGATCGAGCTCCGGGAGGTGCCGAGGTCGATCCCGACGTGAAGGGCTTGCCGGTCGCCCGGTTTGCCGCTCGGTCGCTCGCTGGATGGGTCGCTCGGTGGGCGTTCGCTCGGTCGGTCGCTCGAAGGGCGGTCGCTCATGAGGGGGTCAGGGTCCTTTCTCCGTGGCGCTCTCGGCGGCCAGGGCGTAACGGCGCACGCCGCGCGCGAGCGCTTCGGCGATGTATTGGCGGTAAAGGGGCTTCGCGAGCAGCTCGGCCTCGGTCGGGTTCGAGAGCGAAGAAACCTCGGCGAGCACCGCCGGCATCTCGGTCGACACGAGGACCAGGAAGGGGGCGGTCTTGACGCCTCGGTCGGAGAGGCCTCCGCCGGACGCGCCGACCGCCGCGGAGGCGCGCGACAGAGAGCTGAACAGGGAGGCGTCGATCGACTCGGCGAGGCGCCGCGAGCTCCCCTGCCGAGCGCCGGCGTAGACCTGGTCGAGCAGCCGGCGAAAATCGGCGACGGCGTACCCGGAGTCCCGGTTTTCGAGCGCCGCGAGGCGATCGAGCTCCGGATCGTCGGTCGGTCCGAGATAGTAGGTCTCGACCCCTCGCGTGTTGCCACCGGCGATCCAGTTGAGGTGGATCGAGACGAAGAGATCGGCCCGCGCCTGGTTTGCGATCCGCGCGCGATCGCGCAACGAAACGGCCCGATCGTCCTGCCGGGTCATCACGACCTCGAAGGAGGAGGCCGCCAGAAGGCGCTCGAGTCGGCGGCCGATGTCGAGCGTGACGTCTTTCTCATAGAGGCCGGTGGCGGCGCGGGTTCCCACCGACGAGCCGCCGTGACCCGGGTCGATCGCGATCTTTCGCACCGCAAGGGGGAAGACCGACGGATCGATCGGGCGCGGCGCCGACTTTCGAACGTTCTCTGCGACCTCGGGTACGTCGCCCGGCGCGCTCATCGCGACCGAGGCGGTCGGCGCGACGGGCATCAGCGCGGGAGCGAAGAGGCGGGACGACGCGAGCAACGCCACGGGGAGGAGGGCGAGGGCGAGCAACGAGCTCCCCAAGCGGAGGCGGCGGCTCCGTTTGAGGGTCTTGTGGGGCGTCCCCCTCACCAGCTCGACGTTCTGATCGACGAGCTCGCGCAGCAAACGCTGCTTTAAGCGATCGACGCGGGCCATACGGCGCTTCCCTGCCTCGGCGTCTCCCGGCCAGCTCCTCGGGCGCCGATGCGGCCGCGAAGATCCTCGCGCGCTCGTCGACCCCTGCGAACCGGGAAAAGAGGGGCGAATCTTACTACTACCCGACTCCTTTGTACGGACCCGTTTGCCGGTCCGACTACTTCGGGCCCAACCGGATCACCAGGTCGCTGCCCGAGACGCTCACGCTCTTGGCGAAGATCTCCGCACCGGCGAGGTCGAAGACCACGTGCAGCTCGTCCGGGCTGTGGTACCCGATTCGGATCTGCGTCAGCTCGGGGGTCCCTCCCGCCACTTTGGTCGCCGAATAGGCGTGGCGGATTCCCTTCAAGCGCACCAGCTCCCGCGGCGACCCGGTGTCGATCCGGAAATGGGCGAAGTTCGACGAGCGGATGATGCCGTCGCCTCGAAGCACCACTTCCGTCTCGCCCGCCAGGGCACGAACCGACACCGATCGAAGCTCGGACAACACCGGCCGCGGAGCTTCCGCGGCGGGCTCCGCGGTCTTGGCAGGGATGGCGGGGACGGGAGTTGAGGGCGCGCCGGAAGTGGGCGGCAGAGTCGTCGCACCGGGCTTCGCGGGGGCCGGGGTGGTGGCAGCACTCGGCGCGGCCTCCGGCTTCAAACCGTCCGCCGGCGCCGGCATGGGAGTCTCGGTGGGGGGACTCGCTCCCTGGGCATTCGGCCCCGGCGGAGCGGCCCCCGCGGCGGAATCGGGCGCGCCTGCGACGGGGCCTCCTGGGCTGGCCGGACCCGCCGCGCCCGGCAAGCTTCGGTACATCGGCTTCCGCTCCGGATTGGCAAAGGCGGCGGGGAGCGGCTCGGGATCGGACTCGCCGAAGAAGTCGTCCCACCACAGGTCTTTGACCCGCCAGGCGGCGACGCCTCCCAAGAGGAGCGCGAGAAAGAGGGAAGCCGCGAACCAACGCAGCGGACGCCTCCTCTTCCTCTGCACGCGAGCCGCCGGCTCGGGCGGGATCAGGGCCCCGGTCGTCGTCGAGGCGGTATCGTCGAGCAGCGAAGGGATCGGCCGGAGCGGCACCTCCGGCGGCGGCGCGAGGATCGGCGTCTTACCGGCCCAGCTGCGCTCGAGCGGGGGCGGCAGCTCGGGAGGGGGGATCGGCACTGCCGCGGGCGGGGCCGTCTGGGGCAAGGACGGGGGCACGGCGAGCTCGGGAAAGCGGGCCGCAGGAGCCCGATCCCCTGCGGCCGGCGGACCGCTGCGCGGATCGGTGGTCGGTCGGCTCGCGCGCTCCGCGCCTTCGGCCTCGTCGACGCTCGCGGCCGCCTCCTCGAAAAGCCGCAGCAGCCGGTCGGCGTCTCGAATCGGCGGCTCCTGCGGCGCGGGCCGCGCCAGCGGTGGCACGGGGGGCGTCGTCGGTTTCGGCAGGGTGGCCACCGACGGCGTCGAAGGCGGAATCGGCGGCGAGGGATCGAAGGGGACGCCGCCCGATTGGACGTGGCGGTCGACAACTTTGTAGATCAGCTCCTTGGCCTGGGGGGTCAGCTCGAGGAAGCGCAGCCCCATCCCGGAAATCTGCGAGGCGTCCGGCGCCGGATCACGGGTCCAGACGACCTCGCCCCTCCCTTTGATCAGCTCGAAACCGTCCCCCAGACGGAACTCGAAGTCGACCAGGGTGCCCACGGGCGCGGGCTGCTCGGTTCGAATGAAGATCCCGCCGGGCGAGATGTTCGCGGAGAACTCGCTGATGAAGCCGCTGAACTTCTCGAACTTGAGCTGAACCCGCGTCTCCAACGGTACCCGTCGGGAGTCGCGAGGAATCGAAGGATCGAGCATCGCCGCCGTACCTCACCGCCGGACGGGCTGGCCGACCGGACGCCTTCGTGAACGCTGGTGAACGGCGAGGATCATAGCAGGGCGGGGGCGACCGCGGGCCGCCGCCCCCAACCCCGCCCGGAGGCTAGAAACCGAGTGACCGCTCGCGGGCCAGGAACGCCAGCACCTGGCGGGCGAGCTCGACCGTAAGGTTCTCCTGCTCGGCGGCGCGCTGAAACAGAATCAGCGCTCCGAGCGCCTCGCGGTGGACCTCGCGCGACTCGAACAAGGGAAGGATCTCGATGGCTAGCTGCTTGATCTCCGCGGATCGCCTCTGCTGCGCGTAGAGGGTCGCGAGCTCCAACGTGGCGAGTGCCGCGTCGTACCCCATCCTGTGCTCGTAGAACTCCGCGCGGACCTCGAGCAACACGCTCTCCGCCTCGTCCTCGTGGCCGAGGCCCGCGGCGATCCGGGCTTCGAGCCAACGGAGCCGAATGCGATCGACGGGGCTGGAGAGAACGAAAGCGTCCCGGATCTGGGCCAGGCGTCGCGAGGCCTCGTCAAACCGCCCCACCGCGACCATCGCGAACAGCAAGTTGTAATGGGCATAGGTCTTCGAGAGCCCGTCGGCCTCCACGTCGAGCGGGCGGCCGGGATCCGCCGCTCGGCTCGAGACGGCCGGAAGGCCCGGGTCGGTCGAGAGATCCGGAGGTTTCGTATCGCCGGAAGGGATCGCGTCGAGGGCGTCGAACTCGTCGATCAGCCCTTCGAGCTCCGCCAGCGTGCCGTCGAGATCGCCCATCTCCTCCCGGATCTTCGCTCGGGTGAGACGCACGCGGCGCATCGCTGCCGCCGCCCTGGCCTCGTGGAAGAGGACCATCGCGTCGTCGGCGGCGTCGAGCGCCTCGGGCAACCTCCGTTGGGCCCGCCGGAGCGCCGCTTGGACATGAAGCAGCTCGCCGCGCACTTCCGGAGCGCCGGTCCCACCTCTCTCGATCAAGGCGAACGCGGTACGTAGTGCCTGGTCGGCGCCCATCAGCTCGCCGAGCACTCGTCGCGAATTGGCCAGATGACCCCACGCTCTCGCGGTGAGGTCGTGAACCCAGACCGAGTCGTACACCTCCCCGGAGAGCTGCTCGGCGATCCGGACGGCGAGCTCCGCCCGTTCGACCGCCCGGACCGGCTGCTCGACCACGGCCCGCTTGCTTTCGCGCAGGAGCAGCGAGCAGAGCGCCCAGGAACGAAAGCTCCCGTCCTTCTCCACCCGGTCGAGCTGGGACGCCAGATCGAGCGGCTCGAGCTGGGCAAGGAGGCCCGGAGCTTCCCGGCCCTCGAACAGAACGATCGACTCGTTCCAGTGCCCAACCTCCTCCTGCAATGCGCGGAGCTCGGCGAACCGCTCACCGCAGGCGGCGCAGCTCGCTTCCAGATGCGGGGCGATCTCCCGCACGACATCGTCTTGCGGAAGATCGCCCGCGAGCCACCGGGCCAACGT
The DNA here is from genome assembly GCA_044226625.1 of Thermoanaerobaculia bacterium. Taxonomy (GTDB): domain Bacteria; phylum Acidobacteriota; class Thermoanaerobaculia; order Multivoradales; family UBA5704; genus DASYKS01. The sequence goes on from JBGAGQ010000003.1 coordinate 70,497, forward strand.
TTCGATCGACAAATGACCTCGTTCCGTCTCCATCCGGCCTCCTTCAGCCCCAGAGTTCTCTCTCTAGATACCATTGTTGCCGGAAGAAGACATTTCGAGACAAGATCTTCCGAAGAAAATTCTCGAAACGACGAACCCAAAGCCGATTTCGACGAAATTAGGGCCGGCCGGCGTCCTCTCTCCATCCCGCGGCGAGCGGGCGGCCCAAGGGATCAAACGAGCCGCCCTCCTCGGCGAACAGGTGGCGAAGCACGCCTCCAGCCCAGGAAACGAAGCTCCCCCAGCCCGTGCCGACGAGCGAGGGGAACCCTCTGGAGATCGACAACGCGGAGGCGGGCAGAGGTGCCACGAGCAAACCGGCGAAGACGACGGCGACGAGAGAGCGGGAAAGCCTAGAGCGCATAACAATTCTCCTTGTTCGGCAACAGGTCGGAGGCAGAATGCCCACGCCGTCGCCTCTACAAGACATTGTTGACGCTAAATCGATAACCGGGACAAAAAATACCCCGAGACACAAAAATTCCCTCTCCGAGACATCTCCCGGCAAAACTTTCCCCGCAATTTCGGGTCTAGATCGGCTTCGAAGGCTCGAGCGGAGCGCCTGCGGCAGAGGCGAGAACGGCGGCCCCGAGCAGGCCGGTGCGCGGTTCGAGGACGATCCGCACCGGAACGCGGGCGAGGTAGGAAGCGAATCTACCCTTGGCCAGGAACGAGCGCAGAAAGCCTCCGGCGACGAGACGATGCCGCACCTTGGGCGCCACACCTCCGCCCAAGAAGATGCCCCCGGTCGCCCCCGCCGCCAGGGCGACGTTTCCCGCGACCGCCCCATAGATCGAGCAGAACGAATCGAGCGCCCGATCGCAGAGCGCAGATTCCCCTTGGGCGCTGGCGATCGCGATCGCCGCCGCGGGATCGGCCCCGGAGACCCCGGCGGCTCGATCCGCGAGAGCTTGCTCGACCGGCCGATGCGCCGCGAGACCCCGGCGGTCACGCAGAAACTCGTAGAGATTCACCAATCCGGGGCCCGAAACCAGCCGTTCGATGCTCACGTGGCCGCCGCTGTCGCCCTCCAGGCGCTCGGAGAGGTAACAGAGAAGTCCCCATTCCTCCTCGTCCCGGGCGGCGAAGTCCATATGACCGCCTTCGGTCGCGAGGGTCACCCAGCGCCCGGCAACCTCGGTTTGGAGAGCGATTCCCAATCCGGTCCCGGCGGAAACCAGCGCCCGGTTTCCCCGGGCGCCCGGCTCTCCTTCTTGGACCTGCTGCAGCTGGTCGGCGGAGAGGCCTTCCAGGCCCGCCGCCGCCGCCGCGAGATCGTTGACCAGCAGCGCGCGGCCGGACGCCAAGCCGAGCCGCTCCCCGATCGCGTCGCCGTCGAGCTCCGGCCAGGGAAGGTTCGGCGTGGTCGCGCGATTGTTCCGCACCGGACCCGGAATGCCGAAACAGGCGGCCTGGAGCCCTTCGGAGTCCGAGCCGAGATACGCCGCTGCCGCGGCGCCCAGGTCGGGAAAATCGAGGCTCCGATAGTCGCGGATCTCCCCCACCGCCTCGAGCCGACCGGACGCGCCGAGGCAGAACCGGCCGAGCCGGATGTGCGTGCCGCCTACGTCCCCGGCGAGGAACACCTCCCTACTCTCCGCCGGTTCCGAGCGCCCTCGCGAGACGATCGAGCCCTGAGGCGGCGTCGCCTCCGAGATCGATCCGCAGCACGGGTCTTCCTCGGCCGAGAAGGGCCTGCCGGTCACCGTCCGCTTGGGCCCGGATCAGCCGGGCGAAGGTGTAGTCGGTCTCCGGCACTGGGACGGGGTCCGCGGGGCGATCGATCAGTTGAAGGAAGCGGCATATCGGCGGCCCCCCCTTGTGCAGCTGACCGGTCGAATGGAGGAAGCGCGGGCCATAGCCGAACGTGGTGGCGAGCCGCGTCCGGTCGCGCAGCCGCGCCTGGACCGAGCGCAGGACCGACGTCGCCGCGGGCGTCGGCGCGAGATAGGCGTGGATGCCCAGATAGTTGCCGGCCGAGGCGCCGACGAGGAAACGATCCAGCACGTCGCCGAGATCCGGATAGTCGGCGTTTGCCTCCTCGCCGCCGCCGGACAGCTCCAGCTCCCCCTTCATCGCCCGGCTGGAGAGGTCTTTGGCCAGCTGGACGTCGGGCTGGTCGAACGGCTGGATGCCGAGGACGGCCCCGGCCGCCGCGACCGCGAGCTCCCAGCGATACATCTCGGCCGACAGATCGAGCCGATCGCCGAGCACGAACGAGGCGGTGGGATGCCCGGCCGCCGCGAGCCGAACGAGGCGTGAGCGAACCTCCTCCTCTTCGCCCGAAATCGCCAGGCCTACGAAGAAGCGGTCGTCGCCGTACGCCGCCGGTTCGCCCGGCGCCTCGCCCGCGACCGGCACGATCCCGTGGCCTTGCTTCCCGGTGCTCTCGGCGATCAACTGCTCCAACCACTCGGGAAACGCGGCGAGACCGGGGGAGGTGAGGAACGTGACCTTGTTGCGACCCGCCGCCGCGAGCTCGCCGAGCGCTGCGCCAAGCGCGAGCGCCGGGTTGTCGACCTCCGGCACGTCGGGGCCGCAAGCCGCGGCGAGCGCGGCGGCCCGGTCGAGTAGGCCGGCGAGGTCGGCGCCGATCGCCGCCGCGGGGGCGAGGCCGAACGGCGTGAGCGCGCTGTACCGGCCGCCTACGTCGGCCGGCGCGTTGAACAACCAGCGGAAGCCGCGCTCGCGCGCGAGCTTCTCGAGCGACGTCGCGGGATCGGTCACCGCGGCGAAGGCGTTGCCGGTCTCCCCTAGACGCGCCTTCTCGGCTTCTCCCAGCGCGCCCACCCGGTGCCAGAAGTAACGGAAGAAGCTCATCGTCTCGGTCGTTCCGCCCGATTTCGAGGACACGAGGAAGACCGAACGCGCCAGGTCGATCCGCCGCGCGAGGTCGACCACCGCGTCCGGGTGGGTGCTGTCTAGGACCCGCAGCACGGGATAGCCCGCCCGGTTGCCGAAGGTCTCCTGGAACACTTCGGGCGCGAGGCTCGAGCCACCCATACCGAGCACCAGAGCGTGGCGGAATTCGTCGGCGGCGAGCGTGGCGCCGAACGACTCGAGCTCGGGCAGACGAGCGCGCATGTCGGCGGCGAGCGTGAGCCACCCCAGACGGTCGACGATCTCCGGGGTGTCGGGAGCAGCCCAGAGCGTGGGGTCTTTCGCCCACAGGCGGTTGGAAAAGCCATCCGCCCGCCACCGCTCCAACCGCCGGGCGACGGCGGCCGCCCCTTCTCCGAGATCCATCGAGACCCTGGTCGTGCTCATCGAAACCTCCGCTCGTCGGCCATTCGCGAACTCTATCCGAGTCGAGAAACCGCCCGCGAGGCGCGTGCTACGATCCCGCGCGCCATGCGCCGTCCCTCCGTTCGCGCCGTCGTCGCCTCGTCGCTCGCCCTCGTCTTCGCGGTCACGATCGCGGCTTGCTCCCGGTCAGGACCGGTCGCGAGCTATCCCATGCGGGCAGAGATCTTGGGCTTGCCGGAAGGTCCCAACGGCGAGCTGCTGCTCCGCCACGAAGCGATCGACGGCTTCGCCGATCGCGACGGCAAGAAGGTGGGAATGGATCCGATGTCCATGCCGTTTCCGGTCGCGGAAGGCCTCTCCCTCTCGGGGCTCGCCGTGGGCGACGTCGTCCGCGCGACGCTCGAGGTCGATTGGCAGCAGCGGTCGCCGGCGAAAATCACCGCGATCGAGAAGCTGCCCGCCGGAACCCAGCTCACGTTCCGCGCGGCGCACCCCTGACGGGCGCGTCGCACGGACGAGGGCCGATTTCGGAGTCGGGGAGTCGGGCCCCAACCAACCCTTGACCATGAACGACGAATGAACGGCGATCACCAAGGAGGCACCTCATGCCCGTACGTAGCGCAAACGCGGTTTGGCAAGGCGGTCTGAAGGACGGTTCGGGGCAACTCGCGCTCGGCAGCGGCGCGTTCGAAGGGCGTTACTCGTTCGGTTCGCGCTTCGAAGAGGCGGGCGGCACCAATCCCGAGGAGTTGATCGGCGCCGCGCACGCGGGCTGCTTCTCGATGGCGCTCTCGGCGGGCCTCGGCCGTGCGGGCTTCACGCCGAAACGAATCGCCACCTCGGCGAAGGTCCATTTCGGCAAAGTTGGAGAAGCGTTCCGCATCACCCGCATCGACCTGGTGACCGAGGCGGAGGTCCCCGGCATCGACGACGCGGCGTTCCAAGAGCAGGCCCAGGGCGCCAAGGTCGGCTGCCCGATCTCGGCCGCCCTCTCCGCGGTCGAGATCACGCTCGACGCGAAACTCGTCGGCTGAAGCGTCCCCGCGCCGCCTCCGAATCGGGGCGGCGCGCCCCCCTCTTCACCTCGACCTTCTCGACGAGTTTCCTACGAGCGGCCTTGCCGCAAGCGCGCGTACTCCCCGCCGTCGATCTCGCGCCGGGCGGCGAGGTCACGCTCGACGTCTTCCGCCCAGGCGCCCGCAAACGCCGCCTCGCCCGCGGCGAGCACGAGCAGCTCGGTGCCGAAACCGGAGCCGTACGAAAACGCCGTGATCCGCTCTCCCGGCGCCCGCCCGGCGAGCGCCTGGGCGACCGAGAGCCAGAGGCTCGCGGTATAGGAGTTCCCGACCCTGACGTTCCAGCCCATCGACGGCACCACGCGCTCGCGGTAGAGGGTCTCGATCCGCTCCGGCGCCCAACCGAACGCCTCGCCGACCGCGACGACCGCCTTCTTCACCATCTTCGGGAACGGAACGTGGAAGCACAACGCCCGAAACGGCGCGAGGACCTCCTCGGGATCGCCCCCGGCGACAAGCGCCTCGAAACAGCGGACGGCGCCTCGCTTGTAGCACTCCAGGCTCAGCGGACCGTCGACGCGCGGGTGAGCTTCGCCGACCGGACGCCAGAAGTCGAACACGGGCTCGCTCCAGGGGTAGCTAACCCGATCGACCGCGGCCACCGAGGGCCCGTCGATCACGAAGGCGACGGCACCGGCCCCTTGCGTCGGCTCGCCCGGATCCCCCTCCGCGTAGAGCGCGACGTCGGCGGCGATCACCAGCGCAGCGCGCGGCTCGTTCGACCCGGCCGCGCCGAATCGATCCAAGCCGGCCGCGCCGAATTGATCCAACCCGGCTGCGCCGGACCAGCGCCATTCCAGCGCTTGGCGTAGTGCGAGCGTTCCGCCGTAGCAGGCGTGCTTGACCTCGTAGGAGCGCACGGCTCCAGAGAGGCCCAGCCGATCCGCTACCCAGGCGGAGAGCGGCCGGCTCATGTCGAGCGCCGACTCGGTTCCGACCGCGAGCAAACCGATTCGCCGCGGATCGCCTCCCCACCGGGCGAGGGCCCTCCGTCCGGCCTCGACCGCTAGGTCGACCACGCCGAACCCGGCCGGACACAGCGCCATCTCGCCGCAGCCGAGGCCGAGAGTCAGCTTCTCGGCTTCGACGCCGCGGAGCTTCGCGAGCTCCGCCATCTTCATCGCGAGCGGCGGCAGCGAGATGCCCACCGCGGCGATCCCCGCGGCCGGTCGTTCCATTCCTGCCGAACCCATGCCTGTCGAAGAAGCCATCGGCGACGACCGACCGGCTACTTCTTCGCGTGGTCGTAGAAGCCGCGGCCGCTCTTCTTGCCGAGGCGCCCGGCGAGCACCATCTGCTTGAGCAGCGGCGGCGGCGCGAAGCGCTTCTCGCGGTACTCCTCGAACATGATGTCGGCGATGTAGAGCGTCGTGTCGAGGCCGACGAAGTCGAGCAGCGTGAAAGGCCCCATCGGGTAGCCGCAGCCGAGCTGCATCCCCTTGTCGATGTCCTCGATCGAGCCTACGCCTTCCTCGAGCGCGCGGATCGCGTCGAGCAAATAGGGGACGAGCAGGCGATTGACGATGAAGCCCGAATTGTCGCGCGCCGCGATCGGCTCCTTGCCCACCGTCCGCGCGAAGGCGAACGCCGTGTCGAACGCCTCGTCCGAGGTGACGATCGTCCGCACCACCTCGACCAGCTTCATCACCGGCACCGGGTTGAAGAAATGGAGACCGACGAAGCGATCCGGCCGCTTCGTGCTCATCGCGAGCTGGGTGATGGTGAGCGACGAGGTGTTCGAGGCAAAGATCGCCTCCGGCTTGACGATCTCGTCGAGGGCCGCGAACGTCTTCTTCTTCTCTTCGACGTTCTCGACGATCGCCTCGATCACCAGGTCGCAATCGGAGAGATCCGAGAATTCGAGGGTCCCACTCAGATTCGCGAACGCCGCGTCGCGCGCCGCGGCGTCGAGCTTGCCCTTCTCCACCGCCTTGTCGAGCGACCCTTTGATCCGCCCGAGCCCCTTGTCCAGGAAGCCCTGGTTCACCTCCCGCACTACCGTCGCGAGCCCCGCCTTCGCCGCAATCTCGGCGATTCCGGCGCCCATCAGGCCGCAGCCGAGGACGCCCACCTTCTGAATGGCCATGTTCGATCTCCGGGAAAACCCGGGCGTCGCCCGGGGCGAGCGGACTTTACCCGCTCGATACCGGGCGACGCCAGGGCCAGCCGGCGCGGATCGAGGACTTCAGGGGTGATCCTCCTCCGGCGCCGTCGCCGCGGACTTCGGATATCCCGCGCGATCCGAGACCGCCCACATCGAGTCGACCAGGGCAAGACCGTTGAAGATCTTGTTGCTCCCTTGGAACGTCTCCAGGGCGTTCGGATTCGCCGGGCTCGCCTGGAGGTAGGAAGACGAACGGCCGCGGTCGGGCTTGGTGTCCGGGGTATCAGGCGGCCAGGCCGCGCGGGAATGGCAGTTCATACAGTTCGTGGTGATCGGGTGCGACGCCGCGAGCTCGATATACGGGTTGTAGGCGACCGGCCAGGCCCGGCCCACGGTTCCCGGCGGCACGTAGTAGTTGGTGCTCCCCTGCTGCTGCGTGGTGCCGTACGTGGTCGTGATCATGTAGTTCTTGTAGATCTGATCGCCGCCGGGCACCGAATTCGGCCGATGGCCGCAGTATCGGTTGCTCGCCGGGTTGCTGCAGGCGAGGGCGTCCGGGTGCCACCAGGCCGACTGGAAGGTCCAGGCCGACTGCGGCTCCTTGGTCATCACATGCATCGCGACCAGCGCCAGAGAGTCCCCCGCCTGGAACGCCCGGTTGTAGGCCCAGTAAGCGGAGGCGTCGAGAATGGCCCGGTCGCAGGTCGAGAGCGCCCCGAGGTCCGTCGACGTGTACTTCTTGCTGTAGAAGCGGTCGAGCGTCACACGCTCCGCGGAATCGTAGGTGTTCGGACCGAGCGGCTTGCCGTTCGGGTCGAGAACGCCGTAGAGGAACTGCACCCGCTTCTGCTCGGCGGGTCCCGGCGGGCCGCTGGAGATGGCGACCGCGCGGGTCCAGAACTTCTGCATCTCGTAGCCGGCGTACTGTCCGTCGGCCGGCGAGCCCGGCGGGTTCTTCTCCCAATCCCAGATCGGCAGAGCGGTGACGGAGGTCCATGTCGGGCCGCCTCCCGAGACCGGCCAGAGCATCACCTTGAGCACGATCGAGGTCGACGGAAACGGCTGGATGCTCGTCGAGGGGCTGGTCTTCCCGGGTAGCAAGGCGTCGAGCTTCGAGGCGTCCGCGAGCCCCTTCATCTGGATGTTGCTCAGCGCCGCTTGGTTGTAGCTGACAGCGGCGACCATGATGTCGCCGTTGCTCTCGAAGTTCACGCCGTCCTTGAGCGCGTAGAGCGGCGGGTTGGTCTTCGGGATCGGCTGCAGGCAGGGCTTGTAGGCCGGATTCTTGACGATCGCTGGATTGACGCCGTAGATCGGCGGCGGGAAGTTGATCGCGCCGGCCCCACCCACCTGGGCGTTCGCGACGTTCTTGGCGTTGAGCGTCACCGGTCGAAAGACCTCCGGAGCCGCGGGCGAGTCGTCGGTCGAGCCGGAGGCCGAGTAGGCGGCCGACGGTTTCCACGGGTTGTACTGATATGGGAAGGCCTGGGTCGAGGTCCCGAAGGTTCGCCAGGTCGGATCCTTCGACGCGTTGGCCGGCTGGTTCAGTCCGGCGAACACGCAGAACGCGTGAAAGCGCACGCGAGGGCCCTGGCCCGGCGTTACCCACGATTGGATCTTGGAGGAGGGCTGCGGATAGTCGAATCCGGCGGGAAACTGCGTCGCCGGGGGCGGCGTTCCGAGATTCTCGCACGCGGCGGGATCGGCCACCCGCTCGGCTTTGACGACCCGGGTGGGAGGTGTTTCCTCGGCCGAAGGGGGCGGCGCCGGTTTCGGCGCGCAGGCGACGAAGGCGAGGAGGGTCGAGGCCACGGAGAAAGAGCGAAGGACGGTTCGCATTTCCTACCTCCCTGTGATTGTTTGACCGAGGATAGCCTAACCCGCTGGAAGATGCGCATGCGACGACCGCGCGACGATCCGTCGATCGCGTCACTCTCCACCAGAGCTCGGGCACACGAAAGGTAGAGCCTCCGCCGTCCTTTCGGACGCCCCACCGAACCTCTGTCCGTCCCACCGGGAGAACCCTTCGATGCCCGACTCCGCCCAACCTTTGCGCCGCCGTCTTCCATCTCCTCGCTTCGCTGTGGCGGTCGCTTGCCTGCTGAGCGCGCTCACCGTCGGGCCGCTCCGCGCCTACGACGACTGCGATTCGAAGTTCATCGCCTACCTCGGCGCCGACGCGTACCAGTTCTCGCCCGCGCACTCGGGCGAGCTCGGCCGCGTGCGGCTCTTCTCGGTGCTCTCGAATCAGCGCGCCGCGGCGTTCGGCGACTACGGCACCGCATACTGGCGCCTGGAGATCCGCGACGAGCTCGGACGGGTGGTGCGCGCGGCCGACGGCGCCGCGAAGATCGATCCGAGCGGCCAAGCCCTCGCCGAGTTCTTCTGGAACGGCCGCGACGACTCGGGGCGCCAGGTGGCGCCCGGGCGTTATGCCTTCTCTTTCCTCGGACGCTTCCTCGCCGATCGCGAGCGAGGCAAGATCGCGCGGCCGATTTCGTCCTATTCCGAGCTCGCCGGCGTGGGGATCGAGAACGAAGCCTACGCTTCGACCGACTACGTGATCGTCAACGACCAGCTGGAAGAGAAGGACGCCGCCTCGCTTCGCCAAAGCCTCGCCGCGGGCGCCTGCCAGATGCGCCAGAACACTCCGATCGAGGCGGGTTTTGGCTACAACTACTACTACGGCTCGACCCACAGCCATTCGAATTGGTCGGACGGCGGCCAGCCGACGACCGCCTGCTCGTCCGGCAACGGGTACGGCAGCGGCACGTTCACTCCCGCGCAGGTCTACGACTTCGCGCGCAACTCGGCCGGCCTCGACTACTGGGTGATCAACGAGCACAACCATCTGATCAACGATGCGCTCGCGACGAACGCCCCGCCGGTCACCGAGGCGAAGGTCAAACAGCGCTACGCGGACGGCAGGGCCGCGGCGGTCACGGCCACCGTCAACGACGTCTTCGTCGCCCTCTACGGCATGGAATGGGGCGTGACCACGAACGCCGATCAGGGGCACGTCACGCTGCTCGAGACGCCGAAGCTGTTCGGCTGGGAGACCTGCTCGACCTGCAACGGTCCGAACGCGGAGTGCACCGTCGGTAGCAACTGCTATTTCGACATCTTCACACCGAAGCGCTTCGGCTACCTGACGATGTACAAACGCTCGGTCGAGAACCCCTCGCCGGCCGGCGCCCTGGGGATCTTCTGCCATCCCGGAACGGGCGAGTTCGACAACTTTGCCTTCAACGCCGACGCCGATCAGGCGATGCAAGGGATCGCGGTCCGGTCGGGGCTGGCGTTCGCCACCGCGACGAACTGCGCCGATGCGAACGTCGCGTCGACCGACTACAGCGCGCGCTGGCGGGAGGCGCTGAACAAGGGATTCCACCTCGGACCCGTCGCGGACCACGACGCCCACTGCAACAACTACGGCGTCGGCCTTCCGAACCGGACGGTCTACCTGCTGCCGAACGGCACCGCCCCGGTGCTCACCCGCCTCGCGATGCTCCAGGCGCACAAGGCGCGGCATTTCTACGCCACCGAGGATTCGAACGCCCAGCTGGTCTTCGCGACCGCCGATTCCAGCCACGTGATGGGCGACATCTGGAACGCCGCCGGCGGCGCGAGCTTGCGCGCCGCGGTCTACGACCCGGACAACGAGGGCGTTTCAACGCTCGAGATCTGGCGCGGACAGATCGGCGGCGGAGTTCCCGCCTCGGCCTATCGAACGGTCTCGAACACCTCGACGATCAGCCTGACCGAGAATCTGAGCTCGGGGACCTATTACTACTACGTTCACGCCGTCCAGGCCGACGGGCACGACCTCTGGTCCTCACCGATGTGGATTTCCTACGGAGCGGGTGGCTGCACCTCCGGCTGCACGCTCGATCTTTCCGGTTGGCACCTGGTCCAGGCGAACTCGGCCGCGACGTTCACGCTTCCGGCCGGCTCGACGATCGCGAAGAACGGCTATCTGATCGTCGCCCGCGACGCCACCAAGTCGGCGTTCGAAACGTTCTGGCGCGGCGGCGCGGCGCTTCCCGCCGGCGTCACCTACGTCAACTCGGCCGGCGTCCTGCCGCTGATCAACGGCTCGGAAACCTATCGCCTCACGAACGTCGCCGGCACCACGATCGACGGCACGACGGTCGCCATGCCGGCGAGCGCGAACAGCACGCTGATGCGAAAGGATCCCTGCCTCGCGGCGAACCTCGCCTCGAGCTGGACGACGGCCTCCGCTAGCAGCGCTACGCCCGGCACCGGAGCTGCCGCCGGCTGCGCCAAGGGGATGGTGATCAACGAGTTCGCCGACGCGCTCGGCACCAACAACTTCGTCTACGAGTACGTCGAGCTTCACTGGGATCAATAGGCCGAAGCCGGGGCGGCGAAACGTCTCGCCGCCCCAGGTGCAGGAAGCGCTACTTGGTGAAGTCGACCTTGGGGGCCGTCTCCGCGCCGGGGGCGGCGGTGAAGTAGGGCCTCGGGGGGAAGTTCCAGCCGAGGATGCCGATGAAAAGGCTCGCCGGGAATTGCTTGACGCGGGTGTTGTAGATCTGCGCCTTCTCGTTGAACCGGTTGCGCTCGACGTTGATCCGGTTCTCGCTCCCCTCGATCGAGGCCATCAGGTTCGTGAAGGCTTCCGTCGAGCGGAGCTGCGGGTACTGCTCGACCACCACCATCAAGCGGGAGAGAGCCGAGGAGAGCCCGTCCTGCGCCTGCTGGAACTGCTGGAACTTCGCCGGGTCGTTGAGAATCTCGTTCGTCGCCTGGGCCGAGATCTGGCCGACGCGGCTGCGCGCCTCGACCACTTTCGTCAGGGTGTCCTGCTCGAACTGCGCCGAGCCCTTGACCGTCGCCACGAGGTTGGGAATCAAGTCCGACCGCCGCTGATAGGCGCCCTGAACTTGCGCCCACTGCGTGTCGACGTTTTGCTGCAGGTCGACCAGGCCGTTGTACTGGCTCACGCTCCACACGGCGCCGAGGCCGAGGACGACCAAAATCGCGATGATGACGCAACCGACCTTACTCATCTTGGATCTCCTCCGAGAGTGATGCCGCGAACATCCTATCGACGACGATCCTATCGCGAGCCGGCCGGCCGGCGCCGCGGGTTCTCGGGACCTCCCGCGATATGCTCTCGGCCGCGCCGTGCAGACCTACCTCGACCTCCTCCGCTACGTGCTCGACCATGGCGTCCCGAAGGGCGACCGGACGGGAACCGGCACGCTCTCGGTGTTCGGCTACCAGATGCGGTTCGACCTGGCGGCCGGCTTCCCCCTGGTCACCACGAAAAAGCTCCATCTCAAATCGATCGTCCACGAGCTGCTCTGGTTCCTCGCCGGCCGGACCGACGTCGCCTGGCTCAACGAGCGCGGCGTGACGATCTGGGACGAATGGGCCGACGAGCGCGGGGATCTCGGTCCGATCTACGGCCGTCAGTGGCGCTCGTGGCCCGCGCCGGACGGCTCGACGATCGATCAGATCTCGCGAATCATCGAGCAGATCCAGAAGGATCCCAACTCCCGCCGCCTGGTCGTCTCGGCTTGGAACGTGGGCGAGCTCGACCGGATGCGCCTCGCCCCCTGCCACGCGCTGTTCCAATTCTGGGTCGGCGGGGGCAAGCTCTCCTGTCAGCTCTACCAGCGGAGTGCCGACCTCTTCCTCGGCGTGCCGTTCAACATCGCCTCCTATGCGCTACTCACGTCGATGGTGGCGCAGGTCTGCGGCCTCGCCCCCGGCGATTTCGTGCACACCCTCGGCGACGCCCACCTCTACGCGAACCATCTCGACGCGGCCCGGCTCCAGCTCTCCCGGGCGCCGCGGCCGGCGCCCCGCCTCGAGCTCAACCCGAACGTGCGCTCGATCTTCGACTTCCGGTTCGAGGACGTCGCGATCCACGGCTACGACCCCTACCCCTCGATTCCGGCCCCGATCGCGGTCTGAGCCGCGCGTACCCGTTCAGTCGACCTGCTTGAAGACCACCATCATCGCCGCGATCGCCGCCAACCGGACGATCGGAGTCGTGCGCGACGGCCGCGCGGACGTCCCTTGGCATCTGCCGGAGGATCTGCGGCGGTTCAAACGGCGCACCCTCGGCCATACCGTCGTGATGGGGCGGGCGACTTGGGACTCGATCGGCGCCAAGCCTCTGCCAAGGAGGACCAACGTCGTGCTCTCGCGGAACCCCGCCTTCGCGGCCCCGGGAGCGCGCGTCGTGACCGGCCTCTCGCAGGCGTTCGACATCGGCCGCGAGCTGGGCGACGACGAGCTCTTCGTCGCCGGCGGCGCGCACATCTACCGCGAGGCGCTCCCCCGGGTCGACCAGCTCGATCTCACGCTCATCGACCGGGACTTTCCCGGCGACACCTTCTTCCCGGAGGTCGATTGGAGCGCCTGGCGGCGGATCGAGAACGACCCGCGGCCCGCGGAAGACGGCGCGCCCGCCTTCGCCTTTACCCTCTGGGAACGGCGAGATCCCACCCGGTGACTTCGGATCGAGCAGCGCGGACAAGACCGGCGGGCCGACGCGGCACGGCCTGTCGCACGGTCCCGAGGCTCGCCGCCTTCCTGATCCTCGCCGGCACCATGGTCTCGATGGGCTCCTGCGCTCTGCGCGGCTCCCGCTCCACCGACGAAGTGGATCGGGTCAAGGTCTTCCTCATCGCCCCGGGCGGCGCGGTCGACGACTGCCGCGACGACCGGGCGACGGCGGTCGAGGTGATCCTTCCCCGGCGCCAGCCGGCGCTCGAAGGGGCGCTCTCGGCGCTGCTGCGCAAACGGGAGCGGATCGACACCCGGAGCGGCCTGGTCAATGCCCTCTATGCCTCGCCGCTTCGCCTGCGCACGATCGAGCGGAGCGAAAACGGCGCGCGGATCCACCTCGACGGCTATCTCGAGCTGGGCAACGGATGCGACGCCACGCGCCTGCGCCTGCAGCTCGAGCGGACGGCCGGCCAGTTCCGCGACCTCGACCGGTTCGATATGGATGTCGGCGGCCGCCCGCTCGAGGAGCTGCTCGCTGAAGCCGAGCGCAAGAGCCCGGGAGGCGCCTAACTCCAGGCGCGCGTGCGCGAAGAAGGAATCGTTTTTTAACCCGGAGAACGAAATTTTAACTCCAGGAACCGTTTTTTAAGTCCGGGAATCGTTTTTTAAGTCCGGGAATCGTTTTTCGGGACTGATTTTTGAATTTTGATCCGGCGGAATGAATTTTCAGCTCCAGAATTCAAATTTTAAGGTCAGGAATCGATTTTTACTGTGGAAAATCGATTTTCCAGGTCGAAAAACGATTCCTGGACTTAAAAAACGATTCCCGGAGTTAAAAAACGATTCTGGGAGCTAAAAAATGATTCCCCCGGATCAGAATTCATTCTCCTGGATCAGGAATCGCGCGGGAAGCTCCCGAAGCGTTCTCGGCGCTGGGATTTCGATTTCTCGCGTCGCGCGGAATTCCCGGCTATCCGGCGATCTCGATCCGATTGCGCCCGCCGTTCTTCGCCGAGTAGAGGCGCCGGTCGGCGATCGCGAACAGCTGGTCCCAATCGGACCCCTCGTTCGGAAACAGGGCGAGCCCGCCGCTCACCGTGAGCCCCAGGGTGAGAGAGCCGTGCTCGAGCGCGGTTCCGGCGACCCTCGAACGGAGCCCCTCGGCCGCCGTCGCGACATCGTCGTTCGGCTCGAGATCGAGCAGCGCCACGAACTCCTCCCCTCCGAGCCGGCCGATCACGTCGGTCTGGCGCTTCTGGGCCGACAATGTGGCGGCGAGGTGGCGTAAGGCGGCGTCCCCGACGACGTGCCCGTGGGTGTCGTTCACCCGCTTGAAGTGGTCGACGTCGATCACCGCGACTCCAAGGAGGCGTCGGTCGCGCGTCGCGCGCGCCGACGCCTCGCGAAACCGTTCGAGCGTCGCCCGCCGATTCGGTAGGCCGGTGAGCGGGTCGAAATCGGCCAGCCGCCGGTAGGCGGCCTCCTTTTTCCGGACCTCGACCCAGAGCAATCCCAGCGTCGCCGCGACCGCGTTGACGATCTGGGCGATCCCGAACAGTGCGACGATCAAGTCGGCCCGATCGCGGTCGTTGCTACCGCCGATCGACTCCCAGATTGCAACCATCCGGAGCGACCAGACCGCGACGCTCGAAGCGAAGATCGCGGCGAGGAACCGCGCCGCACCCACCGCCTCCGGGGGCGGCTCGCGCAGCAGGACCCAGGTCGCGATCACGAACAGGACGTTGGCGATCGGCGCCGGAGCGAGGATGTCGACCAGGACGATCGGCTGCGGCCGGAGATGGTTCACCACGATCGGCAGCACCGACGCCGCGACGGCGATCGCCGTCCAACGACGGTTCAGCCGAAACCGGGTGTGACTCAGGGCCCCTTCGATCGCGAGCACCGGTGCGAACGTGATCAGCGAATTGCCGACGACCTTGCGTAGGCCGAACGGCAAGAAATCCGGGAGCGTGATCAGGATCCCCACCGAATAAACCAATAGCCCGAGCCCCCACAGCCGGAGGGCTCTCGACTTCGAATCGTCCCGCTCGCCGAGCGATCCGCGGGCCACGACGAGACAGAGCACTCCGAGCAGGACGTTCAGGATCAACAGCGCAAGGAGCATCGTGCTGGCGCGGGACATGATCTCTCCGGACTCCGAAACCCGGGAAGTCTAGCCGTACTACCGCTCGTGCATCGACGTTGTCTCGAGGACCGGTGCCCGACCGGACGCCCAGGGAGAATCGGGAGACGCCGGCTGCCGTTTGGCGCCAGCGGGTAGCCGCTGTATCCTATGCGGACGTCTATGCGGATCCGGACCCTGTGGCTCTCGTTCGCCGCAATCCTGGCAGCCCACGCGGCGGCCGGGGCGCCAGCGGCGACGCCAGGGACCCCGATGAGCCCGCTGGCACCGACACCCGTCGGTGGGGATCGCGCGCTGCAGCTCTACGCGCCGTCCGAAAACGTGCCGATGATCGGAGGCGAGTCCGCGCAGCTCGACCTCGGGACGCTGTCCACGTACCTGGACGATCCGCGCGTGACCGAATGGGAGGCCTTCCTCTCGCTCGACGACGGCGTCACCTACCCGATCCGCATCACTCCGCACCTCGATCGCGATCTGCGGCGGATCTCGTGGCTGGTCCCCGAGCTGCCGACCCGCACAGCGCGCCTGCTGCTCCGGTTCGGCGATGAAAAGAATGAAACCTCGGTCGAGATTCCTCGTCGTTTCGTGATCCTGGCGGCGGTCAACGGGCCCCGTCTCGCGGCGAGCCGAAGCCTCGTCACCCCGTCGTATCGAGTCGGCGAATCGGCGCGTCCGGGGGATCCCGGCGTGGTCCGATGGGTCGAGGGGTCCCGCCAAGGGGGCGAGCTGGTCCCGGTCGAATCCGTGACCCCCGATCTGGCCGAGCGCCTGCGTCTCCCCGGGGCTCCGCAAGAGCTCGATCCGAGGGTGCTCGAACCGCCGGACCGCTCGGGTAAGGACCGCTTCGCCGCGGCCGCGGAACGGCTCGCCTTCGTCCCGGGGACTTCCCGGCCCGTCCCCGCACGCCCGGAGCGGCCGGCCTATCCCCCTCTGTCCCCTCTCCTCCAGACGCTCCGTTTGAACCAGTGAGAAGGCCGCGGACCTAGGTGCCGCGCCCTTTCCCCTGATCGAACGCACCCTTCGAGGACCGCGGCTCCGTGGTGGAGCTCCGGCTACCTCGCTTGGGAGAGTGTCCTACGTATTTTCCAATCGAGGAGATGTGACATGCGTTTCACGAACCTTCGCGGCGGGGTCTCCCTGTCGCTCGCTTTCTCCACCGTCTTCGCACTGGCCGGTTCGGTCCGGCTGACCGCCCAAGAGGAAACCCCTACCGTCGAGGAAACCGTCCAGGTCACCGCGACGCGGATCCCCGAAGACGTCCAGTCCGTTCCGGCCTCGATCACCGTCGTCTCCGGCGAGGAGCTCGCCGAGCGAGGGATCACCAACCTCACGGGCGCTCTGGCGCTGGTCGCCGGCGTCGCGATCCCCCCCGGCGGCGACGGTGGTCCCGCCGGCTCCGTGCCGGAGATCTGGGGCCTTCGGGAGTTCGACGCGTTCCTGCTCGTGGTCGACGGCGTGCCGGCCGGCGGCGCCTTCAATCCGGCGCTCGTCTCGCTCGACCTCACCGACGTCGAGCGGATCGAGGTCATGCGCGGCGCCGCGCCCGTGATGTACGGAGCGACCTCGTTCGTCGGCGTCATCCACGTGATCCATCGCCAGGCGGGAACCCGCAAGGACAGCACGGGTGACTATCGCCTCGGCCTGGGCAATTACGGCAGCGGCCTCGCGGCGATTTCGCTCGACCTGCCCGCCCTCGGCGGCTATCAGCAGTCGCTGACCGTGAACGGCGAGCGGCGCGGCTTCAAGGACGACGATACCGGCTTCGACCGCGGCCACATCCTCTACCGCGGCCGGGGCCAGGCCGCGGGCGGCGACTTCCGCCTCGACTTCGACGGCTCGGTGGTCAACCAGGATCCGGCGAGCCCGCACATCCGCCAGGGCCGGGTGCTCACGTCCCTCACGCCGCTCGACGCGAACCACAATCCGAGCGACGCCAAGATCGACGAGAACCGATTCCAGCTCACGGGCGGATATGACAAGAACCTCGCCAACGGCCGCTGGTCGACCACCCTCGCGTTCACCCACACGAAGAAGGAGACCGTTCGCGGCTTCCTCCTCGGCCTCTCGAACGTCGGCGACAACGCTGAGGGATTCGAGCAGGACCTCACGCTCACCGACATCTATTTCGACACCCACTGGGAGGCGAAGCTCGCCCCTTCGCTCCAGATCGTCGCCGGCCTCGACCACATGTACGGCAAGGGCGAGGCCGATTCCGAGACCTTCGGCTACCACGTGAACCTGAACGGCACGGGTGCCGAGAGGAGCAACGCGGTCGAGCACGAGATGGCGTTCGACTCGGAGGACGAGCGCAACTTCACCGGCGTCTACGCCAACTTCGACTGGAATCCCGCGCCGCGCTGGCACCTCCTGCTCGGAGCCCGGATCAACCGGACGGCCGAGGACATCGAGGCCGGAGAAGAGGAGCTCGACGGCCCGGACGCCGGAGAAGAGGAAGAGGGGGGCAGCGCCAGCCGCACCACCACCCGCGGCAGCGGCATGGTCGGCGTCAACTTCCTCGCCTGGAGCAAGGACAACGGCGACGGCCTCTGGCTCTTCGCCGACGCGCGCGACGCCTTCAAGCCTGCGGCGCTCGACTTCGGCCCCGAGGCCGAAGCCGACATCCTGGAGCCCGAGACGGCCCGAAGCTACGAGATCGGCGCCAAGGGGCAATTGCTCGACGGACGGCTCGAGTTCGAAGTCTCGGCCTTCCGGATGGATTTCGAGAACCTGATCATCTCGGTCGACGAGGACGGCCAGCCCGGTCTCGCCAACGGCGGCAAGCAGCGGTTCAAGGGCGAGGAAATCGAGGTCCGCTATCGCCTGTTCCCCGACCTTCGCGCCGTAGCCACCTATGCCCGCCACAGCTCGAAGTTCATCGATTTCGTCCAGGATTTCGACGGCGTCCTCACCCAGCTCGCCGGCAAGCGGCTGGAGATGGCACCCGAGAAGCTCGCCTCCTGGGGCTTGACCTATAGCCCGAAGACCGGCTTCAACGCCTACGCGCTCGGCAGCTACACCGGGGACCGCTTCCTCAACAAGCGTAATACCGCCCTCGCCGAGGCCTACACGACTTGGGCCGCCGGAATCGGCTACCGGATCGGCCGGAGCGAGCTGCGCCTCGACGGCGAAAACCTGACGGACGAGCGTCCGCCGATCGCTGAAAGCGAGCTTGGCGACGCCCAGTACTACCGCCTGCCGGCACGCAGCTACCTGCTGAGCTGGCAGAGCCGGTTCTAGACCTTCCCACGTGGTGGCCGCCTCCGGTTCTGACCCGTCCTAGGAACCGGGGGCGGCGTTGTTCGCGGGCCTCGGCCCGGTCGGCTCGATCCCCACGCCTTCAGAAGCTCCCGGCTCCATCCGCCGAAACCTTCGTCGCTCCCTCCCGTAAGGTTATTTGTACCCTAACGTCGAGGAGGCGTCGGTGCCGAACGACCCCACATTCCAACCTCTCAAGCCGGTCGACTTGATCGTCCTCCTCGCACTCGCCGAGGGAGATCGGCACGGTTACGCCCTCTCCCAGGAGATCGAGCGACGCACCGACGGAACCGTTCGCCTGGAAGCGGGAAACCTCTATCGGACCCTACGCCGGCTGCTGGCCGAAGGACTGATCGGGGAAGCCGGCCGACGGCCGAGCGAGAACGACGACGACCGCCGCAACTACTTCTCGATCACGCCGCACGGCATCCGGGCGGCTCGGGCCGAGGTGAAGCGGCTGTCCACGCTGCTCGGCTCGGCGGCCGTCCAGGCGCTGCACCAGCGGGCGGAGCCGACGTGAGCAATCGCCGCGTCCTCTCCGAAGCGGTCTACCGACTCCTCCTCCGGCTCTATCCCGCCCGATTTCGCCGCGAGGCGGAGAGTTTCCTCGTCGAGTTCTTCCGCGACCAGCTCCGCTCGGCCCGGAGTCGGCGGTTCGGCATCCTCCGGCTATGGACCCGAGCGGTCCCCGACCTCTTGGCTTCGGCCTGCCTCGAACGCGCCTCGGCGATGCGGGAGTTGTTCTCCGCGCCGACCATCCCACGAACCCGACCCGGAGATTCCGCCATGAGCGTCTTCCTCCTCGAGCTCCGCTACGCGCTTCGCCTGCTGCGCCAGGCTCCCTTTTTCACCCTCGTCGCGGGGCTCGTCATCGCGCTCGGAATCGGCGCGGTGACGACGATCTTCAGCGCCGCCAACGGCCTCGCGTTCCGGCCGCTGCCGGGGACGCACGAACCGGACCGGCTGGTCGAAATCCATCGGTCGGACGCGGAAGGGCGCGGCTCGCACTCGGCGTCCTACCCCTATTACCGGGCGCTCTCCGAGCGGTCGAATTCTCTTTCCGGGCTTGCGGCTTGGTCGATGCTCGCGCTGACCGTCCGGACCGAAGGGTCGGAGGGGACGCGGGCGCTCGGCAACATCGTCACCGGCAACTACTTCGACGTGCTCGGCGTGCGTCCCGAGGCCGGGCGATTCTTCGTGCCCGAAGAGGACCGCGTTCCCGGAGCGCGGCCGGTGGTAGTGCTCAGCCATGCCTGTTGGAGCCGCGCGTTCGGCGGCGACCCCGGGGCGATCGGCCGGTCGATCTCGCTCAACGGTCATCCGTTCACCGTCGTGGGAGTCGCGCCGCGCGGATTCCACGGCGTCTTCGCCGCTCTCTCGACCGACGTCTGGGTGCCGATGATGATGCAGGCGGAGGTGCGCGGCACCGGAGACATGCTCTCCTCGGCGGGCACCTCCTGGTTGGAGCTCATCGGCCGGCGACGCGCCGGCATCGACGCCACCCAAGTTCGGGCGGAGCTCTCCGCCGCTACCGCGGCGTTCGCGGGGAAAGCCGAGCCGGCCGACCTCGGCCGCCTGTCGAGCGTCGCCGTGCATCCGCTGGGCGCTCTCCCCTCCGAAGCGAACGGGGCGTTCTTGAGCTTCCTCGCACTGCTGCTGGGCGCCTCCGGCCTGGTGCTCGCGATCGCGAGCGTCAACGTCGCCGGCATGCTGCTCGCTCGGGCCACCGCGAGGCGGCGCGAGATCCTCGTCCGACTTTCGCTCGGGGCGTCGCGCGCCCGCGTCGTCCGTCAGCTGCTGATCGAGAGCGTGACGCTGTTCGGGCTCGGCTCGGCCGGCGGCATCCTGCTCGCCGAGTGGGGCACGCGGGCGCTCGAGCGCATCCCGATCCCGGTCGACGTCCCGATCTCGCTCGAAATGACACCCGATCTCCGAGTTCTCGCGTTCGCGGTCGCCACTGCGCTCCTTTCCGGCCTCCTCTTCGGCCTGGTGCCGGCGCTCGAAGGGACCCGCCTCGACCTCGCCTCCCCCCTCCGCTCCGAGACACCGGGTGCCGGCAGGAAGCGCTCGCGGATGCGCAACGTCCTGGTGGTCGGCCAGATCTCCCTTTCCCTCCTGCTTCTAATCGCCGCGGGACTCTTCCTGCGCGCGCTCGAACGCGGCCAGCGCGTCGATCCCGGCTTCGACGCCACGAACGTCGCGACCGCTTCGTTCGATACCCGCACCTATGGCTACGGTGAGGAACGCGCCCGGCAGTTCTACGCCGACCTCAAGACCCGCCTCGCCGCCCGGCCCGGAGTGGAGGCGGTCTCGTACGCGCGGGTCCTGCCTCTCTCCGGAAATCGCACCGGCGACGAGTTCCGCGTCGACCGCCCGGCCGGTCCATCGGATGAAGAAGGCGGGGAGCCGATCCTCTTCGCGCAGGTCGACGCCGACTATTTCCGAGTGCTCCATCTACCGCTGCTCGAAGGACGCGGATTCCAGGCGAGCGACGGGCCGCGAGCGGCCGGCGTGGTGATCGTGAACGAATCGTTCGCGCGCCGCTTTTACCCTGACGGTCCCGCGCTCGGCCGAACGGTCTATCGCGGCAAGGACGCTCTCACCGTCGTCGGAGTCGCTCGCGACGCGAAGATCGCCTCGCTCTCCGAAGGCTCCGAGCCGTTCGTCTACGTGCCGATCGCTCAGAGCTTCAGCGCCGAGCTGAACCTGATGGTCCGCACGGCCCGATCGGTGAACACCGCGGCCGATCCCGGCGCGATCGCGGCGATGATCCGCGACGAGGTCCGCGCGCTCGACGCCGGTCTGCCGCGCGCCGAGGTGACTCCGCTCTCGGTGGTCGCCAGCCTCGCACTCCTGCCGCAACGGGTGGCCGCGATCGTCACCGGCCTCTTGGGGCTCGTCGGCCTTTTGCTCGCCGCGGTCGGACTCTACGGGGTGATCGCCTATTCGGTGAGCCAACGGGGGCGCGAGATCGGCGTCCGCATGGCGCTCGGCGCCACCGTCCGCGAAGTGGTCCGCATGGTACTCGGCGAGAGCGCCCGGTTCGTCGCGGCGGGCGTCGCGGTCGGCGTCTGCCTCGCGCTCGCGGCCACGTGGCTGATGAAGCCATTCCTGTTCGGCGTGAGCCCGACCGACGCCGTGACCTACCTCGCGGTCTCGGCGGTGCTCGCCGGCGTCGCGATGCTCGCGAGTTACCTCCCCGCGCGGCGCGCAGCGGCGGCCGATCCGATGGAGGTGCTGCGCACCGAATAGGCCGAGCCGGGCGGACTCGATCGCTATCGACACCGCGCATCGACACGAATGACGGAATGCGGGCCCGGTGCTAGGTTGCCCGCATCGTGAACCGATTCAGCAAAATTGCCCGGCCTGGGCTCGTCGTCTTGGCTCTGAGCGGGATCGGGGCCGCGCCCCTTTCGGCCGCCGTACCGCCGACGATCGTCGGCGCGGCATCGCCCGCGGGCGGCCAAATCCGGGTGGGCTGGCACTTCCGCAACACGGACCAGACCGGCCCCCGGTACGACGTCTTCCGCGCGTCGGGGCCGTGTAGCGCCCCCGGGCCCTTCGGGGCGATCGCGACGCAGCTGAACGCGCTCGCCTTCCTCGACACCGGACTCGTCGACGGTCAGACCTACGCCTACGAGATCGAAAGCACCGGTGCCCCCGGTGTCCGCTCGGCGTGCGTCGAAGCCCGGCCGGGCGAGCCCTGTATCGCCCCGCCGCTCTTCCCCGGTCTCGCCGCGGTGAACGACGCGCAGATCCAGTGCGGAATGATTCTCTCGTCCGCCGACGCGGTTCCGCTGTGCGGCACGTCCGCGGTCTACGATATCTACCGCTCGACGACCTCGGGTTTCGTCCCCGACAAGTCGAACCAGATCGTCTTCCACGGCACCTCGAACGGCACGGTCGACACGAACGTGTTCAACGGCGTCACCTATTTCTACGTCGAGCGCGCGGTTGACACGGGCAACGGAGTCCAGGAACAGAACCTGATCGAGAAAAGTGGTACGCCGCTCCACTGCGGCAACCCGCCTCCACCGACCGGGCGTTACTACACGGTCCTTCCTTGTCGAGCGGTGGACACCCGGCGCCCGGACGGAACGTTCGGTGGTCCGGCGCTCGCTCCGTCCGTTCCCCGGACGATACCCATGGCAGGAACCTGCGGCGTACCGGCGACCGCGAAGTCCGTCGCCCTCCGCGTCTCGGTCACCGCTCCGGCGGCTCCCGGTAGCTTGGCCCTTTACGCGGCCGACCTCCCCTCGCCTCCCCTCGTGAGCGCGATCAACTTCTCGGTCGGCCAGACGCGAACCAACGACGCGATCGTCAGGCTCTCGACCGACGGCGCTCTCGCCCTGCTCGATCAGTCGAACGGAACCGTACACGTGATCGTCGACGTCGAGGGGTACTTCGACTAAGGGACAGAGCTCTCGCCTTTTCCCAGGAGGCTTTTCAGCCGCGCCTCCGGCCCTCTCGGTCCACCCGTTCGATCAGCAGGTAAAGCCCTCCGCAGGCCGCGAAAGCGAAGGCGGAGACGACGGCGGCGGGCAGCGCCGCTGCCCGATGTCCGGCGAGGTACGCCTCGAGCGTCGCGCTCAACAGCCACATCTGGACGATCAACAGCACCGCGATCAGGGCGATCGCGCCATCGATCGCTGTGGCTCCGTGTTTACGCGGGAGAGAGGACCTCGTTTTCATTCGGGCTCCCGGCTTACGCCTCGCCCCCCGAGATCCCCACGGCAAACAGGAGATCCCCTCGGCGCTCGAGCAGGATTCTGGGCAGGGCTCTGGGAGGCGGGCCGGCGACGACCGAGCCGTCGGCAAGGTCGAACACCCCCTGATGGCAGGGGCATTCGATCCGCCGCCTTGCGGCCGAGTAGATGACGGCGCACGATAGGTGAGTGCATTTCTGGCTGTAGGCGACGTAGGTTTCCGCTTCCAGGCGGATCAAGAGACAAGGGTCGGTCTCGGTCGGATAAAAGAATCGACGCGCTCCGCCCACCGGGACCTCCGCGGCTGCGGGGATCGGCAGGCGCAGAACGGGCGTAGTCCCACCCAGGCGGGCGCGCAATAGGATCCAGAGATTGCCGACGAACATGCCGAGGCTCGCGAGGGTCATGAACTTGCCGAGCTGCCGGCGGCTCACGTAACGCTCCTCGCCGCTCTCGATCGCGAATTCCTCGCGCCAGAGAGGCCGCGAAGGGCCGTCCTCGCCGTGTGCGTCCTCGGGGCTTGCCGGTCGCGCGTTCGGCGAATTCATGGCTCTCCTTTCCACAGGTGGTCGGCGACGTCGAAGCTCGGCGCGGCAGCGTCCTCGGGCAGCATGAGGAAGACCTTCGTGGTAACCACCTGTCGGCCGAAACGAAACGAATTGGCAGGGGTTTCGCGCCGCCCGGCGGCAATCTCTTCGGGTGTAACGAAGGTGAGCGCCTGGCTCGGGCAGACCGTCGCGCACATCGGCTTCAGTCCCGCCGACGTGCGGTCGTAGCACATGTCGCACTTCATCATCAGCTCGAGCTCGACCTGCATCTTCGGCACGCCGAACGGGCATGCGAGAACGCAGTTCGAGCAGGCGACGCAGCGCGGCTTGAGCGCCGAGTGGACGATGCCGTCCTCCCCTTTCTTGATCGCGTCGGCCGGGCAGACCATCGCGCAGGTCGGATCGTCGCAATGCATACAAACGGTCGGCACGGTCGCGATCGAGCTCTCGCGGTCGACGAAATCGACGCTGATCATCGGCACGCCCCGATGCGTGCCGCATTCGGCGCAGGCGTTTTCGCACGAGCGGCAGCCAATGCAGCGGGAGGGATCGATGTAGAACTGCGGCGCGCTCATCGTCCGCCTTCCGAAACCTTCTCGATCCGACAGGCGGACACCTTGAACTCAGGAATCTTGCTGCGCGGATCGAGGGTGCGGTGGGTGAGCTGGTTCGCGCTCTTTCGACCTGCCCAGTGGTAAGGAATGAATACCGTATCCGGCCGGATCGTCCGAACCACCATCGCCGGAAGCTCCATCGAAGTACGGCGGGTGGTGACCCGTACGCGATCGCCGTTCGCGATGCCGTAACGTTCGGCGAGCTCCGGATGCAGCTCGAGCTTCGGCTCCGGAGCCTGGGCCACGAGCGCCCCGATGCGACGAGTCTGGGTCCCGGACAGGTAATGGGAGACGACCCTGCCGGTGGTCAGATAGACGGGGAAGTCCGCGTCGACTGGATCTCCCGACTCGCGGTACTCGGCCACAACGAACCGCGCCTTGCCATCGGCATGAAAGAACCGCCCCCCTTCGAACAGGCGAGGCGTACCCGGATGGTCCTCGCTCGGGCACGGCCAGAAGATGCCCTGCGCGCGATCGATCTTCTCGTAGGTGATCCCCGAGTAGTCGGCAATTCCTCCGCGCGAGGCCCTACGGAGCTCCTCGAAGATCTCCCGTGGCTCGGAATAGGAGAAATGCTTCTCCTTGCCCAGCCGACGCGCCAGCTCGATATAGATCCGCGAATCGGGCCAGGCGTTCCCGGGAGGATCGACCGCCTTGCGAATGTGCAACACGCGACCCTCAGCGCTGGCGACCACCCCCTCCTCCTCCTCCTGGAGGCTCCCCGCGAGCACGACGTCGGCGTGCTGCGCCGTCTCGGAGAGGAAGAAATCGACCACTACGAACAGCTCCAGCTTTTGGAGCGCCTCGCGCACGAAGCTCGAGTCGGGCAGGGAGACCAGCGGATTGAAGCAGATCGACACGAGCGCCTTGATCTCGCCGCGATGGATCGCCTCCATGATCTCCATCGCCGAAAGCCCAGGGCCAGGGATCTCCTCCGGCGCGATCCCCCACACCTCCGCGACGTGACGGCGTGCCGCCTCGTCGGTGATCGACCGGGCGCCCGGCAGTTGATCGGCTTTCTGCCCGTGCTCGCGCCCACCCTGACCGTTGCCCTGACCGGTCACCATCATGCAGCCGGCGCCTTCGCGGCCGAAATTGCCCGTCGCGAGCGCCAGGTTGATCAGGCCGAGGACGTTCTCGACCCCTTTCGATTGGTGCTCGACGCCGCGCGCGTGGAGCGTCACCGCGCGTTCCGCTTCGCCGTACCAGATGGCCGCCTTCTCGATGGCAAGCGGCGGTACGCCGGTCAGCTCGGCGGTACGCTTCGGATTCCATGGTTCGACCGAAGCCGCTGCCGCCTCGAACCCCACGGTGTGCGCGGCTACGAAGTCGCGATCCACCAGCCCTTCCCGAACGATCACGTGGAGCAAACCAAGGTAAAGCGCGATGTCGGTACCCGGGCGCAGCGGCAGGTAGAGATCGGCGTTTCGGCAGATCGGCGTCATCCGAGGATCGGCGACGATCAACCGCCCGCCACGATCCCTCATGCGCCAGAGATAGCTGGTGGTGATCGGCGCGCATTCACCGATGTTGGCGCCGCAGACCAGGGCGACCTGGGCGCTCGGGATGTCCTCCCAGGGATTCGGCGATCGATCGACTCCCAGCGCCATCTTGTAGGCCGTTCCGGCTGAAACCATGCACAGACGGCCGTTGTAGTCGATATGCCGAGTTCCAAGAGCGACGCGGGCGAACTTGCCCAGCAGGTAAGACTTCTCGGTCGTGAGTGAAGCGCCGCCGTAGATCGCGACCGCATCCTTTCCCGACGTCTCCTGAATCTTCTGGATTCCCGCGACGACCCGACCCAGGGCCTCGTCCCACGTCGCCTTGCGGAAGCCCTCGCCGGCAACACGGATCAGCGGATCGAGCAAGCGGTCGGGATGGCTCCCTTGAAGGTATCGCTTGACACCCTTCGGGCAGAGCATCCCCCGGTTGAACGGAAATTCCTCCCAGGGCTCGAAACCCACCACCTGATCGCCGCGAACCGCGAGTCGGATCCCGCACTGCTGACCGCAGAAACAGCAATGCGTCTCGACCAACCGGTCCGGAGCTGTTCCGGCACCGGCCTGCCACCCACCAGGCGGCGCAAACGCGAGGTGTGGACCATAGAGATCGGACAGCTTTTCGGCGTCGGTCGGAAGCTCAGCCATCGCGGCCTCCCGTTCGCACGTACGCTAGGTGTTCGTCTACGAGGCCGCGAAGCGTCACGCTACCCCTCCGCGAGGGGTCTGGAGCGCCGCCATCTGCGCCTGGCCGAGCGAGATCCGTTTGCACGCCGGGCAGAGGGCCTGCCACCGCCCCCACCGTTCGGCGCGACCTTCCAATCGGTAGTCGAAGCCCATTTCGAGAAGCACCTGCGAGAGATCGTCCATCTGCATCTTGGAGGCGAACCGCTCGCCGCAACGGACGCACGACGCCCCCTCCCCTTCCGCACCCGCCCGCTGGTAGAGCTTCACACCGAGCTGGGCGGGTCTCTGGAACACGTGGAACAGCTTGCCGAACGGTAGGAACAGAAGGGCTCCCACGACCGTCACCGCGTGGAACTGAGCGAGAAACTCGTAGAGCGCCCCGTTCAGGAAGAGCGTCGAGACCGTGAGGGCTAGACCTGTCACCGAGATCGCGAACAGGAGGATCAGCGGCAGGAAGTCCATTGAAAACGATTGGACCGCGAGAGCGCCGCGGTCGCCCAGCCTTCGCCACAAGGCGAGCGCGATGCCGCCCAGGACCAGGACCGCCGCCACGTCGAGGGCATGGAAGATCAACCAGGCCAAGGGGGTTCCGAGCGCAAACGAGAACGACGGGAAGCCGAACAGGAACGCGACGTAGCGGTCGGCTCCCGCGGCGAGGCTCGGATCGCTTTCGAAATGGATCCAGCCGAAGACGAGAGGAAAGGTCACGGCCGCGGCGAGCAGGCAGCCCCAGAACAGCAACTGATGCATCCACCACCGGAGCCGCGAACGCTGCCGGACGAAACGTTGAGCGAACAGGTGCGTGACCGCTGTCTTGCCCAGTTCCACGAGAGAACGGACGACGCCACGGCTCCGAACCAGGCGGAAGCCCTGGCGCCAGTAGGTGCGGGTCGGCGGCTTCTGGAGCCAGACCGCGTAGTGAAACGCGACACCCCAAGTCGCGAACACGGTGGCGAACGTGTAGACCACGAGGGCGGCGTCGAAGTGCTGGAGGTTCCGCGAGCCGACGACGATCGCCGCGACCAGAAATCCGGTGACGAGCGTCGCGATGGATCCGGCCCGCAAGCGGTCGGCTGCGCGGGCAAAACCGGGCGGCAAGGTGCGGTCGTCTTCCTTGGCGAGAAAGATCCTTCGGTTGAGCCACCCGAGCAGGAGCGCCGTTGCGGAAAGCAGCGCGAAACCAGGCCAGAGAACGCCCAGGCGATCCCGGAAAAACCCCAGCAGGAGCGGCGGGAAAAAGCCGCCCAAGCCACCCATTGCGCCGACCAGACCGGTGACGGACGCGGTGTCGGCGGGGAAATACTGGGGAACCAGCTTGAACACCGCGCCGTTTCCCAGGCCGAGGAGGAATGCGCAGCCGAGCGCGCCGACCGTGAACGGAACCATTCGCGGCCAGGCGAGGAGCAATGCGAACGGCACGACGCCCGCGAAAATCCACGACAGGACGCGCGCACCGCCCACCCGATCGGCGAGCCAGCCGCCCACCGGCCGCATCAGGGTCGCCAGGACCACGAATCCGGCGGCGCGGAAACCGGCATCGGCGGGCGCCAAGCGGAACTGATCCTTGAGCAGAGAGGGCAGGTAGATAGAGAACGCGACGAAGCCGCCGAAGGTGAGGAAGTAGAACAGCGAAAGAACCCAAGCGAGCCGCTCGCGCGCGAGCAGTCCCAGCAAGGCGCCCAAGCCCTTCGGCGCGGCCCTTGCCGGCGCGTCCCGCGCGAGAAGACCGAAGGAGATCCCCCACAGGACCAGGAGGAGCGCCACGGCTCGAAACACCGGCTGCCAGCCCCAGGCGGCCGCGATGAGAGGGCCCAGGAACACGGCGGCGGACTGGCCGACGTTTCCCAGCCCATAGACGCCGAGCGCCGAACCCTGACGCGACGGCGGGGTCCATCGAGAGACGTAGCCGACGCCGACGGGAAACGAAGAGCCCGCGAGACCGAGGAAAAACGCCACGACGAGGAGCGACCGATAGCTGGACGCGGCCGGGACGAGCCAAGCGGGAATCGCGACCGCGACCATCAGGATCGAAAAAACCCACCGCCCGCCGAAGCGATCGGCGAGCAGACCCACCGGAATCCGTGCGAGCGCGCCGAGCAAGACCGGCACGGCCACCAGGAACGCGGTCTCGGTCGCCGAAAGGGAGAACTGCTCGCGAAACCGGGGAGCGAAGGCGGAGATCAACCCCCAGGCGGCGAAACAGACCGTGAACGAGAGGGTCGCGAGCCATACGTGCCGAACGTTCGAAACCGAGCCGCCTTCTTCGCTCATTTCGCCTCCGCGTGACCGCCAGGACCCTGGAGGACCCCGGCGAAGTGCCGCGCCGTCCGATCGGGTGGGATTATGGCATTCTTCGGAAGCGCTCCACCGCCATTTCGCGCTCCCGCTCGCGCCGGGCGGCGGAGCCTCTCTCGCGATCGATCGTATCGATCGAATCGTCGGTCCCGGGGGCGACGGCGGGGCTCGAGGCGCCGCTGGTCCCGGCCGGCTCGATGAGCCCCGCGCGTTCGAAGTCGGCCCGCGTCGAGCCGCCGGTGAGCCCCGAGCGCATCACCGCCTGAATCGCCTGCCTCTCGAACGAATTGAGGGAGCCGATCGACGAGCTTCCGGGGTTCGCCATCAACGCGTTCGGCATCTGGATGCCGTCGAGATGGCAGAGACCCAAAATGCCGTGCGTGAGCTCGTGATTGTGGACATTGCCGCCGAAGAGATGGCGCGTGACGGTCCGTGAGCTCGCGAGAACACCGGGCGCCTGGAACGTGTATCGCGCGCAACCTCCCGTGCCCGGCCGACAGAACGCGTCGACTTGCGGATCGCTGAGCGACGTTCCGGTGACCTCGAGGAATCCGGGGATCGGATCCTCTTCGTCGGTCGTCACGATGTCCAGCGAGTAGGCGCCGGCGATCAGCCCGCGCAGGTCGGCGAGGTAGCCGTCGACGTTGCTCCGCTCTCCGGCCGTGAGCGCCGTGCTCAGCCGGACGCGGATCCGGCTGCCGCGCGGGAAAGCGCGCCAGAAGCCGGTGTCCGGGCAGGTGTTCCCTTGCGAGGGGCGTAGCGGCCCCTCTCCCAGGAACAGGGCCGCGATCACGTTCGACGAGGTGAAATTCGTGTTGGGAGGCGGCGGGCTGGTCGGAGAGCCGCCGTTCTTGCCGCAGGCGAGCCCCGACGAGACGGCGACGAGGACACCGGCGACGAGGCGCAACGATCGGAGCGTCCACATCATCCGCTTCGCCCGCTTCGGCATCTTTCGCTTCCTCGTCGAAGGAGTCCCGTTTCAACCCGGCAGGAAGTAGAACACCATGCCGAGGATCAGATACACCGCGAGCAACTGCGCTCCCTCGAGCCAATTCGATTCGCCGTCGCTCGCGATCTGCGTCGCGACGGCGATCGCCACCGTGACCGCGAGCACCTCCGGCACCGAGAACACCAGGTCCATCGGCTGGGGAGCCACCAAATAGGACAGCAGGACCAGGAGCGGCGCGACGAAAATCGCGATCTGCACGCTCGAGCCGATCGCGATGCCGATCGACAGGTCCATCCGGTTGCGCCGGGCCGCGAACACCGCGGTCGAATGCTCGGCGGCATTGCCGATGATCGCCACGACGACCACGCCGATGAAGACTTCGGTCATGCCGAGCGAGCGCGCCGCCTCTTCGACCGCGCCGACCAGGATCTCGCTCATCCAGGCGACTAGGGCGGTCGCGACCGCCAGGATTCCGAGCGCCTTGCCGATGCTCCACGGCGGCCCGCCCTCACCCGGCTGCGAATGCCCGCCGTCGCCCGCGAAAAGGCTCTTGTGGGTGAACAACGCGAAGATCAGGCCGCAGACGTAGGTCGCGAGCAGGACCCACGAGATGTCGAACGACAGCCGCCCTTCGATCAACAGGGCGTCCTTGCCCGCGATGTGATGGAACGCCGCCGGGGCGATCAGGCCGACCGCGGCGAGCAACAGCATCGTCGATTGCGACCGGGCGGCGGTGGCGTTGAACCGCTGCTGCTTGTACTTGACGCCGCCGGCGAGGACCGCGGCGCCGAGCACGAGGAGGATGTTGCCGAGGATCGATCCGGTGAGCGAGGCCTTGACCACCGAATAGAGCCCCTTCCGGAGCGCCATGATCGCGATGATCATTTCGGCCGCGTTGCCGAAGGTGGCGTTCAAGAGACCGCCTACCCCTTCGCCCGCGTGCTCGGCGAGATGTTCGGTCGCGCGCCCCATCCAGCCGGCGAGCGGGATCACCGCGGCGCAGGCGAAGAAGAAGATCAGCGTCTGCCGATCCGGGGCCGCATGCTCGAGCCACGCCGCCATCGGGACGAACACGAGCAGCCAGGAGAGAGAGGGACGAAGCCAGGTCTTCATGACGAGAACGCGTAGTTTACGTCGTCAACGGGTCGTCTTTGAACCCATCCCCGCGGCCGGCGCGCCTCCGGCGCTGCTCTGCTAGAGTCCGCGCGCCTCCATGACTCCCGAGCTTTCCGTGATCCTCGCCGTCGGCGAGCGCCGCGATCGTGTGCGGGGCTGCCTTGCTTCCCTGCTCGCCCAGGAAGGGATCGAGCGGATCGAAATCCTGCTCTTCGACCTCGCGTCCGGCGATCCGGAAGCGATCCCAGGGGCAGACCATCCGAGCGTGGTCGTCCGGAGGCTCCCCGCATCGACCCTCTTTTCGGTGGCGAAGGCGCGCGGCGTGCTCGAGGCGCGCGCGCCGGTCGTCGTCTTCGTCGAAGAGCACTGCCGCGTTTTTCCCGGCTGGGCGCTTGCGCTGATCGACGCCCACCGAGAGCCTTACGTCGGGGTCGGGCCGGAGGTCCACAACGGCAATCCGGACGTGCCGTTCTCGAGCTCGATCCACCTGCTCAACTACCAGATGTTCTTTCCGGGTACTACGCGCGGCGAGCGCACCATGCTGCCCGGGCACAACAGCTCGTGGAAGCGAGAGAAACTCCTCGCCTACGGCGACCGCCTGGAGGAGTACCTTCGAGCCGAGATCGTCCTGCATCTCAAGCTGCGCGCGGACGGACATCCCCTGCTGCTGGAACCGGCGGCGAAAATCGCCCACATTAACGAGAGCTCGTTCCGCAGCACCTCCCTCGGTCGCTACCTGTGGAACCGGATCTACGCCCATGAGCGCGCCGCGGCGTTTTCCTGGTCGGCTCTTCGCCGTGCCTTCTACGTGGTGGCGACTCCGCTCGTGCCGTTCTACTCGGTCGTGCGGCTCGCGCTCTGGCTCGCCGCCGAACGCCCGGACCTGCTCGGCCTCGCGATCCGCTACCTACCGCTCCACTTCGCGGTGGCCTTCGCCTCTTCGTTCGGCACCTGCGTGGGCCTGGTGGCCGGAACCGGCGACGCCGAAGCCCGGTTCACCTGGTTCGAGATGAACGAGTATCGCGCCTACGAGGAAAGGCGATGAGCTCGGGCTCTCCGGCCCCGGCGATCTCGGTCGTCATCCCAGCCTACGACTCGCACTCGACCCTCGCCGCCTGCCTCGAGGCGCTCGAGCGCCAATCCTTCGCCGACTTCGAGACGATCGTGGTCGACAGCGGTCCGAACGGCACCTCCGAGCGGATCGTGCGCGAGCGGTTTCCACGCGTCCGTTTCCTGCGATCCGCCGCCCGCCTTCTCCCCCAGGCGGCCCGCCGGCTCGGCGTCCGCCACGCGGTGGGCGCGGTGATCGTCTTCACCGATCCCGACTGCTACGCCGATCGCGCCTGGCTCGAACGGCTGCTCGCGCGCCATCGGGCGACCGGCGAGGTCGTGGTGGGCTCGCTCGCTTGCCATGGCGGGCGGCTCTGGGACCGGGCGATCCACCTCTGCAAGTTCAGCAAATGGTTGCCGCGCGGCACGGCGCGGCCGGTCGACATGGCTCCGACCGCGAACCTATTGATCGATCGCGAGCAGCTTCGAGCTGCGGGCGATCTCGAGGTCCACGACGCGCTCATGGGCGACGTCGAGCTGTCGCGCAATCTGCTCGCCAACGGACGCACGCTCTGGTTCGAGCCGGAGGCGGTCGTCGCCCACCATCACGAGCAGTCGCTCCGAAGCTTCGTCCGCGAACGATTCGTACGCGGCCGGCGCTTCGGCGAGCTGCGCGCCGCTTGGCTCGGCCGCCGGACCCTTCCGCTGCTCGGGTATCTCCTCGCCACGCTCCTGCCGGTCCGGATGGCGCGGATCACCGCCTTCGTGGCGCGGGACGCCGCCCGTTCAGCTCAGCTCGGTGCGTTCATCGTCGGGCTGCCGGTCGTCCTCGGCGGCCATTGTCTGTCGCTCGCGGGCGAGGCGGTCGCTTACGCCTCCGCGCTCTGGCCGGCGAGCGCGACCTGAGAGGCGCTCGGCCGCCTCGCGCGGCCAACCGAAAGGGGTCAATGGCCCCGGGCGAGCCGGATGCCGGTGAGCTGGAAGCGCGTGTCGGCGGGCCAGAAATTCCGGTAACTCGCGCGGATGTGACCGCGCGGCGTGGCGCACGAACCGCCGCGCAGCACCCGCTGGTTGTCCATGAACTTCCCGTTGTACTCCATCAAGTTGCCGTCGAACGGCGCGTAGCCGGGGTAGGGCTCGTAGTGGCTCGTGGTCCACTCCCAGAGGTCGCCGGACATTTGGACCAATCCATCGACCGCGGGCGCCGGCCGCGGATGGAACGCCCGGTCTTCGAGGTGGTTGCCGGACGCGGGGTCGAAGCCGCCGTGCCGCGCGCCGTGCTCCCATTCCCGTTCGGTGGGCAGGCGGGCGCCGCGCCAGCCGGCGTAGGTCTCCCCTTTCCAGCGCGCGAAGGCGTCGGCCTCGTAGAAGCTCACGTGCGAGACCGGCTCGTCCGGGTCGATCGCCCGCTCGCCCGACAGCGTCCAGAGCGAGGCGTCCGCGGCACCCTGTTCGAGCGATTGCCAGTAGAGCGGCGCGCGCCAGCCTTGGACCTTCACTTGGCCCCAGCCGTTCGAGAGCCAGAGCAGCGGCTTCTCGTAGCCGCCGTCGGCGATGAACTCGAGGTACTCGGCGTGGGTCGCGAGCCGGTTGGCGAGAGCGAACGGGTCGAGCCAGGCCTTATGAACCGGCAGCTCGTTGTCCCAGCACCATCCCCCTTCGAGGTTGCCGATCTCTACCAGGCCTCCCTCGAAATCCACCCAGCCGGCGCGGGTGCCCGCATCTCCCCCAGCCCGAGGCTCTCCGGGCACCTGAGGCGCGTAGACCGCGCGCAGCTCGGGCGGATCTGTCGCGAGGATGTGCTTGACCTCGGTGATCATCAGCTCTTGGTGCTGCTGCTCGTGCTCGAGCCCCGTGCGGACCAGGAACGAGAAGCGCTGCCAGTCGCCCTCCGGCACGGCGCCGATCAAATTCTCCATTCGGGCGTCGACCGACGCGCGATAGGCGCGCACTTCGTCGTTGGTCGGCTTCGTCAGCGAGCCGCGGCGATGCCGCTCGATCCGCGGCCCGACCGATTCGTAATACGAGTTGAGGACGAACTCGAGCCGCCCGTCGTCGCCCACCTCGCGTCCCCAGGGGGCGAGCACGTTGCGCGCGAAGAACCAGCTGGTATGGCCGAGGTTCCACCAGGGAGGGCTCACGTCGGGCATCGACTGGATGCGCCACGCTTCCGGCGCGAGCGGATGCGCGAGCTCGAGCGACAGGCCTCGGACGTTTCGGTAGGCCGCGAGCAGGTCGTCTCGATTCATCGCGTTTCCTCCCATCGGCGGCATCGGGTGGTTGCGGGCGGCTAGGGGCGCTCCGGTCGCGCGTCCATCGGCGCCTCCCCTTCCTCCCCTTCGTCGACGTCCGCAAAGTCGGCTTCGGGGAAGAAGTGGAGCTGCCCCTGGAGCGCGCGCGGCTGCCGATCGATCGGCGCGAGCCCCTCGATCTCCTCGCCCGAGGTGGCGCCGTACTCCTTGAGCTTGCGCGCCGCCGGCAGGACCCGGGTCTCGAGCGATCCCACCGCCTTATTGTAGGACTCGATCGCCCGCTCGAGCCCTCCCGCGAGCGAGCTGAAGTGACCGGAGAGGGTGCGCAAGCGATCGTGCAGGACGCGCCCCAGACGGCTGATCTCCAGCGCGTTCTTGGTCATCTGTTCCTGGCGCCAGCCGTAGGCCACCGCCCGCAGCAGCGCGATCAGCGTGGTCGGGGTCGCGAGGATCACCCTCTGCTCGACGCCCGCCTCGATCAGCCCGGGGTCCGCTTCGAGCGCGGCGGAGAAAAAGGTCTCGCCCGGGAGGAACAGCACCACGAACTCCGGCGCCGGCTCGAACTGGCTCCAGTACGACTTGGCCGACAGCTTGGCGAGATGCCCCCGCACCTGCGCCGCGTGGCTCGCGAGGTGCATCCGGCGCGCCTCTTCGTCGACCGTCTCGATCGCGAGCAGATACGACTCGAGCGGCGCTTTGGCGTCGACCACGATGTTCTTCTCGTTCGGCAGGCGGACGATCAAGTCGGGACGCACGCGGCCGTCCTCGATCGTTCCGCCCACCGGCTGTTGGTCGAAGTCGCAATGCTCCAACATGCCGGCCATCTCGACCACGCGGCGCAGCTGGATCTCCCCCCAGCGGCCGCGCGCCGCCGGCTGCCGAAGCGCCTGGACCAGGCGCGAGGTCTCGACGTGCAGGCTCTGCTGGGTGACGGCGAGGCTGCGCAGCTGCTCGGCGAGGCCGCCGTAGGCTTTCTCCCGGCTCGCCTCCAGCTCGCGAATCTTCTCGTCGACCTTGCCGAGCGAATCGGCGAGCGGCCGGACCAGCTCGCCGATCGCCTTCTCGCGCGCGTCGAGGTCGCCCCGCGCCCGCTCCTGGAAGACCTCTAGGTTCTGCCGCGCGAGATGGAGGAAGGCCTCGTTGTTCTTCGCCAGCGCCTCCGCCGAGGCCGCGGAAAACGCCTGGCCCAGTTGCTCGCGCGCCCCTTCGAGCAAACGCAGCTTCTCGCCCGCCGCCTCGCGCTCCTTGTCGAGCGCCGTCTCCGCCTCGGCGACGCGGGCGCGCAGGTCGGCCAGCGCGCTTCGCAAAGCGTCGGTCTCGCGGTCGAGGCTCTCGGCGTCCGCTTCGAGCTCCGGGATGCGCCGCGCCTTCTCCTCGAAGGTGGCGCGGCGGCTCGATTCGTCGAGCAGCTCGGAGCGCAGCCGGTCGATCTCCCGAGCCTCCTCGAGCCGCGCGCTCCTCTGCTCCGCCGCCTCGCGCTCGCGCGACGCGAGGCGCTCTTCGAGCGCGGTGCGCTCGGCGCGCGCGAGCAGGCGGGCGATCACCCACGCGAGCGCCGCGCCGACGAGGATGCCCAACGATCCGAAGACGAACGGTGAGGCCGCCATCTCGTCCTAGATGCCGAAGCGCTCCATCTTGATCGCGAGGCCGTTTCTCGACAGGCCGAGCATGCGCGCCGCGAGCGACTTGTTGCCGTGCGACCGCCGGAGCGCCTCGCGGATCGCCGCCTGCTCGGTGATCCCCACCAGGCGGTCGAGGTCGAGGTCGGTGGTGCCGTCGACGCGCGCGGTCTGGAGCCGTCCCTTCCGCACGCGGTCCGGCAGGGAGCTCAATTCGACCGGGCGCCCAGCCGGGCAGAGGTAGACCATCTGGCGCGCGATCCCTTCCAGCTCGTCGAGGTTGCCCGGGTAGTCGTAGGCCAGCAGCGCGGTCATCGCCTTGACCGTGATCCCCGCGAGTCGGGTGCCGGTCTCGTGGCAGAACCGGTTGACGAAGCTCTGGATCAACAGCGGCAGATCCTCTTTCCGGTCGCGCAGCGGCGGCACGTCCACGGTCGCGCGCGAGAGCCGGTAGGCAAGGTCGACGCGGAACTGATCGCGGGCAACCGCCTCTTCGAGCGGCGCCGAGCTGCCGACGACCAGCCGAACGTCGACCGGCGTCGCCTCCAGACCGTCTGCGGTCTCGACCTCGCCGGTCCGCAGGAAGCGCACCAGGCGCGCCTGCACGTCGAGCGGCAGCTGGTCGACGTCGTCCAAGAACAGCGTCCCACCGCTCGCGAGCAGGAGCTTGCCCTCGCGGCGGATCGTGCCGTCGCGCCCGGCGAGCTCGGAGCCGAACAGATCCGCTTCGATCGCCGCGGGCCGCGCCCCGGCCGCGATCGCGGTGACGAACGGTCCCTGCCGGCGCGGACCGGAACGATGCAGCGAATGGGCGAGCATCTGCTTGCCCAAGCCCGCCTCGCCGCGAAGGAGGACCGGAATCGACGGATCGATCGCGGCGCGTAGCTCGTCGAGCATCCTCTTCATCGCCGGCGATTCGCCGATCACCAGGCCGGCGTCGAGCACCAGGTCCTGCTGGCCGAGCGAGCCGGGCAGGATCGGTTCGAACGCGCCGACGTGATGGATCAGGCCCAAGGCGATCAGATGGCCCGCCGCGCGCAGCGCGTCCGAGACGGCCGGCGCCTCCGTCGGGGAGAAATTCGGCAGCGCCGCGATCAGCCGGTACGAGCGCTCGACCGCCTGGAACGCGTGATGGGCGATCCACGCCGGATTACCGTCGAGCGCGCCGAGGAACCCCCCGACGCGCGGCCCGCGATCGACCACCTGGTCGAGCAGCGCCTCTCCGCTCGAAAGCCAGGCCTGGTCGGTCGCCACCGCGAGGCGGATCGCCGAGCGCTCCCCTTCGCCGACCAGCAGGAAGAGGACTCCGCCGCCGAAGTCGCGCAGCAGCTCCCGCACCAGCGATTCCGAGGTCACCCGGCTCTCGGTATCGGCGAGCGTCCAGTCGCTCAGGCGGGAGAGATGGCCGAGCATCCCCTCGGCGGTGATCCGCGCCTCCAGCACCTCTTTCGGCGCCGGGGCCGAGGGGCGAGGGCTCTCGGCCGCCACGTCCTCGACCAGCAGCGTGACCGTGCCGACCCGGATCTCGTCCAAGACCTCGAGGTCGGCTTCCTTCACCCGCTTGCCCGAGACCATGGTGCCGCGGCGGCTGCCTAAGTCCTCGATCTTGAGCACGCCCGCCTCGTAGCGAAGCCGCGCGTGCTGCTGCGCCACGCCTACGTAATCGAGGGCGATGTCGCAGTTCGGGTGGCTCCCGATCAGGAGCTCCGGTCGATGCAGCGGGTACCGGTGGACCCCGTCGGGAGCGTAGGCGACCAATCGCAACATGGATCCGACAGCATACGCCATGCGCCGCTTCGGGAAGAAAGGAGGGCCCCCCTCCTGCTATCCTTCGCCGCGATGTCCACCGCCACGTCCACCGCCCCCTCCGACGCCCCGATCGCCGGCTCCACCGGCCTGTCGTCCGCCTCGCCCTCCCCCCCGCTCGCGAACGATCTTTTCCTGCGCGCCGCGCGCGGAGAGAAGGTCGAGCGGCCGCCGGTCTGGATGATGCGCCAGGCGGGGCGCTACCTGCCCGAGTACCGGGAGGTGCGCGCTCCGATCGATTTCCTAACCCTGTGCAAGACGCCGGAGCTCGCCGCCAAGGTGACGATCCAGCCGGTCGACCGGCTGGGCGTCGACGCGGCGATCCTGTTCGCCGACATCCTGCTGCCGCTGGAGGCGATGGGCGCCGAGCTCCGCTTTGAAAAAGGAGACGGCCCGGTCTTCCCCTCGCCGATCCGTCGTCGCGACCAGATCGCCGGCCTCTCCCGCCCGGACGTCGCGGGCACGCTCGGCTACGTCTTCGAAGCGCTGCGGACGGTCCGCCGCGAGCTCGCCGGCCGGGTCCCCGTGCTCGGTTTCGGCGGCACGCCGTGGACGCTCGCCTCCTACCTGGTCGAAGGGGGGACGTCGAAACAGTTCGCCCATCTGCTCGGCTGGAGCTGGGAAGATCCGGACGGCTTGAAGCTCCTGCTCGACCGGCTCGCCGAGGTCTCGATCGATTACCTGCTCGGGCAGGTCGACGCGGGAGCGCAGGCGGTCCAGCTGTTCGACTCGTGGGGGGGGCTGCTCGACCTCGAGCGCTGGCGGCGGATCTCCCGCCCGTCGATCGTCGCGATCGCCGAGGCGCTCGCCGGCAAGGTGCCGGTCATCTTCTACGTACAGGGGGGGAGCCACCTGCTCCCCGGGCTCGCCGAGCTGCCGGTCGAAATCCTCTCGGTCGACTGGCGGACGCCGCTGTCCGAGGCGCGGCGGATCGTCGGCCCGGACAAGGTGCTCCAGGGCAATCTCGATCCGGCGGCCCTGCTCGCGCCGGTCGACGAGATCGAGCGGCGGACGCGCGCGATGCTCGCCGACGCCGCCGGCGGACCGCACATCGCAAACTTGGGACACGGGATCTTTCCGACCACGCCGGTCGAGCACGCCCTAGCTTTCGTCGAGACCGTCCAGGGCCGGCGCGGCTGATCGGCTGGCTTCGTTCGGCCCGAAAGCGAGCTACTTGAAGGTCCAGGCCTTGCCGGCCGTCCCCTCGGCCACCCAGGCGTTCGGCATCACCGAGGTGTCCCACTTCATCAGCCGAGTGCGCGCCCCGGCGAGATCCTGAACTCGCACCTCGAGGAAGTTACCCGCGATGTCGCCGAAGCGGAACGCCCCGGTCCGCTCGATCGAGCCGTCTGGCTGGTAGACCGCCCATCCCTTGGACGCGTTCTCCTGAAAGTTGAACACGGCGTCGCCGCCGTTCGGGGCGGCGTCGGCCGGCCCCCAGAACCGCACGTCGACGGGGAGCGAGAACCGGCCGACGATGCGGTCGGTCGCGGCGTCGTAGGTGCCGCTCGAGTTCATGTCGGTAAAGGCGAACACCGTGTTGTCGGTGAAGTTCACTTCGACCCGCACCTGGCGGTTCAGCTTGACCGCCTCGAAACGCGAGAGCGACATCACGCTCGTCGTCTGGCGGGCGACCCCGATCAGCTTGGTCTTATGGGTGTAGCGGACCAGCGTGGGATAGGAGAACAACGCGAGGATCAGGACCAGGGAGACCGTCAACAGAAGCTCGACGATCGTGAAGCCGCGATTGGAAGCCGAGACGGTCGGGAGGCTACGGCGAGTTCGCATGGCGGCGTTACCTCGGGTCCGGGGTCGATGCGGTCCACAGCCCGACGAGGTCGGGCCGTTACGAATCCGCCCGCCGGGGTCGGGCGAGACATTTGCGATTGATTATAAGCCCATCGCCCGGCGGCGGCCAGCTGCGCCCGGCGCCGTGCCGTTCCGCACGACGCCGGGAGGCCGGAGCGTCGGGTCCGGCTTGGCCCGGCCGGCACTCGATCAATGGCTCCCGACGATCGTTTGAATCCAAACGTCGGACTTGATGAACCCCTGGCCCCAGGACTTCCACTCCTCGCCCAGGCCGGCGGCCTTGATCTGCTCGACGGTCTTGCCGGCGGCGAGCTGCTCGTGGACGATGCGCGACGTCTCGACCAGCATGCGATGGTACGCCTGGAGGCCCGCCTTGTCCGAAAGCGGACCGTGGCCGGGGATCACCTTCACGTCGGCCGGCAGGCGGTCGAGGATCTTGCCGATGTTCTTGGTGAGCCCCTCGACGCTGCCGCCGCTCTCGAGGTCGACGAACGGAAACATCCCGTTGAAGAAATCGTCGCCCATGTGGACGACGTTCGATCCGGTGAAGAAGATCACCGAATCGCCGTCG
The DNA here is from genome assembly GCA_044226625.1 of Thermoanaerobaculia bacterium. Classification (GTDB taxonomy): domain Bacteria; phylum Acidobacteriota; class Thermoanaerobaculia; order Multivoradales; family UBA5704; genus DASYKS01. The sequence goes on from JBGAGQ010000003.1 coordinate 110,367, forward strand.
GTGTGGCCGGCGGGAAAATGGATCGCCTGGATCTCTTCGCCGTTCAGGTGGATCGACAGCGAGTCGTCGAAGGTGACGACCGGCAGCGCCTTCGTCGGCGACGCGGGGACCTTGTCGTCGCCAGCCCCTTGATCGGTGGCCATCCGCTTCCGCACGTTGGTGTGGGCGAAGATCGGCGCGTCGGCGCTGAAGCTTTCGTTGCCGCCGGTGTGATCGCCGTGCCAGTGGGTGTTCAGGATGAACTTGAGCTTGCCGTCGCCGTGGCTCGTCGTGGCCACGTCCTTGAGCGCCGCGCGGATCTTGTCGGCGAGCGGCGCGAACTGATCGTCGACGATCAGGATGCCGTCGGCGCCGACCGACACCCCGATGTTTCCGCCGGCGCCGGTGAGCATGAACACTTTGCCGGCGACCGGAATCGCCTTGACCTCGACCTTGGAAAAATCCCGGTCCTGCGCGCGAGCGATCGACGCGCCGCAGACGAGGAAGGCGAAGCCCAGCGCCGCGGCGGACAGGGCGCGCGCGGGCGCTCGAAAGACGGGTGCTCGATTCATCGTGGACGTTCTCCCTTCGGTTCGCTCAGAACTTTACCATCGACCTCGGAGAGCGCCGAGCGCCGGCCCAGTTCGTCCCAAGGGCGCCGCCGCGACGGCCCTCTGGCCCGTAGAATGCTAGGTATGAGCGGTCGACCCTCCGTACCCATCTTCTTCCTTCTCGCTCTCCTCTCCCCGATCGCGCCGGGCCGCGCGCTCGCCGCCGATCCGCCCGAGACTTTCCGCGACCGCCTCGCCGTGCGTGAGGCCGAGATCGTCGTCGGCCTCCCTCCGGCGCTCCAGTTCGAGCGCGACCGCGCCCTCAAGCCGGAGGACTTCGTGGTACGCGTCGACGGCGAGGTGAAGAAGGTGATCCGACTCGCCCCGCTCGCCCGCGACCGCGCCCCGTGGCGACTGGTGGTCGTCGTCGATCCCGCCCTCGCGCATCCCGACACGATCGTCGGCAGCCTCCTCTCCCTCGCGAGCGAGTCGGACGCCCTCTCGGCGTTCGGCACCGTCGACCTCGCGACGGTCGACGCCGAAAGCTCGGGGCTCGCCTGGTCCGGACGTGGCCTTACCGGCTCCCAGTCGATCGCTTTCGCGCTCGCCGAGGTGGCGGGTAAGGCGCGAGCCGACCGGCGGCGCAACGAGCCACGGCGCGACCTGCCGGCGACTGTGGCCGCCGAGCACCTCGGTGCGATCGTTCGTTTCTTGCTCGCCGATCCCGGCGGTGGTCCGCGGGCGCTCGCCCTCCCGCTCGATCCGATCGCTCCCACGGCGGCGGGTACGGCGGAAGGCACGAAAGCAGACGGCATCGCCGCGGCCGGCCGCGTGCTCGCCGCCTACGGCTGGACCCTGTTGCCGCTAGGTCTCGACGCAAAAACCACGTTCGGCCTCGACGGCCCCGGCGTCTCCGCCTACGACCATTGGAACGACACCTCGGTCGTCAGCCGCGGCCTGGACCTGCTCGGCATCGTCCGTTGGCTGCGCGGCAAGCGGGTCGTACCGCCGCCCCGAGCCAAGGTGACGATCGAGGCCGAGATCCTCCCGGCGCGGCTCGCCGCGAGCCACCTCGCCGAGGCGACCGGCGGACTGTCGATCGACCGCAGCGAGCAGATCCCGCTGACCTTCGATGCGCTCGCCCATCGCTACGTTCTGGGCTACGAGGTCGACGCCGAGCCGAAGGCCGGCGCGATCGTCGCCGCCTCTGTGGCGAGCGCCCGTGGCTCCTCCCCCGCCGTCGCCCCGCGCTACGTCCGCACCGGGGCGAGCGAAGACCTGGCCGGCCTGCTGCTCTCCGGGCTCCTCGCGGGCGATCCCCCCCGACATGATTTGCCGGTCCGAGTCGCCGCCTCCGCAGGCCGGATCACCGTCGAGGTCCCGGCGGCCGGGGAGGACGAGACCCCGCTCGGAGCGCTCCGGATCTCCTGGGCGGCGAAGCGCGACGGGATCGCGCATCACGAGATCGTCGGGGCTCCGGCCGCGGGCGAACCGGCGCTCCGCCGTGAGATCGCTAGGCCCCCGGGGAGCGGACCCGTCGCGGTTCTCGTCCAGGCGGTCGGCTCAGAGGCCGCCTGGGGCGACCGCCTGAATCCCTGAGACCGTGCGCCGTGGGGCACTGCCCGGTCTCATTCGTACCGCAGGGCGTCGATCGGGTCGAGCTTCGCCGCCCGTGCCGCCGGGTAGAACCCCGAGGCGACGCCGACGGCGAGCGCCACCCCGGTCGCGAGCACGATCGAGGGGAGCGTCACCACGGTCGCCCACCCTGCGCTCAGCGACACCCCCTTGGCGATCGCAAGCCCTAGCAGCACCCCGGCGAGACCGCCGAGACCGCTGATCGCGAACGCCTCGGCGAGGAACTGGATCCGGATGTCCTGGCGGCGCGCGCCGACCGCCCGCCGAACGCCGATCTCTCGCGTCCGTTCGAGCACGGAAGCGAGCATGATGTTCATGATGCCGATGCCGCCCACCAGCAGGGAGATTCCGGCGATCGCCCCCATCACGACGTTGAACAGCCGCTGCGTGCGGCGGTTCTGCTCGAGCAGCGTCTCGGGTACCACCAGGTCGTAGTCGTCAGCACCCCCGTGCAGCCGCCCGAGCAGCGCGGCGAGCGCGGTGGCGGCGGAAGGCACCTCGATGCCCGGGGCGAGCCGCACGGCGATCTCGTCGAGCGGCGCGGCAAGCGGCTCGCGCTCGAACTTGCGCTCCGCGGTCGAGACGGGAAGGTAGACCTCGCGCGCCGTCGAGCCGATCGAAACCCCTTCGAAGCTCTCGCCTCCGGTCGAAGCCACGAGGACTCCAACGACCGTGAGCCAGACGTCGCCGATCTTCACCGGCCGGCCGAGCGCGGGCTCCTGCCCGAACAGGTCGCGGCGCACCGAGGGCCCGAGCACGCAGACCTGCGCCGAGGTCGCCTGGTCGAGCGAGTCGAGAAACCGCCCTTCCGCGAGATCGAGCCGGCCGAGCGCCGCCTGCTCCGGCGCCGCCCCCCAGATCACCGCGTCGGCGCGCGCACCGGCCGCCGAAATTCTCGTCGCATCGAGCTTGATCTTCGGTACCGCGAGCTCGACCCCGGGGATCGCCTCGCGGATCGCCGCCAGGTCGCGCATCGAGACGCCGAGCGATTTCTTGCGGATCTCGACCGCCGCCTCGTCGTCGAGCGCCCGGCCGCGGACGACGACGTTGCGCAAGCCGAGCCGCTCGACCAGGGCGAGCGCCTGCTTCTCTGCCCCCTTGCCGATCGAGAGCATCGCGATGACGGCGCCGACTCCGAAGATCACGCCGAGCGTCGCGAGCGCCGCGCGGAGCTTGTGGGCGGAGAGGCTCGCGACCCCGGCGCGAAGCGCCTCGCGCGGGATCACGGCGTTCCCCCGTCGCCTTCGGCGGGGCGCGGCGGCTTCGCGGCGAGGCCCGGCAGACCGGCCGAGCCCTTCGCCCCTTCCGCTCCGGATCCCGCGCCCCCGGGCACCTCTCCCCGCTCCGGATCGACCAGGGCGACGACGTCTCCCGCGGCGAGGCCCGACTCGACGACCAGGCGTCCCGGACCGGCCGGCGAGGTCGCGACCTGCACCGGGGTAAACCGGCCGGAGGCGTCGCCGCGCCGGAACACCACGCTCTTGCCGTCCCGCTCGAACAGCGCCTGGCGCGGGATCGCGAGCGCCCGCGCCCGCCGCTCGAGCACCAGCTCGGCGCGCACGCGCGCCCCGGGCTTCGCGACCTCCGGATCGGTGCGGGCGAGGTCGAGGTCGACCGCGAAATACTGCACCGGCGAGCCGCGAAAACGTGGTTTCGCGAGCGAGTCGACCCGCGCGACCTTCGCCGCGACCGGCCGGCCGGGGCGGGATTCGATCGTCACCGTCGCCGGCTTGCCGACCTCGAGCCCGTCCGCGTCCGCTTCGAGGACGTAGACCTCCGCCCGCATGACGGCGAGCTCGGGCAGCTCGCCGATCGGCTGGCCGGGAAACACCGTGTCGCCCAGGCGCACCGGCTCGTTGCGGAAATTGCGTTTGGCGACGAACAGCCCGTCGTGCGGCGCCCGCATCTCGATCGCCGCGAGCCCCTGCTCGGAGCGGCCGATCGAGGTCGCGGCCTTGCGCGCGTCAATCTCGATCAACTCGCGCTCGGCCGCCGACTGCGCGGCGCGCAGGCTGCGCGCCGCGGCGGCCTTTTCTTCGCGCGCCTTCGCCAACTCGCGGTCGGCCTCCGATTCCAGGATCTCGTGGCGCGAAAAGACCTCGGCGTCGCGCTTGGCGAACTTTTCGGCCGCCTCGAAATCGCCGCGGGCGAGATCCGCGTCGACCGTGAGGTCCGCGAGCGCCGCGCTCTCGGTGGCCTTGGACTTCTTTCGGTTCTCCCCCGCTTTCGCGAGATCGCCTTCCGCCGTCGCGAGCGCGTTGCGCAGCTCGGTCGGATCGAACGCCGCAACGACGTCCCCCGCCTTGACCCGCGCTCCGTCGGCCGCGAGCCAGGCGATGCGCATCGGCCCGGGCGCCTCGATCGGAACCGACAGCGGCGTCGCACGGGCCGCTTCGAGGTTGCCTTCCGCCGTCACGCTCCGGACCAGCGGCTCCCCACGCACGACGACGGTCGGAATCGGTCTCGCCTCGTCGCGACACCCCGCCAGCAGGGTCGTCGCCAGGAGCGTCACGCCGAGAGCGGCCGCCTGCCGGTACCTCATCCCTCCTCCTTCGCGAGGTCGCGCAGCGCCACCGCATCGCCCGGGCTCAGGCCGGAGAGCACTTCGAACGCCTCCGCCGTGCGGCGGCCTAGGCGCGGATGGACCTCTTCGTAGCCAAACGCCGTGCGGCGCAGAACCCGCGGACCACGCGGCGAGGGGAAGACCGCCTCGGCGGGGACGAGCAGGAGCCCGGAAAGGCGGGAGATCTCGACCGCGCCGCGGAAGCGCATGCCCGGCCGAAGCCGGCCGGCGATGACGTTGGCCGGAGCGCCCTCCGCCGCGCCCGCGGAGCCGCCCGGAAACGCCCCCGGCAACGAGATGTCGAGCTCGATGACCTTCCCCTCCGAGCGCTCCTTGCCGCGCTCTTCGCGGACGGCGCGGTCGATCGTTTCGAGCCGGCCGGAGATCGGCAGATCGGGCAGCGCGTCGAGCGTGATCCGCACCGTCTGGCCCAGGGCGAGGCGACCGACGTCCGCCTCGCTCACCTCGCCGCGCGCGCTCATCCGGCCGAGGTCGGGCAGCTCGATCACCTTTTGCATCTGCCAGCAAGGATCGCCGATCCGCTTCTTCTGGCCGCTGCGATCGGCGACGTAGATCACCGTGCCCGCGCGCGGCGCGCGAACGGTCATCTTGGCGATCGACTCCTCGACCTCGCGCAGGCGCGCCGCGGCGCGGTCGCGCTTGTCGACGAGAGCTCCCAGCTCGGCGGCCCCGCCGCGCGCCTCCTGGCGCAGCCGCTCGCGCCGGTAGGCGACCTCCTTATCCGACAGAGCGAGGTCGGCTTTCGCCTCGGCGAGCTCGACCTGCGCCGTGAGCTCCGGCGGCACCTGTGCCTCGAGAGCCGCCTTTCGGTGCCGCGCCTCCGCTTCGGCGAGCGCCACTTCCGACTCGCCGCGCGCGAGCGCCAGCTCGGTCCGCCGCTTGGCGATCTCCTGCTCGGCCGAATCTCGCTCGGCGGTCTTTTCCAGCCGTAGCCGTTCGAGCTCGGTGGTGTCGAAGCCGAGGACCGGGGCACCTGCCGGTATGCTCTGACCCTCCGGCGCCAGGAAAGCGATCTTGTATTCCCAGGTGTTCGGGATCGTCGGCGGTCCGAGCAAGGTCGAGGTCACCGCCTCCAGCTCGCCCGAGACCGGCACCGTGCTCACGAGGTCCCCGCGCTCGACCCTCGCCCAATCGCGCTCCGACTCGGCCCCGCCGGAACGGCTCGCCCAGGCGAGGCCGACGACCGCGGCCATGACGGCGATCCCCGCCGCGACGGCGACCGCGACCGGGCGGCGCCGGGCTTCCGGCGCCCGTTTCGAGGCCGATTTCGGAATCGGCTGGGACGCCCGTCCGGGGCCCACCGCGTTCTCCTTCACCGCGCCACCGCCTCGCCCGGTCCGCGCAGGCGCTCGCCCGCCGCGAGCCCCTCGAGAACCTGGCAGTCGAACGGTCCGCAGGCGCCGACGCGAACCCGTTTTTCGCCTCCGCCCGCGAGCCGGGCGAGCGGTGGGTTCGAGCCGAGGTCGAGACCGGCGCGAGGCGCGATCAGGCCGCGGCGCCCTGTGCCGCAGACGTCGACCCGCACCGACATGCCCGGCAGCATTCGCTTCGGGTCGGCCCGCGCGAGAGAGACGCGGACCGCGAACGCCCGCCGCAGCCGCGCGCCCTTGGCGGCCTCGCCCGCCAGCGTCGAGATTTCTTCGATCCGGCACGGGAGCGCCTCGCGCGGGTAGGCGTCGAGGGTGCAGGTCGCCGCCATGCCCGGGGCGATCCGGCCGTCGTCGACGTCGGCCAGCCGCGCGCGCACGCCCAGGGTCGAGAGATCCGGCAGGCTGGCGACCGCCATTCCCACCCAGACGGAGTCGCCCTCGCGCATCTCGCGGTCTTCCCAAGGGTGGCGGCCGATCAGGACCAACCCGCCGCGCGGCGCGGCGAGGGTGAGCGCCGAGCGGCTGCGCTCCGCCATTTCGATCTCCCGCCGGGAGGCGGCGAGCGAGATCCGGTCGACCTCGAGATCGGCCCGGCTCGTCGCGAGCTGAGTTTCGAGCGCCCGCTGGGCTTTCTCGAGCTCGCCTTTCGCCCGCGCGAGCGCGCGCTGGCGCTCCTGGTATTCGGCGAGCGGCAGCAGGTCGGGGGGTACGTCGGCTTTGATCCGCGCCTTCTCGAGTGCGGTCCGCTTCTCTTCGATCGCATAGCGCTTCTCGGCCGCCTGCGTCTCGGCGTCCGCCGACTTGCGCTCGAGCTCGCGCTCCGCCTCGGTCGCTTTGAGCTTCTTTTCCTCGACATCCGCGGCGAGGCCGCTGCTGTCGAAGATCGCGACCGGATCGCCGGCCTTCACCTCGGAACCGTCCTTGGCGAGCCAGCGAATCTGCGCCTGCCATCCCGAGATGGGGGGAACGATCAGCGACTCCGCCCGTTCGGCCACTAGCTCGCCGGAAAGGAGCTGGCATTCGCGCACTTCGCCCGAGCGGACCGTCCAGTCGGACGAGGAGGCGCCGGCCGCCGCGCGGTTTCCGAGGTCTTGGCTGGCGGCGTCGCGGCATCCGGACGCCGAGAGCAGGGCGGTGATCGACGTGAGGGCGAGCGCCAGGCTCCGGCGGACTACGCGCATTCCGAAAACTTCTACGACATCCGGCGAAAAACGTCTAGAGGCCCGGGGATTCCCCGATCCCGGCCGACGCCTCCGGGCTCGATGTCTATCGAACGGGAAGGGAGAACAGCAGCAGCAGCGGCGCGGCTGCTGCCGAGATACGACGGCCACCCTTAAGTTCCGGAGGCGTCCCGCGCGGGGCCATCCACCCCGCCCGAGCTCGCAGCTCCGATCGCGCCGAAAGCCGCCCCGAAGACGTAGATAGGCTGCGCCTATCGATCCTCAAGGTTCCGCCTATATATCACTCTCCGCAGGGAATCTCGACGAACGGCGGGGTCCTGAGCCAACCCGCCGACCGAGGGGATGCCCTCGGAACGAGCCTGTTTTAAAGGAAGAGGACGGGCGCCCGCGTCTCGCCACGTTTCGCGACGGATCGGCCGAGAGCTTCCTGGATCTGCTCTCGCAACGCGGAGAGAGGGGCGTCGAGCGCCATGTCGTCCAACGTGGCGGCGATCCCCAAGAGGACGGTCCGACGGGTGAGCGCCAGCTCGAAGAGAGTCGAGTCGAGGTTCTTCGCCAGGCTTTCCGTGAGGCTCGCCGGCGAGGGCGGCGTGTCGATCGATGGCAGCCGCGACGGGGGCGGCACGAAACCGATGTAGACCGGCCGCCCCGCCTCCTTGTCCCATCCGAAGCGATCGAGATTTCCCTCCAGTGGCAAGCTCGCCTGCGCCAGCTTCGCCGGGACCTCGAAAAAGGAACGTGCGACGTTCGCGAGCGTGCGGGTCCACTTCTTCACCTGCTCGCTACGCGAAAGCTCGTCGAGCTTCGACCGGAGGCTCGGCTGGATGGGCACGATCTGCCAAAGGCGCCCCCCCTCGCCCTCGGGCACGAGCACCAGGCAACGCCCGGGCGAAAGAACCGCTTGGGCCGCGACGCCGCCGTGTCGGCGAGCCCACTCGAACAGCTCGTGCCGCGCAAGCTCGAGATTCGGATAGACCTCGGTGGAGAACAGGCGCCAACGCGCCGGAACAATCGCCGACCACATTCCCATGGAGGTCCGAACCGGCTCGACCGCAAAGTCGTCCAGCTCGCGGAGCACCGCCCGCCCCTCGACCGGAGGCCAGACGAACCCCTCCGGGACCTCAGAGGACGGCACGACCGGAGCGCCAAGCTGCGAGGTCGCGCCGGAAGACTTCACGAAATCCAAGGGTAGAACCCCTCCCGCTTTCAATCTGCAACCTTCTGTTCGAAGTGGCTGCAAGCCTCGAGCCAACTCTCGAGGAGCTCGACGGCCGGAAGGCTGGCTCGAATCCTATGAGCGGTCGGTCCGGAGTGTAAAACTTTCCCTCGTCGTAGGGCACCCGGACGCGCGAAACGGGCTCAACCCTCGTCCGCCCTCGGTGGGACAAGATCGCTGAAAAGGCCTCCGGGGAGAGGCGGGTCCGTTCCAGGGAGCTGCTGGGCGCCCGAACCGCCCCGCAAAGCCGACCCGGGGCGGCGGCCTCCCTCAAGATCCCTACGGCAGGGCGGGCAGCGAGTACTCGAAATCGTACGAGTGCTTCTTGCCCTCGATGATGATGTGGAGGGTGCCGGAGATCCCCGCGAGCTCGCCCGTGCCGGAATCCGGCACCACGAGCACCGCGAGCTCGGGCACGCCGCGCCGCATGACGCCGCGATGGTAGAGCGCGAACGTCCCTTTCCGCCCGGCGAGCGTCGCGCTCACCGTCTCGACCGCGACGTAAACCCCGGAGCTCTCGGCGCCTCCGGCGGTGAGCATCTGTCCTTTACCGGTCCCCACCAGGTCGCCGTGGAATTCCTTCTCGATCGACATCCGGCCAAGCGAGGCATCCTCGGCCGGACCGGCGAGCGGCAGCGGATTGACCTTGACGTCGAAGTCTCCTCGGGCGTGCTCCATTTTGATCTCCTCTCGCCTCGCCTCTCGGGGCGTCGAATTCTGGTCCGTCGTGGCCGCCCAGGCCGCCGACGCGACGAGCGCCAGAGCGAGCCAAAGGAGGCTGCCCGCGCTCCCGCTTCGGTTCGTTTCGATTCTAGAGTCCATCGCGTTCCCTTTCCGTAGGCCCCGAAGAGTAACGAGCGCCCTCGGTCGCCGATTGAACAAACGCGACACGCCGACCGGCGCGTGGGGGCACGGACGTTATGATGGAGGCCTCAGGCGCCGCGCTCCCGGCCCGATTGATCTTCCCTCGCTCGGTCTCCCCCCTTGATCCGCCCGAAGCACGTCCCCCCACGCGGCATCCTGCACGGCAGGGTCGAACCGGCCGCTCCGGGCTACGGCCGTTACTGGCCGGGCGAAATCCTCGCGCTGTTCGTCGAGCATTTCTGGACGGTGTCCTGGGACGTCGCGGAGCCCAAGATCGCGGAGGTGTTGCCGCACCCTTCCGTCCACCTCGTCCTCGAAGCGGGCGGCTCGCGCGTAGCCGGCGTGCCCAAGGGTCGTTTCACCACCCGCCTCGAAGGGAAGGGGCGGGTTCTCGGCACCAAGTTCCGCCCCGGCGGCTTCCGCCCGTTCCTCGGAGCGCCCATCTCGTCGCTGTCCGGCCGAACCTTTCCCTTGACCGAGATCTTCGGTCCGGCCGCCGAGGACCTCGAAGATCGCGCGCTCGCCTTCGCCGATCCGGTGGGTGCGTTCGAAGTCGTGCAGGAATTCCTCGAAGGGATGCGCCCCCAACCCGATCCTGAATCCGAACTAGCCGCCCGCATCGCCGAGCGTGTGGCGACCGATCGCCAAATCACCCGCGTCGAGCACGTGGCAGAGGCCTTCGGCCTCGGGACCCGTACGCTCCAGCGCCTGTTCTCCGAATACGTCGGCGTCAGCCCGAAGTGGATCATCCAGCGCTACCGCCTCCACGAAGCGGCGGAGCGGATCGCGACGGGCTCCCCCATCGACTGGCCCGACCTGGCCCTGGAGCTCGGCTACGCCGACCAGGCGCACTTCATCCGCGATTTTCGCCGGCTGGTGGGCAAGTCGCCCGCGGAGTACTCGAAGGGGTTGAAGGGGGCCTGAGGGTCGAGCGTAGGCGCCCGCGGGCGCCACGGCTCGAACTAGAATGAGTCCCTTCCTCGGGAGGTCCAGGATGTTCGAAGCACGCTCGCTCGCGAGCCGACCGGCGGCCGCAGCACCTCGGACACGATCGGAGGAGCCCCGACAGGTCGCCGCCGCGTCCCTGGACGCGAGCCTCGCGCGGGCCGAACGGTTCGGCCACCGGTTAGAAGCGCTTGCTGCCCCGCCGGCTTCGAATCAGGTGATCCAGCGCCGCTGGAAGTACGTCGACGGGTCGGGACATCCCGGCGATTACTACTGGGAAGGACGCGATGATCCGTCCGGTTCGCCGCCGAACGGGGGGCGTCACATACCGCCCCCGCCTCCCCGGCAGCTCGAAGACACCCACAAGGGGGGCGGAGGCGGCAACATGAAGGCGCTGCGCACCGATCCCGACCGGGAGTTCCAGGATCTCGAGATGCTCGCACACCTCTCCACCCAGGCGCAGCAGCAGAAGGGGATCTTCTACTCGGGTCCGACCGAATCGCGCGGCCTCGGACGGACCCCGGTTTCGACCTCGATTCCCAACCGCGACAAAGGACTTCACACCAGCATCTTTCGCGAAATGACCGGCGGTGAGTCGAGCTCGACCAAATATCAGCAATCGCTCGGCACGAAGGAGCCGAACACGAAGTACCAGATCCTCCACGGTATGGGGCACGGCGAAGGCGGAGGAAAGACACAAGACCGGAACAACCTCGCCTCGGCTTCCGAGGGGACCAACACCTACATGATCCCCTACGACAAGGCGATCTCGGGCAATCCCGACATCGAGGTCGACAGCTCGTTCTCCATGCGGAAGGGGACGCACCGGGCGGAGGTCGTCCATCAGAAATTCTTCCACAAGGACCTGCCCGACGAGCCAATCTTCTCAGAAGGATTGGGACGGCGACATGCCGAAGCCGACGGTCTCCCAATACGAAGAGCACGAACGACGAGCCAGCCGCTACAAAGACCGCCCTCACCTCTCCGGCGCCGTCGGCCTCATCAATTTCTCTCGCAAGTTCCACCCCTACGCTCCGCCGAAGCGGCGGCAGAACGTCTGGGGCCGCCTCGGTCAATTCGCGCCAGGCAGCCATCCGCTCGACGACCAGCCTCGGAAGGACGGCGACGGCATTCTGTAAAACGAACCCGCCCGACTGACGGATCCCGATCGAAATCGGATGCTCAGTCCATTACCCTCTACGCGCAGGTGTACCTGTCTGCGGGCCATACATCGCAGTTGACGCCAAACGGCAATCCCATTAGCACCTGACGCCTCTTGGCAACACCTGCCATATCTACAACCACTACATCGAATACCATGAGTCTTCAGCCGCGATGAAGTTGAAAACTTCCAGAAAAGATTCCTTTGTACTTACGCCAAGAAAATTCAGATCTCCGTCTAGAACCGTCCGCGCAACGATAACCTTTACTGCATCACTAACCCGCGCACTGTTCGAAGCCATCGATCGCTTCGAAGCAGGCATTGAAATCCCTGCTCTCCTGAGAAGTTCGTCGAAATCCTCTCTAGAGTACAGATCTTCAATTCCAGACGAGCGACAATTCTCCCACGGGCAGACCTCAAAAATAGAATCGCTTGAAACGAGGTACTCCTCCCGCAATACTTTCGCGGCAGTCCCCTTATCAATGACAAACTTCAGCTCAAACCCCTGGCCTATACAGAACGCAGTAATTGTAGGCAATGTAGATTGACCACGACCTGGAACAACTGACGGGTGAATCGTAATACCTAAGAGCTCCGAAATAGCCCTGAGGTGCATCAGGTCCGTGATGCCCTCTACTAGCACAGCTCGCGAGCCCTTAGCCAAAGGAAATGGTCCGCCGTAGGTTTGCCCAATAGAATTGAACAGGGGCTGCAATGCAAGCGCCGCCTTGGCAGAGTTGGCCCGAGACAGAGGCTTGTTCTCAACTCTAAGAAGGCCTCGACTATCTTGTTCCATTGTCCTTACGCCGCAGATATGGCGTACGTCCAAAAGGTGCTCCGAATGGGTCGTGATAACTACTTGATGTCCAGCGTGCGCTAAGCGCTGCAAGAAATCTAGAAGTTGAAGTTGAGCAGAAGGATGAAATCCCGTATTAGGCTCATCGAAAAGAAGCACGCTTGGTGCTATATCTTCGCAGCGGGTTACTAGATTATATCCGATCAAGAATTTTGTGTTATCGCTCAGGTGTCTATAGAACGACTTTTTTCCGTCGATCTTTGCCGTTAACTGCAACCCTTCATTTTCATGAAGTACAAACTCCAACATAGGATTCATGCCGCCAGCATTCACCAGAGAAGAAAGATGCGACATTTTACCCCGAAATCCTTCAAGGAGTTCATCACGTCGATCCGGGTCGTTGATATCAAAGAATTCGTCGAGAAGATCTGAATCGAGAAGACTGACAAGATAGCTTTCAAGGCCAGTGGACTTCCCGATCAATCCTTGGGTAATCCTATCTGGAAGGTTAGCATTTAGCTGGAAGCGCTGTCCAAAGAGAAAGATAGGGGGCACCAAGTGGCGCGCAAGCTCACGGTAGACGCGCCCCGGATTCATTTGCACCGGAAATTCACTTTTCTGAACTCTCAGCGCCCCAGTACGAGCATCAAAGACCCTTGCGAGGGTGCTTCCAATATTCGATCTTCTCCTGTTTTGATCATCTATCGTTTCCCCTGGTGCTGTAACCCAGAATAGCCCATGGTTACCCTGTCTATAAACACTGATTCGCCCAGCAGAGCGAGCATGATGAAAAAGCGAGGCGAATTCCTCGTAGCACTCGAAGGCGACTCCGGCCAAGTCCTCGCCTTCCTCGAAATCTTGAGGAACACCGGTCAGGCGAAGATATCTCTTAATTGACGCCAAGAACTGTTCTGGAGTAGGTAATTCACCTTCAATATCAATACTCCCCCAGATCAAGGGGGTGCCACCGCTGGGATTATAAAAATTGACAAAGCGGTCATTTTCGTCAGGGGAACCAACATCCGGGCTCAGACTCAAGATTCCCGCCAGCAGAGAACTCTTACCTGAGCTGTTACGTCCCAGGATTGAAACTATCCCTGATGGAGAGACCAAATCTGCGTCACCGGAATCACCAAACCCAAAACAGTTCTTGACTGAAATCGCGCCTATTCTCACCGGTAACTCCTTAGATTCCAAGCTGCCCATAGACTTCCTGGGATTGCCCGAAGCATCGCCGCAGCTGCGCCGATTTTAATTAGCTAGCCCGCAAACTTTCAACGGCGCTGTATTCGTACATCGAAAGAACTTTGGACCTGCTAAAAGCAACCCGAAACGGAAGTAGACACATAGATACCGCTTGTCCGCTGCACACCACCGATTGAGGCATTGCAGCGGCAGGTTTCGCACCCTCCTTGCGAAGCGATAGATGAAGAGGTGCCGGAGGCGGGACTCGAACCCGCATGACCTTGCGGCCGAAGGATTTTAAGTCCTCTGCGTCTGCCATTTCGCCACTCCGGCATGGAGGGGATGCGGAGAATTGTAGTAGAGATTCGGAGCCGCTCCCAAGACAGCCTTCGTTCTCGAATGTAGTCTCTAAGCAGGGGAACGGCGACCGTGCGCGGCACTTTGGGAGAGCCTCGAATGCGCATTGGAATTCTGGGGTCGGGGTTGATTGGGGGCGAGCTGGGCAAGCTGTTCGCGCGGGCCGGCCATGAGGTGATCTTCAGCTATTCCCGAGATGGGGCGAAGCTCGTCTCGCTCGCTCAAGAAGCTGGCGGGACGGCCCGTGCCGGCACGCCGCGCGAGGCGGCGGAGGGCGCGGACGCCCTCTTGCTTGCGGTCCACTGGTCGCGAATCCCCGACGTTTTGGAGCAAGCGGGAGACTTGTCGGGCAAAACGCTCATCAGCTGCTGCCTCCCCCGGGATGTCGACAACACCCGCCTCCTGATCGGCCACACATCGTCGGGTGCGGAAGAGCTGGCCAGGATGCTGCCTACCGCCCGGGTCGTCTCTGCGTTCCACACGATCCCCAACCAGGTCCTGGCCGGCGTCTTCGCCCGCCGACACGAGTCGCCGCGGCCGAGCCTGGTCTATTGCGGCGACGACGCGTGGAGCAAAGAGCTTGTAGCCGGGCTGATTCGATACATCGGATTCGACCCTGTCGACGCGGGACCTCTGCCGATCGCTCGCTACACCGAGCCGTTCGCGCTGCTGATGGTGGAATTGGCGTACGGGGAAACGGCCGAACCGGACCTCGGGTATCGGTTCGAGCACTTCCCGGGATGACGGTTTTGAAGGTCGCGAGCTGGACGCCCGGCGAGGTCTGATCGACAGCTGGGGACAGCACAGGCCAGCCGGCGACATCGCCGGCCGGCCTGCTATTGAAACAGTCGAATCAGGCGGCCACGTCGAACCGGTCGAGGTTCATGACCTTGTTCCAGGTCCGCACGAAGTCGTGCGCGAACTTCTCCTTCCCGTCGTTCGACGCGTAGACCTCGGAGAGCGCCCGCAGCTCGGAGTTCGAGCCGAAGACGAGATCGACGCGGCTTCCCGTCCACTGGACGGCCCCGGTCTTCCGGTCGCGGCCTTCGAACTTCGTCGCGGCGTCGGACGTCGGCTTCCACTCGGTGTCCATGTTGAGGAGGTTGACGAAGAAGTCGTTCGTCAGCCGGCCCGGCGTCGCGGTGAGCACGCCGAGACCAGGATCCCCCGTGGTGACGCCGAGGGCGCGCAGACCGCCGAGCAGCACGGTCATCTCCGGAGCGCTCAGCGTCAAACGGAAGGCGCGCTCGACCAGCAGGTGCTCCGCCGGAACGGTGTGCCCTTCGCCGAGGAAGTTGCGGAAGCCGTCGGCGTCCGGTTCGAGAACGGTGAACGACTCGACGTCGGTCTGCTCCTGCGAGGCGTCGGTACGTCCGGGGGTGAACGGCACCGTCACGTCATACCCGGCGTCCTTCGCGGCCTTCTCCACCGCGGCGCAGCCGCCCAGGACGATCACGTCAGCGAGGGAGACCTTCTTCTTACCGCCGGCCTGCGCGTCGTTCCACGCCTTCTGGACCCCTTCGAGGACGGACAGCGCCTTGGCTAAGGCCGTCGGATCGTTGACCGCCCAATCCTTCTGCGGCGCGAGGCGCACGCGGGCGCCATTCGCTCCCCCGCGCTTGTCCGTTCCACGGAACGACGAGGCCGAAGCCCAGGCGGTGGCGACCAGGTCGGAGATCGAGAGACCGGAGGCGAGGATCTGCTGCTTGAGCCCCGCGACTTCCTGCGTGTCGACCAGATCGTGATCGACGGCGGGCACCGGGTCCTGCCAGAGCTGCGGCTCGTTCGGCACCTCGGGTCCGAGGTAGCGCGAGATCGGCCCCATGTCGCGGTGGGTCAGCTTGAACCAGGCCTTCGCGAACGCCTCCGCGAACTCCTCCGGATGCTCGTAGAAGCGGCGCGAGATCTTCTCGTAGATCGGATCGAAGCGCAGCGACAGGTCGGTCGTGAGCATGCCGGGGGCGATCTTCTTCGAAGCATCGAACGCGTCCGGGACCGTTCCGGCGCCCGCGCCGTCCTTCGGCCGCCACTGCTTGGCGCCGGCCGGGCTCTCGGTGAGCTCCCACTCGAACTCGAAGAGGTGTTTGAAGAAGTCGTTGCTCCACCGGGTCGGCGTGGTCGTCCAGGTGAGCTCCAAGCCGCTCGTGATCGCGTGCGCGCCGCGGCCCGACTCGTAACCGCCCTTCCAACCGAAGCCCTGCTCCTCGAGGTTGCCGCCCTCCGGCTCCGGGCCGACGTACTGGGCCGACGCCGCCGCGCCGTGGGTCTTGCCGAAGGTGTGGCCTCCGGCGATCAGCGCCACCGTCTCCTCGTCGTTCATCGCCATGCGGCGGAACGTCTCGCGGATGTCGCGCGCGGCTTTCACCGGGTCGGGGTCGCCGTTCGGGCCTTCGGGATTCACGTAGATCAGGCCCATCTGGACCGCGCCGAACGGGTTCGCCAGTTGGCGCTCGCCGCTGTAGCGCTCGTCACCGAGCCAGGTGCTCTCGGCGCCCCAGTTGACCTGCTCGGGCTCCCAGACGTCCTTCCGTCCGCCCGCGAAGCCGAAGGTCTTGAAGCCCATCGACTCCAGCGCGACGTTGCCGGTGAGGACCATCAGGTCGGCCCAGGAGATCTTGCGGCCGTACTTCTGCTTGATCGGCCAGAGGAGCCGGCGCGCCTTGTCGAGGTTGGCGTTATCGGGCCAGCTGCCGAGCGGCGCGAAGCGGATCTGGCCGGAGCCTGCGCCGCCGCGACCGTCGTGGATGCGATAGGTCCCGGCGCTATGCCAGGCCATGCGGATGAACAGGCCGCCGTAATGGCCGAAGTCGGCCGGCCACCAGTCCTGGGATTCGGTCATCAACGCTTCGAGATCCTTCTTGAGAGCCGGAAGGTCGAGCGTCTTGAATTCCTCGGCGTAGTCGAACGACTCCCCCATCGGATCGCCGGCGGGGTGGTTCGTGTGCAGGGAGCTCAGGTTCAGCTGGTTCGGCCACCACTCGCGGTTCGTTCGACCGGAGCGCGCGGAGGCCGAAAACGGACATTTGGCTTCGTTGCTCATGGAGTTGACCTCTGAAAGGAAGTGAGACATGGGATGGAGCGCAGTGCGGGAAGGGAATGTCGGCGTCTTAAGGGAGTGGACCGTCGCGTTCGCCTCGCGGCCGCCGACGCGGCGCGGGTTCGGCGGGCGCGGTCTCGCGCGATTGCGCCACGCAGTCGGGACACCGCCCCCAGTAGACGACCTCGGCTTCGTCGATCTCGAAGCCCTGATCGTCCATGGCCACCAGGCACGGGGCCGCCCCGACGGCGCATTCGACGTCGGCGAGCCGGCCGCAGACCCGGCAGATCAGATGGTGGTGGTTGTCGCCGAACCGCTCCTCGTAGCGCGCCGCCGAACCGAGCGGCTGAATCCGCCGGATCAAACGCGCGCCGACCAGGAGGCTCAAAGCGTCGTAGACGGACTGCAGCGAGATCGCACCGATCTCGGCCCGGACCGCCTCCGCGACCTCGTCGGCGGTGACGTGCGGTCGGCTGGAGACCGCCCTCAGCACCGCGAGACGCTGCGCGGTGACCTGAATTCCGCGTTTGCGGAGAAGGCTGCCCGGGTCTTGGTTCACGAGGCAAGACTAGATCAAAGTTTGGAGTGATTCAAGATCTGGAGGCGTGCGCTTCCTCCAAAGAGGCTGATGCTCCGAGGCCACCGGTGGCCTGAACCCGATCACCCCTGAGCTGGACACGATCACCAGTGATTTGGACCGGAACACCAGTGATCTGGACCAGAACACCACTGATCCGGACCAGAACACCAGTGATCTGGACCGGCACACCAGTGGTCCGGACCAGAACACCACTGATCCGGATCAGAACACCAGTGATCTGGACCAGAACACCACTGATCCGGACCAGAACACCATCGATCCGGACCGGAACACCAGTGATCCGGATCAGAACACCAATGATCTGGACCAGAACACCGGTGATCTGGACCGGAACACAAGGGGTCTGGACCGGATCACTGGTCATCTGGACCACACCACCAGTGATCTTGATCCGATCCCCCACGGACCTGGACCGGATCTCCCGTGAGCTCGACCACAACACCGGTGAGCTAGGCTAGGCCAGCCGCCTCCGCTTTCTGGGACGCGAACCTGAAGCACGCTCCCCGAGCGAAGCGCTGACTGGCGGAGGGCGGCTTCGCCCGGGTGCTCGGCGGGAACGGGCGGCTGGAGCAGCGCCGGTGATCTCGGTGCCCCCCTCCTAACCTCCCTCCGCAAGAAGGAGAGGGACGTTTGGCGGCTGGCGGTGGAACGACGGAACGGAAGAGCGTTTCCTCTCCCCGGCAAGAGGGGCGAGGGACGTTCGGGCGGCTGACTGCGCCTGCAATCGGAAAGCCGGAAGGGACGAGCGCCTCCTCCCCCGCTTGCGGGGGAGGACCGAGGTGGGGGCGCCGCGGTCGCGATCTTCCCCCGCCCGGCTGGGTTACACTGTCGCGACTTTTTCAAGCCAAAGAGGAGGACGGATGGACGCTCCCGAATCGAAGTCCCTTCCGGAGAACGCCTATCAACCGCTCGCCCCGGGCGAGACCTACGCGCCGATGGTTCCGGCGAGCGCGGAGGTGCCGGAGGCGACGCTCCGCTCGGTCGGTTGGGGTCTCGCGCTCTGCATCCTCTTCACGATCGCCTCGGCCTACTCGGGGCTCAAGGTCGGCCAGGTCATGGAGGCCTCGATCCCCATCTCGATCCTGGCGATCGGCCTCGCGCGGGTCTACAAGCGGCGCTCGACCCTGCTCGAAAACGTCATCCTCTCGGGGATCGGCGGCACCTCCGGCGCGATGGTGGCCGGGGCCATCTTCACCCTCCCCGCGCTCTACATCCTGAATCTCGACCCCCATCCGGTGCAGACCACGTTCATCTGCCTCGCAGGAGGTGTCCTCGGCGTCCTGTTCCTGATCCCGCTCCGGCGGTATTTCGTGCGCGAGATGCACGGCAAGTTCCCTTACCCCGAGGCGACCGCGATCACCGAGGTCCTCGTGACCGGCGAAAAGGGGGGATCGCAGGCCGCCCTCCTCCTCCAGGCGACGGGGATCGCCGCGGTCTACGACTTCTTCATCACCACGTTCCAGATCTGGAAGGAGACGCTCGACTTCCAATTCGTCGGCATCGTCAAAACAGTCGGCGACAAAGCCCGGGCGGTCCTGCGGTTCGACGCGATCGCGTTCATCCTCGGCCTCGGCTACGTGATGGGGCTTCGCTCCTCGATGATCCTCTGCGCCGGGGGCGTGCTCTCGAACCTGGTCCTCGTGCCGCTGATCTGGATGGTCGGCCGCCACTTCCCCGACGTCGTCTATCCCGGCACCAAGGCGATCGCCGAGATGTCGGCGGGCGAGATCTTCCGTAGCTACGTCCGATTCGTCGGCGTCGGCGCGATCGCGACCGCAGGGATCATTGGCATCATCAAGTCGCTGCCGATCGTCATCGGCTCGTTCTCGATCGCGGCCAAGGCGTTCCGGAAAGGCGAGGACGCGAGCCAGGAGCGGACCGACCGCGACATCTCGGTCGGCATCATGCTCGCGGGCGTCGTGGTCTCGGCGCTGGCCGCCGGGATCTTCTTCCAGTCGCTCGGCGCTTCGTTGATCGTGGTCCTCGTCGGCCTCGGCCTGACCCTCCTCTTCTCGTTCTTCTTCGCCTCGGTCGCCGCCAATGCGATCGCGACCACGGCGCGCAACCCGGTCTCCGGCATGACGATGCTCACCATCATCGTCTCCTCGGTCGTGCTGCTCCGCTTCGGCCTCTCGGGCACCACCGGCATGTTCTTCGTGATGGCGATCGCGGGCGTCGTCTGTACCGCCCTCTCCGTCTCCGGCCAGACGATCACCGACCTGAAGACCGGCTACTGGCTCGGCTCGACCCCGGCCACGCAGCAGAAGGTGAAGTTCCTCGGCGTCTTCGTCTCGGCGATCGCGGTCGCCGCGACCATCATGCTGCTCGCCAAGGCGTTTCAGTTCGGCGAGGCGGTCCCGGGCGATCCGCGGCAGATGCTTCCCTCGCCTCAGGCCTCGATCATGAAGGCCCTGGTCGAAGGGTTCATGAGCCACCAGCCGGTCGCCTACATCCTGTTCGGCGCGGGCGCCATGATCGCGATCGTGATGGAGATGCTCGGCGTGCCGGCGCTCACCTTCGCGCTCGGCATGTACCTGCCGCTCGAGCTAAACTCCCCCGCCCTCGTCGGCGGCTTCCTCGCCCACTTCATCGAGAGGCGCTCGCAGCGCGTCGGGGGCGAGAGGGGCCGGTCGATGCGCGAGCGGGGGGTGATCATCGCCTCCGGTTTGATGGCGGGCGGCGCGCTCGGCGGGGTGTTCGGAGCGGCCTTCCGGCTGTTCCCCTGGTATTCGGAAGACAAGCTCCAGACTCCCTTCTACACCAACGAGGCCGTCTCGCAGACCGTCTCGGCGGTCTTCTTCATCGCGCTCTGCGTCTACGTCTGGGTGAGCGCGGTACGGGAGAAGCGGGCGGCCGGATAGGCGGAGGCTCCGTAGGACCCGCGGCGGCAGCTCCGCGCCGAAGCGGGTCCTACGAGATCGATCACGTCTACTTGAAGCTGAACCGAACTCCGAGCCGGAGGATGCGCGCTCCCAGGACCTCCAGGACGTGGTCCGAGGTGTTGCGACCGAGCAGCGCCTGACGTTGCAGGACGGTCGCGCGGTTGAGCGCGTTGAAGCAGTCGAGGCTCCAGGTCGCCGAAAAGTCGCCGCGCCGAATCTCCTTCTGGATCCTCAAGTCGAGCACGTGGACGTCGGGGTATCGCGTCAGACGGGAGCTCGCCGGCAGATAGGTGAGACGGCTTTCGTCGAGCTCCGCGCGGGACTGCTGCACGGCGTAGCGGAGCGGATAGCCTTGGTGCCCCGTGGCCGAGGCCGCGAGGTCGAATCCCCAGAGCCGGCCAGGGGCGATCTGTACCAGCCCGGTCAAGGCGTACGACCAGCGACTGTTCAAGAAGACGTTCCCCTTCGCCCCTCCGGGAAAGTTCGAACCGGAGAGCACCTGGCTCCCGTCGACGACGCCTCCCGTGATCGCGTCGGTCGGGTCTTCGTTCTCGGCCTCGGGGATGCGCCATCGCCAGTCCTGCACGCCGAGGTTCCCGCGCAGCATCCAGCGATGGCCGAGCCGCTTGTCGAAGGTGAGAAACGCGCCCCGGAACTCCTGCTCTCGATCGCCGTTCTCGAGCCGCGCGCCGCCGCGCGTCGAAACGCCGTCCCGCAGCGTCCAGTAAGGGGTCGTGAAGCTCTGGCCATTCGGCAGCATTCCCGAGACGACCCCTTGGAGGACGTAGTCGTCTCGCCGATGCGGTCGGCCGCGCCGATTCAGGTTCTCCGGCGAACGGGGATCCGGATCGTCGAACACCAGCAGCTCGCGCTCGAGAAGCTTCGACAGCCGCCGCCAGGTGACCCGGAGGCCGATCACCAGGTCGGGACGGAGCGCACGCTCGACGCCCAGCAACACCTCGTCGGTGATCGGCGCCTCGAGCTCCGGATCGATCTGGTTCGACACCAGCGGTCCGAAGTTGAGGGGGTTGATCCCTCCGGTCGGCGGTCCAGCCGAATCGAGCAGCTCGTCGGGTTCGAACGTCTCCCCGCCGCCGTTGGTGGTGTAGAAGTAGAGGTACTGCGGGTTCGCGGCCGGACTGACGAAGGCCGCCGTGTCGGTCCCGAGCTGGTCGGCGTACCTCGAATACGACGCGCGGACGAGGGTGGTGCGCTCCCTGCCGAGCGCCCAGGTGGCGCCGAGGCGCGGTACGACATTCGACCATTCGAAACCACCATCGCCGCCGGGAACGGAGATCGCGGGAAGCAGCTCGGGAAACGCGGGATTCGCGCGCACTTCGATCGGCAGGTTGCGTCCGCCTTGCCGGTCGTAGCGGAGGCCGGCGTTGACCGTGAAGCGGCCGAACGTCGCGGTGTCCGAGGCGAAGGCGTCGACGTACCGACCGCGATAGCGCACTTGGGCGTCGCGGGAGATCGCGGCGATCCCGCCGCAGCACTCCCAGCCGCCGCCCGGCGTCCGGCTGAGCGACGATTCGAGCGCGGTGCGGTAGCCGACGCCGAAACGCAGCTCGTGGGAGACGTCGCGCGTGTCGAGGTAGGCGCTCGCCGCGCCGCGGACCTGGCGCTGGGCGCGCTCGGCCCGGGTGAGGAAGAAGCTGTTGTGCCAGACCTGATCGTCGTCGAGGAACGGCACCTTGTCGCCCACGGCCGGGAGCAGCTGAAAGCCGCCGTTCACCCGCGAGGCGAGCACCGAGAGATGGAGACGCGAGCCGATCTGTTGGCCGTCCTCGACCTTCCAGGCGGTCGGCACGGGACCGAAGCGCGACTGGTTCCAATCGGTTTCCGGCGGCCGTTGCGGGCTCGCGCCGAATCCGTGACGCGACTTGTCGTCGTGCCAGAAGAAGAGGGTGGCCGAGTTGCCGTCCGCGAGCTTCGCGTCGAGCTTCAAGTTGCCGGCCGGTAGCTCGGTCGACTCGGAGAAATCGGCGATCGTCCGACGCTCCACTTTCGGATCGCCGTAAGAGCCCCAGACCCAGAGGCGGTCGCGGACGAGCGGACCGCCCAGCTCGAGTCCGAGGTCGGTCAGGCGCTCGACCCGGTTGCCAGCGCGAAACGGGGCCTGCGCGTGGTTGCGGTTCCAGGGGCCCGCTTGGCCGAGGTCTTCGTCGTCGAAATCGAGCCCCGAGCGAAGCGTGGCGCCCGAGTAGTAGGCGCGCCCGCTGCCGCGCCAGACGTCCGTGCCGCGCCGGGTGACCAGATTCACCACCACGCCGCCCGAGGCGATCTCCGCGTCGTTGCCTCCGGTCGTTACCTGGATCTCCTCGAAGGCGTCGAAATCGAACTGCCCCGGAGAGCTGCCGAGCGCGGCCATGTCCGTGATCACCATGCCGTCGAGCGACCAGACCGTCTGCTCGCCCGGCGATCCGGGACCGACGAGGCGCGATTGCAGACCGGTCTCCGTGCCGCCGACGTTGATCCGATCGGTGAGCACCCCCGGCGTCGTCCGGAGGATCGCCCACGGATCGCGCGAGGTGGGTACCGCGTCGAGCTCGGCGCGAGGCACCGACGTGCCGCTCGAGAACCGCCGCTCGTCGAGCGCCGGCGCCTCGGCCGTGACGGTCAACGTCTCCTGCTCGACGGGCGAGAGGGTCACGGAGAGATTGACGGTACGTCCGACCCGGATCTGGAGGTCGGGGACCGAGAACGGCGAGCGCCCGGGGTGAGTTACCTCCAGCCGATAGGCGCCCGGCGCGAGACCGAGAAAGCGGAAACGTCCCTCGGCGTCGGTGCCACGCGTTTCCGCTCCGCCACCGCCCGAGAGGGTCGCGACCGCACCGGCGAGCGGCGCGCCCGAGGGATCGACCACCGTGCCGTGGAGGTTGCCGTCCTGAAGTTGGGCGGCGAGCGGCGGGGCCGCCCACAGGGCGGCGGCGAAAGGCAGACAGAGTCCTAGCCGACGAAGTCGGAATCGCATCGAACAGCCCTCCTGAGAGGTTGGAAGCTACGTCGGTTCGACGTTAGCCAACCGTTGGAGGGCATGCGATTGCTGTGACGCGAAATCGCACGAATCTGGGATCGCGGGCCGGTCCGCGAGGTCGGGGATCGAGGCCGCGTTCGGCTTTTAACGTCCGAACGCCTTCCAGATCGCCGCCGCTTTGAGGCCGATCACCGTCAACGCCATCACCGCGAGCACGCCGAGGTAAAGCAGCGTCAGGCGCGTGTCGCGGAGCAGGCAGCGGCTTCGCAGCAGCCCCGCGCGAAGCGCCTTGCCATAGGCCACGAGGCCGAGAATGGCGAAGAAGGCGAGCACTACGGGCGGGGAGAAGA
Organism: Thermoanaerobaculia bacterium; assembly: GCA_044226625.1. Classification (GTDB taxonomy): domain Bacteria; phylum Acidobacteriota; class Thermoanaerobaculia; order Multivoradales; family UBA5704; genus DASYKS01. Next base: position 134,039 of record JBGAGQ010000003.1, read on the forward strand.
GCCAGGCGAGCGCGGCGAGCGTCGCGTAGGTGCAGAGCCGGAACGGATCCTCGACCGCGGGGGTCGCGGAAGCGACGGGGGCGACGGGAGGTTGCGCCACGCGGAGAGCCTGCTCCTCCCGCGCTTTGCGCGCCGCGGCGAGGGCGGGCGGTTCGTTCTCGTTCGAGTTTCCCTCGGGATTGTTCGAGCTCATGGGGCCACTCCCTTCGCCATCGCGCCGACTCGCTCGGCGAGCTTGGTCCGGGCGAGAGGATCCCAGGCCTGGATCGCGCAGAACGGCACGCATTGGTGCGCCCCTTCCTGATCCGTCGCGCCGACGTGGACGCAGCACTGGATCAGTCGCTCTTCGATCATCGTGTTCATGTCCATGAACGGCTTGATCGTGATCCGCTTGATCCGCTCTCCCACCAACCGTCGGAACGCCTCGCCGCGACCGAGGAGCGCCTCGCCGGCGAGCCGGGAGAGCGTCGAGAGCCCGAGGTCGCACGCGGTACAGACGTCGCGGAAGAGCGCGCCGATCCCCTCCTGCGCGAGCGAGCTCGATTCGGAAAACAGGCCGAGGAACGCCTGCTTCACGAGCTTCCGGAGCTCGGCCGACAGCTCCGGATCGATGATCCGGTTCGCGACCAGCCCGAGGTGGGAACGGAGCGCGTCCACGCCGACGATCGAGGTGAGCGAGCGCCACTCCCCCGAATCGGAGCGCAGCAGATAACCGATGCTGCAGCAGTGCGGATGGCTGCATGGCAGCGCGGTGAGGTCGCGCCACGAGACCAGCCCGCCGGTCTGCGGCCCCAGGCGCGCGAGCGTGCCGGTGTGGGTGAGGCGGTCGAGCGGGTCGATCGCGGTCGAGCGGCCGCTGCCGAACTGCGGCTGGATCGAAACGCCGCCGACGAACGGCGTGTCGATCGCCACGCGGAGCACTTCGCCGATCTCGTCGTCATTGATTCCGAGCGTCGCGGTCATGGTCAAGGTCGTGAAGACCCCCGCCTTGGACAGTCGCTCGATCGCGCGCGATTTCACCTTCCCCAGGTCGGCGCCCCGATGGTAGCGATGGGTCTCGGCCCGAAGGCCGTCGAATTGCAGATAGACCTCGATGCGCTGGCGGTGCTTTTCGAGGAACGCGACGAGCGCGTCGTCCTGCGCAATCGCGATGCCGTTGGTGTTGAGCAGGATCCGGCCGATCGGCCGGGAGGTCAGCCCCGCGAGCAGCCGGAGCAGCTCCGGGTGGAGCGTCGGCTCGCCCCCGGAGAGCATTACGACGTCGAGCCGGCCTTCCTCGCGCGCCAGCCGGACGTCGACATTCCGCAGCACCTCGTCGACCGGCACCACGCCGCGAAGCTGCGGCGAGCTCGAGGCGAAGCAGTTCGGGCAACACAGGTTGCAGGAGAGCTCGACGTCTTCGAGGAGGATGCAGGTGTGCTGCGTCTGCAGCTCCGGCAGGCCGCGAAGATAGGCCGCCGGGATCGGATCGAAATTGCCCGGCCGGTCGGGGACGTGGCGCTTCGTCGGCGCCGTCCACTCCTCCAGCCAGCGCAGGATCTCGGCCGACTCGTCGTAAAGCGTTCGGACCAGCCCATGGTCCGGGCAGCCGCGCACCAGGTAGACGCGCCCCCCCTCTTCCTCCGCGAGATACCCCGCGAGCCGCCGGACCTCGGCGAGCGGCCGGTCGGGGCGCTCGGCGTGGCAGTGCGGGCAGAACGCCGTCACGTACCGGTGCAGGCGGTCGCCTCGAAGGGGCATGCCGGCGGATGCGCTCAATGGAACCCCGAGTTCCCCATCGCGAAGATGCATACTCCCGCCGCCACGGCGACCTCGAGGGCGAGGAGCGCCACCGAAAAGAGAGCGCTGAACATCAACAGCCGGCCGGGGAAGGAGATCTTGCGGGCGATCAGGATCAACCCGAGCACGAACGCGAACGGCACGAGACCCGCGGCGAGGGCGAGGAAGGCGCTCATCGCCTGCGATTGGTTACGAAAGACGAACACCCCGACGACGATCGTGAGGTGATGCAGGAACGCGAAGAGCAGAGCCCACGGCCAGGCGCGGCGTTCGGGTAGCGCCGGAAGAATGCCGGGCGGATGCGGGGCCGGCGGGGCAACGACAGCAGGTTGCGGAGGGGCGGGCGGAATCGCCGATCCGTCGGGGGGCACGTCGCCGGTCGTCATGACGTCTTCTTCTCCATTTCAGGAAATGAGATCGCTTCCGGTGCCGCGGCGGTCGGTTCGTCCCGAACCACCTCCCCTGGCGGAATCCGCCCGCGTCGACCCCCGCCTCGGCGCAGCCACCAGCCGCCGAGCAGCAGCATCGAGGGGATCAAGAACCACTGCGAGCCCGACAGGCCGAGGGCGAACGGCGGGTTCGCGCGCGTGAATTCGAGAAGGAAACGCACCGGAGCGTACAGCGCGAGGTAGAGCTTGAACAGGTCTTGCCGCCAGGCGGCCTCGCGGGCGAGCCGGACGAGCAGCGCGAACGCCGCGAGGTGGAAAACGATCTCGTAGGCGAACGACGGATGGAGCGGCCGGCCGATCCACGCCGCGGGAAATCCGGGGATCGTGGCCGCCCGCGCCGCGTCGACCGTGACGCTCCAAGGGAGATCGGCGGGGCGTCCCGGGATCTCGGTGAGCAGGCAGCCGACGCGGCCGATCGCGATGCCGAGCGCCACGGGCGCCGCGAACAGCTCGCCGGTCGAGCGGCGCAGGCCGACGAGCCGCTTCGTCGCGAGCGCTCCGAGGTAGGCCCCAGCGAGGCCGCCGAGCACGCTCTGCCCGCCGCGCAGGGCGAGATCGGCCAACGAGTGCCCGCCTCCGTCGCCGAGGTAGCGCCAGACGACCCCGAGCTTCGCGAACAGCACGCCGCCGATCAAGGCGCCGCAGAGGACCGCGAGGTGCTCGTCGTCGAACCGGCCCGTCCGACGCGCGGCGCGCAGGTAGAGGACCGTCGCGACGATCACGCCGAAGAGCACGAACGCGCCGTGCCGAGAGACGCCGAGGCCGTCGAGCCCGACGGATGCGGAAGGGAGCATGTTCGGTGGAGTGTACGCCGACCGCCGTGCCGCCGGCCCAAGAGGAATGCCGGGCACGCTTGGACTCCGGATCCGGCCAACTCGTAGAAAGCGGTAGAGCTTCGCCTTTCCAGAAGGAGATCCTTCTCATGCCCGAGCGCGTTCGCCTCCTCGCGCTTTCGACACGCGCCACCATCTCGCTGCTGTTGGTCGGCGCGTTCCTCGTCGTGGTCGGATTCTTCGACGAATTTCTCGGCTGGGACATCTTCGCCCCGCCGCTCGAGAGGGCGCTCACCGGAGTCTTCGCCTCCTGCGTGGCGCTGGGCGCCTTCGGCCTCGCGATCAGCCTGGCGGTGGGAATCCGCGATGCCGTGGCGGCCGTCGAGCGGCTCGGTCCTCCGAGGAGCCCGGCAGAGCAGAGTCCGCCGCTCTCCCGCAAGAGCGCGTGGATCTGGCTCGGCTCGATCTTCGCGCTCTTCGTCGTCACGGTGCTCGCGTTCAACGGCGCCAACGAGCGCCTGCTCGCAGGGCGGCAGCGCATGTTCAAGAAGCTCGCGCACCGCCAGATGTCGACGCTCGCCCCCCGCTGGGCGGCGGAGCTCTCCGCCGTGCCGCGCCCCTGCCCGACCTGCGTGCCCGCGGGTCTCAAGGAACTGGTGCGGGCCTTCGACGCCCAGTCGTTCTGCCGTTCGGTCGACGTCTTCCTTCCCGACCCGGACGACGCGGACGTCCTGTGGCGTTACGTCCCCGACCGGAACGGGCATCCCGAGCTCGAACGCATCCTGGTCTCCCGGGATCAGGAGCGTGCGATCTCCCAGGCGCTCCGCGGCCAACCGGCCTGGCTGGACCAGATGGACGGCGACGTGAATTGGATCTCCTATCGGGTCGTTAGGGGACCCGGCGGACGAGGCCTCGGAGTGGTCGAAATCTTCGGCAATTCCGACGAAACCTACGGCGACTACTTGAGCCTCGCCGCCGAGCCCGCGCAGAACTGACAGGCGAAACGACGGGGCCTACGGCGAGATAGACTCCCGTCACCATGCACCACGGCTCGGCCTCTCTCCCCCGCCTCGCGGCGCTCGTCGCCCTTCTTGCGCTCGCCTCCCCGCTGCTCGCTCACGAGGAGACCGGCGTCTCGCCCCTCCAATCCGGCCCGATGGTCGGCCTGTCCGACGTGGGCGAGGTGGAGCTCTGGCTGCAGACGAAACAGCCGGCGCGCGCGCAGCTCCGCTTCTGGCTCGCGGGCGCGGAGGTCTCGTCGCGGCTCTCGCGGGAGATCGCGACCACCGAGGAGGGGGATCGGATCGCGCGGTTTCGCCTCGTGAACCTGGTGCCGGGGGTGAAATACGAATACGAGGTCTACGTCGACGGGCGGCGGGTCGGCCTGCCCTACGCCACCGCGTTCAAGACGCAGGAGATCTGGCGGTGGCGCACGCCCGCGCCCGACGTGCGCGCGGCGTTCGGCTCGTGCGCCTACATCAACGATCCTTCGGCGGACCGGGAGGGCGAACCGTACGGCGGCGGGTACGAGATCTTCAACGCGATCCTCGCGCAAAAACCCGACCTGATGCTCTGGCTGGGCGACGACATCTATTACCGGGAATCCGACGTCGGGACCGAAGAGGGGATGCGCCGTCGTTGGGCGCGCGACCGCTCGATCCCGGAGCTCCAGCCGCTGTTCGGCTCGGTGCATCAATACGCGATCTGGGACGACCACGATTTCGGCCCGAACGACTCGGATCGCTCGTTCGCCGGTCGCGAGACTTCCCTGCGCGTGTTTCGCGACTATTGGGCGAACCCGCAATACGGCACCGCCGAGCTCCCCGGCGTGTTCGGTCGGTTCTCCTGGGGCGACGTCGAGTTCTTCCTGCTCGACGACCGCTTCTACCGGACCCCGGACGAGTTCCCCGACGACGCCTCGAAACGGATGTTCGGCCGCGAGCAGTTGCGCTGGCTCGAAGAGGCGCTGGTCTCCTCCGACGCGACGTTCAAGGTCGTCGCCTCGGGCAATCAGATGTGGAATCCCCTCGCCAACTACGAAGCGCTCGGCCGCTATCCCGCCGAGCAGCGCGAGCTGCGCGACTTCTTGGTGAAGGCGAAGATCCGCGGCCTCGTCTTCCTCACCGGCGACCGCCATACGTCGGAGCTGCTCAAGGTCGACGTCCCCGGCCTCTATCCGTTCTACGAGTTCACCTCGAGTCCGCTCACCTCGGGCATGGCCAGCTCGTTCGAAAAAGAGGCGAACAACCCCGCCCGCGTCGCCGGGACCTGGGTCACCGACCGTCGCAGCTTCGGGCTGCTCGAGGTCACCGGGCCGCCGGAAGATCGTGTGCTGACGCTCCGAGCGATCGATGCCAAGGGCACCGAGCTCTGGAAGCACGAGATCCACGCGCGCGAGCTCGAACCGCCCGCAAAGAAATAGCGCCGGCGAAGTCGACTCCTTCGCACGGCGCTTTGGCTTCTCGAATCGGCTCTCGCTCGGACTCTGCGCCCGAGCGGGCCGGCGTCCATCCTCGACCCGAGGTCAGACGAGGTCTTTGACCGTCTTGCTCGAGCCGTTCGACTTGACCGAGGCCATGCCGTTCTCGCAAGCCCCGGACGACGAATACAGCTCGCTCGTGCCGATTACCTGGTGGTTGCCCGCCCGAAGATTGAAAAACGGCTTGCCGTTCGACGACGTCTTCTGCACGTACCGCTTGTCGTTGCCGCAGTTCTTCTGCACCGACGCGATCCCCTTGACCGCCGAGGAGCGCGACCGATAGAGCTCGCTGGTGAGGATGACCTCTCCGTTGCCCGCCTTCAGAACGAAACGAAACTGCCCGTCGCTGCTCTTCTTCAGCTCGAACCAACCGGACATCGCGGCTCCTCCTCGAATGGAATTGTGCCTTCGACGCTAAAGCGCTTCGAACGGCCTTGTCAATGTGAGCCCGGCGCGACGAAACGGACCTCGAACATCTTCGGCCAGAGCTTCCCCGTCACGTAAAAGAACTTGCCCTGCGGATTCCAGGCGATGCCGTTCAAGACCTCGGCGCCCGCCAAGCGTTCTTGAGGCGTGAGCAACCCGGAGGCGTCGATCGACGCCGTCACCTCGCCCGTCGCGGCGTCGATGCGCACGATTTCGTCGGTCTGATACACGTTCGCGTAGACCGCGCCGTCCACGCACTCGAGCTCGTTCAGGTAGAAGACCGGCTGGCCCGAGCGACGGACGGAGACGCGAGCCGTCTCGGCGAACGTCTGCGGATCGTGAAAGGTCAGGACGTCGGTGCCGTCGCTCCGGATCAGGCGCTTGCCGTCGAAGCAGAGTCCCCACCCCTCACCGGCGTAGCGAAAGTCCGTCCCCCGGGCGAACGTCGCGAGATCCCAGGAGAACGCCAGGTTCTCGCGCCAGGTGAGCTGGAACAGACGTTGGCCGACGAGCGCGAGACCTTCGCCGAAGACCTCCGGCGGCAGAGCCACCTTGCGCCGCACCGCGCCGGTCTTCGGATCGACCTCGCGCAGGTCCGAGCGCCCGTACTGGCCGGCGCTCTCGTACAACGCCCCCCGCTGCCAGACCAACCCTTGGGTATACGAGCCGGTGTCGTGAGGATGGGTCGCGAGCACCTGGACGACGAGGCTCTCGACCGGTTTCGCGGGAGCCGGGGTCGCTCGAGAGGCCGCTCCCGCGCTGGGCGCTGCCGCCGAGCGCTCCGCCGCGGCGGGCGAGGCCTGCGCTTCGTTCGTGGCGTTCGTCGCCGGGGCCGCGCAGGTCGCGAGCGCCAACGCCAAGGGAACCGCACCGAGCCAGGAAAAGGCGATCGACGCCGCCACTCCGCTTACCCCCGGCCTTCGAAGGAACAGCCCGCGAGATCGTCCGGCATGCCCATCGCCGGCTGGCCGATCGGCTGCCCGGGCGGCAGGTCCGGTACGGGATCCGCCGGCTTGTCGAGCACCGCCGCGCGCGAGAAGAAGCGCTCGATTTCGCGCACCAGGTGGGCGAAGGTCGCGCGCTCCTCGGCCGGCTCGGCGCCCGAGATCGGTCGCCGCGCGAGGCTCGACAGGGCGGCCTCTACCCGAGCGCGAACGCCGGGGGTCGCGGCGGGGTTGGCCGCGAGCGCGATCAGCCGGCGCACGGCGACCGCTTCGACCGTGCGGCGGATTTCGGCCAGGCGCGGCGACGAGCCCCCGGAGAAGCTCGCGGAAACGATCTTCTCGATCACCTCGTCGAGCCCGAGCTGGGCCGGGTCGCGCCGGTGCTGATCGACCAGCCGGGCCGCGCGCTCGGGAGCGAGCAGGGCGCCGATCGCGAAATCGGCCGCGGTCGCCGCCGCGCCGAGCGGATCGAAGATCGGACCGCTTCCGCCCCCGAAGGTCTCGACCGAATCCCGCACCTCGGGAGGCCGCGGCGGCAGCAGCGCGAGGACGGAATCGGGCAGGTCGAGCTCCGCGGGGGCGACCGTCGCGAGCACCGCGGCGAGAGCGCGCCGCTGGTCGACCGCCGGAACCGGTGCGACCGGAGCCTGGCCGTCACCGGGCATCGCGTAGGCATAGGTGGCGCCGCCGACGCTCCTCGCCGCCGCTTCGAGCTGATAGCGGGTGTGGAAGTAGACGGGGGCGAGGACCTCATTGAGCAGCGCGAGCGGCCGGCTCTTGCCGAGGTTGCCGGCGCCGAATTTCGCGAGCGCGATCCGCCGCACTTTGGCCGACGTCTCGAGCGAGGCGATCGGATCGGGTCCGTTGTCCCAGAGGTTCGCGAGCGGATGGGCCGCGCCGAGCGGCCGCGCATCCTGATCGGAGAGGTAGACCATGCCGCGCGAGAGCGTCTCGGCGACGATCGCAGCGAGCCCCGCCTCCTCCTGCTCCTCGGGAAACTGACTGTACAGGTAGCGGATCGCCTGGACGTCCCACGCCCCGACGCCCGTCGCGTAGGCTTCGGACAGGTCGAGGTTTCCGGCGGCGTCGATCTTCACCAGCGGCGCCGGGTAGTCCATCACTGAGGCGCGCCCGTAGGTCGAGGCCGCGAAGTTGTGCGCGAGACCGAGACTATGTCCCACCTCGTGCGCTGCGAGCTGGCGGATGCGCGCGAGCGACAACTCGATGGGATCCGCCGGTCCGCCGTTACCCGTGGCGCCCGCGCCGAGCAGGCCCTCGAACAGCAGGCGGTCCTGGCGCACCCGCTGCGAGCCGAGCAGGACATGGCCGTTGATCATTTCGCCGGTGCGCGGATCGATCGCACCGCCGCCGTACGACCAGCCTCGGGTCGAGCGGTGCACCCATTCGATCGTGTTGTAGCGCGCGTCCTCCGGATCGATCCCCTCGGGCAGCACCTCGACCCGGAAGGCATCGACGAACCCCGCGGCCTCGAACGCCTCCTTCCACCAGCTCGCCCCTTCGACGAGCGCGCTGCGGACCGGCTCGGGCACGCCGCGGTCGACGTAGTAGACGAGCGGCTCGACCGCCTTCGACCGCGCGGCGGCCGGATCGACCTTCTGTAGCCGATGGCGCGCCGCGAACGCCCCTTCGAGCGGCGCCGCCAGGGGAACCGCGAAATCGAGGAAGCCGACGGTGAAATGCCCCATCCGGGGATCGAAACGGCGCGGGCGGAAACCCGCCTCCGGCAAGGCGAACAACGACTGCCGGGCGTAGAGCGTCGCGGTTCGATCCCCTGCGGGCGACGGCGTCACCTCGCGCACGAGCGGCCCTGCGCTGCTCGACTGGAACGTGAGCAGGGCCGACAGCACGACGTTCTTCGGAAACGCCTTGCAACCCTCGAGGTCCACCGCGCTGCGCGCCGCGTCGAACGACCAAGCGCCCTGCCGCGCGTTCGACATCGCCGCGACGACACCGTGGGAGTCGCGCAGGAGGAACGACGTGAGATCGACGAGGATGCGGCCGTCGGGATTCTCGACCTCGACCGGCGCCGCCCAGAGCACCGACGTCGCGAACGACTCTTCGACCGCCCGTCGCTCCTCCGGATTCGACGACGGCACCTGCGCCCCGGCCCGGAAGCCCAGGTTCGGCAGCTCGAACAGGACCCTTCCGCCCAGCCGCCGCACGTCGAGAATCACCGACTCCGACACCTGCCCCCGATCGAGACCGACCGGATTCGATCCCAGCCCGGAGCGCAGCGCCTCGACGTAGAGATAGCGCCCGATCCGGCCGTCCGGGCCGCCCGGCGGCAGCGCGAGCCAGACTTTGCCTGCCTTCTTGTCGAGGTAGAGGTCGAGTAATCCCGCGCGATGCTCGAGGCCGGCGATCTTGGCCTCGACGGGAGGTTTCTCGGGCGGTTTGGGAGGAGCCACCGGCGGCTTTTTCGCTGCCGCCGCGACGGAGGCGATTCCAAGCAGGGAGAGGAGCCAAACGGAAGAAGCGAGGCGGGAGCGGATGCGTCGGACCAAGGGGCGTACCTCCTGAGAAACCGGTTCCTCGACTCTATCAGCCGACCCGGCAAGCCGGTCGCCGCCCCTTAGCGAGCGTTCGTTCACCCCATCGCGTTCGCGAGCGCGTGAGCCAGGGCGTCGCCCTCGTCGGCCGCATGCTCCCCCATCCAGCAAACCTGGAACCAGTTGCGCTTTACGAGGTAGCCGCTCCGGTAGGAGAGCAGGATTCCCTCGGCCTCCAGCCGCTCGCCCAGGTCGAAGGCCCGGTGGCCTTCCGGCGGCACGAGCGTGAGGACCCAGGAGGCCGTCCGCTCCGGAGGGGCGACCGAGTAAAAGCCGAGCGATTCGAGCCGCGCGCGAAGCTCGGCCGAAGGCCGGTCGCGATCGCAAGGTCCGCTCGGGAGGACACCGCCGCGGCCCTCGAGCGCGCGGCCGAGCGCAGCGAGCAGGTTCGAGGAGGCGGTAAACGGCACCCCCTCTTCGCGCGCCCAGAGGCCAAGATCGAGATAGCGCGGCAGCTTCGGCGAGGGCGCGATCTCCTCGCGATGGAACACGACCCCGAGACCGGGATAGGACGCGAGCCCCTTGCCCGAGGTCGCCGTCGCGAGCCAGGCCGCGGAGAGGTCGACTGAGGCGTTTCCCACCGAGCTGATCGCGTCGACGCAGAGCTTCGCGCTCCGCTCGCGCGCGATCTCGGCCAATCGGCCGAGATCGTTCAGCACGCCGGTCGAAGTCTCGCAATGGACCGCCCAGATCCAGTCGATCGGACCGTCGAGCCGCGCGATCTCGGCGAGCGGGAGCGCTTCGCCCCACTCCGTGCTCGATCAGCCGCTCGCCGAACTCGCCGTTCGATAGGATCAGCCCGCGTCCGGCGATCCGAGACAGCTGAGCCGCCACGGCGTCGTTCGCGAGGGTCCCCGAGCCGACGAGGAGCTGCACATGGGGCAGCCCGACGAGCCGGCACAGCCGCTCCTTCACCTCCGCGAGCATCGAATGGAAAACGGCCGAACGATGGGAGATCGCCGGGGCGGCAAAAGCCCGCGCCACCTCCTCGTGCACGGGTACGGGGCCGGGGAGAAACGAGATCCGCGGCGGACCGCCGTCGATCATGAGTCGACCTCCGCCGCGAGGCGTTTCGCCGCCGGAGCGAGATCGTCCCAACGGACGAACATCGCCCGGTACGGCGCCTCGGGCGTGCCGATCGGCGGACCGAACGTGACGAAGCCGAGATGGCGATAGAGCTTCGCCTGCCGCTCGATCCCGGAAATCACCGCGAGGTCGCATCCTTCCGCACGCCCCTGCCCGATCGCCCGCGCGAGCAGCCCCGAGAAGACGGAGCCTCGGCGCCGCCCCGGCACCACCGCGAGCAGGCGAACCTCGCAGGCTCGGGCATGGGGCGGGAGGTAACGGTCCAGATCGGTCAGCTTCCCGTCGAGGGAGAAGGGACGCTCGCACGAGACGGCGATCATGCCGACCACGCGCCCGTCCTCGAGCGCGACGAACGCCGCGCTCGACGCGAGCCGCGGGTCGACCACGAGCCCGTCCGGCCGCGCGGGGTGCTGGGGAATCTCTTCGGCGAACGTCCGATGGATCAACGCGTACGCCTGCTGGAGCTCCCACTCTTCGGTGAGGCGCTTGAAGACCACGCCGGCGGGCGACGATCTTCCAACCATCACGAAGGGGTCGCTGGCATCGAACCTTGAGTATAGACCGCCCGTTCCTTGTCGGACCGCGGGATTTGTTCTATAACTCGTCTGGAATGCAGAGTTTCGCCATCCCTCAACATCCCGTCGCCACCACCGACAAGTCGTTCGCGTCCCTGGGGCTCTCCGCCCCGATCCTCCAAGTCGTCGACTCGATCGGCTTCCAGCACCCGACGCCCATCCAGTCCGAGGTGATCCCGATCGCGCTGTCCGGCCGCGACCTGATCGGCCTCGCCGCGACCGGCTCGGGGAAGACCGCAGCGTTCAGCTTGCCGCTCGCCGAGCGGCTCTTTCATGGACGCGGTCTACGCGGCCTGATCCTGTCGCCGACGCGCGAGCTGGCGCTTCAAACCAAGGCGTTCCTCGACCTGTTCGGTCACGATCGCCAGCTCGACACCGCCTGCCTGATCGGCGGCGTCCGCATGGGTCCCCAGTTCGACGCGCTCAAGCGGGGGCCCGACGTCGTCGTCGCGACCCCCGGGCGCCTGCTCGACCACGTCGAGCGGAGGACGCTCAAGCTCGACGCGATCGAAGAGCTGGTGCTGGACGAGGCCGATCACATGCTCGACCTCGGCTTCCTGCCGCAGGTGCAGGAGATCCTGGCGCTCCTTCCCCGCGAGCGGCACACGATGCTCTTTTCGGCGACCATGCCGCCGCCGATCGAGCGCCTCACGAAGCTGTTCTTGAAGGACCCGGCGCGGGTCGACATCCTGCCCGAGGGAGGCGCCGCGACCGGCCTCACCCACCGGCTGTACATGGTGAACGATCAGGACAAGAAGGCCTGCCTCCACGCGCTGCTCCATCTGAACCTCGGGCGGACGTTGATCTTCATCCGCCGGAAGAGCGACGCCGAGTGGCTGACCGCGGTGCTCGAGCGGGAAGGCTTCAACGTCGGCCGCATCCACGCCGACCTCACCCAGGCGCAACGGGTCCACGAGCTGCGCAACTTCCGCGAGGGCAAGACGCGCATCCTCGTCGCGACGGGCGTCGCCGGCCGGGGCATCGACATCCCGGAGATCGAGCACGTCATCCACTTCGACCTGCCGGAGAAAGTCGACGACTACATCCACCGCGCCGGCCGCACGGGACGCGGCGCGTTGACCGGCCTGGTCTCCTCGATCGTAACCTGGCAGGACATCCCGACGATCCGCGAGGTCGAAGGGGTCCTCGGCTTCGAGATCCCCCGCTGCACGGTGCCCGGCGTCGAGCCGTGGGTGGAGCTCAAACCGAAGACGACGATCCGCCGTCGCCTGCTCCGCTGAAACGCCCCCCGAATCAGCCCTCGCCCACGCCGGGGATCGCGTCCCTGCGGACCGGGACCTGCCGACGGCGGTAGCCCCAAATGCCGTCGAGGCGTTCGGTTCCGGTCGTCTTCTCGAGCCCTTCGGAGACCATGCGGAACGCCTCGACCACCCCGGGCACAATGAGGATGTGGCCGTTGCCGTCGCGCGGCATCTGCCAGCGGAAGTCCTGGAGAGACCCGAGCTCCAGCATCGCCTCCCGCAGCTCGCCGTAGAGCCCGTGCAGCCGGGCGCAGAGCGCCGCGAGGCCGCAGGTGGCGAAGAACGAATAGGGCTCGATCCGGTCGATCGCGGCCAGGAGCTCGTCTCCGGTCCGGCAGCGGACCACCTTGTCGGCGAGATCCTCCCGATCGGTCCGAGCGGTCGCGAGGATCGCGTGGGGCCGCACGTCGACGAAGCCGCCGGTCGAAAGATGGAAGTCGCGAAAATCTTCGAGCGTCCCACCCGAGCCCGCCGCGTGGCTCCTCGCGATGTGCTCTGCGATCCGCTCGGTGCGATCACAGAGGATCTCGAACGGCGCGACGAAGAAACCGCTGCGGACGAGCGTCTCGCCGTCCCGCTCGTAGACAATCGGCGAGCCGAGCGAGGGGACGGCGTGAACGGCTTCGAGCGCGCGGCGGAAGATCCGGAGCTGCGCCTGCGACTTGAGCGGAAACAGGCCGTCGTTCCGCCGCGGATTGAGCGCCGCGAGCTGCTCGGCGTCGTCGGCGCCGACGAGGATCTGCATCTCCCGCGCGAGGTCCTCGAACGGCCAGCGTTCCAGGATCTCGAAGGTGAGCGGCCGCGACCGCTCGAGGAGGAAGCGCTCCGGGTCGAAGCGGTCGAGGTCGACGTACGGATCGATCGCGTCGAGGTCGACCGTGCGCAACCTATGGAGCAGGATCAGCAGCGACAGCACGTGTAGTTCCCCCTGGTGCTTCGCCGAGCCGAGGTCCTGGAGCGCCATGGGCTCGAGGCCCGAGAGCTGGGAGGCGAGCAGCGGCGGCTGGTTCAGCAGATCGAAGACCTGGCGCGAGTTGTCGGTCTCGCCGAAGTAACAGACGTTGTTCTCCTCGCGAGGAAACCAGGGGGCGTTGCCGTCGTCGCCGAGCACGCCCACCGAGGCGAGCACGAGCGCGAGCTCGCTCGCGGTTGCCACGCGCATCACGCGGTAGAGCGCGTCGGTGTTGGCGACGCTGAAGAAGCCGTTTTCGCCGCTCCGGATCGAGTAGGACGGGCGCAGGACCTCGCCCGCGGCGAACCGCGCGGGACCCTCCGGCGGGTCGTCCAGCGGGATCGTGAGAGGCGGCGCCACCCGCACCACGTGGCGCTGGGGCTTGCCGTCGTCTCCCTTGCGGTGGGCGCCCGGAAAGACCTCCTCGGCCGCGTCGTGGATCAACCGCGAGGGGCGGCCGTGGAGGGGGATCGGCTCGCGCAGCCGCACCTCGTCGATGCCGATCGCCGCCGCGGTGATCAGGATCTTCAGGCCGAGCTGGCCGTACTCGTGCGCCAGCTCCTCGGCGAACCGCTGCTTGTCGACCAGGAACTCGTCCTTCGCGCTGTGGGCGAAGCCGAGCCGGATGCTCCGCCGCTTCCCGCCACCCTTCGGATCGGGCCCTTCGTCGTACATCCCGCCGACCGCCGTGGTGTGGGCGACGAGCACTTCTTCGGCCAGCTCGCGGACCTCCGCGAGGTCGTCGCGGAACGAGTGGACGAAGGCCTCCTGAAGCTCGTCCTGCGCCGCGGCGGAAACGCCGGGGAGATGGCTCGCCACCTGCTTCAGATGCTCCTGGTGGTAGGCGATCAGGCTCGGGATCGGAATCCCGAGGGTTACCGAGCGGAATCCCGGCCTGCCGTCGCCGTGCTTTTGGAGATAGTTGCGGAGGAAAGTCGACACGGGTCGCGACCGGCCGATCGCGGCGAGCATCGTCTCGATCGGGGAGGCGCCGCCCCCCGGAGCGAGCCCCTCGACGAACGAGCGAACGAACGCCCGGCGTTCCTCGGGAGCCACGTCCTGGATCGCGCCCAGGCCGGGCAGCGCCGTCAGGCGGAACCGCTCCAAGGCGACGAAAACCCCGCTCGCGGTGAGGAAGCCGGTCCCCACCTTCCGCGGCAGGCGATCGGCGCCGTGGCGCGTCTCGACGTGCCGGAACAGCCGGCGGGTGAAGGCCCGGATGTCGTCTTTGCCGAGCCCGGTCGCGAGCAGGATGGGCACGTCTCCGGCGCCGGGGCTGGCGACGGTCATCATCTCTTCATACATCGAGAGCATCTGGAGCAGCGCGGTGCCGCCCACCGCCCCGGTGCCGCCGATGATCGCGTGGAGGTCTCGCCACCGCTCGCCCGAGCGAGCCGCTCGGGCGAGGCGCGGCCCAAGCCGTTCCTTCTTATAGCTTCGAGTCATAGAGCGGGCAACGTACTTCTCGAACGCTCGCCCGTCAAGGGTCGCGTTCGCGGCGACTCCCCCGTCGGCCCCCTCGCCGAGTGGCGCGATCCGAGCCTTCCCGGCCAAGGCCCGCCTTTTATCGAGTCGAGCCAAGAGAAAAAGGAAGGACCACGAGCCGCGCTCGAAGTAACGATCAACGCCCAAGATGAAGGGAAGATTAATTTTCACCCTTTTGGCGGCGAAAAACAGTTCCGGAGAGCACGCTCTCGCAAACGAATCGAATGGCCTCAAGGGCGACGAAACGGGCGGCCAATTTTCCCTATGGCCCCGCAAAAACCCTGGAACGACGGGACCTCTTGCGCGAAGCGATTCTCGCGACGTTCTTCGGTCCCTCTTTCTGCCGAACGTCGCACTATCCCTTTTCAGGACGCAAGCTACATTCCGAAGAAAGTCAACACCGCATCGAATCTCGCAATCGGCCGCAAACCTTTCGTTTCTGGCCGCAGATAAGGAGCCGAGCCCGCTGGCTCGGTTCCGCACGAGGCGCCTCGGCACCGACCTCATCGCGAGGACCGGGCTCGAGAACGCTTCGGGCGTGATCCAGCGAACCGTTCGGAGGATTGGCAGAATGCGGAAGGGTAGCCTGAGGTTCGGTCTCGTCGTCTCCTGTGGTGTCCTGGCCCTCGCGGCCGCCGCGGCGAAAGCGGAACCGTTGCGGGAAGAGGCGGCAGCTCCCGGCCGCCGGATCGTCTACACTCCGGCTCGGGGTCACGAGTCAAAAGTTCGCCGAGCGGTGAACATCACCAACCACGGCGGCCCCACCATCACCTCCGCCAAAGTCGTCTACATCTTCTGGGGCGCGGATTTCTGCACCGGTGGCGTCGATCGCACGTATGCGACCACCCTCCAGGCGTACCGGAACCAGTTCGGCACGACCCCCGAGTACAACACCATCACCCAGTACTCGGGCATCCAGCTCGCGAACCTCGGCACCGGCACGCCCGACCTGTTCGACTGCGCGAACCCGCCGGCCAAGGTGACCGACAACGCGGTTCGCAACAAGGTCAACGCCTACATCGCGTCCTTCGGCTTCAACGCCAGCACGATCTACGAGGTGGTGATCCCGCGCGCCTCCTACTCGTCGAGCGGCGGCAGCACCTCCTGCGGCGGTCCGCACCTCTCCTATTGCGCGTATCACAGCTGGATCGGCTCGGGAGCGAGCGCCAAGAAGTACTCGATCCAGCCCTATCCCAGCTGCTCGGGCTGCCAGGTCGCCGGCTGGTCCGCGGTTCAGAACCAGGAGCACTTCGTCTGCCATGAGACCCGCGAAGCGGTGACCGATCCGACGGGTACCGGCTGGTACGACTCCTCGGGCGCGGAAGCCGACGACAAGTGCGCTTGGACCCCCTCACCGTTCCTCGGCACCGGCGGCTACGGTTATCAGTACGAGTGGTCCAACGCGGCGAGCGCCTGCGTGAAGACCGTTCCCTGACGGAAGCCATTTCTCGAAGAGCACCGTGCGGGCGGCGCGAGCCGCCCGCGTTTCGTTTTCGGCGCATCTCGTGCGGCTCGGGCTATCCTTCCCGCGGGAGGGCTTCTCCTCCCGATATCCCGCCGGAGCCTCGATGCGCCCGAATCTGTTCGCCCGAATCTCGCCGTACCTCGTCGCCGCCGCCGTCTGCCTCTCCCCCGCCCTCGCCAGCGACGACGACGGCCGGGCGGAGATGACCGCTCCGACCGAGCCTTTCCGGATCTTCGGACCGCTCTACTATGTCGGCACGAAAGACGTGACGAGCTATGCGATCGCTACGAAGGAGGGCCTCATCCTCTTGGACGGTGGGCTCCCCGAGACGGCGGCGCAGATCGAGGCGAGCCTCGGAACGCTTGGCTTGAAGCTCTCGGATACGAAGTACCTGTTGAATTCCCATTCGCACTTCGACCATGCCGGAGGGCTCGCTACGCTCAAGAAGCGGTCGGGCGCGCGCATGGTCGCGAGCGAGCGCGACGCGGCGCAGCTCGAAGCCGGGGGTAAGGGGGATTTCGCCTGGGGGGACGACAACACCTTTCCGCCGGTCGTAGTCGATCGTCGGATCGGCGAGGGGGACACGGTGACCCTCGGCGGCGTAACGCTCACCGCCCACCTGACGCCCGGCCACACGAAAGGATGCACCACCTGGACGGCGAGTTTCGAAGAGAAGGGGGAAAAGCTCCGCGCGGTCTTCTACTGCTCGACGAGCGTTCCCGATCCGGAGAACTACCGGCTCGCCGGCAACCCGCGCTACCCCGAGATCGTCGCCGACTACGAGCGGAGCTTCAAAAGCCTCCGTGAGCTGCCGTGCGACCTCTTCCTCGGCGCCCACGCCTCGTTCTTCCGCCTCGAGGAGAAGGCGGCGAAGCTCCGCGCCGGCGACCGAAAAGCGTTCGTCGATCCCGCAGGCTTCCGAGCGTACGTCGACAAGAGCGAGAAGCGCTTCCGTGAGCTGCTTGCGACGCGGTCTCCATCGAAACCAAATCGTTGACTAGAGACTGCTAAATCATGGAGGCCCTCCGCCCGATCGATCCTGCTAGGTCATCCGCTTTTGCGTCCGCCTTCAGGCGCGCTCGTCGGGCCGGGTCACATCCGGGACGTCTTCGCCGAGTGCCGTCGCGAGGTCGATCTGATGCTCCTGCTCCTGCTTCAAGATCTCCCGTAGGTGCTCGGAGAGGGCGAATTCACCGAGCTGCTCGGCCTGACGCACCCGCACGCGATAGTTGCGGATCGTCTCGTTCTCGTTGTCCAGGTCGAAGCGCAACATGTCGACCGCCTTGTCCGAGACCTTGACCGGTTTGGGCGTCACCGTGGGCTGGCCGCCCAGATAGTCGATCTGCTTGGCGATCTCGATCGCGTGCGCCAGCTCCTCGGCCGCGTGCACTTCGAGCTCCTGGGCGATCGCCATGTACTGCGCGCCCTTGATCACCTGGGAGTAGACGACATAAGCGATCACCGCCTGGAATTCGCGGGCGAGATCTTCGTTCAGCAGCTCGATCATCCTCTGTCGGCTGATCGGGGAATCGGCAGAATTCTCCGGTTGCGCAAGCTTTCCTTTCGATACGGCGGCAGTTTTTTTCGCGTTCGGTTTCGCGGCCATAGGGGCCCTCCTTGCGCCAGACTGAAGGGTGCAAAATCCGGTCCGCGCCGAAGGTCCTCCTCCCCCGCATTCCGGGGAGGATCGAGGTGGGCGCCCTTCCACCCGTCGACCTACCCTCCCGCCTGCATCAACCGCACGTAACCGTCTTCGAGCCCGGGGCGAGCCGGTTCGACTTTCTCCAGGTTCCCCGGTCGCGGGCCGACCAGGCGGAGCTCGACGCCGTCGGCGTGATGGAGCATCGAGACGACGGTCCTTCCCGGCTCGGGCTCGGCGAGGCTCGGAGCCATCGCGGTCCAAACCGACCCGGCGGCGACCTCGGCGAGCGCCGCCGGGGTGCCACGAAACAGCAATCGGCCGCGCGCCAGGACCGCGAGGTCGCGGCAGGTCTGTCCGATGTCTTCGACGATGTGGGTGGAGAGGATGACCGTCCGATCGGCCGCGAGGCGGACCAACAGATTGCGAAACCGAATCCGCTCCTCCGGATCGAGCCCCGCGGTCGGCTCGTCGACGATCAGCAGGCGTGGATCGTTGACGATCGCCTGGGCGATGCCGACCCGCCGCTTCATGCCGCCGGAAAACCCTCCCACCTTCCGATCCGCCACCTCCGTGAGCGCCACCTCGTCGAGGACCTCGGCCACGCGCTGGCGGCGCAGGTGAGGATCGTCGAGGCCCTTGAGGATAGCCATGTAATCGACGAACTGCGACGCCGTGAGCTCCGGGTAGAGCCCGAGCTCCTGCGGCAAATACCCCAGCGTCGTCTGCGTCGCCCGGCGTCCGGAAGCCGATCCGAGATCCTGGCCGAAGACGCGGACCGATCCACCGCTCGGGCGGACGATCCCGGCGAGGATGCGCAGCAGGGTGGTCTTGCCCGCGCCGTTCGGCCCGAGCAACCCGAACATTCCGGGCGCGATCGCGAGATCGATCCCCGCGAGCGCCTTGCGTCCCTTGGCCCCGCGGCCGTATGCCTTCTCGAGCCGTTCGATCTCGATCATGGACTGCCCATCTTCATAGATACCGTTCCTTGCGACGCCAGAGCACCACGGCGAGGACCAGCAGAACCGCTGCGGCGACGGTCAGCGCGAAGCGGTTCGCCGCGAGGCTCGGGGCGTTCGGCGAAAAGACTCCATGGAAGAGAAAGAGCGGATGCGCGTTTGCCTCGAACCAACGCTTCATGAGCAGCTCTACCAGCCAGGTTCCGCCGACGAGAAACGCGCCCGTCGCGGGTTGGGCTCCGGCGAGCGCGCCCGCCGTCCCCAGTGCGACGAGAAAGAGCGTGGGGACGAGCCACATCGCCTGCAGGTCGAGCGTTCCACCGAGCGGCGAGAAGTCGACGCCGAGCGCTCCGGCCGCGAGCTGAAGGATTCCCGCGGACAAGGCTTGGATCGAGAGGATCAGCCCCAGGCGAGCGGCGAGCGTCCGCTCCGCCCGTTCGGGAGTCGCCGCCTTGAGCTCGAACGCCGGGTCGCCGAGAAGGGCGTAGGCCGCAAGGATGCCCCCCACCAGCGGTAGCAGGAACCCGAGATAAGCGCGCGCGAGCGCGAAGCGGATGCCGGGCTGACCCATGATCCCGAGGATCGCGAGGAAGAGCACGAGGAACGCCGGGTGGAACCACAGCGCGTCGCGGCGGTAGGTGAGCCACGCGTAACGCCATCCGGCGGTCGACAAGTAGGGCCGCCTCACGCGTTCCTCGCCCGGCGGTTCAGGAGAACGATCACGCCGCCGAGGACCGCGAGGACGGAGCCGAAAAGGACCCCGAGATTCGCGAACGCTTCGGTCGGCGTGGAGCGCACCGTCTCGGCGGAGGTGAGCGACGGCGGGCCGGCGAAGAACGCTTGCAAGACGAAGATCCCGCTCGGCGTGAGCAGGGTGCCGTTCAGGGTCGGGAACAGCTTCGGCGGGATGAAGTTCGCCCAAAACCAATAGCCGCAGAACAGGATTTGATAGACCGGCAGCGGCATCACGGGACAGGCGAGCGAGAAGGCGACCACGAACGCGAACGCGGGAACGGTGATGCCGACGAACGCCGCGGGGACCGCGTAGAGCATCGCGGCGTCGGCGCGTCCGAGCGCCACCAGGACGAGCGCGATCGCCAGGACCCAGAGGATCACCGGGATCAAGGACGAGGCGAGGGCGGCGAGGAATTTCGCTCGCACGTAGGCGAAATTTGAGAGCGGCGTACTCCGTTGCAGCTCGCGAACACCAAGCCGGCCGTCGCGCTCGATTCGGTCGGCGGAGAGGATGCCGGCGATGAGCGGGAAGAAGACGTTCGCGGCGAGCAGGAACCGACCGGCGACACCCCACGCCTGCTCGCGCGAGATGACCTCTCCCCGCACCATCTCCCCGAGCGGCGGCGGCGAGAAGAGCAGCGTCGTGTAGAACGCGAACAGCAGGCCGTACGCGATCCAGAGGCTTTTCCGGCGCAGCGACATACCGAGCTCGTGGCGAAAGGCTCCGGAAGGTCGTGGCATCGGACGTTTGTTCTCCTGGTTCACCGCGCTTCTAGTTTCGAGACGACCGCCGAAGCGAAATGTTTCCGGCCGCGAGTGCCACGTCGCCCATAGAAATTCGGTCCCGAGAGATTGCAGGAGCCGACGGCGGAGTCAGAATTCGGCCGCGAGCTCTCGGAAAAGCTCGGCGTCGCGTGAGTAGACGTCGCGGCCGAGCCGAAGCGTGCCGTCCTCATCCACCCACGCGGTCCAGTAGGCGACGTGAACCGGAATCGGTTCCGGAATCGCGATCCGGCGCTCGATTCCGGCGTCGATCGCGGCGCGGATCGCCTCCGACGTCCACTTCTGATCGCCGGCGAGCATCCAGACCGCGAGGTCGAACGGCTTCTCGATGCGGATGCAGCCGTGGCTGAACGCGCGCACCGTTCGACCGAAGAGGGATGGAGCCGGGGTGTCGTGCAAGTAGACGCCGAAGCGGTTTGGGAAGAGGAACTTGATCCGCCCGAGCGCGTTACCCGGCCCCGGCTTCTGGCGCAGTCGGTTCGGCCCGAGGACCTCGTACCCTTCGCGGCGCAGGTACCCCGAATCTTTCGCCGCCTTCGGCAAGATCTCCTCGACCGCGATCTTCTTCGGCACGTACCACGACGGGTTCCAGACCACCGCGTTCATCGCGCTCGAGAACATCGGCGTCTTGGTGAACGGCTTGCCGACGATTGCCCGCATCTCGAGCTCCGTCCGGCCGTCCGCGACCGCGACCAGGTGGAACGCCGCGATGTTCACCAGGACGTAGCGGCGACCGAGGTCGTGCGGCAGCCAGCGCCAACGCTCGAGATTCGCCTCGATCGTGCGGACGTGGTCTTCCGCACGCAGGTTCAGCTCGGCGAGCGTCACCGGTCCTACCGCTCCGTCCTCGGCGAGACCGTGCCGCGATTGAAAGGCGCGTACGGCCTCGGCAAGGGATTCGTCGAACCGATCGGGCTCGGCCGCGGAAAGCACGGGCGCCGCGGCGTCGGCCGTGGCGGCGTCGGCGAGACGCGAGCGGAGGGAGACCAACCGTTCTCCCCGATCGCCCAGGCGCAACGTCGGCCCTGGAGCGACCAGATCGGGAGCAGGCCGCCCCGCCAGTTCTCGATAGCGGCGGAGCGCGGCGCGCAGCCGGCGATATCCGTCCGCCGGCGGAGCCAGCTCGGCGATCGCGGCGCGGACGCGATGCTCCCGAAGGGCAGCCTCGAGCACGGCGGGCAAATCGGCCGCGTCGGGCGTGAGCGCGCAGTCGGAATAGAGCTGCTCGGGGTTGACCGTGCCGTGGCGCAGGTGGGAGGCGAACGTGAGGAAGGCGTCGGAAAAGAGGAGATCGAAATCGGCCCGGGCGAGCGCGTCGGAGGGTGCCCGCTCCGCGGTGGCGAGCTTCCGCAGCGACGAGAGCCGATAGTCCTCCGGCCGAAGCCCGTCCTCCTCCGCCCCGCCGATCGCCGAGAGGAGGTCTTCGACCTCGGGCGACGGGCCTTGTTCGGTGATCCAAGCTGGAACGAACGATCGGCGCTCATAGAAACAGGAGAGATCGGCTGAGCCGCGCCAGCTCTTGCCCTCGGCTGAAAGCACGGGACGCCCTGCCGCGAGGCGTGCACGGAGCACCACCGAGAGACGCTCTCCCTCCGAAGTCTCTTGCCCCACGATCGAGCCCGCGATTCCGCCGAGCGCCATCCCGAAAGCGAGAGCCAGCCATCTCGGGCCGAAACCTTTGAGTCCACCGTTCACGCCTGGAGATTGACCGCGATCTTCAAGGTGCGCAACCCCCGATCAGGTAGAGGTAGGCCTCGAACGCCCCCCTACTTCACCGGAAACGCCATCACGCCCCCCTGGATCGTCGTCACGATCACGAGGTCGCCCGCGAGCGCCGGAGAGCCGGCGATGCCCCATTGGTGGGCTCCCGGAACGTCCGGCAGCGGATGCCGTCGCAGCAATCGACCGGTCGCGCGGTCGAGAGCGGAAAAGCTCGCGACGTGATGGATGAAGTAGGGCTCGCCTCCGGCCGCTCCGACGAAGATCCGATCGCCCACGAGCAGCGGCGTACCGAAGGTCCAGCCGTAGACGTCAGAGCGCCAGAGCACCTTCCCGTCCTCGGGGCGGATCGCGCTCACGCGGCGAAGGTCGGAAGAGCCGACGTACAGAATTCCATCCGCCAGGACCGGCGTCGATTCGAGCCACGAGCCCCAGAAGAAGAGCTTCCACAGCCGCTCCCCGGTCGAAAGATCGAGCGCGAACAGGCCGGCCCCTCGGTTCCCGATGAAGACCCTCGTACCCTCGACGAGCGGCCGGTCCTCGACCTCGGCGCCCGTGTCGAATCGCCAAAGCTCCTTACCGGTCGCCCGGTCCAGGGCGTAGACGAAATGGTCAGCGCTGCCGAAGATCACTTTGTCCCCGGCTACCGCCGCCCCACCGCGAACCTTGCCGCTCGTCGCGATTCGCCACTTTCGCGCGCCCGTGGCCGCGTCGATTGCGTGGAAGCCGCCAGCTCCCGACCCGACGTAAACCACTCCGTCCGCGACCTCTGGCTTCGGCCCGTGCCAGTCCCAGTCGAAGACCTCCGGATGCCCGATCACTCGCGAGACCCGCTCGTCGCCCAAGTCGTATCGCCAAACTTCCTTGCCGTCGTCGCGGCGCAACCGAAGCAGGTAACCGTTGTCGCAGACGAAATAGACCGCGTCCGCGGTCACCATGGCCGTGCCGAAAACCGGCCGACCGGCGGCGAACGACCAGAGGATCTTGCCGTCGCGGGCGTCCAGGGCGTTGAACACGCCGCCCGTCGTTCCGACGTAGACCTTGCCGTCGAAGACGATGGGTGACGCAAAGATCTGGCCGTTCAAGCGCGTCTGCCAGGCGGGAGCCGGTCCCTCCGGAACGGCGGGGATCGGCGTTGGCTCGGGAAGCCGCTCGGCTCGACGAAAGAGCGCCGCGCTGTTCGGCCCCGGATAGGTTCCTTCGAGCACGCCCTCGTGCAATCGCAGCTTGAGCGCCAAATCGTCGAGAAGGATCCACTCCCCTTCCCGTCGGACCGTGCCGGCCTTGACGTTGAAATAGTTCGAGATCGGCTGGGTCAGGAAGAGATCGACCCCGCCGTCCGCGCTCCCTCGCAGATCGAGCCCGACCTCGATCCGCTCCTTCTCGGTACCGATCGTCCCCAGCCAGAGCCCGACGATCGGATCCATCGCGGCAGGCGGCTCAGAGGCTCGAGCCCCGGTGCTCCAAACCATCGCCACGCCCAGAACCGCAGCCGCAACGATCCATGAAACCCGGTTCTTCGAGCGACATACCTCCCCTATGAGCTTTCGCATCCCACACCTCATGCACCCAACCGGGCGCGATCTCCTCTCGGAGACGAGATACGGGAGGTGACAGGACAGGTTTCCGCGAGGGCGATGCCTACCCCTCACCCGCCGCCCGCGCGCGTTCGAAGCGGGTGGCCTCGTCCTCAGGGAGCGTGCGCGCGGCAAGGAGGAAGAAGCCGAGGGCGACGACGTTCGCGATCAAGGCGAGCGAGATCGCGATGCGGAGGTCGCCGAAAGCCATGCTCAGGCGGCCGATCGTGTAGGGGCCCATCGCGAGACCGATCAGGGTGTTGACGAGCAGGAACGCGGCCGAGGCCATGGCGCGCATGCGGGGGAGGACGAGGTCCTGGATCGTCGAGGTGCCGGGGCCGAGCCAGAGCGCGGAGGCGGCGTAGAGCGGGAGCGCGAAGGCGAGCGCCGCGGTGGTGTTCGGGGTCCAGCAGACGGCGAGCGCGAGCGGAATCGTGAGAACGGCGTTCAACATGCCGACGTAGAGGCGCCCGCGCGGCGAACGCAGTCGCAAGCGGTCGGCGACCACGCCGCCGAAGGTCACGCCGATCCAGCCGCCGAGCGCCGCCGCGCCGCCGACGAGGAAGCCGAGCCGATCGAGCGGGATCGCGTGGACGCGGGAGAAGAACGGCGCGAGCCAGAAGCCGAAGCCGTAGCCGTTGAACGAGAGGAACGAGAAGCCGAGGACCGAGAAGATCATCGAGCGGGTGCGGAAGATCAGCGCCGTGCTCGGTCGGTCGCGGAGCGCGAGCGATTGCCCCCAGGAGACCGCGGCATAGATGCCGAGCGCGAGCGAGCCCCATTGCGCCGGGTTGCCGAGCGCGCCGGTGAGAAGGTACGCGGCGCCGACGAGCCCCAGCGCCGCGCCGAGGTTTGCGGCGAGCATGGCGGCGGAGGCGCCGCGGCGGATGAGGTTCCAGACCGTGAACGGTGGGATCACCGAGGCCAGCTCGGCGAGGAACGCCGGGAGCGGCTTTACTTGCTCTCGGGCCCCCGCCAGATCACCGCCGTCGCTCATCCCCCGCTTCGGCTCGCGCAATGTGACGGCCCAGAGCGCGAGCGGAATACCGGGAAGGCCGACGACGAAGAACGCGGCCTGCCAGCCCGAAAGGCCGAGCGGCGCGCCGCCGGATGCGAACGCCTGGTCCCACCGGTCGACCACCAGGCCGCCCAGGAACAGACCGAGGCCGGAGCCCAGGTAGATGCCGCTCGAGTAGATCGCGAGCACCGTGGCGCGCCGGGCGCGCGGGAAGTAGTCGGAGAGGAGCGAATAGGCGGCGGGCGAGGCGCTCGCCTCGCCGATCCCGACGCCGATGCGGGCGAGCGCGAGATGGGCGAACGACCGCGCGAGGCCGGAGAGCGCCGTCATCACGCTCCAGAAACCGAGCCCGATCGAGATCAGCCGGCGCCGGTCCCAAACGTCCGCGAGGCGGCCGAGCGGCAAACCGAACAGGGCGTAGAAGACGGCGAACGCCGTGCCGTAGAGGTACCCGAGCTGCGCGTCCGTCGCGCCGAGGCCGGCCTTGATGCGCTCGGCCAGGATCGAGAGGATCTGGCGATCGAGGAAGTTGAAGACATAGACCAGCACCAGCACCGCGAGCACATAGCGCGCGTACGGGCCGCCGACCTCGTCGTTCTTGTCGTCCGCCATCCCATCCTCCTCAAGAAAACTTCCGATGTTCGGTCCTTGGAGGCTTCTGGCCTTTGTCGCGAGATGAAGGTGGCCGCCCCCCGGAGAATTCCGCGAGGACGGCGCGAAACTGTCTGAGCCCCAAAGGGGCGAGTTTTGAGCGCCACCGCAGCGGAATCCTCCGGGGGGCCCTCACCTCACAGCACGAACGCCGCGCCCGCTTGGTTGTACCCGACGCCCGACCCGAGCAGCACCACCAGATCGCCCGACCCGGCTTTCCCCGCTTCGAGTGCGTCGTGCAGCGCCATGGGAATACAGGCAGACCCCGTGTAGCCCCACTTCTCCATGACCATGTGGGCACGCTCGACCGGGAGCCCCAGATCGGCCATGACGATCTCGATCGATGGTTTTCGCACCTGGGTGAAGATCCAAAGCTTCACCTCGCCGAGCCCGAAGCCGCCCTGCGCGGCGAGCCTGCGCGCGAGGCGCGGCCACCCCTCGTGGTTCACTTCCGGCGGATAGCGCTCGTAGGACTTCACCGTCGTCCGCCCCGCCTCGACCGACTCCTTCGACGCCGGCTCGACCGTACCGCCCGAGAGGATCGCCCAGTTGCGCGCGTAGGAACCGTCGGCCTGGAACGCCGCGGCCACGAAGCCGGGCTCGTCGCCAGCCGTCAGCACCGCTGCCCCCGCGCCGTCGCCGTAGAAGAACCGGGTCGGCTCGGTCGGCGCCGCGAGCCGCTGCATCAGATAGGCCCCCACCACCAGCACGGTCCGAAGCGCCGGATTCGAGGCGATCATCCCGGCCGCCGCGGCCATGCCGGTTGGAAACGAGGCGCAGGCGCAGCCGACGTCGAACGTCCCGGCGTTCTTCGCGCCGAGCTTGTGCTGGAGCACGACCGAGGTCGCGGGGGTGAGGTAGTCGGGCGAATCGGTGCCGAGGACGATCAGGTCGATCTCCTCGGGCGTCTTGCCGGCGCGGTCGAGCGCCTGACGCGCCGCTTCGAGCGCGAGGTCCGAAGTCGCCTGGTCGTCGCGCGCCCAGTAACGGCGAACGATGCCGGTCGACGCCTGCATCTTCTCGACGTACTCGGGCGCGACGCCCGCCAGCAACGCGGCGAGCTCGGCGTTGCCGACCTCGCGCTCGGGCAGGTAGAGACCGGTCGAGGCGATCCGCGCGAAGCGCGGCGCGGAAGAGATCCGGTTCAATGCGGATCCCCCGGCGGCGGAGCGTCCGCGGGTTTCTCGTCGGGAGATTTTACCGGAGCGGCCCGTTCGATCGCGTTCTCGATGCGCGCCGCGGCATCGTCCGGATGTTCGAGCACGTACCCGTGCGAGGCTCCCGGCACGATCTCCAGCGTCGATCCCGAGATCGCCTTGTGCAGCTCCTCGGAGTACGGAGGAGGAAACGTCACGTCTTTCTCGCCCGCGATGATCGTCACGGGCGCGCGGATCTTTCCGAGCTTGGGCGCGAGGTCCATCGTTTCGAGCGCGGCGAGGATGGCGTCCACCCCGGCAAACCAACTCTTGGGCAGCGCGGCCACCTGCTGGCGGCGGAGCGGCAACGCCTCCTTGTTCGCGGCGATCCATTCGGGCGAATACGTGGTCGGCACGATCGTGTCGAGCACCCGGCCGCCGTCGCCCCCGGCGACCGCCTCTTGGGCGAGCTTGCGGAGCAACTTCGTTCCGGCGACGTTTTCTTCCGAGAGGCGCGCGGTCGAGTTGAGCGCGACCACCGAAGCGACGCGATCCGGATGCTCCGCGGCGAGCACCAACGCCACGAGCGAGCCGAACGAGGTCCCCGCGAAATGCGCCTTCGGAATCTCCAAGCGGTCCAGCACGGCGACCACGTCGCGCGCGTGACCGGAAAGGTCCGTCGGCGCGGGCGCGTCGGCCGAAATCGGCGACTGCAGCTGACCCCGGAAATCGAGCAGGATCACCTTGTGCTTGCCGCGCAGCTTCGCCGCCACGGGCTCCCAATGAAACGTCGTCATCATGCCGCCGTTCAACAGGACGATCGGCGCGCCGGCCGCGTCCCCCTGGACGACGTAATGGATGGCGGGAGGTGCGTCGATCATGGCTCGGCTCCTGACTCTCTGAGATAGCGCTCGCGCAGATCGCCCTTGACCACCTTGCCGTACGGCGTGCGCGGCAGGGCCTCGACGAACACGAACACGCTCGGGTGCTTGTAACGGGCGAGGCGAGGGCCGAGGAACTCTACCAGCTCCTCCGCGGCCGGCCGGCGCTCTCCGGCGACCACGAACGCCACCCCCATCTCCCCCCACTTCTCGTCCGGCACTCCAACCACCGCGGCGTCGCGGACGTCCGGATGGAGCAGCAGCTCCCCCTCGATCTCGGCCGGATAGACGTTCACGCCGCCACGGATCAGCAGGTCTTTCGCCCGCCCGGCGATCGTGTAGAAGCCGTCCGCATCGCGCCTCGCGAGATCGCCGGTGCGCCACCAGCCGTCCTCGGAGAGCGCCTCGGCGGTCGCCTCGGGGCGGTTCCAATAGCCGCGCGAGACGTGCGGCCCCCGAAGGTGGAGCTCGCCCACCTCGCCATCCGCCACCTCGTTGCCGTCCGCTCCGACCAGCCGCGCCTCGGCGAACAACAGCGGCTTGCCGATCGAGCCTGCCTTGGCGATCGACTCCTCGACCGTCATCGCGAAGCAGTTCACCCCGACTTCGGTGAGGCCGTACCCCTGTTTGAAGACGATGCCGCGCTCCTGGTAGCGGTCGATCAGGAAGCGCGGCAGAGGCGCGCCCCCCGAGACCAGCCAGCGCACCGAAGAGAGATCGGCGGCGGCGAACGCGGGATGTTCGGAGAGACGCTCCCACACCGTGGGCACGCCGAGCACCACCGTCGCGCGTTCGCGCTCGATCGTCCGCCAGACCTCCTCGGCGTCGAATCCCGCGTGGAGCACGATCGTGCCGCCGATCGTGACGATCGGAACAAGAAACGCGAACAGCCCGCCCGCGTGGTAGAGCGGCAGGAAGATCGGCGTCACGTCGTCCTCCCGAAGCTGCCAGGAGACGACCGTGTTGTAACCGTTCCAGAGCACCTGCCGGTGCGGGATCATCACGCCTTTCGGCCTGCCCGTGGTGCCGCTCGTGTAGAGCAGCGCCCACAGATCCTCGGACTCCAGCCGCGCGGCCTCGAACGGGCCTTCGGAGAGCGCCGCGATCTCCTCCGTCAACGCGAGATCCTCAGGCACCGCGCGCAGGTGGGTATCGAGCGCCACGCCGAGCCGAATCGGCAGGAGATCGCGTAGCTCCCTCGCGTGGGCCGCGTGATCGCCGTCGTAGAGAAGGACGGTCAGGCCGCTGTCCTCGACCAGGTGGGCGATCTCCCGCGCCGTGAGGCGCGTGCCGATCGGAACGAGCACGGTGCCCGCTTTCGCGCAGGCGAAGAAGACGTCGAGGAACTCGACACGGTTGCCGGAAAGAAGCCCGACGCGGTCGCCCTTGCGCAGGCCGAACCGTTCGCGGAACAGCTGCGCCATCGCGACGGCGCGCCGGTCGAGCGCCGCGTACGTGAGCCGCTCGGCCCCCGGCGCGGGCGGCACCGTGACGAGCGCGAGCTTCTCCGGCGTGAGCCGTGCGCGCTCCCCGAGGAGGTCTCCGGCGATCACTTCAGCTCCCGATCACCAATCCGCCGTCGACCGAGAGCACCGCGCCGTGAACGAAGCTCGCCGCGTCCGAGGCGAGCCAGAGGTACGCCCCGGCGATCTCCTCGACCCGGCCGAGCCGCCCGAGCGGGGTCTTGCCCGCGATGCCGTCGATCACCTTCTGCGGCATCTTCTCGACCATCTCGGTCGAGATGTAGCCGGGCGCCACGGCGTTCACCCGGATGTTGTAGCGCCCCAGCTCGCGCGCCCAGGTGCGGGTCATCGCAATCACCCCCGCCTTGGTCGCCGAGTAGTTGGTCTGGCCGAAATTGCCGTACAGGCCGACCACCGAGCTCGCCGACAGGATCACCCCGCCGCCTCGCTCGATCATCCCGGGCACCACGGCCCGCGTGGGAAGGAAGACCCCACGCAGGTTGACGGCGAGCACGGCGTCGAAATCGGTCGTCGACATCGTGCCGAGCAGCGAGCCGTCCTTCCATTTCGCGAGCTGCGCGTCGCGCGTGATCCCGGCGTTGTTGATCAACACGTCGATCCGGCCGAAGCGCTCGAGAGCGCGCGCGACCCCTTCACCCACCGCCGCCTCGTCGGCGACGTCGACCGCGTCGAACAGCGCCTCCCCTCCCCCGCTTTCGATCTCCGCCGCCGCGGCCTCTCCCGCCTCGGCCGAGCGGTCCCACAGCACCACTTTCGCTCCTTCGGTCGCGAAGCGCCGAGCGGTCGCGCGGCCGATTCCCGCGGCGCCGCCGGTGACCAGCACGACCCTGCCGCCAAGTCCCGTCTCGATCATGAAATACCCTCGGAAAGCCGGCCGGACGCGCGCGGACCGAAGAGTCCCCGGGCGTCCGGCCGAGTGCAGCGGAACGATGCCGAGAAAGGCGCTTCGTCGATCAGAAGAACTTGTAGTCGATCGTCGCGAGCACCGTGCGCGGCGCACCGTAGGACCCGACCAGGATACCGAGCGCCGGGATGTTGTACCCGTTCGTCAGATATCCCTTGTCGGTCAGGTTCTTGCCGTTCACGCCGACGCGCCACTTCGCGTTCGGCGACAACCAGCTGATCGAAGCGTCCCACAGGCTGAAGGCGTCCTGGACGATCGGCAGCAGCGGCTGGCCGGGGCGCCCCGGATACGGGCCTCCTTCGTTGGTGAGCACCGACTCGTCGCGATAGGCGACGCCGAACGAGCCGCTGATCAACCCCTTGGAGATCGGGAAGCTCAGGTTCGCGTGGAGCGCGCCCGTGAACTCCGGCGCGTTCGTGATCACCTGCGTGTCGACGAAGCCGTCGCGGTTCGCGTCCAGGAACTCGTCCGGCTTCGCCGAGAGGTAGCTCACGTTGCCCACCAGACGGAACCAGCTCGCGGCGTGCGGCGAGCCGTCGAATTCGACCTCGACCCCCTTCATCGTCGCGTCGCCCGCGTTCAGGAAGTTGCCGAAGAAGGCGTCCTCGACGCCGTCGCCGTTCGAATCGTAGGCGGTGAACGTGCTCACCTGGATGTCCTTGTACTTGCCGTAGAACGCCGCCGAGTTGAGCACCAGCTGCCGGTCGAACAGCACCGTCTTCAAGCCGACCTCCAGCACGTCGAGCACCTCGTCCTTGAACGGCAACGCGGAGGCGGGAAAGACGGAAGCCTGGGCGCGCACGTTGAAGCCGCCGCTCTTGAAGCCGCGCGAGAGGGTCGCGTAGGCGAGGACGTTCGGATTGACCTGATAGTCGACGCCGAGCTTCGGCGCGAGAGAGTTGAAGGTGACGGTCTTGTCGAAGTCAGCGGTCACCGCGTTCGGCACGGTGAAGGTGTCGTTCGTGAAGCCGCGGTTCAGCGCGATCACGTTCTTCTTCTCGCGCGTCGCCCGGAGGCCGAGGTTCAACTGGGTCTTCGGATTGAGCTGATAGCTGCCGTCGCCGAAGAGCGCGATCGAATCGGTGTTGGTCTCCCCTTCCGTGGTGCCGAAGATCCGGTTCAGGAAGATGTTCTTCACCAGACCGCCGGCTTTGCCGTCGAAGTAATAGGCGCCGAGGACGCCGGTGATCTTGCCGCCGCCGTCGTAGTTGAACTGCAGCTCTTCCGACGTCTGCTTGTCGAAGTAGGTCGCGATGACGTCGGTGATGCGCGCGGGCGTCGTGTCGAAGTCGATGTTGTTGTCCGAATCCGATTTCCGGTGCGCGGTGATCGACTTGGCCGACCACGGATCGCTGATCTTCCAAGAGACCACGAGCGACGTTCCGCTCGCGTCCGTGCTGTTTTTCGGCGCGAGACCGCTTTCCGTGTCGAAGTTGTTCGAGAGCGCCGGGCAGGCTCGGCCGAGGAACAGCGGGCAGAGCGGGTTCGGCGCGAGGCGGCGATATCCCTTCGGCTCCGCGTCGTCCTTCGTCTGGTCGTAGCTCACCTGGACCTTCACGTCGTCGGAGACGAGCCAGTCGAGCGCGGCGCGAAACGCCTTCGTGTCCTTGTCCGAGACGTCGCGGCCGGTCAGCCGGTTGGTGCCGTAGCCGTCGTGCTTGAGCGACGCCGCGGCGATCTTGCCGCGCAGCTTGCCGGCGACCAGCGCGCCCGAGAGGCTCGCGCGGAAGTCCTCGTTCGAGAAGCTGCCCGGCGAGATCGAGAGACGGCCGTCGAGAGTGTCGGTGAGCTCGCGGCTCACGTACTTGATCGCGCCGCCGATCGTGTTCTTGCCGTACAGCGTCCCCTGCGGTCCGCGCAGCACCTCGATCCGCTGCACGTCGTAGACGTCGAGCAGCGCCCCTTGCGGCCGGGCGATGTAGACGTCGTCGAGATAGAGGCCGACACCCGGGTCGACGCCCCAGAGCGGGTCGGCCTGGCCGATGCCGCGCATGAACGCGGTGAGCGTGGTGGTCTGGTTGCGCCCTTGATAGATCGAGAGGTTCGGTACGGAGGACTGAAGCTCCGAGATGTCGGCCGCGGCGGTCTCCTCGAGCGCCTCGCCACCCAGGACGGTGACGGCGACGGGGACTTCCTGGACGTTCTCTTCCCGCTTGCGGGCGGTGACGATGATCTCGTCGGAGACGGTCGGCGTCTCCTCCTCGGCCTTCACCTCCTCCTTCTTTTCCTGCGCGTCGGCGGCGGGAGCCTGCGCCGCGTCTTGCGCCGCCTTGGCGATCGGGTCCGGGCTCGCGGAGTCGGTCGCGAACACCGCGCCGCCGGTCCCGACGAGCGCCGCCATGAGGAACAGCGACAGGGCTCCAAGCGACGACGCGCCCCCTCCCGAGATTCTCAGCTCTCTACGACCATTCATCGTTCATTCCCCTTTTTCAGTCGATGGCATCTTTGGACGAGCGAGCGCGTTTCGGACGCGGTGCGGTCCGAGGCTCGCCCGGCATTTCAAAGCGAGGGAGGAGGCCGAGGCGCAGGATGCGGCAGAACTCGGCGACCGCGGTCTTGGAATCGAGGCCCAGGTGCATCGGAACGCCGAAGCACTTCTCGACCGTGAAGTAGTAGAAGAACCAGCGGGTGGCCATCATCACGCCGAACAGCGGGCTCGGATCGCCCAGCTCGCCGCGCTCTTGGCGCGCTTTCAGGTTGTCCTCGTAAGTCGCCGAGAAGCGCTCGGCCATCCGCCGGTAGAACTCGTGGATGTGCTTGCCCTTGAACTCGATGACGTCGATGTAGATCAGCAGGATCGAGTGCGAGTTGCGATCGACCACCTGCTCGATCGCCGCGGCGAGATCCTCCAGGTCGTCCGGAAATCGGTTGGCGGCGAAGATCTTGTTGAGCGGCAGCTCGGGGTCGGTGAGCTCCTGCCAATAGCGGTCGATCAACACCGCAAGGATCTGCTCCTTGCCGCCGAAGTGGTGGTAGAGGTTACCCACCGAGACGTTCGCCTTGCGCGCGATCTGCCGCATCGTCGTGGCGCGGAAGCCCTGCCGCGAAAACAGCGCGAGCGCCGCCTTCTGCACCTTCTTCATCGCCGCGTCGCTGCGGTCGGCCTGCGTCCTCTTGCGCATCGCTCCCGGATCCGAACCGAAGATCCCGAACGAACGTTCGGTTTGTTTTGCGCGGAGGATAGGGGCGCTCCGGGGAGCGGTCAAGCCGCACCGCGGCGTAAATCGGGAGGAGGATCGGGACGGGATTCGTCAGGCGGAGCGAAGCTCGCTCCACGCGGAAGCTAACCCGCGGCGCTTCCGATCGTCTAACCTTCCGGAACGACTCTCCGAGGAGGAAACTCATGCGCCTTCGACCGCTCGCCCTTTGCCTCGCCCTCGCCCTGATCGCCGCCGGCGCACGGGCGGCTCAGGAATCCCCTTCTCCGGAGGCACTCGCGAAGACGGCGGCGGAGCTCACGCGCAAGGGCGACTGGGCCGGGTTTGCCCGGATGATGCACCCGGAGGCACTCGCCGAGCTCACGCGGATCTTCCGGCCGATCGTCGCGGCCGAAGGGGCCGGTCCGATGCGGTCGGCGTTCTTCGGCGTCGAGAGCCTCGAGCAGTTCGACGCTCTCACGGATGCCGGGGTGTTCGAGCGGTTGATGACCAATCTGGCGAAGAACGTCCCGGCGGTGGCCGAGGCGATGTCGACGTCCGAGATCTTCGTCGTCGGCTCGCTTCCCGAGGAGGACCAGCTGGTCCACGTCGTCTACCACGGGGGCGCCAAGGCTGAAGGGCTGATTTTCTCGAAGACCTCGGTGATGACCTTCCGCCGCTACAACGGCGAGTGGCGGGCGCTGCTGTCGGGAAACGTCGAAGGGCTCGCGGCGCGCCTGCGGCAATTGACGCAAGCGAAGTGACGGGTCCGTTCCTCATGTCGGGTCGAAAAGGCGCAGCCGATCCTCGATCCAGCCGCGGACCTCGGCCGCGCAGCCGACCCGCGCGAGCGCGGTGCGAAACTGCTCTCGATACTCTGGCTCCGCCAGATAGTGGTAGTGCAACAGGATCGGAATCCGCCCCGGCTCCAGCGGCCATGCCGGGGTGCCGTCGACGTGCAGGTGCAGCGGGATGTTGAACCGATCGTCGTAGACCCGGACGTCCGAGGTTCGACTCCAGATAGCGACGGAGAGCGCGGCCTGGCTCGCGCCCCACCATTCGCTGGCCGCGCGGCCGACGAACCCGGTGGAGGCGAGGATGTCGAGACCGGCTCCGGCCCACGGCCGCAGATGCTCCGCCCGAGACGCGAAGAAGATTTCCCGGGTCCGCTCGAGAATCCCGAGATCGCGCCGGACCACAGTGAAGCCGCCGTTGTACGAGGCGCGGATCGACGCTCGATCGATCGTCGTCTCGAGGAATGGCAGACGGTCGAGCCCGATTCCGCCGAGCGCGCAAAGACGGGACCAATACGCCTCCAGCGGGTCTCCCTGACCGCTCGAAGCCGACCCTTTGAGGTCGACCGGCCGAATCCCGACGTCGGCGCGCACCAACTCGGGCTCCCCCACCCAGACCATGTCGGAATCAAGCATCACGAGAAACTTCGATTCGAGGTTGCCCTCAGCCCAGGCACCCACGACGATGCGGTTGATCGTGCCGTAGGCGCTCGCGGTCTCGTTCAGGGACTCGGCCCGATAGGTCACGTCCAGCGCCTCGAGGCGGGAAACGTGGTCGGGCGAGAGGGCCAGGTGAGGTCGCGGCGCGACGGCGACGATCGCAGAGCTCCGGTAGCGGCCACCGAACGTCCGCAGGCTCTCACAGAGAAGGAGCGCCTGCGGCAGGAGCCGGTTCTCCTCCACGCAGAGGAGGAACGTAACCTCTCCTTCCCCAAGGGTGTCCATCGCGAGCTCCGCGCCGGAAAGTCCGGTCATCTCCACCCGTCCGATCGACCGGATTTCTCGGAGTGCTCCTTGGTCGCGGAGCCGCCGGCCAGCACCGCGCGAAACATCGCTGCATAGCGAGCCGCCTGCCTCGACCAACTCCAGTCCTCCACCGCCGCGCGGGCGGCCCGCCCCATGCGTCGGCGCAGATCCTCGTCATCGCGTAATCGAACGATCTTCGCAGCGAAATCGCCCGGATCCCGCTTGGCGAAGAAGCCGTTTTCGCCGTCCCGGATCAGCTCGGGCATGTTGCCGACCGGCGTGGTGATCACCGGCAGGCCGCAGGCTGATGCCTCCAGGCAGGGGTTCGGCGTCCCTTCGCTTCGGCTCGCGCATAGGTAAACGTCGATCCCGCGATAGAACTCGAGCATCTCGTCGCGGTCGCGCCACGTCTCTTCGCGCACGGCCAACCGCACTTCGACGCCGGCCCGTTCCGCCGCAGGCTCGATCACCTCTCGGACACCGCGGTGCTCTGGGCCATGGTTGGTGAGGCTCCCCGCCCACCCGACGCGAAACGGCCGTCGCGACCGCACCGGCACCTCGGAGGAGCCGGGACGAAAGAAATCGACATCGACCCCGTTCGGGGTGTAATGGACGGGTCGGCTCAAAATCGACCGCATCTCCTCGAAGAGCCGTCGGTTGTTGGCGAAGACCGCCGCAGGCATCCCATTGAGGGTCCGAACCGCGGGCTCGCGCCAAGCTCCCTCCAGCTCGTAATGGCTGCATACACCGATCATCAGGCGGTCGCGCCGCTTCGCCAGCTCCGCCCGCAGGCCCGCGAGCCGCTCGACCTGGAGCCAATAGTAGAGAAGCACACCGTCGGCGCGGACTAGGTCGTCGGCGTTCACCTGATCCTGGTATCGCTTGACGATCTCGAACGATCCGGCGAGCTCTCGCGCCAGCGCATCGGTCTTCCGGTCGTGGGCCCAGTTCGGTCGATCGACGACGCACAGGACGACCGGCCGTGCGCGTGTCGCGAACGGCCTCCCGAGCCAGCGCCGTAATCGGGGGCCGAGCGCCAGGCCGCTCAAACTCGCCATTGCACGCAGTGGGTCGTCCTCGGAGCGGACGGATCGAGATCGCCATCGACGACGAGCCGCTTCAGTTCCCTCTCCGAGGGAAGCTCAACCGACTCCGCGCGGAGCGTCGGTCGCCAGCTATGCCAACCACCGCGAACCTCCTCCGGGTCGTAGGTCTTCGCGGCGTATTTCCGCGCCACGTGCTCGCGGCTCAGGAAGAGGTAATGGCACATCTTGAACCGGTGCGGTGAAAGCCGTTGGTCGGCAAAGCGGACGTTGTGCCCGCCGGTGCTCGCGAGGTCCACCCGCGCCGGCTGCCGCTTCCATGCCCGCACCAGATGGAGGGGGCTCGGGGCGAACGGGTAGTACCAGCGCATGGTGCGTCGAAAGTCCGGGTGGTCGTGGTGCGGTTCTTCGCGCGTGGGCACGAACGTGAACTCCTGAAACTCGATCGCGTCATACCCCTCGCGATCCGCTTCCGCGAACGCCTCGAGCAGCGTCTGGCCCGGTCGCGGCGGCAAGAGGATCTCGTCGGCATCGAGATGGATGAACCAGTCGGCGTCCAGCTCCGCCGCCAGCGCCTCCTTGCGGCCCAGGATCTGTCGCCAGCGAAACGTGCCGTCCCGAGGGAGCCGTTCGATGCCTCGGAGCCCGAGCCCGAGGTAGGCGGCGGCGATCGTCTCGGTGCGATCGGTCGACTGGTTGTCGCACAAGTAGGCTTCCACCCCGTGGGCGGCGAGGTGCTCCAGGCAGCCGCCGATGAAGCGTTCCTCGTTGTAGGCCGCGATGATCGCCAGCACCCGCATGAGATAGAGGATAATCGAGCCTCCAAGACCCGCCAAACGCCATGTTCTCAATCCGGTAACCCTTCCGACACTGGAGCTTCGATGTCGTCTCCGCTCATCGTCTGCGGTATGCACCGCTCTGGAACCTCGCTCGTCGCGAGCGCTCTCGAAAGAGCGGGTCTCGCGATCGGCCGCGACGTGGCGTCCCCCGGCCTCGGCAATCCGCGGGGTCATTTCGAGGACTCCGATTTCCTCGACCTGCACGAGGAGATGCTCGCGGCGAAGGGTGAGAGTTGTTTCTCGATCGGACCGGACTTCGAGCCGCCCGCGGACGTGCGCTTCGTCGACCGAGCCCGGGAGCTGGTCGCGGAACGGCAGTCGAACGACGTCTGGGGTTGGAAAGATCCGCGCACCACGCTGTTCCTCGAGTTCTGGGACCACGTGGTGCCCGACGCGCGGTACCTTTTCCTCTATCGCCCACCGGTCGACGTCGCCCTTTCGCTCTGGCGGCGCAACGGCGATCTCGAGCTGCGCGAAGCCCCCTGGCGCGTGATCCTCGCCTGGGAGGTCTACAACCGGCGCCTGCTCGACTTCGCCGCGCGGCACCCCCATCGCTGCCACGTCGCCCAGGTGCCTGCGGTCGCCGCCGACCTCGGGACGCTGGTGCGAGCGCTGCGCGACGATCTCGGCGTTCCCCTGCGCGAGGACGCCGTGGGCGCCGTCTACGTCCCTCGGGAGCTTTCGGTGGAAGTGCCGCCGAATCCCGTCTGGGAGGGCCTGATCCCCGAGGCCCTCGCGCTCTATCGCCTCCTCGAGGAGCGCGCGGCCCGGCCCGCGCTCGGAAACGGCCCCGGCGAGCTCTCCCCGGAATCCTCCCGCGAGCTGGTGCTGCTCCGCGCGGCCGAAACCCTCCTCTTCGCGCTCCTCGAACGATGTGACCGGAAGCCGAGGACCGAGACGCCGTCGATCGACCAGCGCAAGGCGTATCACCGCATCCGCATGGAGGACGAGGCGGCGGTCGCCTTGGACTTCGCGCTCGAAAGCGGCCTGCCCGAGACGAGCGAGATGGCCGCCGCTCTGGTGCGCGAGCGCGAGCGGATCGAAGAGCTGATCGCCGGCCTGATCGACGAACGCGAGCGCTGCGCCGCCGCCGAGGCTCGCGCCGCCGAGCTCGGACGGACGATCCGCGGCATCGAGCAGTCGTGGAGCTTCGCCCCGACCCGCGCCTGGTGGTGGCTGCGCGGCCGTCTCGGCCGACGGAAGTCGTAGTTTCCCAACTCTCCCGACGCTGACCCGCCCGCTTTCGAGGGGAAGGCGAAGCTACGGCTCGGCGTCAGGTCTCGAGGGCAGGAGCGCCTCCCGCCTCTTGCGTGTGAGGTAGAGCACGAGCAGAGCGAGCGCCGCGCCGAGTAGGGCGAACGACATGTCCTTCTGCGCGTCCCAGGGGTCTCCCTGCTGGCCGTTGTAGGCGTCCGCGTCGGCCCCGGCGAGAACCAGCGACAGACCCCATTCGAACAGCTCGTAGACCATGCTCCAGGCGAGCACGAACTCGAAAGCGGCGTAGTAGGCGAACCGGCGCGGTGCCCGGAAGTAGCGGACGCAGACTTCCCAGACCGGCCGGACCCACAGGGCCCCGAAACCGAAATGCACCAGGCGGTCGAAATGATTGCGCCGGAACCCGAATCGCTCGGTGAGCGAAAAGCCGATGAGCCGCCGCGCCCATTCGTCATAGGGGACGTACGAGTAGATGTAGCGCGCGCCGACGACGTGAAGCAGGAGGAATGCCGCGAGGCAGGTGACCGCCGGGCTCGAGAGAGGAAAGCGCCGTGCGGCGAGCGGCCAGAGCACGAGGCACAGCACGGTCGGAATGTGCTGGAGCAGCATTTGGTCCGGATACGGAGCCGCGATGCAGCTCGCGAGGAGAGCGAAGAGGCAGAGCGCCCAGAGGGCGCTCTGATAGCGATCACCGAACATCGACTCGGCCGAAGCGCGCGATTCCGCTCCGGTCAGTCCCGCCGCAACGCCGTCAGCGGATCGAGATCCGCCGCCCGGCGCGCGGGGAGGAAGCTCGCGTACAAGGCGACCGCCGCGAGGAGCGAAGGGGCGAGGAGGAACGACAGCGGATCGGTGGCCGAGGTTCCGAACAGGAGCCCTTCGAGCCAGCGGGTGTGCACGAACGCCGCCGCGAGCCCCGCGGCGAGCCCGACGCCCGTGAGCGCCGAGGCCTGGCCGACGACCAACCCGAGCACCTGGCCGCGCCGGGCGCCGAGCGCCATGCGCACCCCGATCTCGTGGGTGCGCCGGCTCACGGCATAGGAGATGACGCCGTAGATGCCGAGCGCGGCGAGGGCGAGCGCGAGCCCGCCGAAGAGGGA
Organism: Thermoanaerobaculia bacterium; assembly: GCA_044226625.1. Lineage (GTDB taxonomy): Bacteria > Acidobacteriota > Thermoanaerobaculia > Multivoradales > UBA5704 > DASYKS01. The sequence continues at coordinate 172,864 of JBGAGQ010000003.1, forward strand.
GAGGAGGAGCGCGGTGAAGCGGGGCCGGGTGACCGCCTCGGAGACCAGCTGGGAGAGCGGCGCGAGGTCCGAGATCGGCTGGGTCCGGTCGACCTCGGCGATCGCCGCGCGCACCGCCCCGGCGAGCCCCAGCGGATTTCCGGCGGTGCGGACGAAGATCTTCATCGTCGAACGCCGGGCGATCGAGTTCGGCACGTAGAGCGCCGGGGCGGGGGGCGTCGCGAGGTTCTCGTTCCGCACGTCGCCCACCACGGCGATCACCTCGACCGGCTTGGCGCCGAACAGGAGGTGCCGGCCGACCGCATCTCCTCCCGGCCAGAGCCGTCGAGCGAGCGCCCGGTTGACGATCATCGCCGGGGGTGCCTCCACGCCATCCCGCGCGGTGAAGTCGCGGCCCGCGAGCCGCGGGATACCGAGCGCCCGGAAATAGCCTGGGGTCACGATGAACGTGCCGCCCTCTGGGGTGATCTCCTCGTCCCGCCCCTCGACCTTGAAGGAGTAGGGCTCGCCGCCGCCGCGCAGCGGTAGCGTCTTACTGCCTCCGACCGATTCGACACCCGGCAGCTCGGCGATCCGCGCGAGGAGCCGGTTCTGGTAGCGGGTCATGTCGGCCGGATCGGCGAATTTGCCATCGGCGAGGCTCACGGAGAGCGCCAACACGTGATCGGACCGGAAGCCCGGATCGACCTCGAGCAGGTTCCGGAAGCTTCGGACCAGCAGCCCCGCCCCGATCAGCAGCACGGTGGCCAGCGCCGTTTCCGCGACCACCAGCGCGCCGCGCGCGGCGCGGCCGCGCCGCCCCTCTCCTCCCCCGCGTCCCCCCTCGCGCAAGGCCTCGGGCGCCCGCGAGCTTGCGGCACGGAGGGCGGGGAGAACCCCGGAGAGCACCCCCGTCGCGATCGAGAGAGCAAGCGTGAACAGGAACACCGCGAGATCGGGGCGGATCTCCTCGGCCCGCGGCAGCTCGCGGCCGCCGAGCGCGATCAGGGCGTCGACGCCCCAACCGGCAAGGAGGAATCCGAGCCCCCCGCCGATCAGCGCGAGCAGCACGTTCTCGGTGAGGATCTGCCGCGCGAGCCGACCGCCTCCGGCACCCAGCGCGGCGCGCACCGCAAGCTCGTGCCGCCGCGTGGTCGTCCGGGCGAGCAAGAGATTCGTGAGGTTCGCGCAGGCGATCATCAGGACGAACGCCACCGCGGCGAACAGCACCAGGAGAGCCGGCCTCAGATCCCCGACCAGCGATTCGCGCAACGGCCGCACCACGGCGCGCTCCCGTTTCTCGTTGGTCTCGGGGTAGGCGCGCGCGAGCCGCGCGAACAGGGTGCTCGAGGCCGCCGTCGCCTGCTCGATCGTGGCCCCGGGGGCGAGGCGCGCCACCACCTCCATCCAGCGGAGGCCGCGCAGGTGGGGAATGTCGTCCTCACCCACTAACGAAATCGGCGCCCAGAGATCGACCTCGCGCGTCGGCAGCACGAACGACGGGGGCATGACGCCCACCACCGTGAACGGCTCGCCTTCGAGCGTGACCTGCCGGCCGACCACCGCCGGGCTCGCGCCGAAGCGCCGTCGCCAGAGGCCGTCGGAGAGAACCACGACGTGATCTTTGCCCACGGCGTCGTCCGATGGCTCGATCGTCCGGCCGAGCGCGGCGGGGATGCCGAGGGTCGAAAAATAGCCGCCCGAAACGGTCGCCGAATCGACGCGCTCCGGCTCGCCGTCGCCCACCAGGTTCATGCCGGTGAGCCCGGCCATGAAATGCGAGGCCGCGATCTTCGCAAACGGTGAGGGCTTCCCCGGCTTCGGGGAGAGATCGGCCACCAGGTCGTCGTAATCCTGGGGCGAAAACGCGGCCGAGATCCCGCCCGCCTGCTCCGGATCGGCGTAGTAGACGCGCACCAACCGGTCGGGCTCGGGATACGGCAGCGGCCGGAGCAGCACGCCGTAGAGAACGCTCCAGATCGCGCTGTTGGCGCCGATCCCGAGCGCCAGGGTCGCGATCGCCACGGCGGCGAAGCCGGGGCTCTTCTTCAAGGTACGCGCCGCGTAGCGAACGTCGTCGAGCAAGGTCATGGGGCGCTCCTCCTTGTCGTGGTTGTCCCTAGCCTACGAAAAAGGGCCGCCCAAGGTTCCACCGTTCATCCCGGTTCGCCGCTTGCGCGCTCCTTCGGGCTGCCCTAGGCTTCCCCCTCCCATTCCATGGTGGTGCTGTCCCTTTGGAGGAGGCTTCTCATGAGCGACCTGCCCGATACGATCGCCGAAGCGGTCGAGAACGCCGGTGACGATGCCGGTTCGTCCCTGAACTCGGTGATCGCCCTGCTGGTCGCGCTGATCGCGACCTTCATGGCCGTCTGCAACATCAAGGACGGCAACATCTGCCAGGTGATGGCGCAGCAGCAAGCGAAAGCCGTCGATTCCTGGTCGTACTACCAGGCGAAGAGCATGAAGCAAAACCTCGCCGAGAGCGTGCTCGACCAGCTCACGTTCGAGAAGGAGTCCGGCGCCGATCGCCTGGCCCCCGCCGCCGCCGCGTTGCTCGACAAGAAGATCGCGGCTTATTCGGAGAAGGTGACGAAGTACGGCTCGGAAAAAGACGAGATCAAAGCCCAGGCCGAAGCCGCCGAGGCCGAATACGACCGTCTGGGTCTCCACGACGACCAGTTCGACATCTCCGAGGCGGCGCTGAGCATCGCGATCGCGCTGCTCGGCGTCAGCGCGCTCACCCGCAAGCGCTGGCTCGTCGGCGTAGCGCTCTTCTTCGCCATCGCCGGACTGGTCTTCGGCCTCGCGGGCTTCCTCGGCTGGGGCCTACACCCGGATGCCGTGGCGAAGATCCTGACGTAGAAACTCGGCACCCTCGATTCCCGTAAGGCTCCCCAGGAGGGCACGAGCATGTGGACATTCCTCGCCTGGCTGATCCTTTTCCTGCTCTGCTGGCCGCTCGCGCTCTTGGCGCTGGTGCTCTACCCGTTCGTCTGGCTGCTCTCGATCCCGTTCCGGCTCGTCGGGATCACGCTCGAAGCGGTGTTCGCGTTCCTGCGCGCGATCCTCTTCCTGCCGGCCCGAGTGCTCGGGGGAGGTCGGGCTTAGCGGTTTGTTACGGCGGCGTTTTCTCCGTTCGACCGGCGGAGGCCTGTCGATCCCTTCCTGTATCACCCGGACGGTCGGACAGGTAGCGAAGGGGCTCCTCCATTCGGCGGCAATTCCGAATCTCGAGGAGGGCCTCCGACCGATCGAGCAGGAAATCGAAACGCCTGACTCCGAGACGGCTGCTCTGATCGATTTGAAGGTAGCGGACCTGGCCAGCTCGGAGGTTGAGCTGAATTCCTCCGTAATCCTGGCTCACGGTGGAATGGAATCCGCTTTTTAGAATCCAGTACGCGGAGGCCCGGATCGCGGTCGACCCAGGCGCCACGGCCACCGATGAGTAGGTACCCCTCTGTACTTCCTCGAAAGCGGCGGCCCCTACCGATACCCAAACACGTTTCATCGAGCCGGGTCCTCCAGCGGGCCAATAAACGTAGATGAGGGCCTTATCCGGAGGCGGGGCTTCAGGTCGGGCGAAGAGATCTCCCGGTCGCGCCCACGGAGGCGGCTCCTCACAGGCCCCAAGGACGCCCGCGAGCAACATCCAGGGCAGGCATCTCGACCAGATCGTGGCGCTTCTCATCGATAGCTCGCTCCCCCTATGGAGCTACGCGAGATAGGGAATCTTTGTGGCTCGACTCGATCGCTACGGTTTCGCCGTGCCGTAGAGAAACCGAAGCATCCCTTCAACGCGGGAGGCCCAGGAGATCTCGTCGTGTTGGCCCCCCTCCAGTTCCTCGAAGTGGAGATCGACTCCTTCCTTCCATCCCTTCTGGATAAGCGCGTCCCGGACGCGGAGCACCGCCGCTACGTAGTCGTCCCCCTCTCCCGTCCCGACGTCGACCCAGAGGCGTAGGCGCGGTTTCTCCTTCAGACCCTCGATCGTCTTGAGCATCAGCTCGCCATCCCAACGGACCGCGGGTGAGACCGCCAGCGCGGCGCCGAAGACCTTCGGTTTCTCGAGCCCGAGCCAGAGAGAGACGAGCCCTCCGAGCGAGGCACCGCCGAGCGCCGTGTCCTCGGGGGCGCGCCGGGAACGGTAGGTTCGGTCGATGAACGGCTTGAGCTCCTCAGCGAGGAACCGGCCGTAAAGGCCCGCCTTACCACCCACCTTTTTCATCGATCCGTCGTCGTTCTTCCAGTCGATCGGGGTCGGCGCGTACTCGTCGAAGCGGTCCTTCGTGTTGGCGACCGCGACGACGATCACCGGTTCGATACGGCCGGTCGAGATGAGCTTCTCCGCCGCCTCGTCGACTTGCCACTCCATCCCCTGCTCGCCGCCATCGAAGACGTTCTGGCCGTCGTGGAAGTAGAGCACCGGATAGCGCCGCTTCGTCTCGCGGTCATAGCCCGGTGGCAGATAGACCTGAACGTCCCGGGTGGGAAGCAGACGGGAAGGAAACGCCGGATGCCTCCTTATCGTGCCGACCCGGGACAGCTCGGGGGGCTCGGGCGGCGAGTTGAAAGCACGCCGAACGGTCTGCGTGGCGGCGCGCAGATAGAGCAGGCGATTGGTTCCGTCCTCCCACCCATCGCCTGGCCGTTCGGGGCGCTCGATCTTGAACTTGTAGGTCACCGGCTGGCCGCCGAACGGCGCGCGCGGGAAGGCGACCTCCACCTTATAGATCCCGTCGCCGTCGGGATCGGCGGCGAGGCGCGTCTCCGACCAGCCGAGCGGCACCGTTCCGCTACGCACTCCGACGCGGTCGCTCGTTGCTTGGAACCGGCCGGCGGCGATCTCCGCACGAAGGTCGATCTCGAAAAGGACGTGGAACTCCTGCGCTCCCGGCTGAACCAGGGCGAGAACGGGCTCGGCGGCGCCGAGCGGGCGCGCTCCGATGAGGGACGGAACGGCCAGGGTGAGGGCCAGAGCGGGAAAGAAGAACGCGGGTCGACAGAACACGGTTGGGCCCTCCTCTTGGCGAACAAAGCGACTCTTGAAGCTTATCGCACGCGCTGATGAAGGGACCGCTTGCGGGGCAATCGCTCGATCGCTATCAATGTGTCACAGGAAGTTCACGTACGAGCTATGGACGCGCCCCCTGCCAACCGCGGTCCTTCAGCTCTTGCTGTCACTTTCTCGTGACATTTGCGACACCCGCAAGCGCGGGTCCTGCTCTAGCGTCTTCGCAGCAGCTCTTTGAGAAAGTGGGAGGCTACGATGAGACTTGTGGATCCCCGTCTCCAACAGGTCAAGGCGTTGACCGCATTGATGGCTGGAATGATCAATCAAATGGCCTACCGAAGTTTCGATGAGGCTATCTATCTCCCGTCCAGCCACGTTGTTGACTGGCTGGACCGGCAGGACGAAGAAGTGAATCGGCTCGAGGAGCACCTCGAGGCTGAAATCGCTCTGACTCTCGCCCTGCATCATTCTTACGCCAGCGACTTTCGAGTACTCCGGGCCACGATGAGCTCGACGCGTCATCTCGAACATTTAGGCGACGCCCTCAAGAGCTTCGCGCGAAGAGTGTGGGAAACCCACGATGAGTTCGGAGTGTGCTTCCATTCTGGCCTCGTTCCCCTGGTGAAAGTTACAGGAGATCTCGTGTTCAACGCGCTTCGTTCGTTAACCGAGGAGAATCCGAACTTGGCAAATCAAACCGCGCTCGAAGGCCGCTCGACCGAACACTTAGTTCGCGACTGCCTTCACGAATTTGCAAAGAGCGACTCCAGAGAGCCTAGCAAAGGCATGCACATCCGGGCGGGGGATCAACTCTATGCCGTAGCTTTGGAGGCCAAGCGCATCGCAGATACGGTCTCCTATTGTCTCAATGGGGACCCTCTGCAAGAGCCCTGAGGTCACTATCCGATGATCGTGCCTGGAGGCTACCTCGCGCCCAGCACCTCCAACCGCACCGGCTCGTCGCGGTTCAGGTAGCTCTCCCCCGCCACGTTCATGCCGGTCGCTTGGTAGTTGCGATCGGCGCGCGCTCCCCAGCCTTCGAGGACGAGGAGGGCGATCGCGACGACGCCGAGGGCGCGGAGCGCCCGGCGCGGCAGCGGCGCCTCGGCCGGCGGTAGGAGGGGGCGCTCTCGGAGCGCGAGCCGTCCGATCCCAACCAGCGCCGACGCGACCAGGACGTTCCAGAACGGCAGGTAGAGCAGCCCTTGGCGAACGTAGCCGAAGAACAGGCCGGTCGAGACGAGACCCACTCCGGTAACGAGAAGGACGACGACGCCCCACCGGCGAGCTGACCCCGGCTGCATCAATGCGAAGATCCAGCCGAGCAGCGCGAGCGGGGCGAGAATCCAGAGCGCACCCTTGCCGTCGGGGAGGAAGACGTCGACCGCGCCGCGTACGCCGGAAAGGCCGCCAGGTCGATTCCACTGCGTCCAGCCGAGCCGAAAGGCGCCGAAGAAGCGTCCCCACTTGCGCAGGAGGAGCCGACCAAAACCGCGCGGGTTCTCGCGGATCCAATCCCAGGCCATTCGATCGCCGTGGAGCAGGAACTTCAGATGCTCCGGGTTGCGGAGGTTGAGGACGTCCGAGGTGCTCGCCGAGGCCATCAGCGAGCGGGAGAACGTACCGTCCGCCCCGGCGTGGTTCGCGAGCGCGAGGTTGATCGGTCCGTAGATCGTGATCGGCACGAAAGTCGGAAGCGGTTCCGCCGCCCCCTCGTGAGCGTTCACCTCGGAGAGGCGCAGGGCGTTGCGGAGCGTCCATGGGGCCACGACGAGAAACGCGCCGAGGAGGGCGAACGCCCACGGACGAAGCGACGCGGGATTCGACGAACGTCGCGCTCGCCAGAAACCCAACAAGCCGATGCCGAGGAGGAGCCCGCCGACCAGGACTCCTTCCGCGCGCAGGAGGGCGAGACAACCCAAGAGCGCGCCGAGCAACAGCCCCGTTCGCCACGTGCCGGTCGCGGCACCGGGAGCGGAGAGAGGATGTTCGAGCTTGCGGGTCCAGATCCAGAGGATGAGGAGCAGCAGGGTGGCCCACGTTCCTTCCGTGACCGGGGCGACGTGGATCACGTAGAGGCCGAATGAGTAGAGCGAGAGCAGCGCTCCAAGGAGCGCCGCGAGCCGGCCGACGTAGGGCCGCGCGACGGCGTAGAGCAGGCCGATCGAGGCGCTCGCGACGAGGGCGAGGACGGCTTTCTCGGCGAAGAATGGAACCTTGGCGCTCGCGCCTCCCGCTCCGAGAAAGGTATGCAGGCCCGCGAGCAGCCAGGCGAAGCCGGGCGGATGGAACGGAATGCCGCCGTCGTAGAGCTTGCCCTCGAGCAACGAACGGGCATATAGATAAAAGGTTTCGGAGTCTCCCTCGTAGAAGATCGTGAACGGCCAGTCGCGATCGCGGTTCGAGACGAGGAAGAAAGGTCCGCGCGCGAGCCGGACGCTCGGCGAGGCGAGGCGGGCTTCGCTCGCGGCCCCGCCACAGCTCGGGGGTCGGGTCGTTTCTTGGGGCTCAAGGCGGCGCGACGATAGCAGAGGGAATCGGTAACTGATCGGAATCTGAGAGGAAGCGAGGAAAGGGGGACCGCCGGCGATCGGCGGCCCCCTGTCGAGCTCGATCGTTTACAGCGTGCAGGTCGGCCGCGCGCCGCAGGCGATGCCGTGCGCGGTGTAGGCGTCCCAGATCCTGCAGCCGTTCGGCGTGCCGTTCGCGAGGTTGCCGTCGTCGTCGTCCGCGGCCAGGAACACCGTGTACCAGTTCGACGCCGCGCAGCCGTCCACCGTCGCCGCCGGGTTGCACTTGCCTCCCGCGGCGACGCGATACGCGCTCTTGCTCGGCGTCAAGCTCTTGTACCAGATCGAATCCATGTTCGCCCAACCGGCGGTCGAGCCGTAGCGGCTGACGAGCGACTGCGCGAGATCCCAGTTCGCCGAGCTCGCGATGTAGCTCTCGCAGTGCCCTTCATAACCCATCGGTCCCTGATAGGCGCCGATGAAGATCAGCTGGAAGTAGGGGCAGGTGTAGCGGTCGCAATTGATGCCGTTGTTGTCGGCGACCGTGCTCGGCTTGGCGATCGTCTTGGTGCCCAGCGTCGAGAAATCCTGCATGTCGCGCACGCCCGTGCAGGTCGTGCAGTTCGTGCAGGTGACGCCCGGCTGGAAGTTCGGGCCGATGCAGCTGTTCTTCGTCTCGAGGAAGGCGAACGTGTCGCCCACCGCCTCGCCCGTTCCCTTGTCGCTCGCGGCGCCGCCCGAGTTGGTGTCCATCCCATGGCCCCACTCGTGGAGGAACACCGCCGCGATCTCGCCCGTGTTCGAACAGCCGCCGCCCGAGCGGTAGAAGTTCACCGTCGAGCCGTTCCAGAACGCGTTGCACGTCTGGTTGATGTTCATGTTCGCGGTGACCGTACCGTTCAACCAGGCGTTGCCGGGCAGGAAGCCGGCGGCTTTCCGGTTGATGTTGGTCAGGTGGTAGTAACCCGACCGCGTGGCGTGGGTGTTGCCCGCGCCGCCGACGCCCGGCGTCGTGCAGTCGGTGCCGCCGCTCGTGCCGAACGCGAGGTTGCCCGTCGTCGAATCCGACAGCGAGATCGCGCCGCAGTTGTCGGTCATCTTGAAATACTTACCGTTGAGCGTCGAGGTCGCCGCCCCGCCCGAGTAGGTGTAATTGCCCGCGGCGTCGGTCACCTTTGCGCCGCCGTTCGTGACGTTCGCGAACGGCAGACCGCGCACCACCTCGGGGTCCGTGTTGGTGGTCGGGAAGATCCCCCCGGTCACCTGGGCGTAGGAGTTCAAATCGACCATCTCCAGCACGCGGCCGGACTTGGCGTCGACCACCGCCTGCCAGGTCGTCGGATCGCCGTCCCGCCGGAACGCGAGACGCCACGCCAGGACGTGGCCGTAGCCCTTGCCCGGAGCGCCCGCGTAACGCATCGCCGGCGCCTCGCCGGCGGTGAGCGTCGGGTAGATCCGGAGCGCGCCCGCGTCGACGATTTCGGTCTTCTCGAACAGGCCGACACCGAGGCCGGCGAGCGCCACGGCGAACGCCTCTTCGCGGGTGATCCGAGGCCGGACGTCGAGCGTCACGTCGGCGATCTTCTCCGCGCCGAACTGCACGATGTTGCCGTTGTTGACGCGGAAGAAGACGTTCGCCCCCTCGACCGGCAGGCCGCGATAGAACTGCTGCAGCTCGATCGACCAGAAGCGGCCGTCGCCCGAGCGCGCGCTCGACGCCGCGTCGAGCCGCAGCGAGGCCGGCGCGACCCGCAGGACCTCGGGGAACCGCGCGAGGAACCCGCGCACGCGCGCTTCGACGTCGGCAAGGGTGGGATCCCGGTCGAGCTTCACGTCCTCACGGGTCAGGCGGTTGCCCTTGCCCGGCATCAGCGGTATGCCCACCCCTTCGATCAGGTTCGGCCGGCCGCTCCGCGTGTCCATCCGGACCTCCCACTCCGAGGAGTGGTTCGCGAAGAAGCGGTCGAGCGCCGCGAGGTCGGCGGCCCGCCGCGTGCCACGCTCGTAGATCGCGAGCGAAGGCGTGACGTCGAGGTCGGGGACCGAGCCCCCGCGCGCGAAGGCGGCCGGACGCGGTGCGCCGGGGGGCGCCGAGGGCGGCTGGATGGCGTGAGCGAGCGACGGCGCGAGAATCGCCGCGGCGAGGACGACGAGACTCCTCGGACACAGAGCTTTCACGTGGTCTCCTCCCTTTCGTTGAGGGGTGGTGGCTTGCCTTAAACACCGTAGTGCTCCCCGCCGAGGAGAACGAGCCGGCCGGGAGCGAGGCATTTTGGCGCGGTGCGCCGGACCACCCTGGGCAGGCCTCGCGGCCCCCCATACGAGAAAGGCCGCCACTCGAAAGCGACGGCCTCTCCCCAGTCGAGAAAGGTGCCGGAACCTCTACTGCGTGCAGGTCGGCCGCGCGCCGCAGGCGATGCCGTGCGCGGTGTAGGCGTCCCAGATCCTGCAGCCGTTCGGCGTGCCGTTCGCGAGGTTGCCGTCGTCATCGTCCGCGGCCAAGAACACCGTGTACCAGTTCGACGCCGCGCAGCCGTCCACCGTCGCCGCCGGGTTGCACTTGCCGCCGGCGACCAACCGGTACGCGCTCTTGCTCGGGGTCAAGCTCTTGTACCAGATGGCGTCCATCTTCTGCCAACCGGTGGTCGTGCCCCAACGGGTGACGAGCGACTGGGCGAGGTCCCAGTTCGCCGAGCTCGCGATGTAGCTCTCGCAATGCCCTTCATACCCCATCGGTCCCTGATAGGCCGTGATGCCGCCGCTCAGGTACGGGCAGGTGAAACGGTCGCAGTTGATGCCGTTGTTGTCGGCGACCGTGCTCGGCTTGGCGATCGTCTTGGTGCCCAGCGTCGAGAAGTCTTGCACGTCGCGCACGCCCGTGCAGGTCGTGCAGTTCGTGCAGGTCACGCCCGGACGGAAGTTCGGGCCGATGCAGCTGTTCTTGGTCTCGAGGAAGGCGAACGTGTCGCCCACCGCCTCGCCCGTCCCCTTGTCGCTCGCCGCGCCGCCCGAGTTGGTGTCCATCCCGTGGCCCCACTCGTGGAGGAACACCGCCGCGATCTCGCCCGTGTTCGAGCAGCCGCCGCCCGAGCGGTAGAAGTTCACCGTCGAGCCGTTCCAGAACGCGTTGCACGTCTGGTTGATGTTCATGTTCGCGGTCAGGGTGCCGTTCAGCCAATTGTTGGTGGTGAGGAAGCTGGCCGCTTTCCGGTTGATGTTCGTCAGATGGTAGTAGCCCGAACGCGTGGCGTGCGTGTTGCCCGCGCCGCCGACGCCCGGCGTCGTGCAGTTGGTGCCGCCGCTCGTTCCGAATGCGAGGTTGCCCGTCGTGGTGTTCGAAAGCGAGATCGAGCCACAGTTGTCGCTCATCCGGATGTACCGGCCGTTGAGCGTCGAGGTCGCGGTGCCGCCCGAGTAGGTGTAGTTGCCCGCGGAGTCGGCCACTTTGCTGCCACCGTTCGTGACGTTCGCGAACGGCAGGCCGACGACCACCTCCGGGTCGGTGTTGGTGGTCGGATAGACACCGCCGGTCACCTGGGCGTAGTCGTTCAGGTCCTGGAGGCTCAGCAGGTTGCCGGTCCGCGCGTCGACCACGGCGCCCCACGTCGCCGCATCGCCTTCGCGACGGAAGGAGAGCTTCCAGGCGAGCACGTGGCCGTACCCTTTGCCGGGGTTGCCCGCGAAGCGCATGCCCGGGGCCTCGCCCTCGGTGAGGGTGGGATAGATCCGGAGCGTGCCCGCCTCGACGATCTCGGTCTTCTCGAACAGGCCGATGCCGAGCGCGGCGAACGCCTTCGCGAACGCCTCTTCACGGCTCACCGACGGACGCACGTCGAGCCGGACCTCGGCGATCTTCTCCGCGCCGAACTGCACGACGTTGCCCTGGTTGATGCGGAAGAAGACGTGCGCGCCGTCCACGGGGATCCCCCGGTAGTACTGCGCGAGCTCGATCGCCCAGAACTGGCCGTCCCGGCCGGCGCGCGCGCTCGAGGTCTCGTCCAACCGGAGCTGGCCTGGCGCCACCCTCAGGATCTCGGGGAACTTCGCGAGGAACCCCCGCACGCGGGTCTCAACGTCGCGCAGCGTCACGTCGCCCGAATGGCCGAGCCCGAGGTCTTCGCGGGTCAGCCGGTTGCCCTTGCCGGGCAGCAGCGGGATACCGATCCCCTCGATCAGGTTCGGCCGCGCGTTGCGCGTGTCCATCCGAACTTCCCACTGGTCGGAATGGTTGGCGAAAAAGCGCTGGAACGAGGGGAGGTTCACGGCCTGCCGCGACCCGCGGCCGAAGATCTCGAGCGACGGCGAGACCTCGAGCAGGGTCGGCTTCGCCCCGAGCGGAGCTACGCGGAGCGATTCGTGCGGCGGAACGATGGCGGACGCGAACGACGGGAACCACAGGGCTGCGACGAGAGCGACGGCGACACTCCCCCTGACGAGGGTCCTCATGGGCACTCCTCCTTTTAGATCACAGGATGTTCCTGTACCCAAGTAGGTGCACGGGAAGGCGGTCGGCGAGACGAGGAATGTCGGAAGGCCGCCCGGACATTTCGCCGAGGAAAGTCGCCCCGTCCTCACCGGCCCGAGGAAGGCGGGCTCGCGAGCTCCCGCTGATCCCCGCACCGCGGATTTCCGGCCGAACTTTCCGACGCCGCAAAGGCGCTTCCGCCGATCTTGCCGAAATGATGATGCCGTTTGCCGCCTCCCAGCGCGCGGCAGACCTCGGCACCACCCTTGCTATCCGACACAAACGAAAGCTTTTCGTCGGTGCGCGACGAAGAGCGTGCTCCCAAGAGCGGGGGGAACTCTCGCCGGTCGAACCGATCCCGCAGGCTCGAGCCGGACCCCTTCGTCGTCGCGGGGTATTTGTGTAAGGAGGATTCGATGACCCGACTAAAGAAATATCTCCCCCTGCTCGCCGGGGCCGCCGTCACCGCCGCTCTAGCCTCAGGTCCCGCTCGAGCCACCGATCTCGGCCTGTACGGCTCCTACTGGGATACCGACGCCTTGAACTCGACCGCGGGCGGCGGCATCAAGCTCGGCTTCGGCGAGGGATTGGTTCGCTTCGAAGTCCGCGCGAGCCACTTCCCCGATCTCTCCGAGAACCTGAATGAGCTCGTCGACAACGGCACCGGCCGCTTCAAGGTCCGCGCGACCGTTCCCGAGGCGGGAGTGACCTTCAACTTCGCCCCCGAGAGCCGATTTCAGCCCTACGTCGGCGCGGGCGCTTCCTACTACGTGCTCGACACGAACCGATTCGAGATCAACGACGAGGTGGGTTGGTACGGCCTCGTCGGCTTCCACGTCGGCGGCGCCGAGGGCGGTCCGGCCTTCTTCGCCGAGGGCGTCTACCACAAGGTCGACGCGACGATCGAAAACGACAGCGCGAGCGACCCGGACTTCAACGGCAAGGTCGACTTCGACCTCTCCGGCCCGGCGGTGAACGCGGGCGTGTTGTTCCGGTTCTAGACCGGCTCGAGACCCAGGGTGTAGTTCAGGACGGCGGGGAGGAATCCCCGCCGTTCCTCTTTAGATCGAGGCCTCGGCGTCCTCCAGCTCCCCGAGCCGCCGGCCGTACCCGTGCTTCTCGATCAACCGCCGCGCCTCAGAAAGCGCCTCGCGGTCTTTGAACATCCGCCCGCGATAAAGCGCGACGTCGGCGAGATATAGCGGCATCGGCCCGCGGGAAGCGATCTCTTTTACCGCGGCCAGGTCCGCCCGCGAACCGGTTTCGTCGCCCTCGGCGAAACGAAGCCAGGCTCGTGTGAGGAGGCCTTTGGGGAGATGGGTTAGGTGATGCGCGTTGCGTAGGAGGTCAACGGACTTCTCTATATCCGGTCGCGCAGCATCGGCAATAGTGCCTTCCAAAACTGACTGGTAGAGGGCCAAGCGACCGAGGATCAGATGACCTACAGCGCGATCCAGTGGGGCTCCATAAACAGTTGCCCACCCTAACGCCTGCCTCGCCCGCTCCTCGACCTCTACCAAGCCTGCCGTAAAGCCTTCCCGAGACTCGCCACGAGCTGCGGCTCGCTCGGCCTCGCCGAGAAGGAGGACGCAATACCGGAAGCCCTGGAACGAGTAAAGCCGGGGAAAACCGTTTTCCCTCTTGCTCTGAAGGGTCTCGGCTTCGACGAATAGTGCCTCCGCCTCTTTCCGTCGTCCCAACTGGTGAAGACTGTCAGCCAGTGTCGAGCGAACTACAATTCTCAGGAACGGATCCGCGCTGCGGTCGGCCAAGGTGACACAACGCTGGGCCTCAGACATCGCTGCCAGCAACTCGCCCCTATCGAGCTCTAGTCGAATGAGGTTGCTAGCCGCTGCCGCCGCGTTCTTCCACTCACCTTTTCTCTCATTTGCCTTCAGGGTAGCCCGAATCGGATCCGCCGCTTCCGTGAGCCGACCCAAGGCTTGTAACTGAATAGAAGCCTCATTGAGCAACCAAAACTGGGCGGTCTCAGACAACAGGGACACCGTCGAAAACCAGGGAGTTTCGAAGAAATAGGCGAGCGCTCCCAGGTTCGATCCGAACGCGCCAAGCTTTCTCCAGCTAAAGAAGCCATCCGCCCCGGTGCCGCGCAGAACGCGGTCCCGATAGATTCCGGCGCGCGCCTCCTCATACCGCCCCGCCAGACAGCCGTGGGCCACAGCCTGATAAAGGGGCTGAAGGCCTTCGAGGGTGTCGGGCCAATGCTTCGTCGAGTCCCGCAGATGCTCGAACAGACGGCTGTGCGCGTCTCGCCATACCTCCTCATGCCTCTCGCGGAGCTGCTTGGCAAAGTACTCCCGGACGAGCGGATGGGCATCGAGCGCGCCGTCGTCGCGCTTGGAGAGGAGCTTCCGATAGGCGAGCTTCGTGACCGCGAGGTTCCATTGTGCGTCGGAGATTCCTACGAGAGGATCGGTCAGGCCCAGGATGACTGGATCGCGCCGCAATGCTGCAATGCAGCCGGGGTCGGCGGGCCGATCGAACAAGCCGAGCAGGCGAAGGATGGCGAGCTGGCGCTCGCCCGCTGCATTTTCCCCGCCCAGCCAGTTTTCGTACGTCGCGATGGCGCGGAATGCATGGCCGTTCTGCCGCTCGCGGTTCGCCTCCTCCAGCTCCACGAGATCGAGCTTCCGAACGTCCCCCTCGTACGCCTCATGGAGATAGGAGCCGAGGACGTCCAAGGTCAGCGCGTGGCCGTCCATCTCCTCGACCAACTCCTCCAACTCTTTTTGCGTCCCTATCACACCGAGCTTCCGGAGCAGCGCCACGCCGGCCGTCGTGCTCAACCGATCCAGGGTCCATTCGAGAAACCGCGTGCCGCGGTAGGCGTTGAGGTGCTCCGCGATTTTCTCCCGAGTCGTCACGACGCACAGCCCGGGGTTGCTCCCCGCGATACCCTTGAGCAGCGCCTCTAGGCCCGGGTCTTTGAGCTGCCCCGCGAGCGGGCTCGATGCCGGGTATTGGAGCGGCTCCAGACCATCGAGGACCAACAGCGCTCTCCGCCGAGCGACGAATTCGGCGAGCTTGGAGCCCTTGTTCCACGCGGAGACAGGGCTCTCCGCGAGCTTCTCTCCCTCCTCGCCTCCGAAGAACCGGAGCGCCTCGTTTACGAACGGCTCGCCGGTGGCGGCGCTCTGCTCTTTCGTGCCTTGGCTGTAGAACGACCAATCGAAGTAGTCCGCTCCGCCGAGATCCTTCCCCGCCGCCCATTTCGCGACCAGCGAGGTCTTACCCACGCCGCCCCAAGCGACCAGCGCCACGACGTGAATGCCGGGGCTCTCCCACGCGGCGTCGAGCCGCGCCAGGTCGATTTCACGCCCGAACAGCTCTTCAGCCACGTGGGTGAGGCGGGTGGTGGCGATCTTCGGCGGGACGGCAAGCGGGAGTGGTGCGGCAGGTGCGGGCGGAGGATAGATCGTTACGTCGCCGTAAACGTTGCCACCGACCGAAACTCCGTGATCGCCCGATGTGACCTGTCGCGAAGCCGGAATCTCCTCCGGCCTCTCCGATTCCGCCTTCGGCGGCGGTCCTTGGCTCTTGCCTTCGCTCAACGTGGCGCTCCGGGGGTCGGACTGGATGGCGGAGCGTCCAGGATATCGCTGAAATGGAACAAGGATCGGCCGGCCCTTCAGGCCTTGGAATTGGATTTCGGTCCCCGAAACCCAGGCCGTTGGCCTGGGCTATTATGGAGCGGCCCTTCGGGCCTCAAGAGCAGCGCCTCGAATAGCGACGTTCGAGGGTTCCAAATCGGTGCCCTCAGGCCCGTCGCCGGATCGCCGCTCCCGGCGTCTCCGGCTCGAGCGCCTTCAGGTACTGCCGGTCGAACGCCGCGAGCTGGCTTTCGAGCTCGGAGTAGGGGCCGGGTTCCCAAGCCTTCGAGGTGACCCCTTTGTAGGTGTTCGCGCAGAGATCCCAATCTTGGCGATTGGTGAGATCCCAGAAGTCGATCGCGGGTTGGGGATCGAAACCAGGGGCGGCGATCGCGTCGGGATGGAAATACCAATCGCAGAAGATCCGGGTGCGATCGATCGCGAGCGGTTGCGCGCGATGGATCAAAACGTAATCGGGATGGAACGATAGGAACGCGCTCGGGAAAACCGTGTAGTAATAGACGCGCCCCGCCTGCTCGGGCGAGAGGCCGGAGAACGGCACCGCGCACCGGCCGCCGCCGATGGTCATACTTCCGGACGGATCGGTCATCCACATCGGTCCGCCGAGGACCGGTCCTTCGTCGAGGTCGTTTTCCGTGTTGCGATACGGGGTGAGCTTGTTCAGGTGCGGGTGTACGCCTGGGCAGTGGTAACACTCGCTGTAGTTGTGGAAGAAAAGCTTCCAGTTCGACTCGACCTCGTAGACCGTGGTGTGGACCGAGCGAAGCTCCGGCAGGCGCCACGCCTCGAACCGGCCGCCGAGCCCGGCGAGCGCTTGGTCGAACGGCACCGCGTCCTCGGCGAGGTTCACGAAAAGCAGCCCTTGCCACTCGGCGAGCGCCACGGGTAGGAGCGACCAATCTCCGTTCTCGAATCCGTGGACGTCCGCCATGCTCGGCGCCGCGCGGAGCGCGCCGTCCAGGCCGTAGGTCCAGGCGTGGTACGGGCAGACGATCGCCTTGCCCAACGTACCGCTCGGGTCACCGCACAGGCGGCTGCCGCGGTGGCGGCAGAGGTTGTGAAACGCGCGGACCTTGCCGTCCGTGCCGCGGATGACCAGCACGCTTTCGCGCGCGACGTCGAACCGGAAGAAGCTCCCCGGCGAGGCGAGCTGCGAGACGTGCCCGGCGAGCAGCCACGAGCGGGAAAAGATCCGCTCGCGCTCGAGGTCGAAGATCTCCATCGAGGCGAAATACTCACGGGACAGGGTGCGCTGACCGAAGGAGGTACGGGATTTCATGGCGGCCCTCGAGAATGGAGGCCCAGTTTAGCATCCGGCTTGCGCCCGCCTGGAGGCCAGGTGATAGTCTTCGCCCGCCTTTCCGGGGCCTTTCTGATGCCGATTCCTTCGCCGTTCCACGAGCGCACGTTCCCTTTGTGCACCAGCTACCGCTGGAAGGACTGGGCGGGCTATTGCGCCGTGTCGAGCTACGACACTTCGCACGAACGCGAGTACTTCGCGTTCCGCGAGGCGGCCGGCCTGCTCGACGTCACTCCCCTCTACAAATATGAAGTGGTCTCGAAGCTCAAGGCCGGCCGGGTCGCCTACACCTGCTGGTGCGACGACGGCGGCAAGGTCGTCGACGACGGTACGGTCGCGCGCCTCGAAGACGAGCACTTCCGCGTCACCGCGGCCGATCCGTCGCTCCATTGGCTGACCGCGCTCTCCCGCGGCTACGACGTGCGAATCGAGGATTCGAGCACGCGGCTCGCGGCGCTCGCGCTTCAAGGGCCCCTGTCGCGCGACGTCCTGAAGAGCGCCACGACCGGCGCCGACCTCGACCGGCTCAAGTTCTTCGGCGTGACGCAAGCGAAGCTCGGCTCGATGCCGATCTGGATCAGCCGCACCGGCTATACCGGCGACCTCGGTTACGAGATCTGGGTCGATCGGGAGCAGGCGCTCCCCACCTGGGACGCGCTGATCGAGTCCGGCCGCCCGTACGGCATCGAGCCCGCCGGCCTCGACGCGCTCGACGTGGCGCGGGTGGAGGCGGGCTTCATCCTCCTCGGCAACGACTACTTCAGCGCGAAGAAAGTCGTGCTCGAATCGCGCAAGTCGACGCCGCACGAGCTCGGGTTCGGCTGGATGGTCGACCTCACCCGCGGCAACTTCATCGGCCGCGACGCGATCGAGGCGGAGACGAAGCGCGGCTCGATCTGGCAGCTCGTGGGGCTGGAGATCAGCTGGGAGGAGCTCGAGGCGCTCTACGCGAGCTTCGACCTGCCGCCGAGCCTGCCGGTCACCGCGCGGCGCGACGCCCTGCCGGTCTACGCCGAGGACGGCCGCCAGATCGGCCAGGCGACCAGCCACACCTGGTCGCCGATCCTCAAGAAATATCTCGCGATCGCCTCGGTGCATCGCGGCTTCGAAACGCTCGGCGGCAAGCTCGCGATCGAGCACACCGTCGAGTACGAGCGGCGCCAGGTGACGGCGACGGTCGCGAAGCTCCCCTTCTACGACCCCGAAAGGAAGAAGAAGCCGTGAGCGCTTCGCGATACGACGCAATCGTCGTGGGGGCCGGCCACAATGGGCTGGTCTGCGCGGCCTATCTCGCCAAGGCGGGCCGGAAAGTGCTGGTCCTCGAGCGGCGCCATCAGGTGGGCGGCGCCACCACCAGCGAGGAGATCTACCCCGGCTTTACCTATACCTGCTGCTCCTACGTCGTCTCGCTGCTCCGGCCGTGGATCATCCGCGACCTCGACCTGCCGCGTTTCGGCTACGAGATCCTGCCGCTCGAATCGACGATCACGCCGTTCCCCGACGGCCGGTATCTCATGCGCGACGCCGATCCCGAGCGGACGCGCCGATCGATCGCGAAGTTCTCGCCCAAAGACGCCGAGGTCTACAAGCGGTTCGGCCAGGAGATGGCCGAGCTCGGCCGGCTGATCAAGCCGCTGATCGACGAGGCGGCGCCCGATCCCCTGTCCCGCGACCCGCGCGAGCTGCTGCGCCTCGGGCGCCTGGCGAAACAGCTGCGAGGCCAGGGCGAAGAGTGGCTCTACGCGAACGTCAAGATGATGACGATGAGCGCTGTCGACTTCCTCTCGGAGCGCTTCGAGAGCGAGGAGCTGATCGCGCCGATGGCGATCTCCGGGATCATCGGCACGTTCCTGGGCATCCGCTCGCCGGGCACCGCCTACGTGCTCCTCCACCACTACATGGGCGAGATCGACGGCAGCTTCCGCGCCTGGGGCCTCGCCGATTCCGCCCGCGCGCTCGGGGTGGAGATCCGCACCGAGGCGCCCGTCGCCCGGCTGCTGATGAAGGGCGGCAAGGCCGCGGGCGTGGTGCTCCAGAACGGCGACGAGATCCTGGCGAAGCAGGTGGTCTCCGGGCTCGATCCGAACCGCACGTTCCTGAAGCTCGTCGGCGAGGAGAACCTCGATCCGGAGATCGTCCAGCAGGTCAAGCGCTTCAAGATGCGCGGCTCCTCCGGCAAGGTGAACCTGGCGCTCGACGGACTGCCCGACCTCGCCTGCCTGCCGGGTCCGGGGCCGCATTTGACGGGCGGCATCACGATCGCGCCGTCGATCGATTACCTGGAGCGCGCCTACGACGAGGCGAAGTACGGCGCCTTCTCGAAGAAGCCGTTCATGGACATCCTGATCCCGTCGCTCACCGATCCGTCGGTGGCGCCGCCGGGCAAGCACACGATGTCGATTTTCGTCCAATACGCCCCCTATCACCTCAAGGAAGGCGCGGCCGACTGGCCGAACCAGCGCGAGGCGTTTGGCGACGCGGTCATCGACACGCTGTCGGAGTACATGCCGAACCTGAAGGAGCGCATCCTCCACCGGCAGGTGCTCTCGCCCTGGGATCTCGAACAGATCTACGGCCTCACCGAGGGGAACATCTTCCACGGTGAGCTGTCGCTCGAGCAGCTCGCGTTCCTCCGGCCGATGGCCGGCTGGAGCCGCTACAAGACTCCCGTCGACAACCTCTGGATGTGCGCGTCGGGGACCCACCCCGGCGGCGGCATCATGGGCGCGCCCGGCGCGCTCTGCGCGCGGACCATGCTCGGCAAGAGGGCGGTCTGATGAGCCGGTCCGGAGCGTTCGACGCGATCGTCCTCGGAGCCGGTCCGAACGGCCTCGCCGCCGCGACCCGCCTGGCCCAGAAAGGGCGGAAGGTGTTGGTCGTCGAGCGCGCCGACGCCGTCGGCGGCCTTTCGGCGCGGCACGAGTTCCACCCGGGCTACGCCGTCTCCGGCATCCTTCACGACGAAGGTTTGACCACACGCGCAACGGCGGAGACGCTCGGCCTCGGCGGCCACGGCCTCAAATTCCGCAAAGCCCCGGCGACCTTCCTCGCGGAGGCGGACGGAGCGGGGCTCCTTCTCCCCGGTGATGACGCGGGCGACGCCGCGGCGATCGGTCGGCGATCGGCGAAGGACGGCGAGAGCTACGCGGCGATGCGCGCGTTTCTCACGCGGATCACGCCGCTCGTCGCCTCGATTCTGTCCGAGCCTCCGCCGCCGATCTCCCCGACCTCCGCGGGCGACCTCTGGCAGATCGCCAAGCGCGGTCTGTCGCTCTTCCGGATCGACAAGAAGGACCTCCTTGAGCTCGCGCGCGTGGCGCCGATGTGCGTGGCGGACTATCTGAACGAACGGTTCGAGACGCCGCTCCTCGTCGAAGCGTTCGCGGCCCCGGCGGTCGCCGCCACCTGGTCCGGCCCCTGGTCGGCCGGGACGACGACGAACTTCCTGCTCCGCGAATGCGCGGGCGGCGAGGCGATCCAGGGGGGCCCGCCAGCCCTCATCGCGGCGCTCCTCGCCGCGGCCCGCGCGGCGGGTGCGGAGATCCGTACGGGCGCCGAGGTCGCGCGCATCCGGTTGGAAGGCGGGAAAGTCCGCGGCGTGGCGCTCGCTTCCGGCGAGACGATCGACGCGGGCGTCGTCCTCTCCTCCGCCGATCCGAAGCGGACGATGCTCGACCTGCTCGCGCCGGGCACCCTGCCGCTCAAGATCGAAGAGGAGTTCCTGAACGTCCGCGCCCGCGGCACGGCGGCGAAGGTCCACCTCGCCCTCTCGGGTCCGCTCGAATGGAAGGGTGATGCCGGTGATTCCGGCAGTGCCGAGCAGATCCGCATCGGCGGCGGCCACGTCGACGACCTGGAGCGCGCCTTCGACGCGATCAAGTATCGACGTTTCTCCGAGCGGCCGAACCTGGAGATCCGCATCCCCACGCTCGCCGATCCGAGCCTCGCGCCCGCCGGCCACCACACCGCCTCGATCCTCGCGAGCTTCGCCCCACGCAATCTCGACGGCGGCTGGACCGACGCCGCGCGGGAGAGCTTCGGAGACGCGGTCCTCGCCGTCCTCGAGCGCCACGCCCCGAACCTCCGCCACGTCCTCGTCGCGCGGGAAGTCCTCACCCCCGCCGACCTCGAATCGCGTTTCGCCCTCTCCGGAGGCCAACTCCACCACGGAGAAATCGCCCTCGACCAGCTCCTCGTCATGCGCCCCGGCCCCTCCGCGCCGCGCTACGCGACGACGGTCCCCGGGCTGTATCTGGGAGGAGCCGGCAGTCACCCCGGCGGCGGCGTACGGATCACGGCGGGGGTGCTGGCGGCGGAGGCGGTGCTGGGGGGTTGAGCGGATCGGGCAGGTGGCTGGTTGAGGCAGATCAGCCCACACCAGAGTGTTAGAATCCACCCGAAGAGGTGGATTATGACCATCACACTAGAGCTGTTCACCGAACAAGAGAAGCACCTACGGACTGGGGCCGTCCAGCACGACCCGCAAATCGTGCGCGAGGTTCTGCTCCAAGCGATTGATTCACCCACTTTGTTGGATGAAGCGGTTTCCCGGGCCGGGATCTACGCCGATCATCCCTGACCTCCGTTGCATGCAAATGTATTGATTAGTGGCAAGCTTGGGGATAATGAATACCGTCTCGCTGGCAAAAGCGCTCAACACGATTAGAAGCAACGGATGGGTGCTAGTAGAGTGCGAGGAAACCCCCGCAGGCCTCCTAGATCTTGCCTGCTCGTTTGGAGAACCCGTCGCTGCACCTGGGCGCCCCATCGTTCAGGTACTCCGCCCGAACTTCGAGTGCACTGCGCGGCCAAACACCACGAGCGCAATACACGGCCTGCGGGCCTTCCCTCCTCATACCGACTTCGCGCATTGGCCAGTTCCACCGCGCCTCCTCTTCTTCCGCAGCATCGGCAGGCCTTCAAAGACACCTACACTACTCCTTAGTTTTTCCAAGGTTCGGTTTGATGAAAGGTTCGGTGGGGATTGGCGCCGTGCTGTTTGGCAGGTCAGGAGGATTCGGCGCAACTTTCTCTGTTCCGCCGCCTTCGAAACCGCTAGGGGAGAGGGCTACCGGTGGGACTCAGATGTGATGATTCCCTATGGCGAGTTAGCTGAACGAGTTGCTCCTGAATTCTCGCGCGCTCTTGAGGTCGCACTCCACCGCGACAGCGAGGCGATTCACTGGAAGACGCGAAGCGCCGCACTTATTGTTGACAATTGGCGTACTCTTCACGCTAGAACAGCTGTGGCAAGCGTGGACAATGATCGCGCACTTGAGCGGATTGCCATTATGGAGATACAATTAGGTGAAGCCCAATCCCCAATCTCTTTGGACACATGATGTGCTTTGGAGCAAGGCTCGCTCATTCATGGAGCGAGCGCTTGCTGCGCCTCGAGACAGTGACCTCTTTCCTTTTTGGGCATCTCTAGCTCTCGAGTTGCTCGCACGCTCTGCGCTGGCGTATGTATCACCAATTCTTCTCGCTGATACAGCTGATCCCGATGGCCGAAACCTGCTCCACGCGCTGGGCTTCGAGCCCAAGGTCAAAGCGTATGTGCCTAGATCGATTGTGGCGAACGATGTACTTACGCGGTGCGAGCAATTAGTTCCTGAATTCACTAAAGATATCGAGAATTTCTGCCGCGGCTTCACCATTAAGCGAAATGAGGAACTTCACAGCGGTGGCACTCCATTCTCTTCCCTCGCCAGCACAACTTGGCTGCCACGCTTTTATGAATCCGCGAGAGTTCTCTTGGGCTTTCAAGGAATGGAGCTTGTCGATTTTGTCGGCAGCGACGAAGCCAAGGCTGCGGAGGTCATGCTGAAGGCAGTCGCAGACGAGGCAGCCAAGAGTGTTCGGAAACTGATCAAAGCCCACTCAGAAGTTTGGAATGGTAAGAAACAGGAAGAGCGCGAACAGCTCGAAGAAGCCGCAAAGAATCACGCCCACCCCTGGAGAGGCCATGTGGTCTCATGTCCTTCGTGCGGATCACCGGCCTTATTGACGGGCGAGGAAGTAAAGCGGCAGCCCCCAGTCCTTGAAAATAATGAGCTCGTGGTTCGAAGGGTAGTTCTGCCCACAGAGTTGAAGTGTTTAGCCTGTGGATTGGGTATCCACAGTCATAGTCAGCTTTATGCGGCAGACTTGGGCGGCCAGTTCACGAGCACCCTCAGATTTGATCCTGTCCACTACTACGCGGTAAGCGATGATGACGGGGACGACGATGACGAGTCTTACGAAGACTGCGAGTACAACAACGAATAGGTGTTTTCCTCTGCGGTAGAAGTTCGATCCACCTCTGCCGGCGATTGGAACTAGGCGCGAGCGCTCAGGTGATACGGTCGGCCCGAAGACTCATGCGCGGACCAACTCGAGATCAAATGCACCTTCTTGGTAGGCCTTAAGCATGGCATTGGCGAAGCGCGAGGTATCCGTCTCCTTGGATGAGGATCTCGTCGCCCAACTCGAGCGCTAAGGGCAGGGTGTGTCCGCACAGGTCAATGCGGCGGTACGAGCTAACCTTGAATCTCGTCGTCGCCACAAACTGCTCGAAGAGTCTCTCGACCACGTTGATGAGTCGGCCTCCTCGGATGAGCCGCTGCGTCGTACTCGACGCTGGCGCCCTGGAGGCTTCGGCCTCCAGCCAATCCGGTAATAGAGAGGTCTGGAGGTCCGAGCAGTGCTCCGTGCTGCGGTGCGTCTTCTTGTTCCCACCGTGATTCTCGCCGAGCTATATCGAGGACCTCGGCACAACCCGATGGTGGACGCCGAGCGATCGGCATTGAGCCTCCCGTCATCTGAATGCCGGTAGAGTTGGTAAAGGAGTGGTGATCATGTCCCGAATCGACCCTATCGTCGAAGAAATCCACGCCTTACGCGAAGAGATTGCGCGCGCGGCGGGCTACGATCTTGACAGAATTCTGGAGGCCGCCAGAGACCGGCAGGCGGTGGCGGGTGTGCAAACGGTACGGCTTGTCCCCAAAACGCCCGAGTACGTCGAGAAGGCGTCGTGAGTCCCGCTGACGACGATCTTGCTTAAGCTTTCTGCCGAACAAGAGCAACGGTTGTAAGCCGGCGCCGCCGAGCAGGATGCAAAGACCGTCCGCGATCGAAAAATGAAAGCGCCCATATCGTTGTAGGTACTCCCGAGCGTTCCGGGCGACCGAGAGATCGGGCAGCTTGAGAACCTCCGACAGCGTGTCGGTGTCGAGGAGAGGCGGATTGCCCGGAGCCTTCATCCCTCGCGGGATGAGAAGTGACTGCGGTCGAGAGCGATCTCCTCGATCTCCCGGATTTGCTCATCTGAGAGCCCCTCTTAGACCCGCTGCCAGGCCGAACGACAAGACATGATCGAAGCCACCTGCCAGCTCTTGGTCCATCAGCGGGTAATCGAAACGCTCTCCACGGACGAAGAGGAAAAGAGACGCTGAAACCTCCAGCTCACTTACGTCAAACCGGCAACACGCCGCAGCGGTATCGCGCACCGCCCTCGAAGCGTTTCTCCATGCGGCTCTCGAACAGGGCGCCGGAGGAATTCAGCTCGATTCCGCATCGGCGGCGGCGAGAGGATCACGGCGGGGGTGTTGGCGGCGGAGGCGGTGTAGTCTTTCCAGAAACTGGCCTGACTTTTGGGCCATGCGTTAGAATAAATGGCGATGGCAAGCCTGGAAGCCGTGCTCGAAGCAGCCCAGACGCTCTCCCACGATGAGCGGCGTCGGCTCATGATCGAGCTGGATGCTCTGGAAGCGATGGAGCGTCCGGCGGTCCCAGCGGGCCGAGAACCCCTCGCCGCGCTTCGGGCTCTGTCCGGTTCGGCGCACGCCGCCGACCACAATCCAGCCAACGTCGACCCCGTAGAGGAGGCTCGACGACAGTCGATCTTAGCCAGTGGCCACCCTTCGGAGAAGGAAGTTCTCGAATTCATCGAGTACGCGGCTGACACCCAGGGCTGGAAGTGAAGCGGGGCTCCATCGTCGTCGCGGCAGCCAAAGGGGCATACACCGGAAAACCTCGCCCGGCGCTCGTCATTCAATCGGACCTGTTCAATCCCACGCACCAAAGCGTCACGATCTGTCCGATAACTTCCGAATGGGTCGACGCGCCTCTTTTCCGTATTCCTCTGCCCCCCGGCGAACGCACCGGCCTTCGCAGTCCTTCCCAGATCATGATCGACAAGATTGCGAGCATTCCCCGATCCGCAATCACGGCGGAGATTGGCAGTTGCGATCACGCCGAACTTCAAGCCGCCGAGGACGCCCTGCGCTATTGGCTAGGACTCGGCTGAGTATCGAATCCCAGCCTAGATCCAAATTCGGCGTCCCGGTAGAGACCGGCTTCACTCTTCCGTGAGCACCACCATCGGCGAAACCCGGGCGGCGCGATGGGAGGGCAGCAGGCAGGAGGCGAGGCAGACCGCGCCGAGGAGGCCGGCCGCTGCGGCGAAGGCGGCTAGGTGCAGAGGCGGCACCCCGAAGAGGACCGTTTGCATGGCCCGGCCGGTCAGCCAGGCTCCGAGGACGCCGAGCGCCGTGCCCGCCGCGAGCAGGCGCAGGGCGAGCGAGAGGAATTGGCCGCGCACCTGCTCCGGCCGAGCCCCCAACGCCATCCGCAGGCCGATCTCGCGGCGGCGCTGCATTACGGCGTAGCTCAGCACCCCGTACGTGCCCACCGCGGTGAGCAGCATGGCGATGCCGGCGAAGAGGGCGGCCAGCAGCGTCGGCGAGCGGCGGGCGATCAGGCTGTCGGCGATGCGGGTCTCCATCGTCCGCAGATCGTAGACCGGCAGCTCGGGATCGATCCGGCGGACGGCTTGACGTAGCGCCGGCGCGAGCGATTCCTCGGGCAGGCTCGAGCGGACGACCAGGTAGATGCTGTGATCCATCCGGTAGCCGAAAGGGTAATAGATCGCGCCCTGGGCTTGGTCCTCGACCAGCCCCGCTTGTTTCACGGGACCGACCACCCCCACCACGGTGTAAGCCTCGGCGGCGTTTTCCTCGCCTGCGCCCTCGAAGATCTTTTGGCCGAGCGCGCCGCCGCGCGGCCAGTAGCGGCGCGCGAAATCCTCGTCGATCACGCAGACCCGCTCGGCGCGGCGGGAGTCCGCTGCCGTGAGGAGGCGTCCTTCCCGTAGCGAAAAGCCCAGGGCGGAGAAGAAGTCGCCGCCCACGCCGTAGGAGTAGAACCCGTGCGGCGCCTCTCCGGGTTGCGGCCGATGCCCCTCGACCGTGGCCGCGCTCTTGTTGCTGATGCCGCTGAGCGGCACGTTGGTGGCGAATCCCGCGGCCTGCACGCCCGGCTGGCGGCCGAGCTCCGCGGTGAGCCGCTCGGTGACCGCGAGCAGGTCCGGTCGCCGCGGATAGGTCTGCACCGGCAGGACCAACCGCCCGCTCAAAACGTGCTCGGGCCGGAATCCGGGAGAGACAGTCATCACCTTCTGGAGGCTGAGCCCCAGCAGGCCCGCTCCCGCGAGCAACACGAAAGCCAGGGCGATCTGGGTGACGATGAACGCGTGGCGCAGCCGCTGCGCCGCCCGGCCGGCCGTGGTGCCGCGCGATTCGACTTGCAGGCCGGGAGCCGCGGCGTTGCGCAGGCTCAACCAAGCGACGGTAAGACCGAGCGCGATCCCCACGCCGAGCGAGCCCGCCAGGGCGATCAGCGCCAGCCGGGCGTCGAAAACGACGTGCGATCCCAGCGGCAATCGATCGACTCCGAGCAGAGCCAGGAGGCGGATGCCGCCGGCTCCGGCGGCCAGTCCGAGGAGGCCTCCGGCGAGCGCCAGGAGCAGGCTCTCCACCACGGCTCCGCTGACCACGTGCCGCCGGCCGGCCCCAATCGCCTGCCGCACCGCGAGCTCCTTGACCCGGCCGCTGGCGCGGATGAGCAGCAGGTTGACCAGGTTGACGCCGCCGATCAGGAGCAGGAAGAGCGCTCCGGCCTGGGTCAGCAGCAGCGTGGGACGGACCGCCGCCACGTGGTCCGCCCGCAGGGGCACCACGAGCGAGCGGAAACCGGCGTCGGCCATCATCCTAGCTTCCGGGCCGTTCACCTCCGCGGCGGCATTGCGGGCGTCGATC
The DNA here is from genome assembly GCA_044226625.1 of Thermoanaerobaculia bacterium. Lineage (GTDB taxonomy): Bacteria > Acidobacteriota > Thermoanaerobaculia > Multivoradales > UBA5704 > DASYKS01. The sequence goes on from JBGAGQ010000003.1 coordinate 199,837, forward strand.
TGCGCCTGGGCCTCCTCCAACGTAGCCCCGGGCGCGAGCCGGGCGATCATGCGCGCGGTCCCGGAATGCCGATTCTGGGGAGCACGCTCTTCGGGGCTCGACGCGAGCGGGAGGTAGATCTGGGTCTGGGACGACAGAAAGCTGAAGGTGGGTGGCAGGATCCCGACCACGGTCCTGGAGATCGCGTTGACGCGGATGCTGCGGCCGATCACGCCGGGATCGGCGCCCAGGCGCTGCCGCCAGTAGCCGTCCGTGAGGATGGCCGAGTCATTTTTCCCGCTCAGGGTCTCCGCCTCCGTGAAGACGCGGCCCCTTACCGGGCCAAGCCCCAGGGTGGAGAAGAAGTCGGGAGAGACCCGCGTGACCGGCACCTGCTCCGTCGTGCCCGCCTCCCCCACGACCGCCGTGGCGTCGCGATAGACCGCCAGTCCCGAGAAGGCCGGAATCTGCCCCCGGCGCTCGTAATAATTCGCCAGCGAACAGCCGTCGTTCGGCACGCCGGCTTTGGGGTAGGTGTTGTATACGCTCACCAGACGGCCGGCGGCGGGGAAAGGCAGCGGCCGGAGCAGCACCGCGTCGACCACCGCGAAGAGGGTCAGGTTGGCGCCCAGGCAGAGCGCCAGGGTGGCCAGCGCGGTGGCCGTGAAGCCCGGCGTCTTGCGCAGCAGGCGGGCGGCGTAGCGCAGGTCTTGGCGGAGGTCGTCGAACAGGCGCAGGCCGCTCGCCTCGCGGCAGTCCTGCTTGACGTTGTCGAGGCTGCCGAATTCCTGGCGAGCGCGGCGCGCCGCCTCCGTCGGCGGCACGCCGGAGAGCACGAGGTCCTCCGTGTAACGCTCGACGTGGAAACGCATCTCTTCGTCCATGTCGTCCTCGAAGCGACCACGACGGCGGAGCGTCTGAAACGTGGCGAGCAGCCTTCTGGCCATCACGCCTCCCCGGGCTCGGCGCTCAGGGCCGCGGCGATCGCCGACGCCAGCCGGTTCCAGCCCGCCGTCTCCTCCTCCAGGCGCCGCCGCCCGGCCTCGGACAGGGTGTAGTACTTCGCTTTGCGGTTGTTCTCGCTCTGACCCCATTCGGCCACGATCAGCCCCTGGTGCTCCAACCGGTACAGCGCCGGATACAGAGACCCCTGGGGGATGTCCAGCGCGTCGCCCGAGATCTGACGGATGCGCAACAGCACTCCGTATCCGTGCAGCGGCTCGAGCGACACCGCCTTGAGGGTCAGCATGTCGAGGGTACCGGGAAGCAGGTTCGCGGTGTCGTTCATGGCGTCTCTCCTTGCCTGACTAGGAGTGTGCCGCGATCTCTCCTAGCCTGTCAAGGAGAGAGGCGAGCGTCTGCTCGATTGATCACGATCCCACGCGGAGTGCGACCGCCTTCCCGGTCGCCGGCGTTTAGGATCCGCCCCAGAGTCTCGACAGCGGAATGGAGCGGTACACGATCACGCCGGACGGGCGCTGTCCCTCGTAACGAGCGACAGCTCCTCCGCGCCGTAATTCCTAGAACTCCTTCGATAAAGGAATCCCCATGTCCAGATGCTTGCGCGCCGTTCCGATCGCTCTCCTTCTCCTCTTGGCATGTTCTGTTCCCTCCCGGGCGGTACCGGGGGCGACCGACAGAGTGCCGGCGGCGACCCTGCTGGTCCCGTTCTTCGAAACCGGAATCAACTCTGAATTCAATCCGAACGACACGCTCATGGTCGTCACCAACTGGCTGTTCGGGAATCAAACGTTCCATTACCACGTCTGGGACATCGACGGAAACGCGACCCCGATCCACGGCAACATCACTCTCGGCAGCCTCGGAACGTGGACCGCCGCCATGCGAAACATTCTGAACGCGGCGACTCCGGAGCAACGCAACTTGCTGGCCGTCGGCGATTTCTACCGGGGATTCGTCACGATCGACGTGGTGACCGCCGCGACCGCTTTGAACCCGCGGCAGCCGGACTACCCGTTCTCGCAAGAAAATGCCCTCGAAGGCTTCATTTACTACACCCGCCTCTCTCAAGGCTCGGCCAACGGTCTGGCGATGGTTGCCCTGGAGGCGATACCCGCCACCGCCAACAGCCTCCTCCGAGGGTTCTATCGCGCGGGCGATCTCCGGGAAGAGATCGACGCGAACGCCCGGGTGTGCGCGCAGGCGCTGGCCACAGGCGCCCCATGCCCCGCGACGGCCGCAGGCGACGACATCGACCGCTTTCACCTGCGGGTCTTCCGCTCGACGCCACTCAACGGCAGCAGCCGGGCAGTGATCTTTGCCTGGACTCTCGGCCGACCGGACGGGCCTTCGTTGATCTGCGACGATCCGGGAGCCGGCTGCGCGTCGTCCTATACCTTCCGCCAGTACAACGAGAGCGGCGCCATCGTCCAGGACACGACGCTTCGTCTGCCCAACGTCGTCAACGTGATCTCGGACTCCCGAATCCTCGGAGACCAGGCAGGATGGATTTCGGTGTTCGACGTACCGAACATCGCCTTCGATACCCAGGTCTACGCTTTCTCGTTCAACTCGGCTTTCCCTTCGGGCAACGTCGGCTTGACGTGGGATGCAATCTTTGAAGGGTACATCGTGCCGTAGGTGCGTGGGCAACTCCCCAACGCGATGGATACGGTCCGTCACCCCTTAACCTGATCCCCGACTTGGCGAGGCGTTCTACGGCTTCCCAGGCGCCTCTGCGCTCCATGGATACGCGCTGCAGTTCAAGAATCCGGGACGTATCTCCGGAATACGGGACGAAAATTCCGAATACGGGACGTATCTCCGGAATAGGGGACGAAAATACCGAATACGGGACGTGAAATCGGAATACGGGACGTTTCCACTGATTACGGGACGTATAGCCTGAATACGGGACGCACCTCCTGGTAATGGGACGTAATTCCAGAGTACGGGACGAATTTCCAGAGAACGGGACCGATGGCCAGAGAATGGGACGTGCGCCCGGGAAACGGGACGTGCTGGGCGAATAGGAGACGTGCCGACGGTGGCTCGCCCCTCTCGGTTGGAAATCGGGGCGCTCCGTCGGAAATCAGCACATCGGGGCAGGATTCGGGTCGGCAGGCCAGAATTCGGGACGTCGTTCGGCTGGCTGCCGCATGCGCGATGGAACGCGCGTCACCCCTTCTTCTTGCCGAGTGCGGCGGCGATCTCTTCCCGCATCATCTCGCGCAGGCTCTCTTTGAGGTCGGCGTCCAGCTCCGGTGCGTCCGGCCGGCGCTTGTTCGGCGGATCGGTGCTGGGAACGATCCAATCTTCCAAGCGGTGCTGCGCCGAGCGTTCGGCTTCGGCGTGCGCGAGGCGAAAGAAGTCCGAGGTCGGAACCTGGAGGTATCGCGCGAGGCCGTTCACGTGGCGGACGCGCAGCTCCATCTGGCCGTTGAAGATCTCGTCCAAGCGACCGTGGCCGATTTCCATCGCCTGCTCGACCTCGTGCTTCGTCCCCGGCGCGGCGGCGACCGCCCTGCGCACGACGTCCAGCACCGCCTTGATGTCCTTGTCGCTCATCGTTCAACTCTACCCGCTCTTGGCCACGGCCGCACCGCAATTCGTACCGGTCAACCCCCAACGCCAGGGGGCTCCAGAAGCATCGATCCGTTCGATGACGGACCACCTCGCATCCATCCCTCACTCGTAACATCGATCTCTGCGCATTCGCCTATGAAAGATGTCTTACCTTGACCATCTTTCAGAGGAGGTTCATCGAATGCCTTCGGTACGTCCCGCGTTCCGTCTCATCGCCGTTTTCGCCTGCGCTCTCGTGCTTTCCACGCTTTCGGCCGGTGCCCAGGGAGCTCCGCAGTGTGGGCAGTACCCGCGCATGGTTCCGAACTACGACTATCCCCCGAACGCCTCCCAGTTCGACTCGATCTGCCTGCCCGAAGCGTGGGAATTCATGCGGGCCCGGTGGCAGGGCATCTCGCTCGGCGCGCCTTGGCCCACCGTGGTGGTGATCGACGACGGCTTCTTCACGACCAAGGACAGCAGTCTCCGGCCGTCGCTGTTTCCCGGTCCGGGTGGCAGCACCGCCGCGGGCGACACGGCCCCGCTCCCGGCCTACGGCATCCACGGCACGAGCGTTCTCTCGCTGCTGGCTTCTCGGCTGGGCAACGGCTATATCGAAGGGGGCGTCGGCCCGATCGCGGGGTTCGCCAACCTCGGCGCCGACTTCTTCCTGATTCGCGACCGAACGACGGCTCAGGGTCCCACCCCCGGGCTGATCGCCCAGTTCCTCGGCCAGTACGTCATGCCCTATGCCGGCCGGCGGGTGGTGAACATCAGCCAGTCGCTCGTCGACGTCACGAGCTCGACCCAACTGGCGGACCAGCTCGACTACGCGAACTGGGAGCAGATCGTGGTCGTGACCGGCGCCGGCAACCATCGCGAAACGGTTCCGGCCAACGCCTGGATCCGCGGCTTCGAAAACGTCATCGTGGTGGGGGGCCTGAACGAGATCGGGAGCAAGCTTTGGGTCGGAGGGACCGGCGTGGGATCCGCGACCGGGGCGGGCGTCGACCTCTACGCTCCCGCCGAAAACCTCGACGTCCTGATTCGGGACGCCCAGATCGTCACCGACAGCGGGACCTCGTTCGCCGCTCCCCTCGTCACCTCGGTCGTGGCGATGATGCAGAACCTCGACCCGACGCTCGACTCGTGGGAGGTGCGCGACATCTTGATCAAGACGGCCGACGCGGGAACCTACCGGCGCTTGAACGCGATCAAGGCCCTCCTGTGCGTCGACTCGATCAGTCGCTGGAGCGCCTATCCGCCCCCCGGCAGCAACTGGCTGCCGGTGCACAACTGGTCGTGCTCGATGAGCGGCTTCGGCGTCGCCTCCGGGCAGCGCGTCGGCTGGTAAAGAGGTCGCGCCACCCCTCTTTCCCCCATTCGTCCCCGGTGGCCCGGCGGCTTTCCCATTCAACCCGCCGCGGCCGCATTTCGCCCCAGCGACCCGCCATTGGTCCCCGGGCGTCTTTCCCTACCCCTTGGGGCGGGTACCATCGACCTCGACCTCCCGACGGCCCACGAGGCGCTGACCTCGTCTCGATGGGTCGCCCGAGCTCTCCTCCTCCTGCCGGCGAAATCTGCGGCCCCCTCAACCGCCGATTTCGTCGGCCCTTTTTCTCGATTCGTCCCTGAAATCGCCTCTCGCGGCTCACCTCAGCCGGCTCGAAGCACGGCCGCGCGGCGGACGGCCCCCTCTGGAGCCCGCTTCATCTCGGGTTCATCGCCCCCCCACTAGCTTCATTCCATGTGGAAGGGTCCAAACCGCGAGCGCCGCCCGCTCGCGGGTCTCCTCGCGCTGGGCATCCTCTCCTCCCTGCCGATTCTCGGGGAGGAGGCCCCCCGTCCCACGGCCGCCGAGGTCGAGGCGAGCGGGGCGACGATCGGCCAGGTCACCTTCCGCCGGGGAAACATCTTCGATCCGAGCCAGCCGGAGGAGAACCGCAGGCTCTTCCGGCTCGCGAATCGGCTCCACCGCGTCACGCGCGCCGACGTGATCGAGGACCTCCTCCTGTTCCGCCCCGGCGATCCGTTCTCGGCCCAGAAGGTCGCGGAATCCGAGCGCCTGCTGCGGGCGACCCACTATTTCTATGACCCTGAGATCCGAATCGTCGGCGTCGCCGACGGCAAGGTCGACCTCGAGGTCGTGACGCGCGACGTCTGGACCCTCAAGGGGGGCGTCGGGGTGGGACGCAGCGGCGGCACGAACTCCTCCCACTTCAAGATCGAGGACACGAACCTGCTCGGCACGGGGCAGACGCTGGACATCGATCGGTCGACCGACGTCGATCGCACCAGCTCGCTGTTCCATTACCGCGATCCGAACGTCGGCCACAGCCGGGTCCTGTTCGACCTCGCCTATTCGAGCAACAGCGACGGCGACGGCAAGAGCGTGCAGGTCGAGCGGCCCTTCTTCGCCTTCGACAGCCGTTGGGCGGCCGGCTTCTCCGTCGCGTCCGACGACCTGATCGAATCGCATTACCGGCTCGGCCACATCTTCGAGGCGTTCCGCCAGAAGAAGGAGCGCATCGACGTCTATGGCGGCCTGCTCCGTCCGCGAAACCCGGACGCGCAGGCGCTTGAAGGCAAAGAGGCGAGGGCGCACCGCTTCTCGCTTGGATTCACCTTCGAGCGCAACCGCTTCTCGTTCGAGCCGGACCGCCAGGCACCCGCCGTCCTTCCGCCCGATCGAGACCTCGCGTACCCCTGGATCGCGTTCGACTCGATCGGCGACGACTACTTGAAAACCCGCAACTTCGATCAGCTCGGCCGTGCCGAGGATCTTGCGCTCGGCCACCGGTTCCACGCCCGGATCGGCTATTCGAGCTCGATCTTCGGCGCCGACCGCGACGAGGCGATCTTCGACAGCACGGCGAGCTGGGGATACCGGCCGCCCTCGCATCCCCGGCAGACGATCCTCCTTTCCGGAACGGCGTCCGGGCGGTACGGCTCGGACGGCGGGCGCAACTTGAGGGCCGGTTTCGAGGCGCGCTATTACGTGCGCGACTTCGGCGATCAGCTCTTCCTCGCCTCGCTCTCGGCCGACGCCACCCGCCACCTCGACCCGGAAGAGCAGCTATTGCTCGGAGGGGACAGCGGCCTGCGCGGCTATCCCCTGCGCTACCAGGACGGCGACCATCGCGTCCTCGTCTCGCTCGAGCAACGGGTGTTCACGAACTGGTATCCGTACCGGCTATTCCACGTCGGTGGGGCGATCTTCTTCGATGCCGGAAGGGTCTGGTCGAACGATCCGTCGAAGCGGGCGTATCTCGAAGGGCTGCTCAAAGACGTCGGCTTCGGGCTCCGCCTCGGCTCGAGCCGCTCGGCGCTCGGCTCCGTCGTCCACCTCGACGTCGCCTTCCCGCTCGACGGCGACCCCTCGATCAAGCGGGTGCAGTACCTCGTGACCACGCGGACCGGCTTCTAGTTCGCGGGCTGCTGAAAACCCCTGGGGGGCCGCTCGGCGTACTGCACCGCCCCCACCTCGATCCTCCCCCGCAAGCGGGGGAGGAGGCCCGCCCGGCCCCTTTTGCCTCCTTCGGGTCCGCCCGCCGCTCCCGACTCCTACTTCCTCTCGGTGCAGGGTCCTCCCCCCGCTTGCGGGGGGAGGCCAGGAGGGGGGAACTCAGGCTGGCGGGGTTGGGGTTTCTCTCTAGCGCCGCGGCGTGTGCCAAGTGAGGTTCAAGACGATCGGCCGATCGATCCCTTTGTGGATCACCTGCTCGGCGCCGAAGTGGTAGATCGTCGCCCCGAGGTCGATGCCGAATCCGCTCCGCTCGTGCTCGACCGCGAGCCCCGCGCCGACGTAGCCGTCGCCCATGTGGAGACCGCCGGTCTCGCCGGAAAGGTCGAAGCCCGGGCCGGTGATCCTGCCGGCGAACGCTTGCCGCGGCAGTGGCAGCGCGCCGATCACCCGGGGCGCGAGCGACCAGCCCCGTCCGAGCGGGCGGTCGTGGCGCCAGCCGACGTAGGGGGTCACGAAATCGTACGTCGCGCTGTGGTCGAGCACGCCGGACGCCCCGGCGTTCCGCCCCGTGACGAGCCGATAGTCGAGCGTGTAGTCCGAGAGATCCAGGCGTTCCCAGAGCACCCCGAACGTCCAGGTGGTGGCGCCGCCGTTCGCCCGCCTCGGACGTTGCCAGACGGCTCCCCCGCCGGCACCGAAATGTCGGACATCGCCCTGGGGGTGGGAGAACTCCGCGAACTCCGGCAGGTCGAGCGGGATGTCGTTGCGGAACAGCGGCCGAAATAGATCGCGCCCCGAGCCGCCGGAAAAGGTCAGGGCGTCGTAGAAGCCGACCGCCTGGACGCCCCACCGCTCGGAGAGCGAGCGCGTGGCGCCGAGACCGAAGAGGACGCCTCCGACGCGCGCGAAGCCGCCGCCGTTCCGGGCCCCCGCGATCTGCGCCTCGAAGCGCCACGGCCCCCCGCCTTCGGGCGCGGGCGCCGCGAGCGGCAAGGTAAGATAGCGGAGGTTCATCTCGCTCTCGGGCAGATGCTCGGTGATGAACTCGACGTCCTCGCCGGGATTCGCCACGGCCGCCCACACCGCGGCCGGACGGGACGCGACGCCCAGCGCCACGAAAGCGAGGACGGCCACGGCGCCGCGAGATGGAGCTTTCATTTCCGCAGCTCCGCCCGAAGTCCGTCGGGGGTCGACAGCAGGTAGCCCCCCTTGCGATAGAGGACGTCCGCGCCGTCGTAGTAGGCGATCGCGTCTTCGATCAAATCGTGACCGCCCGGGTCCGGGTGCGGAATCGGCTCGAACTGGTCGTCGGCCACCACCGAGTAGAGGGAGGCGCGGCTCTTCAAGCCGAGCACCGCGATCCGCCCGCCGCGCATCAAGGCGATCTCGTTGTTGTGGGTCATCAACGCGCGTCCGCGCTCGGCCGGGATGCGGAAGACGTCGTGGCCGAAGAATCGCGATTCGTAACTCATGCCGAGGAGGCCGAGGATCGTCGGCGGCAGGTCCAACGACGAGGCGAGCGTATCGATCCGCTGCCCCGCCGGCACCAACCCGGGCGCGAGGAACAGGATCGGCACCTCGTAGCTCGGAAGCGGGATCTCCTCCGCGCCGTAGACCCGGGCGCCATGATCTCCCATCAGCACGAACAGGGTGTGATCGAAGAAGGCATGCCCCTTCGCCTGCTCGACGAACCGCCCGAGCGCCCAGTCGGCGTAGCGAACCGCGTTGTCGCGTCGCTTGAGCTTCGGGTCGGGGCGAATCGTCCCTTCGGGAAACGTGAACGGCCGGTGGTTCGAGACCGACAGGATCAGCGTGTAGAACGGCTTGCCCGTCGCCTCCATCGCGTCCATCTGGAGGAGCGCCTGGTCGAAGATCGCGCCGTCCGCCGCGCCCCAGGCGGTGGTGAAGGTCCCCTCGGGATAGTCCTTCTGCTCGAAGATCCGGTCGATGCCGTTGCGCGACAGGTAGCCGCCCATGCCGTCGAACAGCGCTCGGCCGCCGTAGACCCAGAGGGTCTGGTAGCCGTGCTCGCGGAGCAATCCGGGCAGCGTGAAGAGCCCCTTGGAGGTCGGCCGCCGGACCACCGAGATGCCGGGGAGCGGAGGAAGCCCGGACGTGGTTGCCTCGATCGCCCGGATCGTCCGGTTGCCGGTCGAGTAGGCGTGGGTGAGCAACGTCCCTTCGCGGGTGAGCGCGTCGTACCTCGGGGTCAAGGAGACCGGCCGCGGATGGAGCGCGCCGATGAACTCCGAGCCGAGGCTCTCCTCGAGCACGACCACCACGTTCCAAGGACGCGTCGGGGGCGGCGCGAGCGAGCGCACCGCGCGCAGCGTCGAGCTGTCGCGGAACGAGCCGGGGACGGTCGCCGGCTCGGTGAGGAGCCGGTGGAGTCGCGGGAACACCTGGGCGTCCGGCCGGGTGGCGTAGAGCCCTTCGTAGGTGGCGTTGCTCCCGGCGAGCGCCGCGACGAAGGTGAGATAGCCGTTGCTCGCGATCTGGTTCACCGCGCGGTCGTTCGAGACCTCGGCGATCGAGGCGGGCACGACCAGGGTGAGGGCGAGGGCGACGCCCAGATAGACGGCGAAGCCGAGGAAGCGCCGGCGCCATCTCTCCGGTTCCATCCACGCGCGGGCGATCGGTCGCCGCAACGCGAGCAGGAGGCCGATCGACACCACGGCGAGTACCACGAGGATTTTGCCCGTCGGGTAGCTCTGCCAGATGTTGTCGGTCACCTCGGTGGGGAACATCAGATAGTCGACCGCGACGAAGTTGAACCGGTCGTTGAACTCGAGGAAGAAGAAGAGCTCGACCACCGCGACGAACAGCGCTCCGAAGAACGCCAGCACGAACCCGACGCGGAAGACGGCCTTCTGCCAGCGGCTCGCGAACCACCGCTCGGGCAGGAGCGCGAGATAGATCATCAACGGCAGCGCCGTCCAGAGCGCGGCGACGACGTCGAGCAGCAGGCCGCTGCCGAGCGCGGCGAGGGTTATCCCGAGCCCGTTCTGGCGCGGCACGTGCTGGAGCCCCAGGAGGACCAGCCGCGTGAGCAGGAACAGCGCGACGAGAAACCCGATCCAGATCAGGGCGAGACGATAACGGCAGGCGAACGAGCGGCGTAGCGGGGAGATGGGTGGAATCGTCGACACTGGAGCAGGATATGGGAGGGAGATGAACCCGGGATGAAGGCTTCGCGGCCGAGAGTTTTCGGTTGGTCAGCCTGGTAGCTTGGCGAGCGCCGCCTTCGCCGCGGCCACCTGGAGGCGGTCGTCGGCCTCGGTCCAAAGAGCGATGGCCCGCTCGTAACCGGCGCGGGCGGCGGCCCGATCGCCGGTCTGGGCGGCGATCGCGCCGCGGCCGAAATGGGCGTGCGCCTCCTGGCTGCGGTCCTCGAGCTCGCGCGCGAGGGCGAAGCCCCGATCGTACCCCTGCCGCGCCGCCTGGAGCCGTCCCGCCTCGAGATCGAGGCGAGCCAGAGAGAGCGTCGCCGTGGCCTCGTAGCTCTTGTCGCCGATCCGGCGAAACGCGTCGAGCGCCGCGTGGAAGTGGCCGGCAGCCTCAGGATCTCTCCCCGCGGCGGCTTCGAGCCTCCCCGAGCAGAGCTCGGCCCGCGCGATCCCCTCGGCGTCGCCGTTCTGGCGGCTCAGCCCGGAGGCCTCTCGCAAGTGAGCGCGCGCCGGCTCGAACCGCCCCTCGTCGATCTCGATCTCCGCCGTGCCGCGGAGGACCTGGGCCGTGCCGTGGGCGTCGCCGAGGCGGCGGTCGATCGCGAGCGCTTCCGCCAGGTAGCCCCGGGCTTCCCGGTTGTCGCCCTGGGTGCGACGGACGCTCGCGAGGTTCGCGAGGGTGAGCGCCATGCCCTGCGCGTCGTCGATCTCCCGCTTGATCGCGAGCGAACGCTGCAACAAGCTCGCCGTGGCCGCGAGGTCGTTCTCGCCGATCAGGGCCGCCAGGTTGTTCAGGACCTTGGCTTCGCGCGTCCGGTCTCCCACCTCGTGAAAGACCCGCACCGACTCCTCGTAGATCCGGCGCGCCTGGGCGACGCGCCCTTCGGATTGATCGATGTGCGCCTCGGCCGCCCGCGCGCTCGCCGCCGCTCCCCGGTCTCCCGAGCGGCGATAGATCGCGCCGGCCGCGCGAAGGTCCGCGCGCGCCGCGTCGAGCTGGCCGAGGCGGATGTAGGCCCACCCCCGGGCGACCCGCCCCGCGGCGGTGAGCAGGATCGCCTTCCTGCCTTCCGCCTTTTCGACCGCCCGCTCCGCCGCGTCGCGACAACGGGGGAAATCGCCCACCCCCCAGGCCGCGTCGGATTCCGCGAGGTCGATCCGCGGATCCTCGCCGTCGGGCGGCGCGAGCTTGCGGAGCGCCGCCGCGGTGGCGAACGAGATCTCGGGCGAGCCCGACTGGCGCTGCGCCGCGGCGAGGCTCAAACCGTAGTCGAGGTTGTCGGGAAAGCGGCTCCAGAGCTTCTCGTAGACCTTCCTCGCCTGCGCCATCTCGAAACGCATCTCGTGAGCCCGGGCGGATAGGACCCAACGGATCTCCTCCGGCAGGCCGCCCGCACGGGCGAGGGCGCGCCCGGCCGCCTCGGCCGCCCGAGAGTCGAAGCCGAGCCGCGACCAGGCGACCGCGAGAGCGTCGTCGAGGAAGGGGTTGTCCGGGTCGGTGCGCCGCGCCTGGTCGAGACGGGCGATCGCCCCGACGGCATCGCGCACGGCGAGGCGTCCCATCGCCTCGGACCATAGCCGCAGCGATTCGCCGTTGGCGGCGACCGAGGCGGCCTCGCCGGAGGGGCCTCTCGGGTCGTGGCCGAGGCTGCTCAGGATGCCCTTCGACGCCGCCCGCGCGAGGTCCAGCAGGCGCGCCACGCTCCCGGTCTGGCGCGCCCAGGCGATCGTCTCGCCGCTTGCGACGTCCTGCACCGTGACCTGGACGCGAACTTCCGTCCCCGCCTCGGTCGGGCTCACGAGGTACGAGCCGGCCATCACCAGCCGGGTGCCGAGGTTCTCGCCGACGCGGCCGAGCCCGGCGTCGCCCACCGTCCCCTCCGCCGCCTTGAGCTCTCTCTGCATCCGCAGGACGTTGTCGGCCGGGATCAAGCGCAGGGTGCCCGGCGCGATCAGCTCGAAGCGGAGGATCTCCGTGAGCGCGGCCGAGATCCAGCCGTCCTCGGAGCGCTCCGACAGATTGCGAAAGCCGAGAATCGCGAGGCTCGGACGGGCCGCGGCAACGGCGGCGGTACGCGGCTCCGCGGACGGCCGCGCCGAATGCGACGGCGAGGCGGGCAACGATCCTTCGAGCAGCGAGGCGGCGGCGAACCCCGCGAGCAGGAAGGCGCGGAGCGCGAAGGCGCCATGCCGCCGTACGGGGCGGCGAAGCGGAGATTCGGCCACCGGCCGCCGGTACGAAACGGGCGCGGGCTCGTCGAGCCCCACGGCGGCCGAAGGCGCGGCCGCGTTCGATGGAGGCGCCGCGAGGGGCACCGCCGGAGGGTCGGTGACGGGATCCTCGACCCTCTCGAGCGGCGCGATGAAGCGGTATCCCCGCCGATGCACGGTCTCGATGATCCGGGGCCGCCCCGGATCGTCGCCGAGCGCCTGGCGGACCTCGCTGATCGCCTGTTTGACCGAAGCGGGCGACAGGTGCTCCACCCCCCAGACCCGGTCGAGCAGGTCCTCCTGCGACAGGATCTTCGGCGCGCTGCCCGCGAGGACCTCGAACATCCGGTAGGCCTGGGGGCGTAGGCGCACCTCTCCCTCCGCCCCCGAGAGGCGGCCCGCCTCCCGATCCCAGGTGAAACCGCAAAACCGGACCTTCATCGCCGCGCCTCTTCTCCCTCGAGCCCTCTCTCGGACCTCGGTTTGACCGTTTCTTGACCTTTGCCGGACGCCTTTGACCGCCTCGCCGGCCGATGCTCGGGGTGTGGCGGACGGAGCTCGCGTGGAGCCCGCCGCCCAAGCAACCGAAAGGAGAGACCATGATCCGTCGCAGCCTCTTCGCCCTCTTCGCCCTCGCCCTCTCGACCCTCGGCCTCGCCAACGCCGCCTCGGCGCAGCCCACGTTCACCGACCTGCTCCATCACGAGCGGACCTTCCTCAACTATCAGGCTCGGCAGGATGCCGCGACCCTCTACCTCTCGCTGCCGCCGGGAGGTTGGTCGACGCAGGCGCAGCTGGAAGCCGCGAAGCTCCAGGCCTCGCTCGACTGGCTCGCGTCGCACGGTTATCTCTTCTCCGACCCCAGCATCGACATCGAGTTCCACTCCGGCTCCGACGGCAACACCATCACCATCGACGGCAACGGCATCCACGTCGTGATCAACCTGCCCTGTGGGCCGTTCATCCCGGTACAAAAAGAGCAGTTGATGGTGGTGACGATTATCCGTCAGGTGCCACAGATCTCGAACGGCTACTGATCTCTTGAACCCACGAAATCGCGATTTCCTTCGCCAGGAGAATCTGACCTGACGCCCGGAGCCGGAGCGCGCCGCTCGGGCTTCGGCGCCTGGCACCCCGGTTGCTCTTCTCGCAGGAAGGTCGGGCCGTTTCGGCCCGGCCTCCCTTCCCGTTGCGGAGCTGCCCTTCGATGCGTCGATTCCTCCCCCTCCTCTCTCTCCTCCTCCTCCAGACGGTCTCCCTCGGCGGGTCTTCGCTTCGTGCCGCCGATCTGAAAACTGCGCCCCGGCCGAACCCGAAAGTCCGCGAGCAGACGCTCTCCCATCCGAAGTTCGGCCAGGTCACCCTCTATCGCGAGAGCGATCGGCCCGCGCACGTGGCGGTCTTCGTCTCGGGCGACGGCGGCTGGCGGCTCGGGGTGGTCGACATGGCGCGCCATCTTGCCGATCTGGACGCATTGGTGATCGGCGTCGACATCCGGCATTACCTGAAAGCGATTGGCCGCGCGAAGGTCCCCTGCGGCGACGCCGCGGGCGATTTCGAAGAGCTGGCGCGTTACGTCCAAACGGAGCTCGGATATTCCGCGCCGCGGAGCCCGGTCCTCGTCGGCTACTCCTCGGGGGCGACCCTCGTCTACGCCGCTCTGGTCCAGGCCGAGCCCGGGCGTTTCCGCGGCGCGCTGAGCCTCGGCTTCTGTCCGGACCTGGAGGTGGTGAAGCCGTTCTGCCCCGGCCGAGGGCTCGCGTCGGTCCCGAATCCCAAGGCGAAAGGGGTCCTGTTCGAGAGCGCGTCGACGCTCGAAGAGCCGTGGGTCGTCTTTCAAGGAAGCATCGACCAGGTGTGCGACCCGAAGGCGACCGCCGACTACGCCAAGAGAGTCTCGCACGGCGAGCTCGTCTGGCTCGACAAGGTGGGGCACGGCTTCTCGGTCGAGCGGCGCTGGCTGCCCCAGTTCGCCGACGCGTTCCGCCGCGTCACGGGAGCGCGATGAAACCCGGTGAGAGATTCGGGCTAACGCTCGCGCTCGTCCTCCTCGTGGGTTCCGGTCCAAAGGCGGCGCCTGCCGCGCCGACCTCGGCCACCGCACCGGCCGAAGCCGGCGCGGTGCCCCTGCCGACCGAGCTTCGCCTCGGACGGTTCGGCCGCGTCCTGCTCGAACGGCCGAAGGCGACGCCGAGCCAGGTCGTTCTACTCGCCGCGGACGGCGCGCGCGGACCGATCGACGCCGTCGCGCGCGAGGCCACGGAGCGCGGCGCCCTGGTGGTCGAGTTCGACGCAAAGGCCTATCTCGTCGCGGCGGGAGCCGCGCGGGACACCTGCACCTACGCCGCGGCCGATCTCGAGGCGCTCTCTCAGAGAGTCCAAAAGCAGCTCGCCCTCGCGAGCTATCGGCCGCCGATCCTGATTGGTGTCGCTGCGGGTGCGACGCTCGCATACGCCGCCCTCGCCGAAGCGCCGCCGAACACGTTCCGCGGCGCGATCAGCGTCGGTTTCCGTCCCTACCTGGAGATCGAAAAGCCGCTCTGCGCCGGTCACGGCCTGCCGATCGTCCCGAGCCCACGAGAGGACGAGAAGGGGTTTGCCCTCGGGGCGAATCCGAAGATCGAGCAGACCTGGATCGTCCTCCTGGGAGAGTCGGACCCCGCCGCCGCTTCCCAAACCGCGGACCTGGTCCGCCGCGTATCGCACGCGGCGGTCGAGAGCGTGCCGGGCGTCGGCCGCGCGTTCGACGAGGCGGCCCTCTGGTTGCCGCGTTTCCGCGAAGCCTGGGCGACCCTTGCGGCACCCGCCGCGAGCGTGCCGCCTGCCGCGGCGGTGGCCGACCTGCCGTTGATCGAAGTTCCGGCATCCGCCGGTCAAAGCCCAGCCTCACTGGGCTCGACATCCTCTTCGACGTTCGCGGTCATCCTCTCCGGAGACGGAGGCTGGGCAGGGCTCGACAAAGAGCTCGCCGGAGCGCTGGCTGAGCGCGGGATCCCGACCGCGGGATGGAACACGCTTTCCTACTTCTGGAACGAACGGACGGAGGCGGGCATGGCGGGCGACCTCGTTCGCGTGCTGCGCCACTACCAGTCGGCGTGGCGGCGCGATCGCGTGATCCTGATCGGCTACTCCTACGGCGCCGAGGTGCTGCCGTTCATGGCGAGCCGGCTGCCTTCGGACCTCGCCAAGCAGGTCGTCGGGGTCGCGCTGCTCGGCCCGGGGCCGACCACGACGTTCGAATTCCATGTCAGCAACTGGCTCGGATCGATCGCGGGGACCCCCACCGACCAGCACGAGGTCCTGCCCGAAATCCGCGCCGCCGCGGCGAAGCTTCCGGCGGTGCCCCTCCTCTGCCTCTACGGTGAGAAGGAATCGGACTCCCTCTGCCCCGCGATCCGGCCGCCGCTCGGACGGAGCCTGCCGTTCGCCGGGGCGCACCACTTCGGAGGCAATTACGACGAGGTCGCCGATCGCCTCCTCGCCGCGCTCGGTTTGGGTGCCGCTCCCGCCGCGAAAACGGCCGTGCACTAGGATCGCGGTCGATGCGTCGGCGCCTGATGCCCTACGTTTCGGCCCTGCTGTTCCTGGCCGCCCTCTGGCTGCTCCGCCGTGAGCTCAGCTCGTTCCATTACCGCGAGGTGGTGGCGTTCCTCGCCGCCCTGCCGCTTCACCGCCTCCTGCTGGCGATCGCGCTCACCGTGGCGGGCTACCTCGCCCTCACCGGTTACGACCTGCTCGCCGGCCTCTACACCGGGCGGATGCTCCCTTACGGCAAGACCGCGCTCGCCTCCTTCGTCGGCTACGCCTTCTCGAACGCCCTCGGCCATCCGCTGCTCACCGGCACGCCGCTCAAAGCCCGGATGTACAACCATTGGGGAATCGCCGCGCTCGACGTGACGCGCCTGGTGCTGTTCAGCCTCGCGACCTTCTGGCTCGGCTTCTCGACCCTCGCCGGGCTCGCGTTCACGATCGAGCCGCTGCCGCTGCCCCGCTCGATGCTGCGCTTCGGCCTCTCCTCGGTGCGCCCGATCGGCGCGCTGTTCCTCGCAATCGTCGCGGCCTACCTCGCGGCGAGCTGGCTCGCGCGATCCCGGCGCTCGGGGCCGATCGTCGTGCGCGGCTTCGAGCTCGCGATCCCCCGGCCCGCCCTCGCGCTCGGCCAGGTCGCCGTCTCCTCGCTCGATTGGGCGCTCGCCGGCGCGGTCCTCTACGCCCTGCTCCCCGACTCCTGGCGACTGTCGTTCCCCGCCTTTCTCGGCATCTACCTGCTCGCCCAAATCGGCGGCCTGGCCTCGCAGGTCCCCGGCGGCCTCGGCGTGTTCGAAGGGATCCTGGTGGCTCTCCTGCCGCCCGAGATCCCGCGCTCTGAGGCGCTCGGCGCCCTGGTCGCCTATCGCGGCGTCTACTACTTCCTGCCGCTGCTCTGCGCCGCGCTCCTGCTCGGCGCGCACGAGGTCTCGGAGCGGCGCGAGCAGGTCGGGCGGCTCGCCCGCCGGGTCGGGCGCATCGGTCGCCTGGGCCGCATGGCGCCCGAGCTGGTGCCTCCCGTGCTCGCCCTGCTCACGTTCGCCGGCGGCATCGTGCTCCTCGCCTCGGGAGCGACGCCCGCCGTGCCCGAGCGGTTGGTCTGGCTCGATCGCTTCCTGCCGCTGCCACTGCTCGAGATCTCGCACTTCGTCGGCAGCCTCGTCGGGGTCGCGCTGCTCTTCCTCGCCCAGGGACTGAGGCGCCGGGTGGACGCCGCCTACCCCCTGACCGTCGCGCTGCTCGGCGCGGGGATCGTCGCCTCGCTCGCCAAAGGCCTCGACTGGGAGGAGGCGCTCGTGCTCGCCGCGATGCTCGCCGCGCTGCTCCCCTGCCGGCGGTTCTTCTCGCGCCGCGCCGCTCTGTTCGGCGCGCCGTTCACCGCGGGCTGGCTGGTGGCGATCGCCACCGTGCTCGCGGGCTCGATCTGGCTCGGCCTGTTCGCCTTCAGCCACGTCGACTACTCGCACGAGCTCTGGTGGCGTTTCGCGCTCGACGCCAACGCGCCGCGGTTCCTGCGCGCGTCGGTCGGCGGGTTCGCGCTCGCCGTCGCCATCTCCCTCGCCCGCCTGCTCCGGCCGGCGCCGCCGCGGCCGACCCTCCCTTCGCCTGAGGACCTGGAGCGCGCGGCGAGCGTCGTCTCGGCCTCGCCGCGATCGAGCGCGCATCTCGCGCTGCTCGGCGACAAGGAGCTGCTCTGGAGCGAGGATCGCTCGACGTTCCTCATGTACGCGGTCGAGCACCGGAGCTGGGTGGCGATGGGCGACCCGGTCGGCCCCGGGGCCGCGCACGCCGAGGTCGCGTGGCGCTTTCGCGAGCTGTCGAGCCGCTTCGGCGGCTGGCCCGTGTTCTACCAGGTGAGCCCCGAGAGCCTGCCGCTCTACGTCGATCTCGGCCTCAGCCTGATCAAGCTCGGCGAGGAGGCGCGGGTGCCGCTCGCCACCTTCGACCTCGAAGGGCGGCCGCGGAAGAAGCTCCGCCACGCGCACCGGAAAGGGATCGAGGCGGGCTGCTCGCTGGAGATCCTGCCTCCGGGCGGCGGCGCCTCGGACTTCGACGAGCTGGAGGCGATCTCCGACGACTGGCTCGCGCACAAGCGGGCGCGCGAGAAAGGCTTCTCGCTCGGCACCTTCGATCGCGCGTACCTGGCACGCACGCCGCTCGCGCGGGTCTCGTGCGGCGGCCGGATCGTCGCCTTCGCGAACCTCTGGCCCGGCGCGCCGGGCACCGAGATGTCGCTCGATCTGATGCGCTACCGCCGCGACGCTCCGGCGGGGGTGATGGACTACCTGTTCCTCGAGCTGCTGCTCTGGGCGAAGAGCGCTGGATACGCCTGGTTCAACCTCGGGATGGCGCCGCTCTCGGGCCTTCCCGGAAGAGCCCTGGCACCGCTCTGGAGCCGGCTCGGCTCGACCGTCTACCGCCACGGCGAGGCGTTCTACAACTTCCAGGGGCTTCGCCAATACAAAGAGAAGTTCGACCCGGTCTGGGAGCCGCGCTATCTCGCGGCCCCCGGAGGCCTCGCCCTCCCGCGCATCCTCGGCGACCTCGCGAGCTTGATCGGAGGGGGGCTGCGCGGAGCGCTCGGACGTTGAAAAGCCGAAGATCGGCGGAGCGAAGGATGGACCGGGCTTTCAGCCCTGGGTTTCCCTTTCGGACTTGGGACCTGGGGCGTTGCCCCAGGCTATTATGGGTCCGCGCCTTTGGCGCTGGCGCTCGTGCATTTCGGGCCGCTTAGTTCCAGCCTCCAAGTCTCAAGAGCGCGAATGCTGCATTCGATCATCGCCTGAGGCAACGCCCCCAGGATTGTGCGCCGCTTACATCTCGAAAAGCGCCGAAGGCGCGACCCATAATAGCCTGGGGCAACGCCCCCGGGATTGTGCGTCGCTTGCACCTCGAAAAGCGCCGAAGGCGCGACCCATAATAGATGCTATGGAGGGTCGAGGCCCCCGGGTGAGTGAGGTTGTGGGCCGGCTGGATAATTCTCTGGAACCACCATCGCCAAACGGAGGCAACCAGATGAGCCAGACGACCCACAAAACAGAGTCTAAAGCGGCCGACCAGAGTTTGTATCTCGCGCTGGATTTGGGCTGGACCCAATGGCATTTGGCGTTCACGACCGAAATGGGGCAGAAGCCTCGATTGCGGACGATCCCCGCCCGGGAGCTGTCGACTTTGCAAGAGGAGATCCGACGGGCCAAGGAGTGCCTTGGCCTGCCAGCTCAGGCTCGCGTAGCGAGCGTTTTCGAGGCGGGTCGAGACGGTTTCTGGCTGCACCGATTTCTGCAATCGATTGGCGTGGAGAATCGCGTCGTGGACTCCTCGAGCATCGAGGTGAGTCGACGGCGACGTCGGGCCAAAACCGACCGGTTGGATGTTCTCAAGCTAGTGGATTTGCTGCGACGCCACGAGTCGGGAGAGGTGCGAGCGTGGAGTGTCGTTCGGGTTCCGAGCGTCGCCGCGGAGGATTTTCGCCAGTTGGGCCGGGAGCTGGACTTGCTCAAGCAGGAGCGGACGGAGCACGGCAACCGGATTCGAGCCCTCTTAGCGACGCAAGGAGTCGACCTGGGGACCGGAGCCTCAGGCTTTCGGCAGAGTTTCGACCGGCTCCGGTTGTGGGACGGAAGCGAGCTGCCTCCCGTTTTGCGAGCACGGTTGGAGCGGGAGCAGCAAAGGATGGAGTTTGTGGAAGCACAGATTCGAGAGCTGGAGAAGCAGCGTCAGGCGCAGGTTCAGGCTCCCACGTGTCGGGCCGAAGAGCAGGTCAACCGTTTGCTGCGACTCAAGGCGGTCGGGATCAAGAGCGCGTGGCTGTTCGTGAGTGAGTTTTTCTCCTGGAGAGATCTTCGGAATCGTCGCCAAGTGGGGAGTTTGGCGGGTTTGGCGCCGACTCCTTACCGCAGTGGCAGCGACCTGAATCGCGAGCAAGGGATCAGCAAAGCTGGAAATCCCCGGATTCGAACGATGGCGATCGAGATCTCCTGGGGATGGTTGCGCTGGCAGCCCGACAGTGACCTATCCCAGTGGTTCTGGACTCGATTCGGCAAAGCGGGAGGCCGGGCGCGCAAGGTCGGAATCGTTGCCTTGTCCCGCAAGCTGCTCGTGGCGCTCTGGCGCTATTTGGAAACAGGAATCACCCCGGCTGGAGCCCAGTTGAAGCCCGCGTAGGGAGGAGGAACCCGCAGCTCGTGATCTGGCGGAGCGCGCCCGGGCCCAGGCTGGGTCCCTCAACCGAGAACCGTATGTTTAGATGGGGCAGCTCCTTTCAGGTTTGTCGATCGCGCCTTGAGCGCATGGAGCATCCGGTGTCTGGCCCAGAGGGTCAGCACGAATAGAAGCTGGCGAGGGGCCAAGGCCCTTCCACACCATGACAAGCCGCCAGGTCGGGATTCGAACACGCTGTCGAAAACACGGAGACGAAACGACACCAGAGAGTCTTGACAGCAAGGACCCTCATAGAAGCCTGGGGCAACGCCCCAGG